>NZ_JBEYZH010000015.1:0-130151 GCF_040645975.1 Streptomyces sp. NPDC046557
TCGGTGCACTGCTGGTTCTGCGGGTTGGACAGGACGTTGATGTCCTGGACGCCGACGTTGACCAGGGCGACCAGCGACTGGACGTTGACCTTGGCCGGCAGGCCGATGCAGGGCTTGTTGAGGGTGCCCTGGACCAGGCTCAGCTGCGGGCTCATCACACCATCGGTCTTCTGGTTGCCGTAGATCTGCGAGGCGCCGTTGCCGTTGAGGGTGTTGATCCCGTTGTCGTTGCCGATGGCCATGGCCGGGGCGGCCACGGCAGCACCCGCGCCGATCGCGGCGGCGGTGGCAGCGACGGTGATCATCATGTTCTTCAGCATTCTCGAGCATTCCTTAGCTTGAGCGGAAACGGGCCCTGACAGGGAAGTCGTCCTGTTAACGCGGCAGAGCCACCGATGTGGCGGTGTGTCACCCGATCGCGCGGGCACGCCCGACCTCGCCCCCGCCCGCCGGCCGCGATCGCCGTGCGGCGTCCGGCCCGCGAACGGATCCGGCCGACCGGCACGTCAACCTGGTGAGGCGGTCGAGCCGGGGCGGTGAGCGGGCGCGTAAATGCGAGGAGGTGGGAGCGCCCCCTGGATCTAAGGTGGCCGGATGGTGCGGATACGGGAGATGGAAGAAGCCGACGTCGACGCCGTCTCGGCGATCCGCGTGCGGGGCTGGCAGTCCGCGTACGCCGGGATCGTGCCCGGGACGTATCTCGACGCGATGACGGTCGAGGGCGACGCGCAAGGGCGACGGACGTGGTTCGCGCACCCGCTCCGGCAGTCGACGGAACTGGTCGCCCTCGACGCCGGGGGAGAGCTCGTGGGTTGGATCAGCTGCGGTCCGTACCGGGGGTCGGTGCCCGGCGGGCGGCCGACGGGCGAGGTCTACGCCTGCTACGTCCGCCCCGACCGCATCGGGCGGGGAGTCGGCCGCGCACTGCTCGGCGAGGTCCACGCGCGCATGGGGGAGCGGGGGTTCCAGGCCGTGTCCCTGTGGGTGCTGGGTGACAACCGGCAGGCCCGACGCTTCTACGAACGCGCCGATTACCGGCCGGACGGCGGGACGCAGGACGACGTCTACGACGGCGTCACCCTCACCGAGCTCCGCTACGGGCGTCCCCTGCGCTGAGCGTGCCCCGCGCCGGGCGAGTCCGCGTCGGGCCACACCAGCAGCACGGGGCAGGGGGCGTGATCGACGACGAAGCGGGTGGCGGGGCCGAGGCTGCGCGGGCCAAGGCGGGTGTGGTCGCCGTCGCGGGCGAGGATCAGCAGGTCGGCCCCCGCCGCGGCGGCCACGACCTCCGTCTCGGGGCGACCGGCACGTTTGACCGGTGTGCAGGGCCTGCCGAGGAGTTCGCCCGCGGCGGTGAGGACGCGGTCGGCGGCGGCGGACGCCAGGTGCTCCATCGCCGTGCCGGGATCGCGTTCGACCCGGGCCCGACCGAGGAGCCCGGCGAACGCCCCGTGGCCGACGTCGCCCACGTCGGGGGTGGTCACGTGCAGCAGCACGATGTCCGCGCCCGCCGGTGCGAACCGGCGGGCGGCCTCGGTGCAGGCGGCCCAGGTGCCTTCGACGAGCCAGGCGATCACGGTCACGGTCGTTCAGCCTCCGAGGACGGTCGGTGCCGTCCACGATGGCACATCCGCTCGCCTCACCTCCGGAGGGCGGCGCGCGGGGCGGGTAGTACTGTGCGCCGGGTGGCTTTTCGATCTTCCCTCTCGATAATGCGGCACAAGCCGTTCCGTTTGTTTGTCCTGGCCCGGATCATCTCTATGAGCGGCTCGGCGATGGCGCCGGTCGCCTTGGCCTTCGCGGTGCTCGGTTTCGACGACCGTCCGAATTCGCTCGCAATCGTCCTGGCGTGCAATACCGTTCCACAGGTGGTCATGCTGCTCGTGGGAGGGGTGGTCGCCGACCGGCTGTCGCGGCGGCGCGTCATCGTGTCCGGGAACCTCGTATCGGCGTGTACGCAGGCGGGAGTCGCCCTGCTCGTGGCGTCGGGGACGGCGGACGTCACACGCGTCGCGGCCTTCGCCGTCCTCGCCGGCGGCGCCTCGGCGCTCGCGCAACCGGCGATGAACAGTCTTCTTCCCCACCTCGTCGAAGCGGGAGAGATACAGGAGGCGAATGCCCTCATGCGTCTTCCCGTCAACGCGGTCAAAATCGTCGCGCCGGCGCTCGGCGGTGTACTGGTCGCCCTTGTCGGGTCGGAATGGACGCTCGCCTGGGACGCCGCCAGTTTTGCCATCGCCGCCGCCCTTGTCGGTCGCATCGGCATTTCCGTACGGGAAAAGCGGACATCATCGGTTCTACGGGACTTCAAGGAGGGATGGGCGGCCTTCTCGGGCCGGTTCTGGCTCTGGTCGTACGTCGCCTCCGGGACGGTCGTCGTCGCGCTGTGGCTCGGCGGGTACCAGCTCTTGGGGCCTGTCGTGACGCAGGACCGGCATCTGGGCGCGGCCGCCTGGGGAACGGTGCAGGGCGCCTTCGCCTTGGGTCTGTTCGCCGGGGGGTTTGTCTCCCTCAGGTGGAAACCCTCCCGGATCATGGTCGTGTGCGTCTGCGCGAACCTGCCGTGCGCGCTTCCGTTGCTCGCGCTGGCCGTCGGGGCCCCGCTCGTGGTCGTGGCGGCGGGCGCGGCACTGGCGGGCATCGGCCTGGACATCGCCATCGTCTGCTGGCACACCGTCCTACAGGAGCAGCTGCCTTCGGAGGTGCTGGGCCGGGTCAATTCACTCGGCTCGACCGGTGAACTCATGGCGGTGCCGCTCGGGTACCTCGCCGTGGGCACCACCGCGTCCACCCTGGGGCCGACCTCCGTTCTCGTCGCCGGCGCCGCCGTGATGACACTGGCCACCCTCGTCCTGCTGCTCGCCCCGAGCGTGTGGGCGATACGTCGGCGGCGCCCGGTGGGCGCAGGGGTCCTCTGATCCTCTGATCCTCCGGCAGCACATGCCGGCCCCGGGCTGCCGAGGGGTCAGTCGAAGGCCGTGGCGAACAGCTCCAGGTGCCCGCACTGTGGGCAACGCCAGGCGTCGATCCGGCGGCGGGCGCGGCCCGACCGCTTCGGCCAACCGAACAAGCCGCGTTCCAGGGGCCCCGCGATCCAGCGGGCATACCCCGGGGCGCCCTGCCCGGCGTCCTCGACGAATCCGGGTTCGATGGCGCCGGCGCCGCAGAAAGTGCACCGCATCTCGGTCATCGGGCGAGTGTACGTACCTCGATGTCGGCCCGGACTGCGGCCCCAGGTCTTCAGCGGTCCGGCCGTTGGCGGTACGGCGGTTCGGCGGCTTTCTTAGCGGGACGTTAGATCTGGGCGCCGCTCCTTGTCCCGGTGCGCGGGGCGACGCATGCTCTGGGCACTTCCCCACCGTTGGGGTCCTCCGTCCTTCGTCCTTCCCCTCTCCCCTCGGGGACTTCCGCCCGGAGCCGCCATGTCCTCGTTCGCAGTCCTGCCCCCGGCGTCGCCCGGGGAGGTCCGAAAGAAGCGCCGTCTCGCCCTCGTGGGTGGTTCCCTCGGCAACCTCGTGGAGTGGTACGACTGGTTCGTCTACGCCAGCTTCGCCATCTACTTCGCCGACTCGTTCTTCCCCGGCGACAACCCGACGACCCAGCTGATGAACACGGCCGGGATCTTCGCCGTCGGCTTCCTGATGCGCCCGGTCGGCGGCTGGATCCTCGGCCGCGCCGCCGACCGGCACGGCCGCAAGAGCGCGCTCACGCTGACCGTCGCCATGATGTCGGGGGCGGCCCTCCTCATTGCCGTCGCCCCGACCTACGGCCAGGCCGGCTACGCGGGTGCCCTCGTACTGCTGCTCGCGCGCCTGCTCCAGGGGATGAGCATCGGAGGGGAGTACGCGGCCAGCGCCACGTACCTCACCGAGGCGTCCGCCCGCAACCGGCGCGGTCTCGGCTCTTCCTTCCAGTACGTGTCGATGACCTGCGGTCAACTCCTCGGACTCGGCATCCTCATCACCCTCCAGCACACGCTCACCGCGGCCGAACTGAAGGACTGGGGCTGGCGCGTACCGTTCGTCTTCGGGGCCCTGTTCGCCGTGGTCGTCTTCTGGCTGCGGCGCAGGCTGCAGGAGACCGACGCGTTCCGGGAGGAGTCGTCCGGCGCCGAGGCGCACGACGACAGCGCGCGCGGCTCGCTCAAGGCGCTGTGGCAGTACCGGCGGCAAGCCGCCCTGGTCATGGCGCTCACGCTCGGCGGAACCGTGGCCTACTACACGTACACCACCTACCTCACCAAGTACCTCGTCGGCAGCGCGGGCATGGCGAAGACGACCGCCACCCTGGTCAGTTTCACGGCCCTGGCCCTCTTCGCCGTGCTCCAGCCCTTCGCCGGGATGCTGTCCGACCGGATCGGCCGCCGGCCCCTGCTGATCACCTTCGCGGTGGGCTGCACCGTCGGCACGTACCCGATCATGACCGCCCTCGGATCGGCGACCTCGTACTGGTCGGCGCTGGGGCTGTCCCTGCTCGCCCTCGTGATCGTCACCGGCTACACCTCCATCAACGCGGCCGTGAAGGCGGAGCTGTTCCCGACCCGGGTCCGAGCCCTGGGCGTGGCGCTGCCGTACGCCGTCGCCAACGCCCTCTTCGGCGGTACGGCCGAGTACGTGGCGCTGTGGTTCAAGGACAGCGGCCACGAGAAGACGTTCTTCTGGTACGTCTCCGGCTGTGCGCTCGTCTCCCTGGTGACATACGTCCTGATGCCGGACACCCGCGACGCCGCGCTCAGCCGCGCGGAGGCGGCGGCCGACGCGGACGGCGGCCTGGGCGACGGCAGCCGGGATGACGGCCGCGCCGACCACGAGGGGCGGCCCGCCGGCGCTCGCGAGAGGGCTCGCTGAGCCACGCCGACGGCCGGTGCGGCGGCTCGCGTAAGCTGCCGCACCGGGCCGACCGGTCGGGCGGGGGCCCGACCACCGGTCCGCGCGCGATCCGAGGAAGCCGCCGATGCACGCCCTTCTCGTCGAGGACGACGACCGCATGGCCCAGGCCCTCGCCACCGCGCTCGTCCAGCGCGGACACACGGTCCGCCGGGTCGGCCGCGCCCTGGACGCCCTGCGACACGTCCACGAAGCCGACTTCGTCCTCCTCGATCTGGGCCTGCCGGACCTGGACGGCCTGGAACTGCTGCGTCGGCTGCGGACCGTCTGTGACGCGCCACTGATCGTGGTGACCGCGCGCTGCGAGGAGCGCGACGTCGTGCAGGGCCTGCGGGCCGGGGCCGACGACTACGTCGTCAAGCCGTTCCGGATGGCCGAGTTGATCGCCCGCATCGACACCGTCCGCCGCAGGACCGGCGCCCCGTCCGGGCGTTCGGCGGAGCGGAGTACCGCGGGCCCTTCCGGCACCGGCGGCCGGTCGGTGCGCAGCGGAGACGTCCAGGTCGACCTCGCGGGCCGCACGGTCACCGTGGCCGGCCTCGAAGTCCGTCTGACCCGCCGGGAGTTCGACGTCCTTGCTTTCCTGGCCGGCCGCCCGGACGAAGTGCACTCCCGGGAGGAGATCCTGGACCGGATCTGGGGTGACGCCTTCCTCGGCGCCTCACGGTCCCTGGACGTCCACGTGGCCGGCATCCGAGCCAAGACGCGCCGCCCCGGGCTGGTGCGCACCGTCCGCGGGTTCGGCTACCAACTCGGGTGCCCCGCCGTGGGCGACGAAGACGAGGGAAGCCGGTGAGGCGCCGGCTCCTCACCGTGCTGACGGTGCTCATGGGCGCCGCCGCGCTGCTGCTCTGCCTGCCGCTGGCCGAGGCGTACGCCCGCGGCCGGACGGAGCACCTGCTGCTGCAACGTCGTTCGGAAGCGGTGCGGTTCGCCGATCTCGCGGACCGGATGCGCACCGGCGCCGACCGGTCGGAACTGACCGCCGAGATCAGCCGGTACGCCGAACTGTACGGCGCGGAGGTGATCGTCGTCGACACGACCGGACGCACGCTCGCCCAGGCCGGCCCCGCCTCCCCGCTCTCCTCCACCGGGACGGCGGACGCCCGGCGCCGGGCGCTCACCGGCCGCTCCACCGACGGGCTGCCCACCCTTCGCCCGTGGGGTCCGAGGAGCGTCGTCGTCGCCGAGCCGGTGGGCCGTGACGAGCGGGTCAGCGGGGCGGTCCTGATGTCCGTGCCCACGACGACGGCCCGCCGCGACGTGACGGTCCGCTGGTCGCTGATCGCAGCCGGGGCGCTCGCGGCCTTCGCCGCGGCCGGCCTCGTCGCGGCGGGGACCGCGCGCTGGCTGATGCGCCCGGTCCTCGACCTCGACCGGGCGGTGGAAGGACTGACCGCCGGTCGCCTCCATGCGCGGGCCGTCTCCTACACCGGACCGCCCGAACTGCGTCGGCTGAGACAGCACTTCAACACGATGGCGCAGGCCATGGCCGACGCCATCGGCCGCCAGCGCGACTTCGTCGCCGACGCCTCCCACCAACTGCGCAACCCGCTGGCCACCCTCGTCCTCCGGTTGGAGAACGTCGAGCCGCACCTCGCTCCCGGCCCCGGCCGAGAGGAGCACGCCCGCGCGCTCGACGAGGCGGAACGACTGGAGGAACTGCTTGACGGCCTGCTGGCGATGGCCCGGGTGGAGTCGCGCATCACGGAGCCGGTCGACCAGGACGTGTCGCGGGCGGTACGGGAGCGGGTGACGGCTTGGACCCCGGTGTTCGGGGCCGCCGAACTGGAGCTGACGGTCTCCCGCCTCCCCGCGGACCTGTGGGCCACCGCCCTCCCCGACGCGGCGGGCCGCGTCCTGGACGCCCTCCTCGACAACGCCGTCAAGTTCGTCCCGCCCGGCGGTCGCGTCGTCGTGTGTGCCGCGCGGGACGCGACCGGGGGCCAGGTCGTCGTCCGCATCACGGACGACGGCCCGGGAGTCCCGGACGACCGACTCGATGTGCTGCTACGGCGCTTCGGGCGCGCGCCGGAGCACCAGAACGTCCCCGGCAGCGGACTGGGGCTGGCCATCGCCGACGAGATCGCCCGCGTCAGCGGCGGCCGCCTCGAAGCCCGCCGCAACACGCCGCGGGGGCTGGTCTTCGAACTGCGGCTCCCGTCCTCGCAGACCCCTCAGCCGTACACGGACCGGTAGTAGGCGACCGCGCCCGGGTGAAGCGGTACGCGGCCGGTGGAGATCGCGAACCGGGGCTCCAGTCGCGCCCCGGCCGTCACCTCCCGCAGCAGGTCGCTCCACCGGTCGAACACGACCGTCAGCAGTTCGCGCGCCGCGGCCTCCGGTACCTCCCCACGTGCGAGCAGGTAGTTGGCGACCCCGAGGGTGCCCACGGGCTCCGCGAGCCCGTACGCCCCGCTCGGAAGGGTGACGGCCGTGTAGACGGGCCCGTAGCGCTCCCGCAGCGGACCCACGTACCCGTCCAGCGGCAGGAACCGCAGCGGCACCTCGCGGGAGAGCGTCGACAGCGCCGGGGTGGGCACGCCTCCCGACCAGAACAGCGCGTCGACGGCGCCCTCGCGCAGCGCCCGCGCCGACTCGGCCAGGCCCAGTTGTCGCTCGCGGGCGGGGGAGGGGCCCTCTCCCAGCCCGGCCTCGCGCAGCACCCGCCCCGCCACCACCTGTACGCCCGAACCCGCCGCGCCCGCCGCGACCGGACGCCCGGCCAGGTCCCGCAGCGACCGCACGGGCCCGTCCGCCGGGACGAGCAGGTGCGTGTAGTTCACGTAGACCCGCGCCAGCGCCGTCGCCGCGGCGCGGCGGGTGAACGGCTCGCGCCCCAGCGCCGCGTCCTCGGCCACGTCCGCCATCGCCAGGGCCAGGTCGACGGCGCCGGCGTCCAGCTCGCGCAGGTTGTCCACGCTGGCCGCGGTGCTCACGGGAACGATTCGCAGGCGACTGCCGCTCGCGGCGACGGCCCGCGCGAGCGCGGCGCCGAACGCGTTGTACGGGCCTCCTTCCGGCCCCGTCGCCAGCAGCAGCCTGCGGGGCGGACCGGATCGCGCGGTGCATCCGGCCGAGACCCCCGCCACGGCCGACGACAGGGCGCCGAGCCCGGCCCCCACCACCCGCCGGCGGCTCAACTTTGCGCTGCTCACGTCAAGAGCGTAGCCAGTGCGGGCGACGCCGCGCGTCCGGTCGGAGCTACGACACGCGCCGCGCGCGCCCGCGGCGCACGGCTGCTCGGGGTCAAATGGGGGAAACGGTGTCCACCCGACAGTCCCGACAGTCCCGTCAACGAGGGAGAACAGCAATGGCCATCCCCATCGAGCAGTTGACCGATCCGACGGTACGCGCCTTCGTCGCCGCGCTGAACGCCGGCGACCGGCAGGCGTTCAACGCGTCCCTCACGCCGGGCGCCACCATGTCGGATGACGGCAGCGACCGTGATCTCACCGCTTGGACGGAGCGCGAGATCTTCGCCTCGGGCGGCCACATGGACGTCGAAACCCAGACCGACGACGGCCTCGGCCTGGTGGCGGACTTCCGGAACGACACCTGGGGCAGCATGCGCACCGCGTGGCGGTTCACCGTGGACGGCGGCAAGGTGACCCGCTTCGAGACCGGTCAAGCCTGACGGCGCCTCGGTCAACGGTCAGGACGCGCTACGGGCCGCCACCTTGGCCGGATCCGGTGGCCGGACCGGGGCGACGGTCGGCCGGCCGGACGCCACGACCGCCAAGGTGAGGCCCGCCGCGAGCGGGTACGCGCAGGCGGCCACCCCGACGGGCCAGGACACCGGCCGGCCGGCCGGGGCCAGCGCGTGGAGCGCCGGGACGATCCAGGTGCCGGCCGCCAGCACCCACATGGCGACGGCCGCCCCACCGAGGCGCCGCCCGCGCGGGGCGCCGTACCGCAACCAGATCAACGCGGGAACCGCCCACACCCAGTGATGACTCCACGAGATCGGGCTCGCCAGCAGGACGAAGAACTGCGCGGCCAGCAGCATGGCCAGCCGGTCACCGCGCAGTACCGCGGCCCGGAGCGCGAGCCCCGTAGCGGCGGCCGCGAGGAGTACGGCCCCCGGCCACCACAGGCCCGCGACGCCGCCGTCATGTCCGAGGAGCCGGGCCGCGCAGCCCCGCAGCGACTGGTTCTCCACCGAGGCCATCGGCCCGATGCGTCCGCTGTCGCCGAGCAGGTGGCGCCAGTACCGCCAGGACTCCACCGGGGCCACGAGCGCGGCCAAGGCGACCGTCGACGCGAAGGCGAAGGCCGCGCACACGGCCGCCCGGCGCCGACCCGCCGCCAGCAGGTACACGACGCCGCCCGCCGGCGTCAGCTTGATCCCGGCAGCGATGCCGATTCCCGCGCCCGCCGCGAGGGGGTTCGGCCGGAGCGCGGCGGCCATTGACAGCGCGGCGAGCGGCAGGCTGACCTGGCCGAGCGCGAGCCCGTGGGACACGGGCTCCAGCCACAGGACGGCGGCCGTCCACAGGAAGACACGGGCCGGCTCGACCGCCGTGCCCGGACGCGCCAGTGCGAACGAACCGCGGACGAGGTACATCGCGGCGGCCAGCGACAGCAGTTGCCACACCACCTGCGTCAGCCACCACGGCACGTACGCCAGGGGCAGGAACACCAGGGCGGCGAAAGGCGGGTAGGTGAAGGGGAGCGGCGGGGCCCCCGGGTCGGCGCGGACCAGCCGGAAGTCGTAGAGATGGCCGGTCAGGACGCCGGGCGCCCCCTCCCGGTACACCCGGAGGTCGAACATGTCCGCCGCGCAGAAGGCGACCGTCAGGTGCGCGACCGCTGAGCACACCACGATCAGCGTGGCGTGGCGCGTCAGCCAACTCGTCATGCCGGCCATCATCGCGCGTCCCACGCCGCCACACCCGCACCGTGGGACGCATCGGCGCGGGTGGACGTTCGTTCACCGTGGGGGCGGAGCCCCGCTAGGCGGAGGGCGGCGGCGGGTCTTCCGGCCCGATGCGCCGCTTGAGCTGTTCCTGTGCCATGTCGGTCTGGCCGCGGTACTTGTTCCCGGTCCGCTGGTCGAAGGCGTCACCGGCCTTGTCGACACCCTGGCCGGCCTGCGCCTCGTGTCCCTTGAGCATCTGCTTGAGCTTGTCCATCATGGACATGACGGTCTCCTTCGGCTCGTTGTCCAGCGCTCCCAGGATGATCCAGGCCCCCCTGATCCGCATCCGGGGACCACCGGCGCGATCAGGAGCCCTTCGCACGATCGAGCAGCGCCCGGGCGATCAGGTCGTGGACGAGGTATTCGCGGGGCGCCCGGTTCTCCTTGAGGCGCGGCAGATCGTCCGGCCCGAACCAGCCGTACGCGGTGTGCTTGGACCATTCCGGGTCGGGGCGGCTCAAGTCGCCCTCGACCTCGACGAGGAAGTCGGCCTCGTGCCGGGTTCCGGCGCCGTCGTCGCCGGTCCAGGTGGTGGTCCCGAGCAGGCGCCGTACCATCGTCAGGCGCCGGCCGGTTTCCTCTTCGACCTCGCGGGCCAGGGCGTCCAGGAGGGACTCGCCGGGTTCGACGTGGCCACCTCTCCCGCTCCGCCCACACTCGCCCCGCCCGCTTCAGCACGGCCGGTTGATCCGGCCGCGGTCCCACCCGGAGGGTCTCCGACAACGCCCTCAGGCGGGCTTGCGTGCCACGTGGACCACGTCCGGCACCCCGCGCGCCACGGGCACCTCCCGGGTCCGCACATCAGTGAAACCCACCTCGCGCAACGCGTCTTCGAAGACGGGGGAGTGCTGCGCCGACCAGACGGCCAGGACTCCGCCGGGATGAAGCCGGTCCCGGCACGCCGCGAGTCCGGCCGGGGAGTAGAGGTTCCGGTTCTCCTCGTCGACCGTCCAGTCCGGGCCGTTGTCGATGTCCAGGCAGAGCGCGTCGTACCGGTCGGCGGACGACGTGAGGTATTCGACCAGGTCGGTGTGGAGGATCGTCGTCCGGGGATCCGCGAGGGACCGGGCGGAGATCGCGCCGAGCGGCCCCGTCCGGTGCCACTCGATGATCGCCTCCTCCCGTTCGACGACCGCGATCCGCCCCCAGCGCGGCTGCGCGGCGGCGTGCGCGAGCGAGAAACCGACGCCCAGACCCCCGATCAGCAGGGCCGGCGGCGTCCCACCCGGCGGCGGGTCCAGCGCGAGGTACGCGGCGTCGACGAGCAGCCGCTCCGACCGTCCGTCGGAGGTGTCCATGAGGAAGCAACCATTGGCGATGATCTCGTACGTGGCTCCGCGTCGCCGCAGCACGACCTCGCCGAACCGGCCCTCCCGGCGGTCCACTGTCAGGGCCGCTCCCGATGTCACAGGTGTGGTCATGCGACGTCCAACGAACCACACCCGACCGGTGTTCCGGCCCGCACCGCACGGTATCCGCCGCTCCGCGCGCCGGCCGTGGACCCCGGCTCGCCTCGCGACCCCGATGGCGCGGGCCTACCTGATCCTGGGCATCTTCGACGTCCGCATCTTCGACGTCCGCATCTTCGACGTCCAGGGCTGGCTCGGCCACAACGGTTCGCTCCCCGGCTACGAATGCATCGCCGTCTACCTGCCCCAGGCGCAGGCGACCATGGTCATCGTCCTCAACACCGATGTCCTGCACGACGGCAAGGAGCCGAGCACGCTCTTCGGCGAGGCGGTCACCCACATCGTGCCCCCCAGCACGTGTACCCCGGCCACGAACCGTCGGCGCCCAAGGTCGGTTGAACGCGTCACACGGTGAGGGGGAAGCCCGAGGTGCGTCGGGCTTCCCCGCCGGAGTCCACCGTCAACAGCTCGTAACCGGCCTGCGCGGCGATCCATTCGTGCGCGGCCGGCCCGAGCACCATCGCGGCCGTCGCCCACGTGTCCGCCCAAGTCAGGTCCGGCCCCGTCACCGTCGCGGCGAGTAGCTGACGCACCGGACGGCCCGTGCGGGGATCGAGGATGTGCGGGCCGCGCTCGGCGACACCCGAGGTGGCGACGGCGAAGTCGCGGCCACTGACCGTGGTGAGCAGTTCCCCGGGGCGGGCCGGGTCGGCGATGCCGACACACCAGGGCCGGCCGGGGGCGGGCTCGCCCCCGAGGCGGATGTCGCCGCCGCCGTTGACGGCGCTGTTGGGCGCGCCCGCCGCGCGGAGGATCG
The DNA here is from genome assembly GCF_040645975.1 of Streptomyces sp. NPDC046557. NCBI lineage: Bacteria > Bacillati > Actinomycetota > Actinomycetes > Kitasatosporales > Streptomycetaceae > Streptomyces > Streptomyces sp. NPDC046557. The sequence continues at coordinate 12,034 of NZ_JBEYZH010000015.1, forward strand.
CGTAGGCGTGCTCCACGGCCCAGCCCTTGACCAGGCCCGACGGGTCGAGTCCGCCCCGGGACAGGTCGGGGCCGGGCGCCGGGCGGGCGGAGAAGGCGCCTCCGGTGGCGGCTTCGGCCTGTTCGCACATCACCAGGACCCGTTCCACCTCGGCGGGCACATCGCGCCGCTCCGTTACCCCGCTGTTCAGCCGGCTGATGACGCTGTCGGGCCGGTAGGTGGAGAAGAGCCGGTCGATCTGGTGCAGCCAGTGCACCGCCTCCCGCAGGGCCTGCTGTACCGCCGCGGTGGACCGGTGGCGCAGGTCGAAGGAGAAGACGGTGCCCATGACGTGCTCGGTGTGACGGACACGTCCGGCCGGGGCGACCTCGCGGTCACGGTCCCCCTCGCGTTCGGCCTCGGCCTCGGCCTCGGGCTCACGGTCGTGGTCAGCCACGGGCCTGGTCCAGCGCGCTCTGCAGCGACCGCGTGTAACCGTGGCTGGTGTACGTGGCCCCGGAGACGGAGTCGATGCGCGCGGTCTGGGCCGCGAGGGCCTCGCGCGTGAGGCGGGGAACGGCGTAGGAGGCGATCTCGCGATCACGCCGGTTCTCGGACGGCACCCGCAGGACCTGGACGGCGGTGAGCCTGCCGGCGTCGAGGGTGACGGCGACCTGCACGGGCCCGAAACGGGTGTCGATCGCCTCACCGGTGAAGGTCCCGGTACGCGCGGCTCGGCCGGCGGCTGCGCCGGCCTGGTCGCCGGTCCCGCCGGAGGGCGCCGACGCGCCCGCCGGGGGCGGGGCCAAGGCCGTGGAACGGTCGGGCTGATGCGGTTTGAGGGCGAGGAGCGCGACGATGCCGGCGGCGGTCGCGGCGACGGTGGTGACTACGCGGCGCACGTGGATTCCTTCGGGGGCGGGGCGGCATGGGGTGGGGCGGCCTGGGGGCGGGGCGATCGGGACCGGACGCGTGCGGGGGCGGGCGTCACAGCGCGAAGTCCTCCTGGTGGATGCGACGGCGCGGAACGCCGGCCGCGCGCAGGGCGGACAAGGCGGCCTCGGTCATGCCCGGGGGCCCGCACACGTAGACGTCCCGCCGGCCGAGGTCCGGGACGAGCGCGGTGAGGCACGGGGCGGTGAGCGCCAGCGCGTGCCCCTCGGGCCGGTCGACGGAGTAGTGCACCCGGGCCCCCCGCGCGAGCGCGATGCCGTCGAGTTCACGGCGCAGCACCAGGTCGGCGGGGGTGCGCGCCCAGTAGATGAGGACCGGGTCACCGGGCAGGGACGCGAAGAGGGCCAGCAGGGGGGTGATCCCGATGCCGCCCGCCAGCAGCAGGGTCCGGCCCGCGCGCGTGCGCTCCGCGGTGAGGGCGCCGTACGGACCCTCGGCCCAGACCCGGGTGCCGGGTTCCAGCCGGGCGAGGGCGGCGCTGTGGGCGCCGAGGGCCTTGACCGTGATCCGCAGGAAGCGGGGATCGGCGGGTGCGGACAGCGAGTACGGGTTCGCCGTCCACCACAGGCCGGGGGTCAGGAAGCGCCAGCGCAGGAACTGCCCGGGGCGGGCGGCCAGCGCTTCGAGCCGTCGCCCGGTGACGTACACCGAGACCACGCCGGGCCCCTCCCGCCGCACCTCGGCCACCCGCAGCCGGTGTCTGCGGGCCGCGCGCAGCGGGGTGAGGAAACGGAACCAGAGTGCCAGTGCGGCGGCGGTCAGGTACATCGCGTACCAAAGGAGCTGCGCGGAGCGGTCGCCGACGAAGTCGGCTCCGTCGGCGAGTTGGTGACCGAAGGACAGGAACACGGCCGCGTAGGTGGTGAGGTGCAGGAAGTGCCAGGTCTCGTAGGAGAGGCGACGACGGGCCGAGCGGGCGGAGACGAACGCGGTGAGCAGGAGCAGCAGGGACGCGGCGGTGGCCTTGAGCATGTCCGGGTAGTGCAGGACCAGGGTCGTGGTCTCGTCGAGCAGCCCGGTCCCGTCGGTCAGCGCGTAGCCCCAGACGATCAGCAGGACGTGGGCGAGGAGGAGCGAGAGGGCGTACCGGCCGGCGGACGCGTGCCGGCGGGCCAACCGGTCGCTGCCGATCGTCCGGTCGAGCCAGGGGATCCTGGCCATGAGGACGACGACGACCACGCAGGAGTATCCGGCCAGCAGACCGGTGATTCGGCCCGCGCCGGTGAGCCAGCCGGCAGGCCCGACGACGGACGAGGTGTCGGCCCACCACAGGCCGAGGACGGCGACCGCGCCCGCCCAGCCGACGAGGTGCAGGGCGACGGGAACCAGGCGCGTGGCCGGCGGGAGCGCGGCGGGCCGTCGGCGGCCACGGAGCGGGGGCGATATGACGGCGTGTGGTGAGGTCACGGGGTCTCCAGTCGGTCGGTGCGGCGGGCCGGCACCCACACCGTGCCTGGTGTTCCTTTGAATAGCCTCTGAATGCGGCGCCCGCGAGCGTTGTGCGGGGGACTCCCGAGGTCCGGTCCTTCCCCCCTCCATGGCCGCCGCCCGCCGCGCGGTGTCAGCCGACCAGCCGGCGACGCCAGTCCAGGGGAGCGACGGTGAGGGTCTGACCGGGATCACCGTCCCACTCGACGCGCAGACCGGCCGCTTCGATGGCGCCCACTACTTCCCGGCCGATGGCCGCGGTGGTATCGGACGAGCCGTCGAACCCGCCGTAGAGGAGCGTCAGCCCGTGGCCGGCCGCGGCGGCGTCCGTGCACTGCGTGTGGAAGTAGACGAAGCCACGCGCGTCGGGGCCGCCTTCGCCGCCGATCTCGGCCTGGCCGCAGCCGCGGCAGCAGGTGAAGTTCTCCCGGGCGGTGATGCCGGCTTCCCGCAGGGTGGCGAAGGCCCGGGTGAGTCGCTCCGGGTCGGTCTCTCCCCGCCACTCGGCCTGCTCCGCGACCCGATCCAGCCACATCCGGTCCGCCAACGCCGCCGCCTGCTCGGGCGAGACGGGTCGGCTGCCCTCGGTGACCAGGTAGTCCTCGGCGAGTTCCGCCAACTCGGCACGGGTGGCGTAGCCGCCGATCAGCACCTCTCGAACGCGTCGCTCCAACTGCTCGTACGAGGCGGCGTCGAGGTCGAGCGGCGGCACCTCGCGGGCGGGCGCCAGGTTCAGCCTCGACCACGCCAGGCCGGTGTCCCAGCCTGCCTCGCGGCGGGCCCAGCCGCTCATCGCCGCGATCACGGGCCGAGGGCTCCGGAGCACCGACCGGTAGTGCCGGTCGGCGGCGCCGTCACGGTGCTCCAGCGTGTAGGACCCGCCGGCCTCGTGCCAGACCTGGATGAAGACGTCCGGCAGGTCGGGTATCCGCTGGACGACCAGGAACCGGTCACCGTCACCGCCGATCCGGCCGACGAGCGCCGCCAGACCACCGGCGGACGGGCGGACGTGCCGCTCCAGGTTCTCGGTCTCCACCACGATGTCGAACATGCCCGGACTCTGACACACGCCTCCGACAACGGACCCGCCGCCTCCGCCGTGACCTACCGCGGTCCGAGCCGCGGCTCCGCCACCGTACCCACCCACTCGGGCCGACCGACGGACCGAGCCCGGTCGGAGACGAGACGATCGGGATACGGCGAGGCGGCGGCGACGAGCCAGGAGGCCGACAGCATGGCGGAACCGTCACGCAGTCCCGGTAGCGATCCGGGGAAGAGGCTGCCCCGCGGCGGCCACCCGGCGACCGACCGGATGCCGCGCACGCTCCTGCGGCGCCGCAAGACGTCGATCCGCATCGCCGGCGTTCCTGCTGATCCGCCAGGGCGGGATCGTGCTGCCCGCCGTCGGCTGCGCCGTGCTCGGCCTGCTGCTGGTCTGCTTCGCCGGGACGGCCGCGTCCACCCTGCCCGCGCTGTTCCCCACCCGACTGCGGTACGGGGCGCTGTCCCTCGCCTTCAACATCTCCGTCTCGCTGTTCGGCGGGACCACGCCGCTGGTCGCCTCGGCGCTCGTCGAGGCGACGGGCGACACCATGGTCCCGGCGTACTACCTCATGGTCGTCGGCGTCGTCGGCGTCGTCGGCTTCGTCTCGACGCTCTTCCTGCACGAGACGGCCGGCAAACCGCTGCGGGGCTCCGGCCCCATGGTCGAGACGGCGGGTGAGGCGGACCGGCTGGTGGCCGGCAGTCGCTCGGCGGCCGGACGGCAGGCCAGGGACGTCTGGATCCGGCTGCGGCACCCGCGGGCCCACAGGGGACCCCACGACCACGACGGATGAGACGTCCGGTGGCGCGGTGGCTCCCGGAACGCCGGAAACCCGGAACCCCGGTTCGTGGTCATGGGCCTGCCCGGACCACGACCACTGCCTGCGCCCGACGACTTCCGGCGGCGTGAGCGGACCGTCGATCTCGGTGGAGCAGACGGCGGGGTTGCCGCGCACGACCCGGAGCCGGATGGGACAACCCGGCGGCCGGCGGGGCCCTACGGGTGATGTCGCCGGGGGAGGAGGAGCCGGCGGCCCGAAGGGGTAGATCCACCCCGTGCAGACATTCCTCCCCTACCCGGCATTCCTGGACTCGGCCGCCGTACTGGACCCGAGGCGCCTGGGAAAACAGCGCGTCGAGGCGCTCCAGGTCTTCCGGGGCCTCACCGTGCCCGGATACGGCTGGCGCCACCACCCCGCCGTACGGATGTGGGCGGGGTACGAGGAAGCCCTGGTGCGGTACGGCCTGGACATCTGCGGCGTCTGGACCGCCGAGGGGCGCTCCGACACGTGTGCGGCGTCGCTGCTGGGCGGCTACCTCGCCTTGCGTCCGGGAGCCGCCCCGCGCGAACAGCTCCGGCTCGCGGCGGACGGCGAGTTGCCCCCCTGGCTCGGTGATCCCGACTTCCACCGAAGCCACCAGTCCGCGTTGCTGCGCAAGGCCCCCGAGGTCTACCGCCGCCACTTCCCCGGGGTGCCCGACGACCTTCCGTACGTATGGCCGGCGTCCGACCGGGAGGGCGAGCCGCCTCCGTACACCGGGAGGACGCCGTGACCTCGGTGACCTCGGCCGGCCCGGCGGCCCGACGGCCTCCCCCCCCCGCCCCCTTGGAAGACGCGGTCTGCCGACCGATCCCGCCCATAGCGCAATTCGGTCCGCGGTACCACATCCGAACAACGGAATACGGCCGAAAGCGAACGGAATAGAGGTTCGAATTCTCTCGTCCATTTGTGCGATCGGAAGTCTTCCACCTCCTCTTTTGGCGCCGGCCACCCGGAACGGACCCTGTGTGGTGCCGGAATCCGGCCCCGTAAATGGCGCGTATTGGGTCCTCCGGTCCGATGAACTCCAACGAAAGTACTCATGCGGGAAGTTGGGCGTAGTTATGCTCCCGCCCACCGGTCATAAGATCCCCACTTTCGATGGTTCGAGGACGCCGATGGCGCAAAAAGACATTCCACCCGAAGCCGCCCGCCCCGAGGCGGGAACGAGCTGGATGATGCCCGTGATCGCGGCCGTGGCCGCCGCGTGCCTCGTCGGGGCGCTCGTTTCCCCCTCGGAAGCGGTCCGCACCGTCTGCGCCGTCATGGGCGCCGGCTGCACCGCCGTGGCGATCGCCGAAGCGCTCCGCCGCGGCCGCGCGCTCTCCGCCCGTCGCGCGCAGGTCGCGGCGCTGCGGCACTCCCTGTCCCGGCAGGAAACCGAAGCGGTGCGCCTGTCCGAGGTGGTGCTGACCGAGGCGATCGAGCGCCTGCGCAAGGGCGAGTTGCCCGAAGAGGTGCTCAACTCCATGGGTGGTCGCGGCGGACCGGGCAACCGCTGGGGCAACGACAGCGCCCTGACACCGCGCTTCAGAGCCGCCCTGCAATCCGTGCTGGCCCAGGCCATCGACGCGGTCCACAACGAGGAGAACCTGCGCGACTCGGCGCAGCGGGCCTTCGTGAACATCGCCCGCCGCGTACAGGCGATCGTCCATCAGCAGGCCCAGGAAATGCGGGAGATGGAGGACCGTCACGGCCGCGACCCGGACGTGTTCGGTGACCTCCTGCGCCTGGACCACGGCACCGCCCTGATCGGCCGGCTCGCCGACTCCATCTCGGTCCTCGGCGGTGCCCGCCCCGGCCGCCAGTGGAGCAGGGCCGTCACCCTCTACAGCGTGCTGCGCGGCGCGATGTCCAGGATCATCGACTACCAGCGGGTGGAGCTCCACTCGGTCTCCGAGGTCGCCGTCGTCGGCCCCATCGTCGAACCCCTGATCCACACCCTGGCGGAGCTGCTGGACAACGCCACGCGCTACTCGCCGCCGCACACCCGCGTCCACCTCACGGCCGCCGAGGTGCAGTCGGGCATCGCCGTGGAGATCGAGGACGGCGGTCTCAGCATGAGCGAGGAGGCCCGCAGGCGCGCCGAGGGGATGCTCGCTCAGGCGCAGTCCGGCATCGACCTCAACGACCTCGGGGAGACCCCCCGGTTGGGTCTCGCGGTGGTCGGCCGGTTGGCTCAGGCGTACGGGTTCCAGGTGTCCCTGCGCTCCTCCGCGTACGGCGGTGTCCGCGCCGTCGTCATCGTCCCGCAGCACCTGATCACCACGGCGGCCGCGGCGACCGGCCTCGCCCACGGCATCGGTTCCTCCTCGGGGCCCCGGGCCGTGCCCGCCGCACCGCGCGAGCACCCCGTCGACCGCTTCTCGGCCGGTGTGTCCGCGCCCACATCGGCACCGGCTCCCCTGCCGAGGCCGGCGCCCGCCACCGGTGGCCCCGCCACCGGACGTACCGCGACGGGCCTGCCGCAGCGACGCCGCAAGGACCGCGCCACCCTCCCCGACGCCCCGCCGGTGGCGGAGCCGCGGTCGGCGGAGGACCCCGGCCCCGGCATGTGGCTGGAGGCGTTCCACAGCGGACTGTCCGGCGCGTCCGGCCAAGACGCCCAGGACGTCCAGGACGCGTCGGGCTCAGCGACCAAAGGGGCATGAACAGTGATGACTCAGCGAAGCAGTATGGACTGGATGCTCAAGGACCTGGCCGCCGGCGTGCCGCAGACACGGCACGTGATCGTGCTGTCCGCGGACGGGCTCTGCGTGGCGCAGTACGGGGCCGAGACCGACACCGCCGACCGGCTGGCGGCGGCCTGCGCCGGCCTGCAGAGCCTCGCCGGGGCCGTGGCCTCCGAGCTGCCCCGCTCCGAAGGCAGAATGCGCCTGGTCGTGATCGAGATGGACGGCGGGTTCTTCTACCTGATGGCCGCCGGCGACGGCTCGTACCTGGCCGTGCTCGCCGACGAGGGCGTCGACGCGGGCCTGATGGGTGCCCAGATGCGCAACCTGGTGACCCGGATGGGGGAGCACCTGAGCAGCCCGCCCCGACATGACGGGCAGCCCGCGTGAGTGAGCCACCCGCAAGCTGGGAGGCCGGCAGTCCCGAACGGCTTTACGTCATCACCGGCGGCCGCAGCGGACCTTCCACCGCCGTCGACCTCGACCTCGTGACCCTGGTCGTCGCCAAAGCGCCCGCCCTGCCCGAGATGCAGCCCGAGCAGGCGGCCATCCTGCGGATGTGCCAGGCCCCGCTGTCGGTGGCCGAGATCGCCGCCTACGCGGGTCTGCCGGTGAGCGCCGTCACCGTGCTGGTCGGGGACCTGATGGCCGCTCGGCGCGTACACGTACGCCCGCCCGTCCCCCCCGCCCAGCTCCCCGACCTTGCTCTGATCGAGGCAGTGATCAATGGACTTCAAAAGCTCTGACCCGCCCCGCGGGCCGCTCCCCGCGGACATACTCCCCCAGACGGCGGCAGCCGCCGTCAAGATCGTCATCGTCGGCGGTTTCGGTGTGGGCAAGACGACGATGGTCGGCGCGGTCAGCGAGATCAAACCGCTGACGACCGAGGAGACCATGACCAAGGCGGGCATCGGCGTCGACGACACCCGGGGGGTGGCGCACAAGACCACCACCACCGTGGCGATGGACTTCGGCCGCATCAGCATCAACGACGAACTCGTGCTGTACCTGTTCGGAACCCCCGGCCAGGAACGCTTCTGGTTCCTGTGGCGCGGTCTCTTCGAGGGCGCCCTCGGAGCGGTCGTCCTCCTCGACACCCGTCGGCTGGAGACCAGCTTCGACGTCATCGGACGGCTGGAGGAACGGGGCGTCCCCTTCGTCGTGGCCGTCAACTCCTTCCCCGACGCCCCCGAGCATCCGCTGGAAGAACTGCGCCAAGCCCTCGACCTGCCCCACGCCGTGCCGATCCTCGTCTGCGACGCCAGGCGCCGGGACTCGTCCCGCGACGTCCTGCTGACCCTCATGCGCTACCTGCACTCCCAGGCAGCGACCCAGGAGGCAATGTGAGTACCCCCTTCACCCCTCCGCCCGAGTGCCCCGCCCACGCGGCGGGAGCCGGGGGCGGCCCCCTGCACCGCCTCCACGGGCCGGAGGCGGAAGCCGACCCGCTGGCGCTGTACGAGAAACTGCGGGCCGAGTACGGTCCCGTGGCGCCCGTACTGGTCAACGGGGACCTGCCGGCCTGGCTGGTCCTCGGCCACCGGGAGAACCTCGACGTGGCGCGCACCCCCTCGCGGTTCGCCCGCGACCCCCGGGGCTGGCGCGACATGAAGGAGGGCCGGGTACCGGCCGACACCCCGCTCGGCCCCATGGTCTCCTGGGTGCCCGTGTGCAACTTCACCGACGGGCCCGTCCACGAGCGGTTGCGCGGAGCCGTCGTGGAGTCCCTGGAGCGCTTCGACAAGCGCGGCATCCGCCGTTACGTGACGCGCTTCGCCAACCAGCTCGTCGACCGGATCGCCGCCGACGGCTACGCCGACCTGGTGCCCGCCTTCTCCGACCAACTGCCCATGCTGGTCATGACCCAACTCGTCGGAGCGCCCGACGAACACGGGCCCCGGCTGGTCAAGGCGGCGCGCGACATGCTCCAGGGCACCGAGACGGCCCTGCAGAGCGACCGCTACGTCACGCTCACGCTGGAACAACTGGTCATGGAGCGCAAGGCCAAGCCCGCGCACGACCTCGCCTCCTGGCTCATCGAGCACCCGGCGAACCTGAGCGACACCGAAGTGCTGATGCACCTGCGCGTGGTGCTGATCGCGGCGTACGAGACCACCGCCAACCTGATCGCCAACACCCTGCGGACCGTCCTGACCGACCCGCGCTTCCGGGCGAGCCTGTCCGGGGGGCACATGACCCTGCCCGACGCCCTGGAGCAGGTCCTCTGGGACGATCCGCCGATCAACACGATCATCGGACGCTGGGCCACGGGGGACACCCTGCTCGGCGGACAGCAGGTGAAGGCCGGTGACATGCTGCTGCTCGGCCTGGCCGCGGGGAACGTCGACCCGCAGATCCGGCCCGATCCGAGCGTCTCCGTCCACGGCAACCGCTCCCACCTGGCGTTCAGCAGCGGACCACACGAGTGTCCCGGCCAGGACATCGGCCGCGCCATCGCGGACACCGGCATCGAGGTCCTGCTGGACCGGCTGCCCGACCTCCAGTTGGCGGTCGGGGCGAACGAGCTCCGGTGGCGCGGCACCCTGATGTCTCGGCACCTGCTGGGACTGCCGGTACGGTTCACCCCGCGCTCCGTCGAGAACGCCGGACCGCACATCGAGCAGGCGTCCGAGCACCCGCCGCACGCCGTCATCCCGCCGCAGCCGACGGTGGCGCCCGCGCCGGCCGCCACCCGTCGGGGCGGAGCCGGCTGGTGGCGCCGGCTGTTCGGCCGCCGCTGAGCCGAACCACCGCGTAGGGGCCCCGGCCGGTGTGGCCGGGGCCCCGTCGTTCGCGGCGTCGTCAGCCGCTCACCCACCGCCACCAGGGGGCGAGGGCCGGCAGGTCCGGCGGCTCGCCCCCGACGACGCTGGGGCCGTCGGCGTACCGGAGCGCGAAGCCGGCGTCCGGCAGGGGCAGTTGGCACCGGTTGCGCGGACTCGCGTACCGGGGCGCCCGGCTCTGCCAGGCGATGCAGCCGGCAACGTAGTGGTCCAACGCCGCCAGGTGACGGCGCAGTTCCGGGCCGGCCCCCTCCCGCAGTCGCTCCCGGAGCGTGGTGAAGAGGACCATCACCCGGTCACGCAGGGCCACCGCGAGCGGTACCGCCTCGGCGGGGGAACAACCTTCCCGGTGGGCCAGGACATTGACGAGGTTCACCTCCAGCGGCTCCAGATGGTCGTCCTTGTCGTAGGAGAACAGGTCGTTGTCCGCACTGACGATGAACCCCGCCGCGTCGGTGAGCGCCGTCAAGGCGGGCGAATAGAGCACCTCGGCCGGCAACCGGTCCCCGCGTGCGACGTCCGACCAGGTGAGCGAGAAGCGCGTGCCGTTCGCCAAGGGCCCCATGGCGGCGAAGTCGTTCACCCCCGGCATGCCCCCGGCCTCGGCCCGCGCGGCCCTCCAGGCCGCCCCGAGCAGCCAGTCCCGGGTCCCCTCGGTGAACCTGCGGAGCTCGAAGGGGCTGAGCATGGCGTGCGTGCGCGTCACGAGGTCCACCAGCGCGCGGGTCATGGGACCGTCGGGCAGCAGCGACGCCCCAGGATTCTCGATGGTCCGCAGCAGTCGTACGCCGTGCTCCACGACGGGGCCCGTCCCCACGTCATCGGAACCCGAGTCCTGCCAGTCGTCGACCGCGTTGGCCCAGTAGTTCCACTCGGCGAACAACAGCAGGGCCTCCACCTTCCCTTCGGGGATGATGCGGCAGGTGAAGTCGGCGCTGTGGGTGGCCAGACCCCACGCGCGCTCCACCGCGTCGGAGTACAGGCCGAAGGAGTCCACCCACTCGACCGCCCGTGCCTCCACCTCCTTCGCCTCGGGATGGACGAGGTCGCGCTCCAAGGGGCAGTAGAACGCGGGCAGTCGTGACCCGATACGGGAGGGACGAGGGGGCGCCGTCATCGGCCGCCCCCGATCCGGAAGCGCAGCAACCGCGTCTCCATCGCGTGGTCGCGCCACAGTCGGAAGAGCTTGCTGTGCGCGATCGTCGACTGCTGGAGCCGTTCCCCGCTCCAGGAACCGGGATCACCGCCCGCCCGGAGCCGGTCGAGTTCGGCGGTGTTCCACGCCATGGACTGCACCCAGAACTCAGCCACCGAGTCGGTCACGTCCTCGTCCTGCACCAGCTCGAAGCCGGCCGCCTCGGCCGCCGCCAGGTACTCCGCGTGCGTGCCCAGGCGGGTTCTGTAGTAGCCGTCGATGAAGTCGAGCCACTCGGAGCGGCACACGAAATGCTCCTGGATGCCGAACCACCCTCCCGGCTCCAACGCCTTGGCGACGACCTCGAAGAGCCGGGTCCGATCGGTGTAGCCGCTGCTCTCGTTGGCGTAGACGGCGTCGTACGCATGGGAGTCGTGCAGCTCGTGCACATCGGCCACGACGGGTCGCACCCGGTCCGCGACCCCCGCCGCACCGGCGAACTTCCCGATGAGCGGTACGTGTTCGGCCGCGACGGTGAGGCCGGTGACCGAGGCGCCGTGCTCCTGCGCCCAGTAGAGGGAAGTGCCGCCGAGGCCGCAGCCGATGTCCAGGACCCGCCGGGGCGGAGTCTCGTACGCCCCCCAGGAGCGGGCCGCGTGCTCGACTATCCGCTCCTGCCCGGCGAGCAGGTGCTGCTTCAACACGCCCTGGGGAACGGTGGTGGGGGGTGGTGAGCCGTCGGGGAACAGCCCCACATGGAAGTGCACACGTGGGCCCGGGCCGTACTTCTGGAGGATGTCCTGGGTCTTGCCGCTGTAGTAGAGCCGCACCCGGTCGTCCGCGGACGGGTCGCGGTCGCTGCCTAAGGGTGAGGGTACGAGGGGTGTAACGCGCATGGGACGCCCGCCCTTTCGTAGGTTGGGGCCGGTCCCCGGGCACGCTGCCGCCGCTCTCACCGCGTCCCGACCGGCACACTGTTGAAGCACGGATCATCGTGGCACCTCGCGGCTCTCCCGTCAGCCCACTCCGTGGGAAAGATCAGCAGATCTACGCACGTTGTCGACCGGAGCGCCCCGGAGCGCCATCCACTCGGCGGACACCTATGCTGCCGGGATGATCAAGCCGGTGGAACTGCTGATATTCGACTGCGACGGTGTGCTCGTCGACACCGAACGCATCGCCGTACGGGTCCAGGTCGCCCTCGGCGCCGAGCTGGGCTGGCCGCTCACCGAGCAACAGGTGATCGACCGGTTCATCGGCCGCTCCCACGCCGACATCGGCGAGCAGGTCGCCGCGCGGCTCGGTCGGGAAACGGCTGCGATCTGGTCGGAGCGGTTCGAGCGGCTCCACCGCGAAGCCGTCGAGGCCGAGCTGACCCCCGTCGAAGGCCTGCCCGAGGCACTCGACGCGCTGACACTGCCGATGTGTGTCGCCTCCAGCGGCTCCCACGACAAGATGCGCCACACCCTGGGCCGCACCGGACTCTACGCACGCTTCGCGGGCCGCGTCTTCAGCGCCGCGGAGGTCTCCCGCGGCAAGCCCGCGCCGGACCTGTTCCTGCACGCCGCCCGACAGATGGGCGTGGACCCGGCGGCCTGCGCGGTCGTGGAGGACAGTCGCCCCGGCGTCCAGGCCGCCCGCGCCGCCGGGATGCGCGCCTTCGGCTACGCGGGCGGCATGACCCCGGCGGAGCGCCTCGAAGGCGACGGCACGGTGGTCTTCCACGACATGCGCAAGCTGCCCGGGCTCGTCGCCGAGCTGTAGGGGATCTCCGGTCCGGACACCCGTCCCCGATGTACCGGAGTCCGACGAGAAGGAGGATCTACATGCCCCCGCTGATGAAGCTGACCGCGATCACCCTGGACTGCGCCGACCCCGAAGCGTTGGCCGCCTTCTACCACCGGGCGACGGGGTTCGCACCGCACGAGCGGTCCGACGCGGACTTCGTCGGCCTGACCCGCGAGGACGGGCTCTTCCTCGGCTTCCAGCGCGTCGACGGCTACGTCGCCCCACGCTGGCCCCACCAGGCCGGGCCCCAGCAGATCCACCTCGACTTCCAGGTCGAGGACCTGGAGGGAGCCGAGGCCCTGCTGCTGAGGTGGGGCGCGACCAGGGCGGCGCACCAACCCGACGAGGACAGGTGGCGGGTCCTGCTGGATCCGGCCGGTCACCCCTTCTGCCTGACCCGGTCCTGATGCCCTGACCAGGCCCTGGTGCCGCGCGGAGATCGAACACGGGCTTAACCGCCGCGCGGGTGGGCAGGCGCCTGGTACGTCGATCGCCTGTTCGGCCCGGGTCGCGTGGCGCGGGCCGACAGGACAACGGGAGTGAACGTACATGGTGGAGGTGGCCTGGACCCCGGGCGGATGGGCGGTCGCGGCGACGCGGCGGCCCCGAGGTGCGAGTCGAGCGGGGGGTTCCGCATGTGTGGCCTGAGCGGGGAAGTGCGCTTCGACGGCAGGCGGGCGGATCTCGCCGCGGTCGAACGTATGACAGACGAGATGGAAGACCGAGGTCCGGACGGCAGAGGCGCCTGGTCGCAGGGCGCCGTCGCCTTGGGCCACCGTCGTTTGAAGATCATCGACCTGTCGGAGAGCGGCGCCCAGCCGATGACCGATCCACAGCTCGGCCTCACGGGCGTGTTCAACGGTTGCGTCTACAACTACCGGGAGGTGCGCGGACGGCTCGAAGGGCTGGGGCACCGGTTCTTCTCCGACTCCGACACGGAAGTGCTCCTCAAGGCATACGGCCAATGGGGACACGAGTGCGTCGAACGCCTGGTCGGCATGTTCGCCTTCGTGGTGGTGGAGCACCACACCGGCCGCGTGGTGCTGGGCCGTGACCGGCTCGGCATCAAGCCCCTCTACCTCACCCAGGACGGCGACCGGCTCCGTTTCGCCTCGACGCTGCCCGCCCTGCTGGCAGGCGGCGGTGTGGACACCTCCTTCGACCCGGTGGCGCTCCACCAGTACCTGAGCTGGCACGGCACGGTGCCGGCGCCCCGGACCGTGCTGTCCGGCGTACGCAAGCTGCCGCCCGCCACCGTCCGCGTGGTCGAGCGGGACGGCACGCACCGCGACCACTGCTACTGGCAGCCCTCGTACACCCGCCGCCCCGAACTGGGCAGCGACCCGGTGCGCTGGCGGGAAGCCGTCCACGACGCCCTGCGTACGGCGGTGCGCCGCCGCACCGTGGCGGACGTACCCGTGGGCGTCCTGCTCTCCGGCGGACTGGACTCCAGCCTCATCGTGGCCCTGCTCGCCGAGGAGGGCCACGGTGACATGGCGACCTTCGCCATGGGCTTCGAGTCGGAGAACGGGCAGGACGGCGACGAGTTCCGGTACTCGGACCTGGTAGCCCGCCGGTTCTCGACCGACCACCACCAGTACATGATTCCCTCCGACCGGCTCCCGGCCGCCCTGGAGGCTGCCATCGGCGCCATGAGCGAGCCGATGGTCAGCCACGACACCGTCGCGTTCCACCTGCTGGCCGAGCAGGTCGCCAAGGACGTGAAGGTGGTGCTGTGCGGCCAGGGCGCGGACGAGGTGTTCGCCGGGTACCACTGGTACCCGCCGATCGCCGAGGCCGCCCGTCCCGACGCGCCGGACGCGTACGCGGACGTCTACTTCGACCGCCCGCACGACGACGTGGCCTCCCTGCTGCACCCGGACGTGGCCCCCGGGCACGACGCCTCCCGGGATTACGTCCGCGCCCACATGGCGGCCCCGGGCGCGCAGAGCGCGCTGGACGCCGCGCTGCGCATGGACGTGCACGCGCTGATGCCCGACGACCCGGTCAAACGGGTCGACAACATGACGATGGCCTGGGGCTTGGAGGCGCGGGTGCCGTTCCTGGATCACGAGCTGGTCGAACTGGCCGCCGCCTGCCCCCCCGAGCTGAAGCTGGCCCAGGACGGCAAGGGAGTCCTCAAGGACATGGGCCGGCGCGTCCTGCCCCGCGAGGTCGTCGACCGCCCCAAGGGGTACTTCCCCGTACCGGCTGTCCGGCACATGGCCGAGCCGGTGCTCAGCCGCGTACGCGAGGCACTGACCGCGCCGGAAGCGCGCCGACGCGGTCTCTTCGACCAGCGCCGGGTGGCCGAGATGCTCGCGGAACCCGCCCGCCACCGCAGCAAACGCGGAGGCAGCACCCTGTGGCAGGTGGCCTCGTTGGAGATCTGGTTGCAGACCCACGGCATCGACTCACACTGAACGGTGACAGCCCCGGAAGCCCTCGAAGAGGCGGACATGCCCCTGGACAGCTCCGCACGTCAGCACCGTTACCGACCACCCGTCGAGGCGTGGGCGCCGGGCCCGGCCCCGGGCCACCCCGCCGCGCCGGTGCCCGTCCACCTCGCGGACACCGGCGCGGCGGACCCGCCGACGCTGCTCACCGCCCATGGGTGCTGGTACCCCTCGACCGACCCCGGCGGCGACCACGTGGCGTACATCTGCGACCGCGCCGGCGTGCCGCAACTGTGGAGCGGTCCCGCCCGGGGCGACGAGGCGCACATCCTCGACCCCGACCCCGACCCGGTGACCGAGGTGTCCTGGTCGCCCGACGGCCGCTGGATCGCGTACACCTCCGCGCCCGGCGGCGGTGAGCACACGCGCGTCCTGGTGGTGCGCCCCGACGGGACCGGCCGCCGGATCCTCGCGGGCGCCGAACCCGGCGCCTCGGCCCACCTGGGAAGCTGGACCAGGGACGGGGCGGCGCTCGCCGTCACCGTCGCCCAGCCGTCCGCCGCCCCGGGGGCCCACAGCGGCGCGGGTCACCTCACGCAGGACGCCGGCCCACCCGTACCCGACGCGCCGTCCGGCGCGGCCTGGACCGAACGCGACGGCCACGCGACCCTGCTCGGGCCGCCGTCCCCCGTCGCGGAGGCCCCGTACGCGACCGTCCTCCCCCGCCTGGCGCCGGCGTCACCGGTCTCGGTCGACGGCGGTGCGGCCCCGGGCGGGGGACTGGCCGCCTACCTCCTCGACCCGGACGGCACACGGGCCCCCGTGCTGCTGTTCGGCGAGCCGGGCGCCGCCTCCCTGCGAGTCTGCGACATCGGTGCGGAAGGCCGCTTCGTGCTGCTCCGGCGCGGGCCGCGCGGGCGCCGGGAGGCACTCCTGCTCGACACGGCCTCCGGACGCACCACCTTCCGCCTGCCCGTCGCCGACGGCGATCCCTGGATCGGCAGGCTCTCGGCCGACTCGCGCGTCCTGTGGTTGCGCAGCGACGCCGACCGCGAGTTCGCCGCACTCCTTCGGGCCCGGCTCGACGAGCGCGGCGTGCTCCGGGACCTGTCGGTGGCCGCCGAGCGGCGGGAGACGGCGCTCGACCTGCTCAGCCTTCCCGACCACGGGGGATGGGCGCTGCTCGCCTGGAACGTGCACGGCGCGAGCGAGCTGGAGAGCGTCCCCCTCCCGGCCGCCGACTCGGACGACGGCGTCGGACCGCCCCACCGGACGGCCCTGCCGCACGAAGTGGTGACCCGCATGGCACCCGTAGGCCGCGGCGGACTGTTCGCCGCCCTGGCCGGCTCCCGGCGCAGGCCGGGCATCTGGGACCTGACGAGCGGCTTCGCCCCTCTGCGCGCCGGCTGGTCGGCTCGCGACGAGGACGCGGCGCCGCCCGGGCGGCCCCCCGTCAGCCCGATGCCGTTGCGCTGCCGGGCCCGGGACGGGCTGGTGCTCGGCGGCTGGTACTACCGCGCGCCCGAACGCGACCCGGGCCGACCGGCGCCGTGCGTGATCCACCTCCACGGCGGCCCGGAGGAACAGGAGCGGCCCGTGTTCAGCCCGCTCTACCACGAACTCCTCGGCCGGGGCATGGACGTGTTCGCCCCCGACGTGCGCGGCTCCTCCGGCTGGGGGCGGTCCTTCGTCGACGCCGACCTCGGCACGGGCCGGTTCGCCGCCATCGACGACGTCGCGGACTGCGCCGCCCACGCGGTGGCCAGCGGGTACGCGGACCCCCTGCGGCTGGCGGTGATGGGCCGCTCCTACGGCGGCTACCTCACCATGGCCTCCCTGGTCTGGCACCCCCACCTCTTCCGGACCGGCGTCGCCGTCTGCGGCATGTCGGACTTCGCCACCTTCTTCGCCGGAACCGAACCGTGGATCGCCCAGTCGGCCGCGGCGAAGTACGGGCACCCCGAGCGCGACCTGGACCTCCTGCGCACCCTGTCCCCGATGAGCCGCATCGACCGGCTGCGCGCCCCCGTACTGGCCGTCCACGGCGAGCACGACACGAACGTGCCCCCGACGGAGTCGGAGCAGTTCGTCCGCGCGGCGCGCGACCGGGGTGTGCCGGCCGAGCTGCTCACCTTGCGCAACGAAGGGCACGAGTTCCTCCGGGCGGACAACCGTCGCCTCTACCGGCGGGCGGCGGCGGACTGGCTGGAGGAACACCTCGCCGGCGAGGCCGGCTCGGCACGGTAGGGACGACGAGCGAGCCGACTGGACAGCACTAGCGGAAGCCGGTGGGGCGGCGGCGCGCCAGCCACAGGGTGACTCCGGCCGTCACCAGGATGCCGCCGGCGAGACCCACCGCGCCAATGGCGTTCAGGCCGCCCGCGCGGGCCGCCAACCGTCGACCGCCTCCGGCGCCGCCCGACGGGGCTTCCTCGTCGTGGTGGCAGGCGCCGCCACGGACCGGCTGCGGGTGCGCCGCCACGACCGGCCGGGCCGATCGCACGGCGGCCACCACGTCGCCGTTGTCTTCCACGGTCTTGACCCGCGCGATGTCCTGGTGCGTCGTCTGCACACAGGCCGTGTCCCGGTCGGCGGCGGCCGTGTCGGCGGACGCCCCCAGGACACTCGCGGCGGCTATGAGGGTGGCCGCGGCCACGAGTCGGCTCGACATGGTGCTACTCCCTCTACGCGCGCTCCGGCACGACGACGTACCGGCGGGCATGGAACGGGCGCCGTATAGCACCCCAGAGCCATCCCTTCCGCACGGACACGCCGTCGGCACGGCCCCTTCCGCGAATTCACCGCAACGGCCGGTCCGCCCGTCGATCCGTCGTCGTCAGCGGCTGCCGTTCACCGCCCGGCTCGCGGTGTGCCAGCGGTGCTGGGGGAGGTAGCGGACGTCGAAGTCCTCCTCGGCGGCGCGGAACGCTTCGGGGGTGGGCAGGACCGGCCGGTGGGGGAGTCCGAGCTCCTCGGTCGGGGCGCCGAGGTTTTCGAAGAACCGCTCGAAGGTGGTGCCGGGACCGGCGGCCACGCCGACGACCCGGCTGTGGTGGCGCTCGATGCGGTAGGCGTGCGGGCAGTTCTTCGGTACGAAACCGAAGTCGCCGTCGGTCAGCAGCTTTTCGTGCTGTCGGCCTTCGAGGTCCTCGACGAAGAGGCGTACCGCGCCGTCGGTGACGTAGAAGACCTCATACGTGTCCGCGTGGGTATGGGTGGGGATCACTTCGCCCTCGGGGCCTTCGACGGTGAAGAAGTTGAAGCTGTTCTCCGTCTGCTCGCCGCCGGCGTAGACGGTGACCAGATCGGTGATCAGATGGGCGCGGTCGCCCATGCCCTTCTCTATGAAGTAGGGCACGTCCGGCTCGGCGGGGATGCGCGAGCGCGAGCGGTAGCGGGTGGTGAACTCCATCGTCACGGGAAACCCTCCGGAGGTGGGAAGCGATGTCAATCGTCAGGCTACCTGACGATTCGGACCCGGTTCGGCCGGATGGCTATGCTCAAGCCCCCCACCGTCAGAGGAGCCATGAGCGAGTCCGCCGCGAACCTGCCCCAGTTGCTCACCCGGGCCAAGCGTTGGTTCGAGGACGCGTTGCTCGCCGCTATGCGGGCCGCGGGCGAACAGCCGGTGACCGCCGCCCAGGCCGCCGTCTTCGCCGTCCTGGACGACGAGGGCACCTCCATCGCCGAACTCGCCCGCCGGGTCGGCGTCACCCGGCAGACCGCCCACCAGGCCGTGCACAGCCTGATCGGAATGGGGCTGCTGGAGCAGGTGCCCGACCCCGCCTCGGCCCGTAGCACCCTGGTCCGCGTCACCGCCGAGGGTGGTCGCGTCCACCGGCGCGCGCTGGGCGCGATCGCCGTGATCGAGGACGTCCTCACCGAGCGCATCGGCGCCGCCCCCGCCACCGCACTGCGCGCGGCCCTGACCGCCGACTGGGGCGAGCCGCCCCTGGTGGACGTGCCCGGCGCCGGGCACGATGGGGCCGGCGCCGGCCCCGCGCAGGGCGGCCCCACCGGGCGGTGAGGCCGTGACGGCCCCGTTCTCGATCAGCTCGACTGGGGAGGGGCCGCCGGGCGGTCACACCAGGGTCTGGGTGAGTGCGCTCCGCGTCGGTGTGTGGATGAGGCGGCCGTGCGCCCCGTTGACGATCGGCATGTACGGCGGGAGATGCCCGCACTCCACATCGGCGACGATCGGCACCTTCAGCGGGCCGAGCGCGTCCAGCACCGCCTCGTGCTGGGACAGCGAAGGCGCGTCCGGTGCCGGGGTCCGACCCACGAGCACCGCGTTCGCCGCGTCGAAGACGCCGGCCAGTCGCATGCCGTGCAGGTTGCGGCAGATCTGGAAGGCATCGTCACCGCCGGCCTCCACATATACCAGCAACCCGTCCGGTGCCTCGGCCCGAGCGAAGGCGGACACGTCGAGATATCCGGTCCCGGTGAGGTTGCACAGCGTCTCGATACAGCCCCCGACCAGCCGGCCCTCGACTTCCACGTCGTCGGTTCCGTCCAACCGCGTCCACCCTCCGGGGGTGTCGAGGACGTGTTCACGCACCTCGGGCCGGGCGGCGTAGTCGTCCCAGCCCGTCGACCTGTGGCGGCCCGGGGGTTCCTGCGTGAACCGGTGCCCTCGGGGCGCCTCGACGATGTCGAGCCACGAGAGCAACCCGGCGGGCACCCGGTAGGGCGTGTCCATCAGGTTGTTGCCGTGAAGGGTCGCAGCGCCGGTGAGAAGGGTCAGCGGGGTCATGATGGTCGACAGGTCGGAGAACCCCACGACCCAGGTGGGTTCGGCGCCGCGCAATCGATCCCAGTCCAGCAGCGGCAGCAGGTCGATCGCCAACTCCCCGCCCCACGGCGGCACAACCGCCCGGATGTCGGGATCGGTCAGCATCGCCATGAGTTCCGCCGCCCGCTCGGCGGCGGAGGCGCTCGCGTGCCCGGCCCCGTCCATGCACCGTCCGATGACCACCTCGAACCCGCGGGCCTCCACCACGCGGACGGCCACCTGGAGGCGCTCGCGCATCCTGTCGTCGACCCCGCTGGAGGGAGAGGTGACTCCGACGCGGTCACCGGGGCGCAAAGGGCGAGGGTATCGAACGGGCATGCGCCGGATTTTGGCACGTCAACGGACCGTACCCCAACGGGTTTGAGCGTCGCCAAGGGTGCGCTCCGGCCGGCAGTCACAGGGTCGGACCCATCGGGTAGATTCCTGGAAACTGACTCCAATTCGAGCGGGGCTGACGTGTTACAGCTGAGGGGGAGCGGGGCCGAGCCGCTGGAGGCCGAGGATCCGCCACGGATCGGGTCGATCGCGTTGGCGGGACGGCTCGGAGCCGGCGGTATGGGGCGGGTGTACCTCGGGGTCCACGAGGGTCGGTACGTGGCCGTCAAGCAACTGCTCGCCTCCGTCGTCGGCGAGGACGAGGACTTCGTACGCCGCTTCGGCCACGAACTGGACAACCTCTCCCGACTCCCGGCGCGGGCCACCGCGCCGCTGATCGACAGCGACCGCACCGCGCGGCCCCCGTGGTTCGCCACCGCGTACATCCCCGGCATCACGCTGCGGGAGGCCATCGAGGTCCACGGCGGCCCGCTGCCGGCCGCCGCGCTGTGGCTGCTGCTGCGGGAGGCGGCGGCGGGTCTGGCGTCGGTGCACGCGCTGGACATGGTGCACCGCGACATCAAGCCGTCCAACGTCATGCTGACCCTCGACGGCCTCACCCTGATCGACTTCGGTGTCGCCCGGGCCGCCGAACAGAGCCAGCTCACCAGGACAGGCATGGTCGTGGGGACGCCCGCGTACATGGCGCCCGAACAAGCCTCGGGAAAGAAGCGGTTGAGCGGCGCCACCGACGTCTTCGCGCTGGGCTCGGTACTCGCCTACGCGGCCTGCGGCCGGCCTCCCTTCGGTGACGAGTCGGGGCACGGCGTGCTGTACCGCATCGTGCACGAGGAGCCCGACCTGGAGCCGCTGCGGGAACTCGACCCGGAGCTCGCCGAGGTGGTCGCCGCCTGCCTGGACAAGGACCCGGAGGGCCGTCCCACCGCCGCCGAACTCCTCGAACGGGCCTCGGAGCACGGCCCGTTCGCCGAACCGATGTGGCCCGGGGCCGTCACCGAGCGCCTGTCCGAGCGGGCCGCCTTCGCCGCGGACGTGCAGGAGGTCGACGTACCGACGCTTCCGCTCGCCGGTGGGAAGCCGGACCCGGAGCCGGTGAAGGAAGCCGAGCCGACCCCCACGCCCGGGTCCCTCACGGAGCGACCGGAACGGCGGGAGCACCGGCGCCGGACCCGTGTCCTCCTCGCCGTCGTCCCGGTCGTCATGGTCGCGGGCGGCACGACACTGGTCATCCAGCACCTGCCCGCCACGACCTCGCCCCAGGCCGAGGCGAAGGGCGACCCGGCCGCCTCCGCCCCGGCCCCGGTGCCGGCCTCGGCCGTCCCACCGTCCACGACGCCGGGCGGCAGTCCGTCGGGTACGCCGTCACCGGGGGCGTCCCCGGCCCAGGGCGCGGCGCAAGGCGCGGCGCAAGGGGGCGCCGCGGGCGGAGCCCAGACCGGGGTGGCCGGGGGCACCGCGCCCGGCACGGGCGCCGGACCCGGACCCGGCCAGGGCCCTGGGCCGGGCCCCGGCACCGGCTCGCAGAACGGCTCGGGAACCCCGGGCGGCGGTGGCACCCCGGGCGGAGGCGGCGGCGCGACCTCCCCCGCCGCACCGCCCCCCGCCTCCGGCACCCACCGCTTCCGCAACGGCGACAACGGCAGGTGCATCACCCAGGTCTTCGGCTCCTCGGACAGCGGCGACTGCTCGGACGCGTCGGCCCGCTGGACCGTGAAGAGCGTGTCGGGCGGCGGCTTCAAGCTCGTCAACCAGCAGAGCGGCGGCTGCCTCTACTCCAACGGGCTGGGCCAAGCCGTCTTCGTCGGCGACTGCGCCCAGAGCGCCACCCCGATATGGCGCTCGGGCTCGGGCGGCAGCCTCCGCAGCGAGTACGGCGGCGGCTGCCTCGACCTGGGCATGAGCAGCGGCCTGGTCACCTCCACCTGCGCCGGAGAGGCGTCCCAACGCTGGACGCAGAGTTGAGCGCACGGCGGATGCACCCCGGTACGCACCCCACGGACGACCGGCTCGTACGACGGTCGATCGCCGGGCAGCTCCCGCGGTGGGCGGGGTTGCCGGTGGAGCGGTGACCGTCCGGTGGGACGGTCACCGCCGTGTACCGGCTGGGCGATGACATGGTCGTGGGGGGCGCCCGTGCGCACGACGGCCACCCGTACGGCGGAGACCGGCGACGAGAACGTGGGGGACCGCCGCGCTCCGACTCCCGGTCTCAGCCGCGGGCGCGGAGGTACGCCTCCAGCTCCGCGGCGCCCGCCAGCATCGCCCGCCCGCGGGCGGACAGCCGGCCGTGCCAGTCGCTCAGCGCGGCCGCCAGCGGCTTCAGACCACCGGCCGACCGCACTTGGGCGATCAGCGGGGCGATCCGGTCCAGCGGATAGCCGCCCCGCCTGAGCTGGTGCGCCAGCCGGGCGTCCCGTACGTCCGCCTCGTCGTAGACGCGGTACCCGGTCAGCGGGTCGCGCCGGGGCCGTACCAGCCCGGCCCGCTCCCATGCGCGCAGCGTCGCCGGCCGGATCGCGAGCCCGGCTGGTGGGTCTGCGGGACCTGATGATGGCCGACACCCTTCTCGCCCTCGCCGAACGGGGCCCCACACTCGTCCACGCCCACAACGCCCATCTGCAGCGGGAGAAGAGCACGATGCGGATGGGCGGGACGCCGCTGGAGTGGTGGAGCGCCGGTGCGCTCGTGAACGCCCGACTCGGCGGGGAGTACGCCTTCGTCGCCACCGCCCTCGGCACGATCCGGCACCGGGGCGTGGACACCCCGCCGTCGGACACCGTCGAAGGACTCCTCTACCGGCTCCCGCGGGACCGCTCCGTCATCGACGCCTCCCGGTTGGCCACCGCCCTCGGCGACACGCCCCCCGCGGCCCGCGTGTCCCCCTGGTTCGGCTACGCCCCGTTCGACCCGGCCCATCTCGCGGACAGCGACGGGATCGTGTTCGTCAAGGACGTCCCACAGGTGCGGTGAAGGCCGGACACCGAGGACCGGCGGTCCCTGACCCGCCCGCCTCGCCCCGCTCTGCCCCCACGTCCCGCACGCCGCGCTTGCTCCGTGCCCACCCGGGCATACGACGGGAGTGAGAGGTGAGCGGCAGACGTTCGACGGTTGGATCGCCGCCGTCGGAACGGGGTCCGGCACCCGTGTGGTCGTCGGCCACTGGCTCCGCTCGCCCTTCGGACCGTTCAGCGACGTGATGCTGGAGGGCGCCGACGGGCACCGGATGCTGCTGGCGCCCACCGATCGCATCGCGGACTACATCGCGGGCCTCTACCACTTCGACGAGGTCCGCATCGTGCCGGTGACGGTGCACACGCCGGACTCCGCATGGGACGTCACCGCGGGGCCGCTGGCCCTGCGCTTCGCCGTCGCCCCCAGGGGAGTCCTCGGGCTCGCCCTGCGGGCGGTCCCACCCACACTCGCGCGCAGCCCGGCATGGGCGACCCTGGCCGCCGTGCCGGCCCGCCTGCTGCCGGGCGTACGGACCCGGGGCAGCTCGCGTCCCGGGTGCCGCCAGTGGTACGCGGCCCGCGACCTACGGCCGATCGCCCTGGCCACCGCGAGCCTGGACGGGGCCGACCTCGGTCCGCTCGCCCCGGTCACCCCGCCCCTGCGCTTCGGATTCGGCTCGGCCCCCGCCGCACCGGCGCTGGTACGGGTCGTCTCCACGGTCGAACGGTCCGGGGCCGGGGCACCGGGTCCCGGACCGCCTTGAGCCTTTGCCCCTGCCGCGTTCCACCGGCCGTCACCGCCCGCCGCGGAAGTCCCACGCCTCGATGTCGCGGTAGTGGATCGGTCCCGGGCCGCGGCCGATGTTGCTGCCGACGAGGTGCAGGCGCTCGGCGCGCCATGGCCGGCCGGTGAACGCGGCGAGTGCGCCGGCGGCCTTCACCACACTGGACGGGTCGTCGCGCCGCGACCGGGCCAGGGTCAGATGGGGGCGCAGCGGCCGGTCCTCGAAGGGGATGCCGCACTCCTTGATTACGCGCCGGACTTCTCCGGTGAGGCGGTGTAGTCCTTCGAGGTCGCCTTCGAGTCCGCTCCACAGCACGCGCTCGTCGAAGTGGCCGCCGCCCCGCAGCGCCAGTTCCACCGGTCGGCCGCGGGCCGCGAGTTCCGCGAGCCGGGGCCGCAGGAGCGGAACGGTGGCGACGGGAAGCTCACCGAGGAACGCCAGGGTGATGTGCCAGTCCTCGATGCGGTTCCACCGCATGCGGGGGTATGCCTCGTAGGCGGGCGCCAGTTCGCGAGCCAGCTCTTCCTTGGCGTCGTCGGGCGGGGCGAGTGCTATGAACACGCGGACGGTCGAGGCGGGGGTCTGTTCCTTCACGAAGGACTTAGTACACCACCGCCGACCGGGTCGTTCACAGCGCACCCGGACATCCGGCCGGCGGCCGGCGGTCCGGGTCGGCCGAGGAACGACCGACCCGCACCGCCGGAGCGCCCGAGGCGGTTCACCCGGGGCGGCTCGCCGGGCGTGCGATCAGCCGAGGTCGAACCGGTCGAGGTTCATGACCTTGTCCCAGGCCCTCACGAAGTCACGTACGAACTTCTCCCCACCGTCCTGGCACGCGTAGACCTCCGCGGTGGCCCGGAGCTGGGAGTGCGAACCGAAGATGAGGTCGACGGCGGTGGCGGTCCACTTCGCCTCGCCCGTGCCACGGTCCCGGCCCTCGAAGACGTTCTCCGCCGACTCCGACGCCTTCCACTCCGTGCCCAAGTCGAGCAGGTTGACGAAGAAGTCGTTGGTCAGCGTCCCCGGCCGCCGGGTGAACACCCCGTGGGGCGACCGGCCGACATTGGCGTCGAGGGCCCGCATGCCGCCGACCAGAGCCGTCATCTCGGGAGCGGTCAGGGTCAGCAGGTTGGCGCGGTCCAGCAGAAGCGTCTCAGGCGAGAGCTTCTCTCCCGCCTTGAGGTGGTTGCGGAACCCGTCCGCCCTCGGTTCGAGCACGGCGAACGACTCCACGTCGGTCTGCTCCTGCGAGGCGTCCGTACGTCCCGGTGTGAACGGCACCGTGACGTCGTGCCCGGCGTCCTTGGCGGCGCGCTCCACGGCCGCGCAGCCGCCCAGGACGATCAGGTCGGCGAGCGACACCCGCACCCCGCCGGTCTGCGCGCTGTCGAAGTCCTGCCGGATCCGCTCCAGCGCCTCCAGTGTCTCGGTCACCTCGGGCAGGTCGTTGGCCTCCCACGACCTCTGCGGCTCCAGCCGGATCCGCGCACCGTTGGCCCCACCACGCTTGTCGGTGCCGCGGAAGCTCGCCGCCGACGCCCACGCCGTGGCGACGAGTTGGGAGACGGACAGCCCCGAGGCGAGGATCGTGCGCTTGAGGGCGGCGATGTCCTCGTTCCCGACCAGTTCGTGATCGACCTCGGGGACGGGGTCCTGCCACGGCTGCGGCTCGGGGATCCACGGGCCGAGGTACCGCGACACGGGACCCATGTCGCGGTGCAGCAGCTTGTACCACGCCTTGGCGAACGCCTCCGCGAGCTCCTCCGGGTTCTCGTGGAAGCGCTTGGCGATCGGCCCGTAGATCGGATCCACCTTCAGCGCCAGGTCCGTCGTCAGCATCATGGGAGCGTGCCGCTTCGACGGATCGTGCGCGTCGGGCACCGTGTCCCGCGCCGCGGGGTCCTTCGGGGTCCACTGCTTGGCGCCGGCGGGGCTGGTCGTCAGTTCCCAGTCGTAGCCGAACAGGTTGTCCAGGTACCCGTTGTCCCACTTCGTGGGTTCGTTCGTCCAGGCCCCCTCCAGCCCGCTGGTCAGCGCGTCGGCGCCCTTGCCGCTGCCGTACGTGTTCTTCCAGCCGAGACCTTGCTGCTCGATGGGGCACGCCTCGGGCTCCGGGCCGATGTACTCGGCGCCGACCGCGCCGTGGCACTTGCCGAAGGTATGGCCGCCGATGATGAGCGCGGCCGTCTCCTCGTCGTTCATGGCCATGCGCCCGAACGTCTCGCGGATGTCCCGGGCGGCGGCCATCGGGTCCGGGTTGCCGTTGGGGCCCTCCGGATTGACGTAGATCAACCCCATCTGCACGGCGCCCAGCGGACCGGAGAGTTCCCGGTCGCCGCTGTAGCGCTCGTCGCCGAGCCAGGTGTCCTCCGGCCCCCAGAAGATCTCCTCGGGTTCCCAGACGTCCTCGCGCCCGAAGCCGAACCCGAAGGTCTTGAACCCCATCGACTCCATCGCGCAGTTGCCGGCGAAGACCAGCAGGTCGGCCCACGAGATCTTCCGGCCGTACTTCTGCTTGACCGGCCACAGCAGACGGCGGGCCTTGTCGAGGCTGGCGTTGTCCGGCCAACTGTTGAGGGGGGCGAAGCGCTGGGCGCCCGCGCCGCCACCGCCCCGTCCGTCGGCGATGCGGTACGTCCCCGCCGAGTGCCAGCTCATGCGGATGAACAGCGGACCGTAGTGGCCGTAGTCGGCGGGCCACCAGTCCTGGGACGCCGTCATCACGTCGAAGACGTCCCGCTTCAGGGCGTCGACGTCGAGCGTCGCGAACTCCCGCGCGTAGTCGAAGTCCTCGTCCATCGGATTGGAGCGGGGCGAGTGCTGGTGGAGCACTTGAAGGTCCAGCTGGTTCGGCCACCAGTCCCGGTTCGACCTGGGTCGACTCGGCGCGGGCGTCGGGGAGGGGATTACCGGGTTCTCGCTTTCGCTGCCGGACACGTCCGTCCTTCTTCCTGTGTCGGTGTTTCCTTCTGCTGGCTGCATGCTCGTGACGTCGGGTGCCCTGCCGGTCGCGAGCAATGCGACCCGCGCGCCACGGAGCCCCGCCAGCTGGAAACGCCTCACCCGACCCGCGGCGGTCAACGCGGGGGCTGGACCGGCCGGCGAGAGACCCATCCTCACGCACCGGTGACGTTCACCACCCGCTCGACACGGCCGCTCACCGGCTGTTCCTCAGGCCGGGCCCGCAGAAGGGGCTACACGGAGACCGGGTGGCCGCCGCGCTCGACGGGACGGGCGCTGTCGCGAGCGCCAAGCACCCCCGGAAATGGGGCCCGCTCCTGCGCTGTCGCAGCCGGTTGACCGGGACCGGCACGGTCGAGGTCGAACTGCCGGACGGCGCCGTCCTGGCCGCCGGGGCACCCCGAGCTGGACCACAGGTTGTCCACGCTGCCGGGCCGGGACGTCGCCTTGTCGCGGACACCGCCCCGGCACGGCGCCGTCCTGGAGCGGGCCTTGCCCGAGTGCGAGGGCGGAATCCCGGACGGCATGCGCGGCAGCGCGTCCGCGCACGCCACCGGGGCGACGATCACCTCCGGTCATGTCGCGCCGGGGACGTTCTTCGACTTCGGAACGATCCACCTCCTCACGACCTCCGCCCTGGCACGGCTGCCGAGCCGCACACCCCACCGGTGACGCCGACGCCCGCCGCTTCCGCCCCGACCTCGTCGTGGAGACGCCCGACGAGCTGCGGACACCCCGAAGACGCCTGGACCGGTGCGCACCTGCGCGTCGGCGAAGCCCTCTTCCGCGTCGTGGTGCCCACGCCCCGGTGCGTGGTCCCCACCCTCCGGCACGACGAACTGCCCCCGGAGCCCGCCCTCATGCGGGCCGTCGCCCGCGACCACCGGATACCCCTGTTCGACCCGGGCCGGCTGTCGTACCTCGGCGTCTACCCGGACGTCCTGGAGCCCGGCACCGTGCGCGTCGGCGACCCGGTCGTCCCGGTGGCCCGGGACTCCTGAGCAGGCGCGGCGACAGCGGGGGCGGGAACAGCAGGAGCGGTCCGCGGTCGGGCTGGTGCGGACCAGGTGTAGGAGGCGGGGTCGAAGTGCCGGAGCCGGCGCGTGAGGCGCGGGGTGGACCAAGGCCAGGCGAAGGTGTTGCGTCCGCTGGGGGTGAGGTAATAGCTGGTGCAGCCGCCGGTGTTGTAGACGGTCGTCGCCAGCGCCTCCTGCACGGCGCTGTTGTGGGTCGCCTGAACGGCGGGCCGTACCTCCAGCGCCCCGTCGCCGCTCCGGTCGAGGTGGGCAAGGGCCGCGGTGAGGTGGTCGAGCTGGGCCTCCAACACGGTGATGGCCGAGGTGGAGCCGCCCAGCAGGTTGGGGCCCAGGAGCAGGAAGAGGTTGGGGAAGCCGCTGACGGTGGTGCCGAGGTATGCCTGCGGTTCACCGTCCCAGACATCGTGCAGGGTCCGGCCCTCCACGCCGCACAGGGTCCGGGACAGCGGCATGTCACCGACGCGGAAACCCGTGGCGGTGACGAGGACGTCCGCCTCGACGAGCGTCCCGTCGGCGCCGACGACGGTGTTGCCGCGTACGGCGCCCACCGCCGTGGCGTGCAGGTGGACGTGCGACCTGCCCAGGGTCGGGTAGTAGGTGCTGGAGGTGAGCAGGCGCTTGCATCCGAGCCGGTAAACGGGTGTGAGGGCCCGGCGCAGCCGCGGGTCGGCGACGGCGAGTCGCAGGTGCGCGCGGGCCGCCGCCTCGATGAGGAGGGCGAGCCGGGGATGACGGAAGGCGTAGCCGATGCCTTCCTGTAGGGCGTACTGGGAGGCGCGCAGGCCCCGTCGGGCGCCGGGGAGGCGGCCCACGGCCCGGTGGAACGCCGGGGGCAGCGGCAGGTCGGGTTTGGGCAGGACCCACTGGGCGGTGCGTTGGAAGAGGTGCACGGCAGCCGCCCGGTCGGCGACGGCGGGTACGACCTGCACGGCCGAGGCACCGCTGCCGACCACGGCCACCCGCTTTCCGGTCAGGTCGACGCCGTCGTCCCAACGGGCGGTGTGGAGCACGGGCCCGGCGAACGCGTCGAGCCCCGGTACGTCCAACGGACGCGGGACGTGCCACGGGCCGGTGGCCATGACCAGGACCGCGGCGCGGTAGGGACCGTCGCTGGTATCGAGCGACCAGCGGGCGGTGCCCGCGTCCCAACGGGCTCCGTACACCTGGACACCGGTGCGCAGCACTTCGGCCAACCCGTACCGCTCGGCCGTGGTGGCGAGGTACCTGCGGATCTCCTCCTGTCCGGCGAACATACGGCTCCAGGCCGTGTGGGGGGCGAAGGAGTAGCTGTACAACGTCGAGGGCACGTCGCAGGCGCAGCCCGGATATGTGTTCTCCCGCCACGTTCCGCCCGGCCGGTCCGCCTTCTCCAGCACCAACACGTCGCGGAACCCGGCCTCACGCAGTCGGATGGCGGCGCCGAGCCCCGAGAACCCCGCCCCGACGACCACCACCCGCACGTCCCGCGGGCGCCGGCCGCCCTGTGCGGGGATCACCGCGCTCTTCCGGCCGCGCCGGCGGCGCCGTGCCCCGGATCACCGCCCGTGCGCGCGAACCACCGATGTCCGAAGCCGAGGTCCTCCATGAACGCCATGCGTCCCATGATCCCCATACGGCTCTGCCCGCGTCGCCGCGCGGTGGGCGGTGGATCCGTTGCAGAAACGTCCCACTCTGGTTGTTCGACGGCTCCGCGGTACGCGGTCGGGTCCCCCGAACGGGGCAATCCCGCCCACCGCGGCCTCGGGCGGGCTCGGCCGCACGGGCGGACCTGCGCCCTGGTTACGGCGCCACGGCGTGGACGCCGCCGGACCGGGGCCGCGTCACGGGAGAGTGGCACCCGGGCTGGTCCCGGCCCTTGACCCCGGAAGTATCGGAGGAGCCGGTGGCGGCCGAGAGCATGACCGGTCCGGAACTCGCGGAAAGTTTGCTGCGGGAATCGGACGACCGAGGGGCCCGGGCCGCGACCCGGCTGCTGGGCGCGTACGACGACGGTTCCTGGCTGCGGCGCCTCATGGAGGACCGCTCACTGGAAACCGCCGCCGACCGGCCGATGATCAAACGGTCCGGCGCGCACCGGGCGGTCGACTGGGACGCGCTCGGCCGCCTCATGCTCACCCTGGGGTGGTCCCACCGGGCCACCAGGAGTCAGGTCGTGGTGCTGGAGGTCGCCGCCTCCCTCGTCGGCGGCTGCGCCGTCCAGCTCCGGCAGGTCGTCGAAGCACTCGACGAAGCGGAGCTCCGGCTCGTCCTGCGAGCGGTGGAGGAGGCGGCGCACGGCCCGTCGTCCTGACCGCCACGCCCCGGGCGGCCGGGTGGTCGCACGTCAAGGACGTCACCCGAATGGACGCGCCCGGATGCCCGGGCCACGACTTCGCCGGATGCTGGGACCGCGCCACGTTCCGGCGCACCGCCCGATGAAGGAGCTTGTCGTGGCACAGCCTTCGACCCCCGAGTCCACCGCACGCGCGCCCCGCGGCCACGAGGCCCACACGACCCGTGGAGCCTGGGCGGCGGGCGGCACCATGTTCGCAGGCGTCCTCCTCCTCGTGGACGGCATCCAGGCCATCATCAAGGGCATCGCCGGCATCGCGAAGGACGACGTCTACGCCCGCCTCGGCCACTACGTCTTCAAGTTCAACCTGACCGCCTGGGGCTGGATCCACCTCGTCCTGGGCATCGTGCTCGTCGTGGTCGGCGTCGGACTGCTCAAGAGGGCGGTCTGGGCGCGGGTCGCGGGTGTTATGCTCGCCGGGTGCAGCATCATCCTCAACTTCATGTGGCTGCCCTACACACCGGTCTGGGCGATCGTTTCGATCGCCATCGGCGTCTTCGTGATCTGGGCCCTGTCCAACACGGGCGACCACCGCTCGCCCGCCGTCTGAGACCGGCGCGCAGCGCGTCGGGGACGGCCCGCCTGATGCGGACGGTCCCCGACGCGGAGGCGTGTCAGACCGTACGCGCGGGCAACGGCAGCGGCAGCGCCGGCAGCCCGTCCAGGCTCGTCTCGATGAAGTCCTTCTTCTCGCAGTACGCGGCGAACTCCTCGTCGGTCTTGCGGCCGAAGTACTCGGCGTGCAGCGTCCGTTCCCCCTGGTACTCCATCAACGGGACGGCATAGCCACAGACATCGGCGATGCGCCGGGCACGAACCACGATGATCGCCCGCGCCGAGGGACCGTCGGCGTCCCCGAACAGGCCGATCAGCTCCGCCCAGCGCGGGTCGTCACGGAAGACGGCCTCGCCCTCGCCGTGGATGCGCACGATGTTCGGCGGTCCGCTGAACGCACACCACATGAGTGTGATGCGACCGTTCTCGCGAACGTGGGCGATGGTCTCGGCACCACTCCCACCGAAGTCCAGGTAGGCCAGGGTCTGTTCGTCGATGACGGCGAGGGTCCCCGCCCGGCCCTTGGGGGAGAGGTTGACATGGCCGTCACCGGAGAGCGGGGCGGTGGCGGTGAAGAAGATCGGCTGCTCCTCGATGAAGGTGCGCAGGCGGCCGTCGATGCGTTCGTAGAGTTTTCCCATGACCCGACTATCCACCAGAGCGGTCGGTCGGCCCAGGTCGCCCCCTGGGCACACGCATCGACGGCTGCCCGTTCACCGCCCGCGCAGGAGAGCGCCCCGCGCGAGGGCGTGGGCGCCGGTCACCCGACCCCGGGAATACGTCGGTCCCGGAACGCCGAACGGACGGCGTCCGCGGCGCTCTTGCCGTACATGCGCTGTGCCGTCGCGATCGTCGTCAACGCCGCGTCCTGGAAGCTCGTGTCGGGGCGGAAGCCGAACTGCGCGTTCACGATGATCCGGTCCGCGGTCCGGGCTCCCAACGCCCCGCGGATGTCGAAGAGCGCCCGCGACCAGATCTCACCGTCCGCGTGCACCTCCCCGACCCGGTCCGCGTACACCTTGTCGCCGTCCACGCGCCGCAGGCAGTGCGGAGCGGTGGTGTACCCCGTCGAGTCCCAGTCGGCGACACATGCCAGGTCCGTCTTGCGCGACCACCCGTAGACCTCGTCGGCGTGCGCACCGACCTCGACCGCGAGGTAGTCGCCGAACGCCTCACCGATCGCGCCGGCCTCCGGCGAGGTGCCGAATCCGGGAACCTGCGCGTTGTGTACGGCGTGGCCGTACTCGTGGACGATCACCTCGGCGTCCTCGGCGTCGTCCACCCCGCCCTTGCCGAAGCGGATCTCGGCCTTCTTGTCGGAGAAGAAGGAGTTGTCGGCCCCGTACTGGTTGATCCGGACCGGCTGCGCACGGTCGTCGGCGCCCGGCAGCTCGCTCCCGAAGCCGAGACCCTGGAGGTACTCCTGTGCCTCGTTCACCCAGAAGTAGGCCATGACCTGCTCGAACTGGTCGTCGGCTCGGGTGTAGCCGGCCGCCTCCGAGGTCTTCGCGGAGCTGCCGGTGTCGGAACGGACGTACGCCCAACGGCCCGACAGCGCGCCGCCGGGGTCGAGGTTGCGCAGCGAAGCCGTGGTGTACGCCGAGGCGGGCACGGCGTCGGCGGCGTCCTTGCCGTCGGTCAGCGTCTGGTCGCCCGAGGACTGCACCGGGTTGACCATGAAGACGCGGGCCTGGGGCGCGGACGGCTCGGAGGTCCCGCCCGACGGCAGAGCCGAAACCGGGCCGGCCAGGGCGAAAACGGCCGCGGTGGTGGTGGCCGCGGCGATCAGGCCGCGGGATGTGCGGCGGCCCATGGACGTCCTCCCGTGGTGGGGTGGTTGGGTGTGCGGCCGTGATCCTCGCGCACACCGACGCCCTTTGGCCAGGGGTTCGACCGTACCCGCCCCGGGGGCATGCCGAAGGGCCCCCGCCCCGGCCGGTCGGCGGGGGTCGGGGGCCGATGGCGGGCCGCGGTCAGCGCGTGGCGAGCAGGGTGAGCGTGTCGATCACCCGGTTCGAGAAGCCCCACTCGTTGTCGTACCAGGCGACGACCTTGACGTGACGGCCGTCCACCCGCGTGAGGGCCGAGTCGAAGATCGACGAGGCGGGATTGCCCGTGATGTCAGAGGAGACGAGCGGGTCGTCCGAGTACTCCAGTACGCCGGCCAGCGGCCCCTGCGCGGCGGCGCGGTACGCGGCGAGGACGTCCTCGCGCGTCACGTCGCGGGCGACGGTGGTGTTGAGTTCGACGATCGAGCCGACCGGAACCGGCACCCGGATGGAGTCGCCCGACAGCTTGCCGTCGAGGTTGGGCAGCACCAGCCCGATCGCCTTGGCGGCGCCCGTCGTGGTCGGCACGATGTTGACTGCGGCGGCGCGGGCGCGGCGAGGATCGCGGTGCGGACCGTCCTGCAGGTTCTGCTCCTGCGTGTAGGCGTGCACCGTCGTCATGAATCCGTGCTCGATGCCCGCGAGTTCGTCGAGTACGGCGGCCAGCGGCGCGAGGGCGTTGGTCGTGCACGAGGCGTTCGAGACGATCGTGTGCAGGGCCGGGTCGTACGCGTCGTTGTTGACCCCGTACGCGAGCGTGACGTCGGCGCCGTCCGACGGCGCGCTGACGAGGACCTTCCTCGCCCCCGCCTTGAGGTGGGCGCGGGCCGCCTCGGCCGAGGTGAAGCGGCCGGTCGCCTCCAGCACGATGTCGACACCCAGCTCGGCCCACGGCAACTGCTCCGGCTCCCGCTCGGCGAGCACCGTGACGCGCCGGCCGTCGACGACCAGGACGTTCCCGTCGACGCTCACGGGGCGGCCGAGCCGTCCGGACGTGGTGTCGTACGCGAGCAACCGGGCGAGGGTCGCGGGTTCCGTGAGGTCGTTGACGGCCACGACCTCCAGGTCGCTGTCCCGTTCGAGCAGCGCGCGCAGCACATTGCGTCCGATGCGGCCGAAACCGTTGATGGCGATACGAGTCATGAGCGGTGTCCCCTTCTCTGTTCGCCACCAGGTTCGCTCCGGTGCGCCTGCCGCGGACAGCGGCGTGATTGCCACGGTGCGAAAGGATCCCGCCAAAAGGATCTCACCGAGGACCAGGTCGACGTGGCGAGGGGCTATCCGTCCCGGGTGAAGGTGCGCCGGTACTCGCTCGGGGTGGTGCCGAGGATGCGCCGGAAGTGCAACCGCAGGTTCGCCCCTGTGCCCAGCCCGACGTCGGCGGCGATCTGCTCGACGCTCCGCTGCGAACGTTCGAGAAGCTCACGGGCCACGTCGAGCCGAGCGCGCATCACCCACTGCATCGGCGTGTACCCGGTGTCCTCGGCGAAGCGCCGCGAGAACGTACGGGGCGACACCGCGGCGTGCTCGGCGAGCGCCTCCAGGGTGAGGGGCTCGCCGAGACGGTGCAGCGCCCACTCGCGGGTGGCGGCGAACCGCTCCCCGAGCGGCTCCGGCACACTGCGCGGCACGTACTGCGCCTGGCCGCCGCTGCGGTACGGAGCCGCGACCAGGCGCCGGGCCGCGTGGTTGGACGCGGCCACCCCGAGGTCGCGGCGCAGGACGTGCAGGCACAGGTCGATCCCGGAGGCGGCCCCGGCCGAGGTCAGCACACTGCCTTCGTCGACGAACAGCACGTTCTCGTCGAGCAGGACCCGCGGATGCTTCGCCACGAGCGCACGCGCGTAGTGCCAGTGGGTAGTGGCGCGCTTGCCGTCGAGCAGTCCCGTCGCGGCCAGCGCGAACGCGCCCGTGGAAATGGCGGCGAGGCGCGCGCCACGGGCGTGTGCGGCGATCAGCGCGTCGATCACCGCCGGTGGAGGGTCGTCGCGGTCCGGGAACCGGTATCCGGGGACGAAGACGATGTCCGCCCACTCCAGCGCGTCCAGCCCGTGGGAGACGGAGTAGGACAGGCCGTCGCCGCCCGTGAGGAGCCCGGGCGCCGCGCCGCACACCCGCACCTCGTACGGCATGCTCGCCCGGGTCGAGAAGACCTGCGCGGGAATGCCCACATCGAGGGGTTTCGCCCCTTCGAGGACGAGGACGGCGACGCGGTGGAGGCGGGAGGCTGACACACACCGAGGGTACGCGGGGGGTCGGCGGGCGGGCCGCCCACCATCCCGTGGGCCTCCTTCGCCCTGGGCGCACGTCCGCCCCCGCCCGGGGAGGGGCGGGGGCGGGGCGAGGGGGAGGGCGGAGGCCCGAACGGGGCGTCAGAAGGCGAAGAGCGCGTTTCCGTTGAAGGTCGCGGACATCACGCAGCTGTTGGAGAAGGTGTGCTTCCAGGAGACGCGGCGGCCCTGCCACACCCCGTCCGCGGTGACGGTGACGGGGTCGTAGATCATCGGACAGACACGGGTCGAGTCCGGGGCGGCCAGGAGCGTGTCGAGGGAGCCGGCGGTGGCGGCGAGGGCGGTACAGGCGGCCTTGGGGTCGGGGTGCGTTCCCTGGGCGGTCGGGGCGCAGCTGAGGGTGGACGCCCGTACGACGGTGGCGCCGTTCTCGCCCTGACCGAGGGTGAGGACCACGGCGGACGGGGCGTACAGGCTGTCCGGCTTGGCCTCCGCGATGCCGGTGGCGCCTGCCAGGGTCAGGAGGGCGGCGGCGGAGACGGCAGCGATGCGGTAACGCACGAGGTGACTCTCTTTCAATTCTAAGGTAAGACGCAGCGGTTGGCTGCGTTCTTTCGACTGGACGCTGCCGAGTCTGTCGGGTGTGAAGGGTGCGCGCACATTGATGACCGATTTACAGACATCTCGTTCGATTATCGGCGACCGAACGGTCGTTCAGGCAGCTCAGGGGGCGGATGTGCCCTCTGCGATCACGCGCGGACGCAGGGTGACAACGGCCATAACGGCCGAACGGCGGCGCGCTGACCTGCTGTCGGCCGTGCCGGGTTCATCGAACGTCCATCCAGGCTGACCGGATCGCGTCGGTGTCACGGCCGCGGGCGGACCGCCGTTCCCCTGGCTCGGCTGTCCCTCGCCGAAGTCGTAGCGCGGGCTCAGCGCCTGTCCTGTGCCGTCATGTGCGCCCGGCGCCTGTCACGTGCCGTCCGGCGTGGGCGGGTGCCCTGCATGCGCTCCGTGCGGGGGCGGCGGGACCGGCCGGGCGCCGGGGCGCGCCGCCTCCCTCGGCCTCACCGCCCCGCACCCCACCGACCGCCGGGCCAAGCGCCTCGTCCTCACGGGCGAGGGCACCGCGCTGCGCGAACGCCTCCTCGCGCTCCTCTCCGAGAACGGCCTGCTGGCCGGCCTCACCCCGCACGAGCAACGCGTCCTCCAGGGACTGCTGGAGCGGGCGATCGTCTCCGGTTGACAGCGCCCTCCGGCTCACGGTCGACTGCAGGCTGCGCGCCGGTAGCGGACGGCCGGGGACCGTGGAGCGCGTCACGCGCTGTGGCTGGGGGCCGGTTCGGGCTCGTGCCGGGACGTGCGCTCGCGCCGGGGGAGCAGGAGCGGGGTCGTCATGAGGAGGAGGCCGGCGATCGCGATCGCGGTGCGGGGCCCGGTGACGGCGGCCAGCAGGCCCCACAGGGCGGTCAGCGCGGCGACGGTGAGTTTGCTGGTGATCGACCACGCGGACAGGGTGCGCGCGACCCGGTCCGTAGGCGTCCGGTCGAGCCGGTAGGTGGCGAACACCGGGTTGAACACACCCATGCAGGTGATCAGCCCGAACTCGACTGCCATGACGAGTACGAGCCCGCCCGTGCCGGGCCCGATGAAGGCCGGCCCGAGCGACCAACACGCCCGCAGCGCTCCGGCGGTGAGCATGACCCGGTGCCGCCCGAACCGTTCGACGAGCGGGGAGGCCAGCCGGGAGCCGAGCAGGCCGCCGAGACAGGGCACGGCGAACGCGAGGCCGTACTGCCACGGTGAGAACCCGAGGGGCCCAAGCATCAAGACGGCCAGCGACGGCATGGTCGCCATGATCAGGCCGCTCACCAGGACCGTGTTGAAGAACAGCGGTCGTAGGGCGGAGTCGGCCAGGATGTGGCGCCACCCGTCGAGCAAGTCGCCCGCGCGCAACCGTGTCGGTGCCCCGGTGCGCGCGGGCCGCGGCTCCTTCCCGCCGATCGCGCGGATCGCCACCGCCGACAGCAGGTAGCTCACCGCGTTCGCCACGACGGTCATCACGGGACCGAACAGGCCGATGGCGGCTCCGCCGAGCGGCGGCCCGAGCACGGTGGCGGTCCACGTCGTCGACTCGAACCGCCCGTTCGCGACGAGCCGGTCCTCCGGGCGCACCAGCGCCTTCAGGCACGCGCCAGCGGCCGAGGTGAAGGCGATGTCGGCCGCCCCGACGACGACCGACACGACGACGAGCTGGGCGAAGCCGAGCCGGCCGAGCGCGAACGCCGCGGGCACGCTCAACAGCGCCGTGAACCGGAGCAGGTCCATCGCCACCATCACCGGCCGCTTGCGGCGGAACTCCACCCACGGGCCGAGCGGCACCGCGACCACCGCGGCGACCGCCAGGCCCGCGGCCGCCAACAGCGACACCTCGGTCGTCCCCGAGTGCAGCACGCGGATCGCGATCAAGGGGAAGGCGTCGAACGCCAGCCACGTGCCGGCCGTGCTGACCGCGTACGCCGCCCACAGCCACCGGAACCGCCGCCCCAGCGACCGCCTGCCCATCATGATCGCTACACCCCCGCTCCCGCACACCGGACGACCGGAAGTCGACCGGTGCGATCAGAGCGAGCAGCCTACCCGCCGGTCACGGGTGGTGGGGCGGGACGGCCTCGGCCAGGGTGACGGGCTCCGGCGGCGTACCGTCCCCGAACGGGCGGCCGCCCAATTCCGCCCGGTCGTGCGGGGCGAACCAGCCCGACGGGTCGGGGCCGACGGGAACGATCCCGGACGGGTTGATGTGGCTGTGGACGACGTAGAAATGCTTCTTGATGTGGTCGAAGTCGACCGTGTCCCCGAAGCCGGGGGTCTGGAACAGGTCACGGGCGTACGCCCACAGCACCGGCATCTCCGAGAGCTTCTGCCGGTTGCACTTGAAGTGGCCGTGATAGACGGCGTCGAAGCGCACGAGCGTGGTGAACAGCCGCACGTCCGCTTCGGTGATCGTCTCGCCGACGAGGTAGCGGGAGCGCTCCAGCCGCTCGGAGAGCCGGTCGAGGCGGGCGAAGAGACGCTCGTACGCCGTGATGTGCGCCTCCTGCGACCCGGCGAACCCGACCCGGTAGACACCGTTGTTCACGTCCGTGTAGACCTCTTCGTTGATCGCGTCGATCTCCGGCCGCAGCGCTGCCGGGTACAGCGCCGGCGCCCCGGCACGGTGGTACGCCGCCCACTCCAGCGACATGTCGATGGTCATCCGGTCGTAGTCGTTGGTGACCACCTCGCCGCTCGTCACGTCCACGATCGCGGGCACGGTGATGCCCCGGTCGTATTCGGGATCACGGGCGAAGTACGCCTCCTGGAGCCGCTCGATGCCCAGTACCGGGTCGCGGCCCCCCGGGTCGAGGTCGAAGGTCCAACTGCGCTTGTCGTGCGTCGGCCCGGCGACGGCCATGGGCAGGGCCTTCTCCAGTCCCAGGAGCCGCCGAACAATGATCGCGCGGTGCGCCCAGGGGCAGGCGCGGCTGACCACGAGACGGTAACGACCGGGCTCCACCGGGAATCCGTCGCGTCCGTCGGCGGTGATCCGGGTGGTGATGTAGCGGCTGTCGCGGGAGTACCCCTTGGCGGGGTTTACAGAGCTCATCCCGGGGCTCTACCCGGGGCCGCGATCACGGACACCCCGGATGGATCGTCGCTCCAGTCGGACTCCGGCGACCGGTCCTCCTGCCACGCGGTCGCGCGGCAGGAGGACCGGAGGGCGCCCGTCAGGTGCGGTACGCGTAGTAG
This sequence comes from Streptomyces sp. NPDC046557, assembly GCF_040645975.1. Taxonomy (NCBI): domain Bacteria; kingdom Bacillati; phylum Actinomycetota; class Actinomycetes; order Kitasatosporales; family Streptomycetaceae; genus Streptomyces; species Streptomyces sp. NPDC046557. Next base: position 50,632 of record NZ_JBEYZH010000015.1, read on the forward strand.
ATCGCGTTCGGGTAGGACGCGATGATGCTCGCGAGCGACTTCCGGTACGTATTGGTGGAGTGGTAGGTGAGGTACGGCATTCCGGCGCCGCTGCGGTACGTCACCATCATGGAGTGGTCCTTGGACCCGTCCCTGTTGAAGTCCATCTGCACGATGTCGCCGACGTCCGCCTGGTAGACGTCGGCCAGGTTGGCGGCCCGCTGGTTGGACAGCGTGAACCACGCCCACTCGTTGGCGCCGACGAAGGAGTCGGACTGGTGGGCGCCGTCGTACCACCAGTTGCGGTAGTCCGACGCGGAGCCGGGAACGGCCTTCCAGCCGCCCGCCTTCAGCGCCTGGCTGATGAAGTTGGTGCAGTCGCCCCCGGCGCCCGTGAACTTGCGGTACGCCGGGTTGTAGTTGCTCCAGTAGGTCTCCGCGTACCGGGCCATGGCGGCGTAGTCGTAGGCGCCGCCCGTCTTCGCCTTGGGCTTGGCCGTGGCGGGGTACTTGGTGGACGCGGGCGTGCCGTCCGGGTACTGGTTGCCGTCGTCCTTGGCGACCTTCGCCTCGGCCGCGACGGGCACGTTGATCGCGACGGGTCCGCTGTCCTGGGACTTGATCGAGCTCACTTCCCAGGCGCCGCCCCGCTTGCTGGTGAGGGTGAGCTCGTAGCGCGTCCGGAAGTCGGTGGACGGCGGCTCGTCGCCGCGCAGCTTCTTGTAGACCAGCGTGGTCTGCTCCGTGACCTGGACGGTCGCCTTACCGCCGGTGACCGTGGCCTGGTCGACATGGACGGTGCTGCTCGCGCCCGTGTACGCCTCGCCGAGCTCCGCGAGCCGGGACTTGCGGGACCGCAACGACGAGATCGTCGCGTCCTCGTCCTTCTTCAGCTGCGGCGACAGCCGGGTCTTCGGGGAGGTCTGACGGGAATTGTGGTGTCCCGGCTGATCCTCGACCAGGGCCTGGTTGCGCTGGGAGAGCACGTCGTCGGCTATGCGGGCGAAGGTGTCGGCGGTGGCGCGGTCGGCCGCCTGGGGGCCGGTGCCCGCGTTCGCCGAGTAGGCGAGCATGCTGCCGGACGCCAGGGCCACGGTCAGGGCCGCGATGGCGGCGGGCCTGAACCTCTTAGGTATCACTGTGTTTCCCCTTGTCACCCGGTACGCACGAACCGGGGGACGGCATCTTCGCACAACTGGATGGCTCTTTCGCCGCGTTCCGCTTTGTCGGCCGTCCCGGGGCGCGGTCGCGCGGCCGCCCGGCGGCCCTGCCTCCGCTTCGCACCGGGACCGGAGCACCCGGGGGCTCGCGACGGGATGCGGACACCGCCTGCCGCTCTCACAGCAAGTGCATCTAGGGTGGGCGGGAAAGCACGGCACAGGGGGCATTCGGAGTGGGCGGGCAGGATTCGGCCGCAAGAGGGCGATCGCGGGGCGGGCGCGAGGCCGCGGAGGGCGCGGGCGGAACGCCGCCGGGCCGCCGGGGCAGTTCCGGGGCGCGGCGGCGCCCCCGCGCGCGGTCCGGGCGGCTGGGCGATCTCGCACGGGCCGGCGCCGGCCGGCTCGGCGCCCTCGCCCCGGCCGCCGCCGCGGCGCGTACGGCACTGCGACGCCTGCGGCCCGACTACCCGAGGCCCGGCCGCGTCGGCTGGCGCCGGTGGGCGCCCTCCTGGCGCCAATGGCTCGGTGCCTGCCTGTATACGTTCATAGCCCTTACCGGCTTCGTCGCGCTCGCGTACGCCACCACGGACATACCCGACGACCTCAACTCATTCGCCCGTCAACAGGACAACGTGTACTACTGGGCGGACGGTTCCACGATGGCCCGCACCGGCTGGGTCAGCCGGCAGGAGATGCCCCTGGACAAGGTCCCGCCCAAGGTCCAGGGAGCCGTGCTCGCGGCCGAGAACGCGAGCTTCTACTCGGACCCCGGGGTCTCGCCGTCCGGCGTCCTGCGCGCGCTGCGCGCCGCCGTGACGGGAGGCGAGACCCAGGGCGGGTCCACCATCACGCAGCAGTACGTGAAGAACGCCTACCTCAACCAGGACCGCACCCTGTCCCGGAAGTTCACCGAGATCCTGCTCGCCCTGAAGCTGGACAACCAGACGGGCAAGAAGCAGATCCTGCAGGACTACCTCAACACCAGCTGGTTCGGGCGCGGCACGTACGGCATCCAGCGCGCGTCCCAGGCGTACTACGGGAAGGACGTCTCCCAGCTCAACCCGAGCGAGGGCGCCTTCCTCGCCTCCCTCCTCAAGGGCGCCGGGCTGTACGACCCCGCGCTCGGCAAGGAGAACCACGCGCGGGCCGTCGAGCGGTGGTCCTGGATCCTGGACCGCATGGTGGACACCGGACAGCTCACCCGCGCGGAGCGCGCCGGCTACACGAAGTTCCCCGAGCCCACGGGCGCGTCCCTGCCCGGCACCCCCGGGGCGCAGACCGGGTACCTGGTCGAACTGGCCAAGGCGTACGCGATCAAGACCGGTCACATCCCGGACGCCGAGTTCGACCTCGGCGGCTACCAGATCTACACGACCTTCGACAAGAACCGCATGACGGCCCTCACAGCCGCCGTCCAGGAGGCGCAGAAGGGCTTCGACGCCGAACGGCGCCCCGACACCGACAAGCACGCCAAGATCGGCGCGGCGAGCGTCGCCCCGGACGGGCGGCTGCTCGCCGTGTACGGCGGCCCCGACTACCTCAAGCAGGGGTTCAACGAGTCGAACGCGACGACGATCCCGGCCGGTACGGCGTTCACACCGTTCGTCTACGCCGCCGCGCTGGAGGAAGGGGTGCAGCGCACGCGCGGCACGGCCCGTACGCCGGTCTCCCCCTCCACCCCGTACGACGGCAACGACCAGGTGACCGTGCGGACCCCCGAGGGCCCGTACTGGGACCGCAGCGGCAAGGTGGTGAAGGGGCACAACGACGGGGGGCGCAACTGGGGTCAGGTGACCTTGCGCCAAGCCGTCGCCGACTCCGTCAACACCCCGATGGTGCAGCTCGGCCTCGACGTGGGCCTCGACCGGGTGGACTCGTTCGCCGAGCGTTCCGGCCTGCTCGGATCGAGCCTCGGACCGCGGATACCCACCTTCTCGCTCGGAGAGAACTCGACCCCCAGCGCGATCCGCATGGCCGGCGCCTACGAGACCTTCGCCGCGGGCGGGATGCACACGGACCCGTACTCGGTGCGCTCGGTCAGCCGCAACGGCGCCGCGGTATCGCTCGACGCTCCGAAGCCGGTCCGGGCCCTGAAGCCGGAGACCGCCCGCGCGGTGACGGACGCCCTGCGGTCCGCGGTAACCGAGGGATCGGCGAAGGCGGCGGCCAAGGTGCGTCCGGGCACGGCGGCCAAGACGGGAACGACCGCCGCGAACACGGCCGGCTGGTTCGTGGGCAGCACCGAGCGCGAGTCCACGGCGGTGGTGGTCTACCGGATGTCGCTGACCGACCTGATCCCGCTGCCGCTGACGGGCCTGGGCGGTGATCCCCAGAACACGCCGGGCAGCGACCGGGCGCTGCGCCTGTGGGCCGACTACACCAAGGCCGTGAAGTAGGCGGGGGCCACGCGCCGGCCGCCCGGCCGCCGGCCGCACCGGGCCCGGCGACCGCCGGGCCGACTACTTGATCAGCGTCGTCCAGTCCGGCGCCTGCGCCGGGTCGAGGAGCCGAAGCTGGGCCAGGACCTTCGGGTCCTGGGCGTCGAGCCAGTCCGACAGCTCCTTGAACGAGACGCAGCGCACATCCTGGCGCGGGCAGACGTCCTTCATCACGTCCTCGACGGCCTTCATGTAGATGCCGCCGTTCCAGTCCTCGAAGTGGTTCCCGATGAACATCGGGGCCCGGCTGCCGTTGTAGACGCGGTTGAAGCCGTCCAGGTACGAGCCGCGGGTCTGCGCCTCCCACGCCGCGAACTTCGCCGGATCGCCCTGGGTGCTGTCGCCCGACTGGTTGTAGAGGAAGTTGAAGTCCATCGACAGGACCTGCACGTCCTTGCCCTGGAGCGGCACGAGCTGGAGTGGGAAGTTCCACATCCCGTTCAGCTTGGACGGCCACAGCTGGAAGTCCCCCGAGGAACTCGCGTCGTACCGCCAGCCGTAGGGCTTGATCGCGGTCAGGAGGTTCTTCTGCCCCTCCAGACAGGGCGCGCGACCGCCGACCATCTCGCGGTCCGGGTCGAAGGGCAGGGGCGCCTCCTTGGTGAAACCGGTATTGGTCTTCCAGTTCTTCACGAAGGAGTACGTCTGGTCGATCTCGCTCTTCCACTCGTCGGGGCTCCAGTCCCCACCACCCTTGGGTCCGCAGAAGTGGCCGTTGAAGTGCGACCCGATCTCGTCGCCGTCGCCCCAGGCGCCGCGCAATTGGGCGAGGGTGGACTTCACGTGCGGGACGGTCGGATAGGAGATGGCGGCGGCGCCCGGGTTGTGCTGGGGCGGGTGGTAGAGCGTCTTCTTGTCCTCCGGCAGCAGGTAGATGCCGGTGAGGAAGAAGGTCATGTGGGCGTTGTTCGCCTTGGCCACCTGGCGGAAATGCGAGAAGAGGTGGTCGTCGCCCTCCAGGGCGCCGTCCCAGGAGAACACCACGAACTGCGGCGGCTTCTCGCCGGGCCCCAGCCGCTCGGGCTTGAGCTGCCCCGGCTGCGGCCCGGTGTAGGAGGTGGAGCCGTCCCCCAGGACCTTGACCTTGCCGTCCCAGTCCTGCTCCGGGCCCTTCACGGCGGCGGCCCCGTTGGCCGCGGCGCCGGGTGCGGTGAGCTTGGCGTCGCTCTTGACGGACTCCGAGCCCGTGGCGAAGGCGTACGCGGTGGCGGCGGCCCCGCCGAGGGCGATCACGGCCCCGCCTATGCCCAGGCGTTTACGGATTTGTGCCTTCCTGCGTACTTTGCGGCTGGTCCGGGACTCCGTCCGGGTGTGGGCAGTGGCGTCGGTGTCGGCCATGGCTTTCGTCCCCCCTGCTCACCGCAGCAGGGCCGCGTGTGGATGGTTCATACGAATATAGAACTTGTCGGCACTCCTCCCGCACCCAGTGTCCTTCTCTTGCGTCGCTTCACAGCCGACCCACAGCTCCCCGCCGTTCCGGCCGGCGGCCGGGGAAGAGGGGGAGCCGTGGGTGCCGGTGCCCGGGCACCGGGTTATCCGGCGTGTACCTGCGTGTTCTGGCAGGCGTGCAGCAGCCACCGCCCGTCGTCCTGCTTGGTCATGACGTAGAGCGGAGCGCCCTCCGTATCCCCTTCCGCCGAGCGGTAGACCTGGCGGACCTTCACGGCCGCCACGTCGGGCCGAAGGAACCGGGTGTGCACCGCCTCGTAGGTGACCTCGCCGTCCCAGCTCGCGGCGGGCAGCACGGCGCGGGTGAACTCGGCTATCGCGTCGAAGCCGATGAGTACCTTGCCGTGCGCGGTCGTCCAGAGGGCATCGGGATGGAACAGCGCGAGGAAACCCTCCACGTCCTTGGAGCGCTGGGTGCGCTCGACGGTGGCCACGACTTGTGCGATGGCCTCGATGTCCGCGGTTTCGGTGCTCATGTGGATCATTGTCGAACCTCGAGTCGACTTGAGGTCAAGGCCGGCAGGAGCCGACGCGCCTGTTCCGGGCAGGACCGGGGTGGAGCGTCCGGGCGGCAGGCCGCCCGCTGCGTCCGGACAGGACGAACGGCGAGACGCAACGGTGATGGAGGGGACCCTTGACGAGGCTGTTGTTAGCGTTAACACTGCTGAAACGGCAGGCGGGAGCAGCGGTGAAACCGGGCTCACGGCGCGCCCCGCTGCCGGTTCCGCCCCCCGCCGCCCGCGCGCCTCCCCGACGTCCACCGGGCCGGGCCCCATCTCACCCCCTCGCCACGCCGAACACGGCGTACCACTGGAGGAAACGTGCGAAGAATGTCGATCGGCCTCGTCGCGGCGGCTCTCACCCTGACCCTGGCGAGCTGCGGCCAGAGCGCGAACGGCGTCGGCGAGGACGCCGCCGGCGGCGACGCCAAGGGCGGTCTCGTCGGCATCGCGATGCCCACCAAGTCCTCGGAGCGTTGGATCGCGGACGGCGACAACATGGTCAAGCACTTCCAGGCCAAGGGCTACAAGACGGACCTCCAGTACGGGGACAACGTCGTCGAGAACCAGGTCGCCCAGATCGAGAACATGATCACCAAGGGTGCGAAGCTGCTGGTCGTGGCCCCCATCGACGGCTCCTCCCTCAGCGACGTGCTCCAGCGGGCCGCCGACGCCAAGGTGAAGGTCATCTCCTACGACCGCCTGATCCGCGGTACCGGCAACGTCGACTACTACGCGACCTTCGACAACTACAAGGTCGGCGTGCTCCAGGGCAGCTACATTGCCGACCGGTTGGGACTGAAGGACGGCAAGGGACCGTTCAACGTCGAGCTGTTCGCCGGGTCGCCGGACGACAACAACGCGTCCTTCTTCTACCAGGGCGCGATGAGCGTCCTCAAGCCGTACATCGAGGGCGGCGAACTCGTCGTCAAGAGCGGCCAGAGCGAGTTCAACCAGGTGGCCACGCTGCGCTGGGACGGCGGCGTCGCCCAGTCCCGGATGGACAACCTGCTCAGCAAGGCGTACACGTCGGCCACCGTGGACGCCGTGCTGTCGCCCTACGACGGCATCTCCATCGGCATCGTCTCCTCCCTCAAGAGCGTCGGCTACGGCGGCGCCGGCAGGCCCCTGCCCATCGTCACCGGCCAGGACGCCGAACTCGCCTCCGTGAAGTCGATCATCGCGGGCGAACAGACCGAGACGGTCTACAAGGACACCCGGGAACTGGCCGAGGTGGCCGTCCGGATGGGCGACGCCCTGCTCACCGGCGGCAAGCCCGAGGTGAACGACACCAAGCAGTACGACAACGGCGTCAAGGTGGTGCCCGCCTACTTGCTCCAGCCGGTCAGCGTCGACAAGGACAACTACCGCAAGGTGCTGGTCGATTCCGGTCAGTACTCCGCGGACCAGCTCAAGTAGCCACCACCCGGCCCCCCCAGGGCCGAAGAGCCGGGTCGTGCGGCGCCGACGGACGGGCCGACCGCATCACCCCAGTCGAACGGACCACCACCATGGCCGGACCCACCGCCCCGCCCGGACCCGCAGCAACGCCCGGACCCACCACCCCGCCCGGACCCGTCCTCGAAATGCGCGCCATCAGCAAGTCCTTCCCCGGCGTGAAGGCGCTCACCGACGTCAACCTGAGTGTTGCCCCCGGCGAGGTCCACGCCGTCTGCGGCGAGAACGGCGCGGGCAAGTCCACCCTCATGAAGGTGCTCAGCGGCGTCCACCCGCACGGCACCTTCGAGGGCCAGATCCTCTTCCAGGGCGAGCCCTGCGCCTTCGGCGACATCCGGGCCAGCGAGCGGCGCGGCATCGTGATCATCCACCAGGAACTCGCCCTGATCCCCCACCTCTCCATCGCCGAGAACCTCTTCCTCGGCAACGAACACGCCTCCCGCGGGTTCATCGACCGGCGCCGCACGTTCACCCACGCCAAGGCGCTCCTCGAACGCGTCGGCCTGCCGGAGAACCCGCACACCCGGATCGCGGACATCGGCGTCGGCAAGCAGCAGCTCGTCGAGATCGCCAAGGCCCTCGCCAAGGAGGTGAAGCTGCTCATCCTCGACGAGCCGACGGCCGCGCTGAACGACGAGGACAGCCGCAAGCTGCTCGACCTCGTCCTCGAACTGAAGGGCCAGGGCATCGCCTGCGTCCTCATCTCGCACAAGCTGAACGAGATCGCCCGGGTCGCCGACTCCGTCACCGTCCTGCGCGACGGGCGCACCGTCGAGACCCTCGCGGTCGGCGCCGACGGCGTCTGCGAGGACCGCATCATCCACGCCATGGTGGGCCGGGACCTGGAACACCGCTACCCCGAGCGCACCCCGAGGATCGGTGACATCGCCCTGGAGATCCGGGACTGGACCGTCCTGCACCCGATCGACCTCCAACGCAAAGTCGTCGACGGCGCCTCGATCACCGTCCGACGCGGCGAGATCGTCGGCATGGCCGGTCTGATGGGAGCCGGCCGTACCGAACTCGCCATGAGCGTCTTCGGCCGCTCCTACGGACGTCGTACCGGCGGGCGTGTGCTGCTGGACGGCAAGGAGATCCGTACCCGCACCGTCCCGGAGGCGATCGGCCACGGCCTCGCCTACGTCACCGAGGACCGCAAGCACCTCGGGCTCAACCTCAAGGACGACATCCGCCGCAACATCTCCCTGAGTGCCCTCGGCAAGGTCTCCCGGCGGGGCTGGGTGAACCGGCACCAGGAGACCAAGGTCGCGGAGAAGTACCGCACCGCCATGAACATCAAGGCGCCTTCGGTCTTCGCGGAGACCGGAAAGCTCAGCGGCGGCAACCAACAGAAGGTCGTCCTCGCCAAATGGATCTTCTCCGAGCCCGAGGTTCTCATTCTCGACGAGCCCACCCGCGGCATCGACGTCGGAGCGAAGGCCGAGATCTACGCGGTCATCGCCGACCTCGCCGACCAGGGCAAGGCAGTCCTGGTCATCTCCTCCGAACTGCCCGAGCTCATCGGCCTGTGCGACCGCGTCTACACCATGGCGGAGGGGCGCGTCACCGGTGAGGTCAGCCGCTCGGAGGCGACCCAGGAAACCCTCATGCGCCTCATGACAGTGAGCGCGGCAAACCACGACGAGCAGGTGTGACGCATGACCTCCCACATACAGGTACAGGGCAAGAGTCGGGGTCCGGCCGCCGACGGCGGTGCGGGCGGACCGGCGGGGGAGAGGCCCGCCGGGGTGTCCGACGGTCCGGGCGCCCTCCTCCTGCGCCTCCTGCGCGGCAACATGCGCCAGTACGGCATGTTGGTCGCCCTGACGCTGATCATCGCGCTGTTCCAGGTCTGGACCGACGGAACGCTGCTCAAGCCGCTCAACGTCACCAACCTGATCCAGCAGAACGGCTACATCCTCATCCTCGCCATCGGCATGATGATCGTCATCATCGCCGGCCACATCGACCTGTCGGTGGGCTCCCTGGCGGCCTTCGTCGGCGCCGCCGCGGCGGTGATGATGGTCCGTCACGACATGCCCTGGCCGGTCGCGGTCGCCCTCGCGCTGCTGATCGGCGCCCTGGCCGGCGCCTGGCAGGGCTTCTGGATCGCCTACGTCGGCATCCCCTCGTTCATCGTCACCCTCGCCGGGATGCTGCTCTTCCGCGGCGGTACCCAGATCCTGCTCCAAGGCCAGTCGGTGGCACCCTTCCCCCGGGGCTTCCGCCAGATCAGCAGCGGCTTCCTGCCGGAGCTCGGACCGCACACCGACTACCACAACCTCACGCTGCTCCTCGGCCTCGGTGTGCTCGCCCTGGCGGTCGTGCAGGAGGTCCGGGGCCGCCGGCAGGCCGCCGACTTCGGGATCCCGCTGCTCCCCGTGGGCTTCTTCGTCGCCAAGCTGGCCGCGATCACCGTCGCCGTCACCGTCTTCACCCTGTTGCTCGCCAGCTACCACGGCTTCCCGATCGTGCTGCTCATCCTGGGCGGGTTGCTGGTGGCCTTCGGGTACGCCATGCGCAACTCCGTCCTGGGCCGCCACACCTACGCGATCGGAGGCAACGAGGCCGCCGCCCGGCTGTCCGGTGTCAAGAGCAAGAGGATCGTCTTCCTCGCCTTCGTCACCATGGGGGTCCTCGCGGCGCTCGCCGGGCTCGTCTTCGCCGCCCGCCTCAACGCGGGCACCCCGCAGGCGGGCATCAACTTCGAACTGGAGGCGATCGCGGCGGCGTTCATCGGCGGCGCCTCCGCCTCCGGGGGCGTCGGAACCGTACTCGGCGCGATCATCGGCGGGTTGGTGCTCGGCGTGCTGAACAACGGCATGTCGTTGGTCGGGATCGGCACCGACTACCAGCAGGTCATCAAGGGACTCGTGCTCTTGGCGGCGGTCGGCTTCGACGTGTGGAACAAGCGCAGGGCGGGCGTCTGAGGCTCGTCCCCCAGGACGGTCCGGCCCATCGGGGCCGGGCCGTCCGCTTCGGCGTGTCCCGGTACGGGGCCCCCGGCGCCCCGCGCCATGGGTTGTCGGGCTCCCACGTCTTGACCCCCGAGGCGTGCGGGAGCATGGTGGGAGCGCTCCCACCACCGGTCGCGTCGACGCTCTCGACGCCCCCTCCCTCGACTTCCGCAGGGATGCCCACCGTCGGCGCCGCGTCAGGCACGCGCCGCAGCCGCAAGGAGTCGCCCATGCGAAACCCCCCGCACCTGCCCGCGTTACTCATGGGCGTGGCCCTCGCCGTGGCGAGCGCCGTGCCCCTGTTCCCCCGTCAGGCGGCGGCGGCCGAGCCCGCCTGCTCGGTCCGGTACACCGTCACCAACAGCTGGGACCACGGCTTCCAAGGCGCCCTCACCCTCACCAACAAGGGCGCACCGCTCTCCACCTGGGCCCTGACCTTCGACTTTCCCGGAACGCAGAAGGTCACCCAGGGCTGGAACGCGAACTGGTCCCAGTCGGCCCGCCATGTCACCGCGACCAACGAGAGCTGGAACGGCAGCCTCGGTACCGGCGCGAGCACCACCCTCGGGTTCCTGGCCGCATGGTCGGACGGCAACACCGCGCCGTCCGCGTTCGAGCTCGACGGTACCGTCTGCGACGCCCCGCCCACCGACCCGAGCGACCCGACGGACCCCACCGACCCGCCGACACCGCCGGTCCCCGGCCCACCGGCCCTACGGGTACAGGGCGACCGGCTGGTCGACTCCTCCGGCGCACCGCGCCGCCTGACCGGGGTCAACCGCTCCGGCGCGGAGTTCATGTGCGTCCAAGGCCACGGGATCTTCGACGGCCCCGTCGACGACCGGGCGCTGACGGCCATCGCCGACTGGAAGGCCAACACGGTCCGGGTACCCCTCAACGAGGAGTGCTGGCTCGGCCTCGACAACATCAAGCCGGAATACTCCGGAGTCCGCTACCGCGACGCGGTGACCGCTCTGGTCCGGCGGATCGAGGTGCACGGCATGACACCCGTCCTCGACCTGCACTGGTCCTGGGGCCAGTACACCGGAAACTCGTCGGGCTGCGCGGACGTCCACGCCACCTGCCAGAAGCCCATGCCCGACGCCCGCTACGGCCCCGCCTTCTGGACCTCGGTCGGCGAGACGTTCAAGGGCGACCCCGCCGTCGTCTTCGACCTGTTCAACGAGCCCTACCCGGACCGCGCCACCGCGACCGCCGAGCAGGCGTGGGCTTGCTGGCGGGACGGTGGGACCTGCCCCGGCATCGGGTACGAGGTGGCGGGCATGCAGCGACTCCTCACCGCCGTGCGGGCCACCGGGGCGAAGAACCTGGTCCTGGCCGCCGGACTCGCGTACGCCAACGACCTCGGCCAGTGGTGGGCCCACCGGCCACAGGACCCGTCCGGCAATCTCGCCGCCGCCTGGCACGTCTACAACTTCAACGCCTGCGCCACCGAGACCTGCTGGGACTCCGTCCTCACCCCCCTGGCCACCCACGTACCGGTCGTCACGGGGGAGATCGGCGAGAACACCTGCTCGCACGGCTTCGTCGACCGCGTCATGAGCTGGCTCGACGGCCACGGACTGTCCTACCTCGGCTGGACCTGGAACACCTGGGACTGCTCCTCCGGCCCTGCCCTGATCAGCTCCTACGACGGCACACCCACCCCCTACGGCATCGGCGTGCGGGACCACCTGCGCGCCGTCCCCCCACCCACTGGGAAGGACCCACGATGAACCCCACCACAACGATCCGTCCCCGCACGGCCTTACTGGCGGCCGCGGCCCTGGTCGCCGCGGCCACCGGCACCGCGACCGCGATGTCCCCCGGCGCCACGGGAGCCGCCGCGGCCGGATGCCGGGTCGACTACACCGTGCAGAACCAGTGGGGATCCGGCTTCACCGCCGCGGTCACCGTCACCAACACCGGCGCCCCCGTCCAGAGCTGGCAACTTGATTGGTCCTTCGCCGGGAACCAGCAGGTCACCCAAGGATGGAACGCCGCGCTCACGCAGAACGGCCGCGCCGCCACCGCCAAGAGCGTTTCCTACAACGGCGCTCTCGCCACGGGAGGCTCCGCCTCCTTCGGCTTCAACGCCTCCTACAGCGGCGCCAATCCCGTCCCCGCCACCTTCACACTCAACGGGGTCACCTGCCAGGCCCCCGGCGGACCCACCGACCCGCCCACTCCCACCGACCCGCCGCATCCGACCGACCCGCCCACCGGCCGCGTCGACAACCCCTACCGGGGAGCGGCGGTCTACGTGAACCCCGAATGGTCCGCGAAGGCGGCGGCCGAACCCGGTGGCAGCCGGATCGCGAACCAACCCACCGGCGTCTGGCTCGACCGGATCGCCGCCATCGCAGGCGCCGGGGGCGGCATGGGACTGCGCGACCACCTCGACCGGGCGCTGAGGCAGAAGGGGTCCGGGGAACTGGTCGTGCAGCTCGTCATCTACGACCTGCCCGGCCGCGACTGCGCCGCGCTCGCCTCCAACGGTGAACTGAAGCCCGACGAGATCGAGACGTACAAGACGCGGTACATCGACCCGATCGCCGCGATCTTGGCCGAGCCCAAGTACGCCGGTCTGCGCATCGTCACCACCGTCGAGATCGACTCGCTGCCCAACCTCGTAACCAACACCGGCGGCCGGCCGACCGCCACCCCGCAATGCGACACGATGAAGGCCAACGGCAACTACGTGAAGGGCGTCGGCTACGCCCTGAAGAAGCTGGGCGCCATCCCCAACGTCTACAACTACGTCGACGCGGGCCACCACGGCTGGCTCGGCTGGGACGACAACTTCGGCGCCTCCGCCGAGCTCTTCAAACAAGCCGCGACGGCCGAGGGAGCCACCCTCGCCTCGGTCCACGGCTTCATCACCAACACCGCCAACTACAGCGCCCTGAAGGAAGACCACTTCACCGTCGACGACACCGTGGCGGGCAAGTCCGTCCGAGAGTCGAAGTGGGTCGACTGGAACCGGTACCCGGACGAGCTGTCCTTCGCGCAGGCGTTCCGCGCCAAGCTGGTCTCCATCGGCTTCGATCCGGGGATCGGCATGCTCATCGACACCTCCCGCAACGGCTGGGGCGGCGCCGCCAGGCCGGCCGGCGCCGGCCCCTCGACCGGTGTGGACGCGTACGTCGACGGCGGGCGCTACGACCGCCGCATCCACATAGGCAACTGGTGCAACCAGTCGGGGGCGGGACTCGGCGAACGCCCGAAGGCCCAGCCCGCGCCCGGGATCGACGCCTATGTGTGGATGAAGCCGCCGGGCGAGTCGGATGGCTCCAGCGCGCAGATCCCCAACGACGAGGGCAAGGGCTTCGACCGGATGTGTGACCCGACGTACGGGGGCAACGCCCGCAACGGGTTCAACCCGTCGGGCGCCCTGCCCGGCGCGCCGCTGTCGGGCCGCTGGTTCTCGGCCCAGTTCCAGGAGCTGATGCGCAACGCTTACCCCCCGCTGTCGTGAGGTGAGCGTCCGCCGGTGACCGCGTCCGGGCGGTCACCGGCGCACGTGCGCCAGGGAGCCGGGCGGCTCTAGCGGGACGCCGTACCCGTGCTGCGGCGCAGGACGATCTCCGTGGGCACCAGGACGTGCCGGACCGCCCGGCCGCCGTGTTCCGCCGCCGAGGTCGCCTCCGCTCCGGCCTCACCCGCTCCGGGGAGGTCGGACCCGGGCCGGTCCGACCCCGTCAGTTCCTCCACCAGCAGTTCCAGGGCCCGGCGGCCCAGCTCGCCGAAGTCCTGGCGCACGGTGGTCAGCGGTGGCGTGAAGTAGGCGGCTTCCGAGATGTCGTCGAAGCCCACCACGCTGATGTCCCCGGGGATGGTCCGCCCCGCCTCGTGCAGGGCCCGCAGCAACCCGAGGGCGAGCTGGTCGTTCGCGCAGAACACGGCGGTGACCGTGGGGTCGTCCGCGAGGGTGAGCCCCGTCTCGTAACCGGCCCGGGCGCTCCAGTCGCCGGAGTGCGGAGCGGGCGCCCGTACCCCGGCCTCCTCCAGCGCCTTGCGCCATCCGGCCAGCCGCGTCGTCGTCTCCAGCCAACCGGGCGGACCGGAGATGTGGTGAACGGTGGCGTGCCCGAGGTCGAGAAGGTGCCGGGTGACGGCGTAGGCGCCCGCCTCGTTGTCCACCGACACCGTCGGCACGCGTGAGCCGGCGCCCGCACCGACCGCGACGACCGGGACGGCGGTGGTCAGCCGGGCGATCGCGCTCACCGCCGGGGTCTGCGGGGCGATCACCACGACCCCTTCGACGCCCTGGTCGCGGAGCCGGTCCACCGCGTCCTGCACCGAGCGCGTGTCGAGCGAACGCAGGCTCGCCACGCTGACGAAGTAACCCGCGCCGCGCGCCGCCTGCTCGATGCCGTCCAGCATGGAAGCCGGCCCGTGCAGGGCGCTCCCGAAGCTGACCACGCCCAGCGTCTGCGACCGGCGCGTCACCAGGGCGCGGGCCGCCACGTTGGGGCGGTAGTCGAGCTCCCGGATGGCCGCGAGGACCCGCTCGCGGGTTTCCGGCCGGACGTGCGGCGCACCGTTGAGCACCCGCGAGACCGTTTGGTGGGACACCCCCGCCACCCTGGCCACATCCGCCATGACGGGCTGTCGGGGCTCCGGTGCGCTGCGTCCCGTTCCCACTGAGAGCCCTCTCGTCAACGTGTCCGCGGCGCGGCGGGCGCGCGCAGCACTTACGACGGGAGTGTAATTGTCCACGATCACGATCACGGCCACCCCCCGCCGCGGCGGGGGTCAGAGCCAGCCGTTGCGGCGGAAGGCGCGGTAGAGGAGGCCGGAGGCCAGCGCCATGAGTCCGAGGGCGAGCGGGTAGCCGTAGCTCCAGCGCAGCTCGGGCATGTGCTCGAAGTTCATCCCGTACACGCCGGCGACCATGGTGGGGATCGCGAAGATCGCCGCCCAGGCCGAGATGCGGCGCATGTCGTCGTTCTGCCAGGTGCCCACCCGCGCCTGTTGCGCGTCCAGGACCGAGGTCAGCAGCTCGTCCAGGGACCGGACCTCGGTGTCGGTGCGGTGCAGATGGTCCGCCACGTCACGGAAGTAGGGCAGCACCTTCGGCGGATGGTCCTGCCCGTCGCCGACCGGGCCGGCCAGGAGCCCCTGGAGGACGGGCACCAAGGGCGCCACCGCGTCGCGGAACTCCCGCACCTCCCGCTTGAGGGAGTAGATGGCCTCGGTGTGATCGACGCGGGAGGTGGAGAAGACGCAGTCCTCCAGCTTCGTCAGCGCGGCCCGCACGTTGTCCGCGGAATCGCCGTAGGCGTCCACGACCACGTCGAGGACGGCGTGCAGGACGGACAGCGGGCCGAACCGCAGCATGCCGGGGTCGGCTTCGAGCCGGCGCGCGGCTTCGGCGGCCGGGTCCACGGGCCCGTGCCGCACCGTGAGCACGTACCGGGGACCGACGAACACCATCAGCTGTCCCGTCTCCACCGCGGCGTCGGCGTCGACGTACCAGAGCGTCTTCAGCGCGACGGCCAGCACGTCGCCGAAGCGCTCGCGCTTGGGGCGCTGCCGTGCCTGGACCGCGTCCTCGACCGCGAGGGGGTGCAGGCCCAGTTCCCCCGCCAGCCGCACCAGCTCCGACTCGGCCGGGTCGACCAGACGCACCCAGCCGAACTCGCCCCCACCCAGCCCGCGCAGCCGCTTCAGCACCAGTTGGCAGGCTTCGTCCTCCACGCCGCACTCCACCGTCTCCGCCCGGCCCGAGCCTTCCTCGTACATCACGCATTCCATGTCACGCGCATGCTTCAACGCGCCGGTTTCATGCGTCGCGCGATGACCGGCCGAGTTCTGCCCGTCAGCGCGTCGGGTTCCAGCCGTCGGTGCCGGCCAGTTCGGAGGCGGAGACGTTCACCGTCTCGTGGTAGGTGCCGCGCGGGACCAGCACGGTCCGGTGGGCGGCGGAGCCGTCGGTGGCGACCGTCACCGTACGGCCGCCGGACGAACCGGTGGGCGCACCGGTGCGGTGCGCTGTTCCCCCTCCGGTTGCCGCCGGGGACGCAGAAGGTTGCCGCACCCTCACCGAAACCCAGCCGCACCGGTGACCTGTCGGTGCCGTGTCGGTGCCGCGCCGGTGTCAGGCGCCGTCGATGAGTCGCTGGAGGCCGGGCGCGTACAGGTCCGCCAGCCGTTCGGCGCTCGCGCGGGATCCGGCGCCGTCCGGCCGGTGCAGGCTCAAAGTAGCGCCCAAGCCCAGCAGTTGGCCGGCGATGAGCTCGGCCCGCAACCGCGCGTCGGGGCCGGTCAGCGTGTCGGCCAGCCGGTCGGTGACCTGCTCGCGGAACCGGGCGCGCAGCAGGGTCCGTTCGTCCTCCATGCCCAGGGAGAACACGACCCGCAGCAGGGGGTCACCCCGGAGCCGGTCGCGCAGCTCGACCATCGTCAGGACCAGATGCCGGCCGAGCGTGGCCGGCGGAGCGGCGAAGAGCGCGTCGGCGGCCGCCCGGAAGTCGGCGACCGTGTTGAACAGGGCCTCCTTGCTGCCGAACCGTTTCACGATCAGTGACGGGCTCACCCCGGCGTCGGCGGCGATGCCGCGCATCGTGACCTCGGCGTACGGCCGCAGCGTGAACGCCCTGCGCGCGGCGCGCACGATGGCATCGCGTCCCGTCCCGGCACCGGCCTCCCCACCGGCCGTGGCGGTGACGGATTCGTCGGTGCTGCTCATGCGCTCTCCCGGGCGGCGGTCGCGGACGCTGACACCGTGACCGTACCGCCCGTGCGGCCTGGGCCGCGCGTGGCGCCGGCTCCGGGCCGGTCCGAGGGAAGGAACAGCGTGGCACCGAGGGCGGCCAGCGCCGCTCCGGCGGCGATGAGGAAGATCAGCAGGTAGGCATGCAGGGTGGGGGCGGTGCGGCCGTCGGCCACGAAGGTCACGTGCGCCAGCACGGCGGCGACCACGGCGCTGCAGCAGGCCTGGCCGACGGAACGCATCAGGGTGTTCAGCCCGTTGGCCGCCGCCGTCTCGCTCACCGGCACGGCCCGCATGACGAGGGCGGGCAGCGCCGAGTACGCGATCGCGGTGCCCGAGGCCACCACGGTGGCCCCGGCCACGATCAGCCAGAGGCTGTGGCTGGTGAAGAAGCGGACCACGTAGCCGACCGCCATGACGACGGCGGCGAGCGCGAGCGCGGTACGCGGCCCACGGGCGGCGGAGATCCTCGCGGAGACGGGCGAGAGGGCGACCATGGCCAGACCGCCCGGCAGCAGGCACAGGCCGCTCACCACGATGGAGGCACCGAGCCCGTACCCCGTGCTGGTGGGCTCCTGCACCATCTGACCGGTGACCAGGGAGTTCGCGTAGAAGGCGAACCCGATCAGCAGGGCCGCGACATTGGTGAGCAGCACGGCGGGCCGGGCGGAGACCCGCAGGTCCACCATGGGGGAGCGGGCGCGCAGCTCGTAGCGTCCCCACAGCACACCCACCACCACCGAGGCGCCGAGCAGGCCCAGGGTGCGCGCCGAGGTCCAGCCCCAGTCCGCGCCCTGGGTGATGGCCAGCAGCAGCCCGACGAGCGAACCGGTCAGCCCCAGGGTTCCCAGGACGTCGAAGCTGCCGCGGGAACGCACCGCGGACTCGGGGACGATCCACAGCACCAGGAGCAGATCGAGCAGGCCGAGCGCGGCCGATGCCCAGAACATGGTGTGCCAGTCGAAGTTCTCGATCACCACCGCGGCCACCGGCAGGCCGATCGCCGCACCGATGCCGAGGGTCGAGCTCATGAGCGCGATCGAGGACAGGACGCGCTCCGCCGGGAGTTCGTCGCGGATGATGCTGATGCCCAGGGGGATCACCGCGAGCGCCGCGCCCTGCAGGGCCCGGCCGGTGATCAGCACTCCGATGTCGGAGCTGACCGCGCACAGTGCGGAACCGGCCGTGAGCACGCCCAGGGACGCGAGCAGGACCCGACGCTTCCCGTACATGTCACCCACGCGGCCGAGCACCGGCGTGAAGACCGCGCCGGTGAGGAGGGTGATGGTCACCAGCCAGCCCGCGGCGCCGGGACTCGCCCCCGTCAGGTCCGGGACGTGCGGCAGCAGGGGCACCACGAGGGTCTGCATCACGGCGACGACCATGCCGCAGAAGGCGAGGACGGGGACGACGGCCCGGGGATGGGGAGAGGCCGCGGGTGCCGGAGCGGGGGCGGGTATCGCGGAGGACATGCTGCTCCAGACGCGGGGACGAGAGCGGGCACAGCGGGGTGCACAACTGTTCACCCTCAGGGTAAACGATTGTGCACCCCGCTATCCGGTGCGGTCGCCGGTGCGGTCGCCGGCGCTTTCTCCGGTGCCCGCTTCCGTGCCCGCGACCTACGCGTTCCCGCTCCCGTCCCGCCGCCGGAGCAATTCCTCCACGGCGCTCGGCAGGGTCGTCTCGAAGTCGATCAGCTTCGCCCAGGTCGGCGTCACGACGATCCGGACCATCCCGTCGTAGAGCGAGCGGACGCCGGCCTCCCACTCGACCCGCTGCTCGGGCGTCATCCGGTAGGTGCCGTTCGCCTGTAGGTACTCGTCCGGGATGCCGTCGACGACGTCCAGTTCGGCCCGCCCGCGAATGAGGAGGATCTGCGGAGGGTGGACCTCGGTGTCGATGGTCAGGGCCACCGCCGGGTTGTGGCGCAGCGCCGGCAGCTTCGGCGCGTTCTTGGCGGTGCACATGACGATCTCCGAGCCGTTCCAGACGAAGGCGATCGGTACGGCCCGGGGTGTGCCGTCCTTGGCGACGTAGGCCAGCCGCGTCAGATCGCGGGCCAGGAGTTCCCGGCTGATCGGACGGTCCAGGATCTCGTCGATCTCGCTCTGCCGCACGATCGGCCCGCCTTCCGAGGGTCGTCCACCAGTCCGCTTCCGAGGGTCGTCCACCAGTCCGCCCAGCTTAGGAGCCCGGCGGCCCGGGACGAGGCCGCCACACCCGCGGGGGCGCGGCGGCCCCGCGCGGGCCGAGCGCGGTGGGCCGCGCCATCGGCGGAGCCGCGATCAGTGCACCTGGATGCCTGCGGCGGTTGCCCGACCCCCGCTGTAACAGGTGGCCGTGCTGGTGGTGCCCACGCGGTTCCACGTCGGGTCGTAGACGTAGTAGTCCTTCGCCCACGTCCTGACGCACTTGGTGTACACGCGGAACTCGCCGGTGCCGTTGGTACACGTACCGGCCGCGGTGGTCCCGGAGGCGTACCAGGTGCGGCAGTCATAGGCGTCCGCGGACGCCGGGCCAGCGACGGCGACCGTCAAGGCCGCCCCGAGGGCCGTCGAGACGATCAGGGACACAACGCGCTTCATACGGGCCTCCGTTGAGGGAAGAGTCCTCGGCGCTGCCCACTATCCCCGCGTGGGACCGATTCGGCCACCACGGACGGGTGTTCGGCCCGTCGGCGGCCGGGTCTATCCGAACAAGGGGAACCGGGCGGCGTCCGCACCCAGGCGGTTCCGGTCGGCGTCGCTCAGCGGGGCCCGCCCGGTCGCCACGCGCGCGTACCGCGCGTCGTCCCACGTCACCGGCGCCGGGTGGCCGAGCAGTCCGTCCAGCGTGCGGCGGACCTCTCCGAGCCCCTCCGCCGAAGGGCCCCGGGCGTCGGGGAGGGAGACGACGAGGTCGAGATGGTGGATCGTCGCCTCGACGGCCAGTGTGCGGAGCAGATCCCCGGCGGCCAGTACGTGGCCCTGCGTGGCGACCGGCCGGTCGAGCGCGGCGCCGGTCGCCGCGTCCACCACCGCGGCCGCGGTCTCCGCGTACAGCTCACACAACTGCTCGACGTGCAGGAACATACCGGCGACCACGCGGTTGAACCTCCGGCCGTTGGCGGCGCCCACCGTCCCCGGACGCCAGTCTGCCCAGTAGCCGACAGCGTCCCGGTCCGGCGCTCTGTCGACAGGCGTGTGCAGCGCCACCAGGCCGCGCTGCGCGTCGCGCAGGCAGTGGTAGACGAGGTCGCGCACCGACCAGCCGAGGCAGCCGGTCGGCAGCCACGACCGCTCGTCCGTGATCGTCGCGACGACGGCGCCGAACGCACCGTACGCCGAGCGCAACACCTGGGCCGGCTCGGGGACTTCCTTCTCGTGCGGCATGCCCGCGAGCGTAAGCCGGTCGCCCGTCCACCGACAACCGTGCCGTGGAGGCGCGCGGGTAGCCGACCGTCAGCCACCCGATCGGGGTTCGCCGGACAGGACTTCCACCTTGCCGGTGTCGAGCGAGTAGTAGGCACCCGCCACGGCGAGGGCGCCCTTGCCCACCAGCGGCGCGAGGTCCTGGTTCGAGCGCAGGGCGGTCGCGGTCAGCGTGACCTGGGCCCGGGCCATGGTGTCGACCGGGTCGGCGCCGCCTTCCTTCACGGCCTGCGCGTACGCCGGCTCCAGGGCCTTGACGATCGCCTGTAGGTTGCCGGGCAGCGGCTTGCCGTCCCGCAGCGACTTGTACGCCGCCTCCACGGCTCCGCACCGTTGGTGCCCGAGGACCACGATCAGCGGAGTGCCGCTCGTCATCGGTCCGTACTCGACGGAACCGGTCACCACCGGTGCGACCGCCTCCCCACCCGTGCGCATCACGTACAGGTCACCCAGCCCGGTGTCGAAGAGGAGTTCGGGCGGCACCCGGGAGTCGATGCAGGCGAGGATCGACGCGAAGGGCTCCTGGCTCTGGGCCACGAACTGACGCCGGTCCGGATCGCGGTCGGGGTGGTGCAGGTCTCCGCTCACCCAGCGCCCGTTGCCCTCCATCAGGCGGGTGAACGCGGCGGTGGGGGTGGTCGGCCGCGCACTCGACGAAGCGTCGGCCGCCGGCGTGGCGGCGCTCTTCGTCGCGCATCCGACGAGGCCGACCGAGGCGCTCGCGAGCACGCCGGCCAACAGGGTCCTACGATCCGGCGCCGCCGCAGTGTCCATCGATCGTTCCGTTCCCCTCGGTGTGCCGCAGAGCCCCGGCCGTGCGTCGACCACGGCGATTGTCCGGCGCCGGGCGGCCGACCGGTCGGAAGGCGCGCGCGGGTGCGGGCCAGTTCGCCACCGACGGCCCACACGGCGGGCGGCCCACGCGGGCGCGCCGCAGTCGTATCGGAAAGACCGCTCGTCGCCTATTCTTCCGGTCCTGGAGCGACGGGGGAGGGCTCATGTCCGAGCGGAAACCGGCCGGAACCGCCTACGGCGGGCGGCCTTGGTTCACGGCCAACGAGGGGCTCGCCTTCCTCGTGGAGATCGTGGCGCTGGCCGTCCTCGCCTGGTGGGGATACCGGACCGGCGGCGGCGGTGTCACCGGCGGGTTGCTCGCCGCGGGGACCTTGGCCGTGACCATCGCGCCGTGGGGCCTGTTCGCCGCGCCGAAGGCCCGTTTCCCCCTGCCCCTGGCGGGAGTCCTGACGGTCAAGGCACTGGTGCTGGGTGGCAGCGCCGCCGCCCTGTACGCCCTCGACCACCACACCGCCGCGCTGCTGTGGGCCGCCGTCGTGGTGGCCAACACCGCGGTCGCCGAAACCCTGCGCCGCCGGCGCTGACGCGGGGTCAGTCGGCGAGCCGCTCACCGCCGTCCTGCTCGGCCGGGAGGCCGGCGACGGCGTGCAGGCTGCGTTCCGCCAGGATCAGGGACCGCTCGCGGACGCAGTCGGCGTGCACGACGACCTCGCCGGGATCGAGGCAGTCGATCGCGCTCTGTACGGCCGCCAGGGCGGGCTCGTACCGTTTCAACCTGCGCAGCGCCCCCGCCTTGCGGAACAGTGCCTCCGGCCCGAGCAGGCCCTCCGAGAGGGCCGAGGTCTCCAACAGGTCCAGCATCAGCGACGCCTGCCGGGGGAGGTTCTCCCCGAGCCACAGCCCGTGCAGCAACGCGTGGACCACCTTGTCCTCGTCGCCCGCCCGGGCCACCACCGCCTCCATCAGCTCCAGCCCTTCCGTCCGCGAACGCCCGAGCAGGGCGAAGGCGCGCAAGGCGTCGGTGTACGGGTCCTGGGAGCCACGCCCGGACGGCAGCCCGGCGAAGAACTCCTCGATGGCGAGACAGCGGAAGTCGTACCGCAGGGTCGTCAGGTACGAGTGCCACAGGCCCCGTCCGAACGCGGTGCCCGGATCCGACGCCGTCACGTACGCGTCGTCCAGGAACAGCAGGGCGCTGAACCCCTCGGCCCGCGCCCGCCACGCGAGGTCGCCCGTCACCCGGGCAGACTCGCGCCACGTCGCCCCTCCCCGCGCGAGCCATCCGGCGGCCTCCCGCGTCCAGTCCCGCCCCGAGCCGATCTCCTCCGCCACCCGGGCGCGCACCATCACCCAGCCACGCCGGCGCAGCGCCTCGTCCCCCTGCCCCAGCGCGTACTCCACGGCATCGGCCGCCCTCGGCAGCCGCCACAGCCCGCCCGCCGCCCGCTCCGAGGCGGCCGTCCACCGCGGGGGCAGCGCACGGATCGCCGCCTTCGCCGCTTCCAGCCCGGGATGACGATCCCGCAGGGCCTGTCGTTCCACGTGCACCAGCCGCCTTCCACACCTACGACACGTTCGCGGCGCACCGACGCGCCCGCGCGCCCGTCGTCCACCCTCCACGGTGATACCCGAGCCCGGGCCGGGACGGGCGACGACGCGGCCACATGGGCTAGCCGATGCATCCGCGACAGCCTGACGGGGGGAAGGGAAGGAGGAGCAGCGGTCGCTGCGCGCCGGAGCGAGAGGGCGGGGAGATTGGACGGGGACGCGGACGCCGACGTGGTGATCATCGGGGCGGGCGCCGCGGGCCTGGGTCTCGCGCTGCGGCTGACCGCCCCCGGGGCCTGGGCCGCCCGTCCCCCTTCGGTGACCGTCCTGGAGGCGTACCCCGGCCCCTTGCGCGTGCCGGACCGGACCTGGTGCTTCTGGGAGCGGGGGCCGGGCGAACACGATCCGCTGTTGACCGGCCACTGGGACCGGCTGAGAGTGACCGGCGGCGACGGCCGCCCGGCCGAATCGGACCTCGGGCCGTGGCGGTACAAGATGCTGCGCTCCGCTCGATTCGAGGCGGCCGCCCGGCAGACGCTGGCGGCCCGGGGCTGCGGGCGCCGCACCGTGGACGTCGACTCGGTGCGGGACCACCCGGGCGGGGCCGAGGTACGCGGACACGACGCGGACGGGCGTACGCGGACGTTCCGTGCCCGTTGGGTGTTCGACTCGCGCCCGCCGCGACCCCTGCCCCCCTCCCGCACCACCCTGCTCCAACACTTCAAGGGCTGGTTCGTGCGGACCCCCGCTCCGGCCTTCGATCCGTCCCACGCCCACCTGATGGACTTCCGCACGCCGCAGCCGACCTCGGGCCTGTCCTTCGGCTACGTCCTGCCGTTCAGCCGCACCGAGGCCCTCGTGGAGTACACGCGGTTCTCGTCGCGCGTGCTGCCCGACGCGGCCTACGACGGGGAACTGCGGGACTACTGCCGCGACGTCCTCGGACTGCGCGCCTTCACGGTCACCGGCACCGAAGCGGGCGTCATCCCCATGACCGATGCCCGCTTCCCGCGCCGGCGGGGCCGCGCGATCGTCCCCATCGGAGCGGCCGGCGGTGCGACCCGGCCCTCGACGGGCTACACCTTCGCCGCGATCCAGCGCCAGACCCGCGCCATCGACACGGCGCTGCGCCACGGTCACGACCCGGCCGTCCCCGCCCCGTACGGGGCCCGCCCACTGGCCATGGACGCGGTGCTGCTGCGCGCCCTCGCGACCGGGCGGATGGACGGGGCGCGGTTCTTCACCGACCTCTTCCGGACCGTGCCGGCCGACCGCCTGTTGCGGTTCCTGGACGGCACGACGACCTGGTGGGAGGACCTCCTGCTCGGTCTGCGGACCCCGATGGCCCCGATGCTGCTGACCCTGCTGGAACTGCCCCTGGTGCGACGACGGACGCACCCCTGAGCCGCCGAGGACGCTTGCGCGGCCTCCCACGGAAGGAACCCCGCACCCCATGCCCGCCACACGATCCGTGCCCCTGCTGCGCGACGAGGACCTGTCCGCCGCTTTCGACCACGCCGCCTCGACCTACGACCTGCTGGTCGGCGCCCACCCCGGCTACCACAGCCAACTGCGCCGTTCGGCCCGCCGCCTCGGCGTCCGGTCGCTGCCCCACGGCGGCCGGCTGCTCGATCTGGGCTGCGGAACGGGCGCCTCGACCGCCGCGCTGCTCGCCGCGGGTGCCCACGGGTGTGGGATCACGGCGGTCGACGCCTCGGCGGGGATGCTGGCGCGGGCGGCCTCGAAGCGGTGGCCGGCGCACGTCTCCTTCGTGCACGCAGCGGCGGACCGTTTGGATCAGGCCGGAGCGGGCGGCCCGTTCGACGCGGTCTTCGCCGCCTACCTCTTCCGCAACGTCACGGACACCGACGGCGCGTTGGCGGCGGTTCTCGCCGCCATGGCACCCGGCGGTCGGATCGCCGTACACGAGTACACGCTGAGCGGCCGCGCGGTACACCGGGCCGCTTGGACCGCCGTGTGCCGGGGAGTGGTGATGCCGCTCGGCCGCATGACGGGGGACGCGGCCCTGTACGCGCACTTGTGGCGCAGCGTCGTCGGCTTCGACACGGCCCCGAGGTTCGCGGACAGGATGCGCCGCGCCGGTTTCCTCGACGTACGCACCCTGCCGCTCGCGGGATGGCAGGGGGGCATCACGCACACGTTCGTGGCGCGGGCCCCGAGGCGCGAGGAGCGGGCGGCATGACGTCCAAGGGCCGGGAGCGCCGCCATCCCGGGAGGGACCGGCGGGCGCACGAGGTGCCGGGGCGTCCGGGCCGCGAGCGGATCCAGGGCGAGCCGCCGCGCGTCGCGGTGGTCGGCGGCGGCATCGCGGGTCTGGCCGCCGCGGTGCCGCTGGCGGAGCGCGGGGTGGCGGTGACCGTGTTCGAGCGGGAGAACGGGCTCGGCGGGCGACTGGCCGGGTGGCCGGTCCGTCTCGGTGACGGATCGCGGGCAACGATGAGCCGCGGCTTCCATGCCTTCTTCCGCCAGTACTACAACCTGCGCGCGCTGTTGAGGCGTACCGATCCGGGCCTGCACGCTCTCGTGGGGCTGCCCGACTACCCCCTTCGGCACAGCGGCGGCGGCGAGGACGGCTTCGCCCGGGTACCGCGCACTCCTCCGCTCAGCGCCCTGGGCTTCGTCGCCCGCAGCCCCTCCTTCGGTTGGCGCGACCTGACCCGGATGGACGCCCGGGCCGCGCTGCCACTGCTGGACGTGGCGGTGCCCGAGGTCTACCGAACGCTCGACGGGGTGAGCGCCGAGGAGTTCCTGGCCGCGATCCGGTTCCCGCGGGCCGCGCGGCACCTCGCGTTCGAGGTGTTCTCCCGCAGCTTCTTCGCCGATCCGTCCCGGCTGTCGGCCGCCGAACTGGTGCTGATGTTCCACATTTACTTCCTCGGTTCCGGCGAGGGCCTGCTCTTCGACGTGCCGCGCGAGCCGTTCCCCCAGGCCTTGTGGG
Organism: Streptomyces sp. NPDC046557; assembly: GCF_040645975.1. Lineage (NCBI taxonomy): Bacteria > Bacillati > Actinomycetota > Actinomycetes > Kitasatosporales > Streptomycetaceae > Streptomyces > Streptomyces sp. NPDC046557. The sequence goes on from NZ_JBEYZH010000015.1 coordinate 76,003, forward strand.
AGCCGCTCGGCCGTCACCTGGCCGCCTTGGGCGCCGACGTGCGCACGGCCACGGCCGTGGAGGAGGTACGCCCGACAGGTGCGGGCGGCTACGAGGTGCGGACGGCCGGCCGCATCGAACGCTACGACGCCGTCGTCCTCGCCATGGACGTCAAAGGGCTACGGCGGGTCGTGGCTGCCTGCGACGACCTCGGCGACGAACGGTGGCGCGAGGACATCGCAGGGCTGCGCACCGCCCCGCCGTTCCTCGTCACGCGGCTCTGGCTGGACCGTCCGGTCCGACCACAGCGGCCCGGTTTCCTCGGGACGAGCGGTTACGGGGACCTGGACAACGTCAGCGTCCCGGACCGCTGGGAAGGCGAGGCCCACCGCTGGGCGCTGCGGACCGGTGGCTCGGTGGTCGAACTGCACGCCTACGCCGTGGACCCGGCGCGGGAGCGTTCGGGGGTGGAGGAACGGCTCGTGGAGCAGTTGCACACGGTGTACGAGGAGACCCGGGGGGCCAGGGCGGTCGACGTACGGCACGAATGGCGCGACGACTGCCCGCTGTTCGAACTCGGCGGCTACACCTCCCGTCCGGGGGTGCGCACTGCCGATCCGCGACTGTTGGTGGCGGGCGACATGGTGCGTACGGGGCTGCCGGTGGCCCTGATGGAGCGGGCCGCGACCAGCGGGTTCCTGGCCGCCAACGCGCTGCTGGAGCAGTGGGGGCTACGGGGCGAGACGCTGTGGACGGTGCCGGAACGGGGGCGGTCCATCCTGATGCGGACGCTGGCGAGGCTGGGCCGGGCGCCCGCCTGAACACCGCGCCGTCCCGAGCGTCAGCCGGGGAATCGGCCGGTGCTGCGCAGGTGCCACCGGCGTTCGGCGTAGGCCAGGTCGTCCTTCCAGAGTCGGCCGGCCGCCCGGCGCACGAGCGGCCGCAGCAGGGCCGCGCCGGCCCGGGCTACGGCGAAGCCGGGGCGCTCGGAGGCCGCGATGACGGCCTCCGTCACCCTGGTCCGGGGCCGGCCGTCCCGCCCCGGCCCCAGCGGGGTCGCATGGGTCTCCACCACGGAGCCTCGGCCCTCGCCCTCGGTGATGTGCATGACGACGGTACGGGGCTCGGGGGCGGTGAACTCGGCGGTGACGGGGATGACGATCCGGTCGGTGAGGCGGAACGACACCCGGACGACCAGGGCGTCGCCCTGGGTCGACGACGACGGGCCCGAGGTCTCCAGTACCCGGAGGTCGACGAACGAGTAGGGGTGGAACCAGGCCCCGTGCCAGGGGTCGAGACGGTTGGCGACGATGTCCTCAGGCTCGCAGGTCCCGGTGGTCCCGTACACGGAGGCCACCGCCCGGCCGAGGTCCGGGCGCCGGGGTACGACCGGGCGCGGCAAGGGCTCCTCCCCGCCGTGCGCATCGAGCCGGACCCAGCACAGGACGCCGTCGTCGTGCGCCGGGTAGCCGGTCCAGCCCGCGAAGGGTCCACCGTCCAGGGCCATTCCGTGCCAGTGGCAGACGAGCGTTCCGCAGTCCACCCGGGCCTGCGCCAACGGGGCTCCCAGGTGGGGACAGATGCCGGAGCCGGCCAGCAGGCGACCCTCCCCGTCGCGCCACGCGACGATCTCCTCGCCGGCCACCGAGAAGCCGTGCGGCGTGCCCGGCCCGATGCCGGAGGAGGCGCCCAGGACGTACCAGTTGCCCGACGGGCGGGCGAGCGCGCCCTCCAGGGACGCACGGATGGTCCGGGGGGAGGCGGCGCGCCAGGTGGGCTCCTGCCGCTCCCAGGGGAGGGGCGCCCGGCGCAGACTGAGGGGAAGGCGGGCGCGGCGGGTGCGTTTCGTGCTCACCGTGTGGTCTCCGTCAGGTTTTCCGGCGTGGCCGTCGGTGTTGGCGTGGCCGCGGACGCCGGCCGGGCGGCCTGGCGCGGGAACCCGCCGGAGCGGCGCCGGCGGGCGGTGACGGCCCGTACCAGGCCCCGTCCGGCGATTGCCGCCCGGCGTCGCCGGGGGACCGTCGAGCGGTGGTGTACCGAGGCGTACCCGTCACGGGCCACGGCGTCGAGGATGTCCCCGTACAGCACGAAAGCGGTCCGGACGCAGGGGCGGCTCGTGGGGTGCAGCAGGTCGATCCCGGGTTCGGCCCGCGCGTAGACGCCCCTGGTGTGGGAGGCCGCGGCCTTGAGCGCCTCGGTGATGCGCGGATCGCCGCGCCCCGTGCCGCGGCTCCACACCAGCAGGTCGCGGTCCACCCCGTATGCGCCGAGGAGGTCCATCGGCAGGTAGACCCGGCCCCGGTCGAGGTCTTCGCCGACGTCCCGGATGAAGTTGGTCAGCTGGAACGCCTCGCCGAGCGCAGCGGCGTACGGCGCGGCCTCGTCGCGGGGGCCGACCGTACCGAGGACGGGGAGCATCTGCAGGCCGATGACGGCGGCGGACCCGTGCATGTAGGCGCGCAGGTGCCGCATCGTCGGATAGTGGGTGACGCTGAGGTCGCTGCGCATGGAGGCCAGGAAGTCGGTGAAGTGGGCGGCCGGGATGCGGTAGCGCGAGGCGGTGTCCGCCAGGGCGCGGACGACCGGGTCGTCGCTGCCGCCGCCGGTCAGCGCCGTCGAGAGGGAGGCGGTGAGCTCGCCCAGGAGCCGCGAGCGGTGCTCTTCGCCGGCGCCGCCGAGGTCGGCGTGAGTGTCGGTGTCGTCGACGATGTCGTCCGCCCGGCGTGCGAAGCCGTAGAGGGCATGGACGGCCGGGCGCCGGTCGGCGGGCAGGAGCCGGGTCGCGAGGAAGTACGTCTTGCCGTGCCGGGCGTTGAGCCCGCGACAGGCGGCGTACGCGGCGCGCAGGGCCGGCTCGGTGATGCCGGCCGCGTCCAGTTCACGTCGCGTCACGCCGGTGCTCCGTTCTCGGTGGATCGACTCTCGGTGGACGGACTCCCGGTGGATCGGGCGCGCGGGAGAGACCGGCCGGTTCCCGCCGTGATGCGCGCGGCGGCGAGCTTCCCGGAGATCAGGACCGTGGGGACGCCGACACCCGGGGTGGTGCCGCAGCCCGCGAGGACGGCGTTCGACGTGCCCCTCACGAGGTTGCGCGGGCGGAAGGGCCCGGTCTGGGCGAAGGTGTGCGCGGCGGAGAAGGGAGTGCCCGCGGCGTGGCCTTGCGCCGTCCAGTCGGCCGGTGTGACCAGGGCTTCCTCTTCGATGGCGGCCTCCAGGCCGGTGAGGCCCCGGTGTTCGAGTACGGCGAGGAGCTCGCGGCGGTAGCGCGGCCCGAGGACCGCCCAACGGTCGGCCGAGGGGCCGATGTCGGTGTTCGGGCAGGGGGCCAGCACGTAGTGGCCGTGCCGCCCGGCCGGGGCCAGTCGCGGGTCGGTGGCGGTGGGCCGGGTGACGAGGAGGGAGGGGTCGCTCATCAGCCGTCCGGTCCGCGTCAGCTCGTGAAAGGTTTCCTTCCACTTCTTGCCGAAGAAGATCGAGTGGTGGGCGAGCCGGGACCAGGTGCGGTCGGTGCCCAGGTGCAGCACCACGGCCGAGGGCGAGTGCCGCAGCCGCAGCGGGCGACGTGGTGACGCCCCGAGGAGCCGGTAGGTGACCGGGAGGTCGGGGGTGAGGACGACGGCGTCGCAGGCGATGCGCTGCCGGTCGGTGACGACGGCGGTGATCCGCTCGCCGCGCCGTTCCAACCGTGTCACCTCCTGCCCGTAGAGGAGGGAGGCGCCCGCGTCGGAGGCGGAGCGGGCCATGGCGCGCGGCAGGGCGTGCATGCCCCCGGTGGGGAAGTAGACGCCGGCGATGGTGTCCATGTAGGCGATGACCGCGTAGGCGGCCAGCGCGCGGGCCGGCGGGACACCCGCGTACAGGGCCTGGAAGGAGAAGACCCGGCGCAACCGCTCGTCCTTGACGAAGCGTCCGATGGCGGGGTCCAGGCGGCCGAAGCCGCCCAGCGCGGCCAGCCGGGCGAGGTCGGGGTGCAGCAGTTGCCGGGGCGAATCGAAGTTCGTGTCGATGAACCGTCGCATCTGGGCCCGGTAGAGGTCCTGGAGCCAGCGGCGCAGGCGGCGGTACCCCAGGGCCTCACGGCTGCCGGCGAACCGTTCGACCTCCGCTTCCATGGCCTCGGCCCCGGTGTGTACGTCCAGGGTGCTCCCGTCGGCGAACGAGGCGCGGTAGGCCGGGTGCAGCGGGGCGAGCTCAAGCCGGTCGCCCAGCGTGTCGCCGACGGCGGCGAAGGCCTCTTCCAGCAGGTGCGGCATGGTCAGGACGGTAGGGCCCGTGTCGAAGCGGAAGCCGCCCTTCTCCAGGAATCCGGCCCTTCCCCCGGGCACCGGCGCGCGTTCCACCAGGGTGACCTGCCGCCCCGCGCCCAGCAGGTGCAGCGCGGCGGCCAGGCCCGCGAGACCGGCGCCCACGACGACCACGTGGTCCGTGCGTCCGCTGACGGTCCTCATCGGCCGCCTCCCGGGCGTCGGGCGGCGGCGGACGGGGACGAGGGGGACGAGGGGGACGAGGGGACGGCGTGGGGGCCGTCATCCCGGCCGGGGCCGGGGGAGGCCACCTCCCGAAGGAGGCGTACCAGAGTGGACGCGGCCGGGCCGTGCAGCTCCGCCCGGGACACGTGGCGCTCGGCCGTGACGGTCAGCCTCCGGATGCGCCGTTCGACGCGGGCGACCGCTCCGGTGGCCCGAAGGACCTCCCTGACCCCGGCCAGGCCGTCCTCGGTGAGGGAGCGGTCGCCCAGGGACCGGTCGAGGAGGCGCAGGGCGCCCGTATCCGGACCGGAGGCCGCGAGGGAGAGCGCCAGCGCCACCAGGTAGGTGTTCTTCCCCGCCCTGATGTCGTCGCCCGCCGGCTTGCCGGTGACCTCCGGATCGCCGAACACACCGAGCAGATCGTCGCACAGCTGGAAGGCGACACCGGCGCAGCGCCCCGCGGCGCCCAGCGCCGCCGCGGTGGCCGCGTCCGCTCCGGCCAGGGCGGCGCCGAGGGCCATCGGCCGCTCCACGGTGTAGCGGGCCGTCTTGAGGCAGGCGGTCCGCAGGGCCAACGTCGTGGAACGGGTGCCGGTGGCCTGGGTATAGAGGTCCAGGTACTGGCCGGCCACCATCTCGGTCCGCATCAGCCCCCATATCTCCAGCACGGAGTCCCGGGTCGCGGCCGGCAGGTCGGCCGCGGCCACGAGGTCGTCGGCCCACGACAGGGCCAGGTCACCGGCGAGGACGGCGGCGGACGCGCCGAAGGCCCCGGGCGCCTCGCACCTGTCGGCATACCGTGCTTCGAGCTGTGTGTGGAAGGACGGGCCGCCCCGGCGGAGCGCGGACCGGTCCATCACGTCGTCGTGGACGAGGGCGCACGCCTGGATGAGTTCGAGGGCCGCGGCGACCCGCAGCAGCGCGGGCGTCAGGGCCTCGCCGGCTCCGCAGGCACGGGCGGCCCACCACAGGAACCTCGACCGGTTGCGGCGCCCGCCCCGCAGGACGAAGGCGGCGAGGCGGTCGGCCACGTCGCAACCGAAAACGGGGTCGAGCGCCCGGGCCCGGGCCAGCAGGTCGTCCAGTACGGTTTCGAGTTCCCGCCCCACCGCCGTGGGCACGTCCGCGTCCACCCGGTCGCGTCGAGGGTCGGTCGACCCGGGTCGTCCGGTGAGGGCTGCGTGTGCGAGAACGGCCTTCGGAATCAATTGCGGTCCTCCGTCGGATGGGCGGCTGCGCTCTCGGTGGTTCGGCGGGCGACGCGCCTTCGGATGCACCCGACCGCACGGATTCCTGTGCTCCTCGGGATTCCTGTCGTCGTCGCGGCCGTGATCCATCTCTGTCCTTCCCCGCCCGGGCCGCCCCCGACGTCGCTTCCGCCCGGACGGCGCAACCGTTGACCCGGACGCGGGCGTATCGCGCGCCGAGGAGGGTAGGGGCCCGGCAAGAACCGCTCGCACCAGCGGGAGGAGCCATGGCCCGACGGGTCCACGAGGTGATGACCGGGAAGCCGGTGACGGTCGACAAACTGACCTCACTGGCGGAGGCGGCGCGCCTGATGCGGGACGCCGACATCGGGGACGTCCTCGTCGTCGACGAAGGTCGGCTGCGCGGCATCGTGACCGACCGGGACCTCGTCATCCGCGCCATGGCCGAGAACCGGGATCCCGCCCGGACGACGGTGAAGGACATCTGCAGCACCGAACCGATCACCATCAAGCCCGACGACGGCGTGGACCAGGCCAACGACCTGATGCGCCGGCACGCCCTACGGCGCCTGCCCGTGCAGACGGCCGACGGGGACCTCGTCGGCGTCGTCACGCTGGGTGATCTCGCGGTCGAACGCGACCCCGGCTCCGCCCTCGCGGCCATCGCGGCTGCCAAGCCGGACACCTGAGCGGCCCGGGCCCCTCTCCGGGATGCGGATGCGGAGGGCGCGGAGGGGAGGCGCGATGTCGGCGATCGCGAACTCAGGCGTTTGGGCCGGTCGGGGCGCCGCGATGACCCGGGTGGGTGGCCGGTGGCGGGTGACACCCCCCTGGCCCGCGCGGTTACGACCGGTCGTGCACAGCTACGCCGGCTACCGGGAACCGCCGCAGGTTCCGCACGAGGCGGTGTAGACGGCGGCGGCCGGAGTCATGTGCTCGCAGGGTTCCGCCAGGTGCGTCTGGCCGGCGTCGGCCTCGCCCCACCGGGTGCGGCTGGGGCCCACGGCCGGGCAGTCGTGGTGATCACACCATTGACCGATCCGCACCGAGGAAGGGGAGAGGGGGCTGGCCGGCCGCGGTCCCGCCCGGCGGGGACCACGGCGATCAGCGGTGCGGGCGCTGGGCGTCGACGATCTGCCGCACGGAGCCGTCGACGTCCGCCCGGGCCTGGACCCGTTCGGAGAAGCCGGGGAACTGCCCGGCGATGGCGCTCAGCAGCCGCAGCTCCAGCGGCGCCACGTTGACCTCGCACAGGTCGCGGTGGACGGCTCGTACGACGCCGTCGGCGACCTTCCCGGGCGTTACGGTGCGGATGCCGTTCGGGGTGGCCGCACCGGTGGCCGCGAACATCCCGGCGTCGCGGACGAAGCCGGGCTGGACCAGTGACACCCCCACTCCCGTGCCCCTGAGTTCCTGGCGCAGCGCCAGGGCGAATCCGCGCAGCCCGAACTTGGTCGCGTTGTAGAGGGAGGTCGACTTGGTCGCCGCCTTGCCGGAAATGGAACCGACCAGCACGATGTGCCCGCGGCCGCGGGCAACCATTCGCTCGGCCAGCAGCCGGGACAGTTGGATGGGCGCCCGCAGGTTGACGTCGAGGGCGCGGTCGAGCTGTTCCTCGGTGTAGTCCAGGAGATCGCCGCTCGCGGGCAGGGCGGCGTTGGCCACGAGGACGTCCGCCTCGGCACAGCTTTCGGCGAGACGGACGACATCGGACCGGACGGCCAGATCGGCGACGACGGTACGGGCGCCCCAGGCGTCCGCGGTGGCCTTGAGGGCATCCGCGCGCCGCCCGGTGACCGTGAGCCGGGCCCCCTCCGTGGTGAGGCGCCCGGCCAGGGCGGAGCCGATGCCCCCGGTGGCCCCGGTGAGCAGAACGTTCGATCCGGATATGTCCAAGACGACTCCCGTGCGGCGACCTTCAACTGTTCGTTCGAACGAACAGTAGGGATCGCCCCGTCCGCTGTCCACACCCGGAACGCACCAACTCGCCGTCCCCGCAAGGCAACGCGCAGAGGTGATGGGGCAGAATGCCGACATGCCCCATGCTTCCGAGACCCGCCAGAGCATCATCGACGCCGTACTGCGGATCATCGGGCAGGACGGCATCGCCGCCCTCACCAACCGGCGGATCGCCAAGGAGGCCGGAGTCTCCCTCGGTTCGGTCACCTACCACTTCGCCACCCAGCACGAACTGCTGCGCGAGAGCCTCCTGCACTTCGTCGCCGAGGAGACCCGACACTTCACCGAACTCGCCGACGCCTGCACCGACGAGCGCTTCGACATCGGGCAGGCCGCCGAGGTGGTGGCGCGGGTCGCGGGCGGCAACGCCTTCGACAGCCGTCACATCGCGCCCTTCGAGCTGTACGTCCAAGCCGGCCGCGACGCCCGTCTGCGCGCCGCCGCGGCCGAATGCTTCGCCGCCTACGACCTGTTGGCCACCGGAATCCTGACCCAACTCGGCGTACCCGACCCCGAACGCCTGGCCGGCGTGGCCGTCGCCCTGGTCTTCGGACAACAGTTGCGCCGCCTGGCCACCGGCGCGCCCGCCGAGGACCTCGTCGACACCCTGCTGATCCTGACGAAGTTCACCCCGACGCAGGCCCCGTAGCCGGCGGCGGCCCACCGGCCACCGGCACGCCCGGAACCCTGACGCACCACCCTCAGCTACAACCCGCGCGCCCCGTCGATCCGCTCGCGGAGCAGGTCGGCATGTCCGTTGTGCCGGGCGTACTCCTCGACCATGTGAATGAGCACCCAGCGCAACGACACCACGCCGCGCCACGTGTCCAGGCCCTGGACGTCCAAGTGCGGGGCCTGGCGGACGAAATCGTCCGCGAACGCCACCTCGTCCCGCCACGCCTGCCAAGCCGCCGCGATATCCGCGGGTTTCGACGACGCGTGGTCGAAGTCCCCGTCGGGTTGGTGAGGCGAGGAAAACAAGGCGGGAGCGTCCTGTCGGGCCAGCACCGCCCGGAACCACCGGCGCTCCACATCGGCGAGATGCCGGACGAGACCGAGCAGGGACAGCGTGGACGGCTCCACGGAACACCGGGCCACGTCCGCGCCGACGCCCGCACACTTCAACTGCAACGTCGCGCGCTGGTCCGCGAGGAAGCCGAGCAGCATGCTCTTCTCGTCACCGGTCGAAGGACCGCTGAACCGGCGGTCGTACTGCGCACCGTCGAACAACTCGGCTCTTCTTCGCGCAAGGGTCATGAGGCCATCATCCATTCCATCCACCGGCACGGGTCCGATCCGTTCGACCGGGCCGCACCGGGTTCCCTCGCCTCCGGCCCCTACGGCCGGACGCTCGACGCCATCCTCGCCGGACACCGCCTAGGCTACGGACATGACCACGCAGACCTATCTCTCCGAACTGTTCTCGCTGGAAGGCCGGGTCGCCGTGGTGACGGGCGGCAGTTCCGGCATCGGGCGGGCCATCGCCGGAGCGCTCGCGCGGGCGGGGGCCGGCGTGGTCGTCGTGGCGCGGAAGGAATCGGAACTGACGGCGACCGTCGCCGAGTTGACGGCCGAGGGCTGCCGGGCGGCCTGGGTCAGCGCCGATTTGGGCACCCGTGACGGGGTGCGCGCGGGCGCGGAGCAGGCGGCGGAGGCATTCGGCGAGCCCGACATCCTCGTCAACAGCGCCGGAATCAACCTGCGACCCCCGATGGACGAGCTGGGCGACGACGTGTGGGACGCCACGATGGCGGTGAACCTGGAGGCCCCCTACCTGTTGGGGCAGCGGTTCGGGCCCGGAATGGCCGAACGGGGCTTCGGGCGGATCATCCACGTCACCTCGCAGCAGGCGCACCGGGCGTTCGTCCAGAGCGGGGCCTACGGTGTCTCCAAGGGCGCGCTGGAGTCGCTGGCCCGCTCGCAGGCCGAGGCGTGGTCGCCGTACGGCGTCACCTGCAACACCTTGGTGCCGGGCTTCGTCATGACGCCGCTGAACGCGCGGCTGTCCTCCGACCCGCAGAAGGTGGCGGAGCTCGCCGCGCGCACGATGGTCGGTCGCAACGGTCTGGCCGAGGACTTCGCAGGAGCGGCCGTGTTCCTGGCCGGCCGCGCCTCCGGCTACGTCACCGGGCAAGCGATCTTCGTCGACGGCGGGCTGTCCGTTCACTGAACCCGAACGGGCCCCGGCCCCCGAACCGGCCGGGCCCCGAGGCGGCGCCCGCGTCGGAAGGCGCGCCCTGCCCGGTCCGGGCCCCGGTCAGCCCAAAGCAAACACCGCCGCGCGTGGCATCCCGGCTCACACGCCCGCCGGCGCGGCGATTCCACGAGGTCGGCGGCTGGTGAGGAGATGATGGGCCGGTCGAACCGGGCTGCGGCTTGCGATGCGGAGGACGAACGCGGTGTACCGACCCGATGGCTGGAACACGCGGGTGCGCATCGGGGTGCTCACCCCGCATGCCGATGTGGGGCCGGAGTCCGAGCTGCGGGCCATGGCGCCCTCCGACGTCGGCATCCACGCGGCCAGGGTCCCTTCGGCGCGATGCGTCCGGGCGGTGCGATGGACCCCACGATCCCGCTCGCCCCCGTACGGGCCTTCGCCGAACCACCCCATGTCGATGACGCCGCGGAGCTGCTCGCCGCCGCGCCCGTCGACGTGCTCGCGTTCGCGTTCACCAGTTCGGCCTACGTGATCGGATCCGATGCCGAGGCGGCGATGCTGGACCGGCTTTCCACGCGGGCACACGGCCTGCCGGTGGTCGGCACCTGCTCCGCCACGGTGCGGGCGTTGCGGTCGCTGGGAGCGCGCCGGATCGCCCTGGTCGACCCGCCCTGGTTCAGTGACGAGCTGAACCGCCTCGGCCTGGACTACTACGAAGCCGCGGGTTTCGACGTGGTGTACGCGGCCCCCTGCTCGCTCTCCAGCGGCCAGCAGCTGGTCCGGCCGGCCGACCTCCACGACTGGGTCGCGGCCCACGTGCCGTCCGATGCCGAGGCCGTCGTCATCGGCGGCAACGGGTTCCGTGCCGTCGGGGCGGTGGAGGCCATGGAACGCACGCTGCGCCGGCCCGTGCTCGCGGCCAACCAGGTCCTCCTGTGGGCGGCCCTGCGAGCTGCCGGGAACCCGGATGCGGGGATCGACGGGTACGGGCAACTGTTCCGACGGACCGCCGACACGTGACGCCGCCGGGCGGCGCTCCCGGACCGAGGTGGGGGCGCAGTCAGACGACCCCGCCCCCACCGCTCACGCCACAGAATCCGGAGCTTGGTGGTGAACACCCGGCCCGCCACCTTGTCGCCCAGGGCGAGGCCGTCGGTGGCGTCCCGCGGGAAGTGGACGCCGAGCCGGACGCGGCTGTCGGCGTCTTCCTGGCCGGAATGGCCGGTCCCGCCCGTCAGGCCGGCGAATATCGGACCGTAGGCGAATTCGGCAATGGCTCGGCGATGAAGAGGGATCGTGCGAACATGGCGCCCGGGGCGAAGCGCCTGCCGAACTCGGGCCGGGGGAACGGCTCGACTGCCCCGAAAGCACGTCCTTGATCCTTGCCGATGGGGGCGTTTGAAACCGTTCTCGCGGTGCAGACGAGCGTTGACAACGGCTTTATCCAGCGAGGCAGGAGACGCATCATGGGCATTCTGGCTTGGATTTTCATCGGGCTGTTCGCGGGCCTCATCGCCAAGGCGCTGATGCCGGGCAAGGACCCGGGCGGCATCATCGTCACCGTCCTCATCGGTATCGCGGGCGGCCTGCTCGGCGGCTGGCTCGGCAAGGTCATCTTCGGCGTCGACTCCATCGACGGCTTCTTCGATCTCTCCACCTGGATCGCCGCCATCATCGGCTCCGTGATCCTCCTCGCGCTCTACCGTCTGGTCACCGGCAACAGGCACCATCGCGGCCACCACAGCCACGCCTGAACGCCCCATTCATCTCATCGCGCAACGGCTCCCCCTTCCCAGGGCGGAGCCGTTTCGTCTTCCGGTCACTTCTCGCCGTGCGGCGGGCGTACGGCCAAGCCCTGCAGTCGGAAGCGCCGTTCACGGTGCGGGTGTCGGGTCTGAGGCGGGAGTCGCACGCCCTTGCTCCAGGCGCATGATGTAGTCGACCGAGAGGCCGGCGAACGCGGCGAGCTCTTCCCGGCGCAACCCGGGCACCCGACGCGGGCCGCCCGCCGGCAGGCCCAGATCGCCCGGCCGGACGCGGTCGCGCCAGGCGCGCAGAAGGGGGGCGAACTCACGGTGCGGGGAGGTCAGCCCCCAGTCGCGCGCAACTGCTCGCGCCCATCGCCCGCTTCGTCATCCCGCTGTCGATCGAGGGCACCCCCGAGCCCTGGTACGTCTTCGAGGGTCCCGAGCGCGTGCTGGGCTACATCGAATCCATCGCGGCGAAGTTCGATCACGTCGCGTTCCTCGACAAGCGATGGACGGTCGGCGAAGACGCCCGCTCGGTCGTCCTCCAGGCCGACGGCGACATCCTCTCCAGCGCGGAAGGCTCGTCTACAACAACGTCTACATCTTCCGCATGAACGTCCAGGACGGGAAGGTGGTGGAGGTCTGGGAGTACGCCAACCCCGTCGCCTATGCCAACCTCGGTGCGCCAAAAGCCCCTGAACGCGACAAACCGATTCGCCCGGGCGACGGTCATCGCCGGCGACATCCGGATCAACCTCCTCGACATCGAACTGCTCACGATCAAGCTCCGCCTGGTGGTCGCGTCCGTCGAGCGGGCCAAGGAGATGGGGATCGACTGGTGGGAACAGGACCCCGCCCTCTCCTCCAAGGCCCGGCACCGCGAACTGGGCAGGGAGAACGAGGAATTGCGCCGCCGTGTGGCCGAGTTGGAAGCGCGCCAGGACGCGCGCCAGGAGGAACTCCCGTGACGGACGAACTGTTCTACGTCTACGCCGTGCTGCGGAGCGCGGCACCACCCTGCGCGCCCCCGGCCCTCGACCAGCGCGCCCCTCTGGGCCGCGGGCTCCAACTGGTCGAGCACCGGGGGCTCACGGCGGTCGTGGAACCAGTGGAGGCGGCCGACTTCGACGAGGAGCCGTTGCGCGCGCATCTGGAAGACCTGGACTGGCTCGCCGATGTGGCGCGGGCCCACCACGGCGTGGTCGCCCACGTCGGACGCCAGACCACCACGGTGCCCCTCCGGCTGGCGACCCTCTGCCGAGGCCGCTCGGGGGTCGAGCGGATGCTGGCCGACGCCCACCAGACCCTCGGCGACGCCCTGGAACGGGTGACGGACGCGGAGGAGTGGGGTGTCAAGCTCTACGCCCAAGCCGCCCCCGTCGCCCCGACCGACCCCGCCGGCTCCCCGACCACCCGCTCCGGCCCGGTCGCCGCCCCCGGTGCCGCCTCCGGCCGTGACTACCTCCGCCGCCGCCTGGCCGACCGCCGCGCCCAAACCGACCTCACCGGGCAAGCCCGGAGCACGGCCGAAGCCCTCCACGAACGGCTCGCCCACGAGGCGTCCGGCGCCGTTCTCCACCCACCCCAGCAACAGCAGCTCTCCCAGGTGCCCGGACAGAACGTCCTCAACGCCGCCTACCTCGTCCCCACGGCGCGCCGCCGGGCATTCCTCGAAACCGTCCCGGCCGCCGACGACCTCCCGTCCGGCGTCCGGGTGGAGGTCACCGGACCCTGGGTGCCCTACTCCTTCACCCACACCACCGCCCCGACCCCGTCGGCCGAGCCGACGTGATCGGGAACCAGGACGTCGCCCTCGTCGACCTCCTCGACCGCCTGCTCGCCGGCGGCGTGGTCCTGGCCGGTGACATCACCCTGCGCATCGCCGACGTCGACCTCGTACGCATCGACCTCAAAGCCCTGATCAGCTCGGTCAACGACAACGTGCCCGCACCCTGGATGGAGGGAACCCCATGAGCCGTCCGCAGCGGGTGGACCTCGACCCCGACACCGTCGAACGCGACCTCGCCCGCCTCGTCCTGACCGTCATCGAACTGCTGCGACAGCTGATGGAGCGCCAAGCCCTGCGGCGTGTCGAGACCGGCGGTCTCTCGGAGGAACAGGAGGAGCGCCTCGGCCTGACCCTCATGCTCCTCGAAGACCGGATGGAACTCCTCCGCAGCCGCTTCGGACTCCGCCCCGAGGACCTCAACATCGACCTCGGGCCCCTGGGAAAGCTCCTGTAGGGCCAGAGGTTGACCGTGCGGAGGGTTTATGGCACGGACTTCCGGTCACACGCTGGACATGACCGAATCGGAGAAGTCACACAACGACACTTCCACGTCCCGCGGTTCCTCCAACGGGACCAAGCCCCGCTCCCGGGCCGCCGGCGCGGCACGCGAAGCCGCGAAGTCGACCGCCGACGCGGCGAGCGGCACCGCTGGCGCCTTCACCGCGCTCCCCGCCCCGCTGGCCCAGAAGACCGCGGCCGCGGCGCAGGCGCTGCGTGGCACCGTCGGTCGAGCCGGCCGGCTCTGGACCGTGGTACGGGCCCGCAAGGCCATCGCGGCCGGAGCCGCCACCGCCGGCGCGGCCGCCGTGACCACCGCCTACACCTTGGGCCGCCGCTCGGTCCTCCGCCGCCGCGGCCCCCTTTCGCGGCTCACCGGCGGACGCATCTGACCCCTCGCGCCGTGCCATGCCCGGCGGGGGCCGGATGGGCCACGACGTGAGCTCTGTCAGGTCGGCCGACGCCTAGGAGACGACGACGGCCTTGCCACGGCGGCCTGCCACGGCGGCCTGCTACAGCGGCCCTGCTACGACCGGCCGGTGGACGGCGGCCGCTCCGCGGGTACGGCGCAGGCCGGTGTGCCGCCCGGCAGCCGCCGCCGATTGATCGCGATGATCCGGTACGCGGCGTGGGCGATCCAACGCATCGGCGGCAGGGTGAGCACCGCCCCCAGGACCGCCCACGCCCCGCCGGTGCGCAGCAGCAGTTTCGCCACCGCCTGCGCTCCGCCGTAGACCTGCCCGTCGGGAGTCACCCACAGCGCCTCGTACGTGGCCTGCTCCTGGGAGACGCCGAGGGATCCCAGATCCGCGGATTGCCACGCCACGACCTCACAAGGAGGGCGGAGCCGGCGTCGCACCGTGTCGGCCGAGGCCGTGCAGAAGCCGCAGTCTCCGTCGTAGACGAGCACGGGACGTGTTCTCATGACCCCATGGTGCCCGCTCTCGCGCGTACACTTCGGGGCCGCGCTGCGAACGCCGGTGGCGGGCGGACCGCCGAGCCCGCTGTCGGCCGGCCGGCCTCCCCACCGTCCGCCCTCCAGGGGTGGTGAGCGGGTCGCCGGGAGCGGCTGGATAGCATCGCGTCATGCCCGTCCGCCCCGCTTGGCGCCCACGTCCCGCTCTCGCCGTTGTGGTGGCGGGCGTGTTGCTGGCCTGCGCCTACCTGATGGGCGGCCCCGGAGCCAGCGCCATGCCCATGCCCATGCCCATGCCCATGCCCATGCCGGGCTCCGCGTCCGCGTCCGGGTCCATGTCGGGCACGGGCACGACCGCGACCGCCGAGGCAGGCGCCGCGACCGCGGAGCAGCCGCAGACGATGGCCCTTCCGACGGACCAGGGTTGTCCGTCCGGAAGCACGGACTGCCCGCTCGCGGTCGCCCATACACCTCTGCCCGTCGCACTCGCGGCCCCGCCCGAGACCGGCACCCTCGCCCGGCCGACCGACGCGGGCGTCGAGCCCGTAGGGGCCACCGGGGACGGGTGCGCGTGGCCGAGGGCCCCCGATCCCGTCTCTCTCCTCTGCGTCAGCCGGACCTGACACGACCGGCACCCTGTCGGCCGTGATGCCGGCCGGGTGCTTCGCCGTGCCCGGATCCGATCACCTGACGCTCGGGAGAGTTCCTCCACCCATGTCCACCACTTTGTTCGTCACCGGTCTGACCACCGGCTTGTTCGCCGGCGGCGCTTCCTGCGCCGCCGTCCAAGGCGGCCTGCTCGCCGGCGCCGTCGGCCGCCGGGCCACCTCTCGGACGCCCGAAGCGTGGGAGCGCGGCGGCCTGTTCGCGCCGGTCGGTGCGTTCCTCGGCGCCAAGCTCGTCTCCCACACCCTGCTCGGCGCCGCCCTCGGGCTCGCCGGAGCCGCCGTCCAGCCCGGGCCGCGCTCCTGGTGGCGAGCGCGCTGCTGATGGTCCTTTTCGCCCTCGACATGCTGGGCGTCCGCCCGGTGCGTCGCTTCGTTCCCCGTCCGCCCGCCGGGTGGGGGCGACGGGTACGCCGATCGGCGAAATCGAGGGCCGTCACCACCCCTGCCGTCCTCGGCTTCCTCACCGTCCTCATCCCCTGCGGAGTCACCCTCAGCGTCGAACTGATCGCCGTCACCACCGGCTCACCCCTGACCGGGGCGGCGGTCATGGCGGGCTTCGTCCTAGGAACCGGCCCCCTCTTCGCGCTCCTCGGCGTCTTCCTGCGCTCCGCCGCCCGTGTGTGGCAGGGCAGGCTCACCGCCGTCACGGCCCTGATCGTGCTGGCCGTCGCCTCCTGGACGCTCACCTCCGGGCTCCGACTGGGCGGCTGGTGGCCCACGACCACGACCACGCCCACGACCGCGGCGGTGGCGGTGGCCGCGACGGCCGCGCAACCGGCGCGGACGGTGGCCGTCGAGAACGGCGTCCAGACCATCACCGTCCAAGCCCGCAGCACCTCCTACGCACCCACCCGCATCACCGCGGCCGCCGGCGTACCCACCCGACTGATCGTCGCCACCCGTGACACGAACGGCTGCGTGCGCTCGTTCGTCGTCCCCGACCGAGGCGTACAGGAGGTCCTGCCCGTCACGGGCCGGACGACCATCGACCTGGGCCCGAGCCGGGAGTCCTCGCCTTCACCTGCGGCATGGGCATGTACGGCGGCGAGATCCGCTTCCAGAAGCCCACCACCTCCCAGACCCCCGCTCCCGAGGAGACCGCCCGATGACCCAACGCCCGACCACCCTCCGCTTCGTCGAATTCGCCGTCACCGGCATGCACTGCAACAGTTGCGGGCTCCTGATCGACGACGAGGTCGAAGAACTGGCCGGCGTCAGGGCGAGCACCACCAGCCTGCGCACCGAACGCACCGTCGTCGAACTCGAAGGACCCGTACCGGCCGGACAGATCATCGACGCGATCGCCACGGCCGGCTATGCGGCCACCCAGGTCAGCCGACCCACCTGATGGCCTGAACACGTGCCCACCTGACCGTCGTCAACCGTCAGTTGCCGGCCGGCGCGTCCTGCGCCGGCCGGAGCTGCGGTCCCGGAGCGGGTCGTCCGGGGCCGCAGAAACCGCGGGTTCGATCAGGAATCGAGAAGCGCGGTACACGGCCCCGGTTTTAACGTTCTTGCCATGGACATCACCATTCACACCAGCTCCCTGCCGCACGACGACCCGGACGCGTCGATCGCCTTCTACCGCGACGTCCTCGGCTTCGAGGTCCGCAGCGACGTCGGGCAGGGCAGGATGCGCTGGATCACCGTCGGCCCGGCCGGGCAGCCCGACACGTCCCTCCTCCTCGCGCCGCCGGCCGCGGACCCCGGAATCACCGAGGACGAGCGCCGGACCGTCACCGAGATGATGGCCAAGGGCACCTACGGCTGGATCCTGCTGGCGACCCCGGACCTCGACGCCACGTTCGAGAAGGTCCAGGCAGGCGACACCGAGGTCGTCCAAGAGCCGACCGAACAGCCGTACGGCGTCCGGGACTGCGCCTTCCGCGACCCCGCGGGCAACCTCATCCGCATCCAGGAACTTCGCTGACCGCAGCCGTGGGCACGAGGAAAGAAGGAGAGGGCTCAGATGTGCAAGCCCGAATGGCGGCGAGCCCGCGTCGAGGCACAGCGCCTGACCGATCTGGCGCGGCTGCGCCGCGTCCGTGACCGGATCGACAGGGAATACGCCCAGCCGTTGAACGTGGAGGAGCTCGCCCGCGGTGTGGCCATGTCCGCCGGGCACCTCAGCCGCCAGTTCCGGGCCGCCTATGGCGAGTCGCCGTACGCGTACCTGATGACACGCCGCATCGAGCGCGCGACGGCGCTGCTGCGGCGCGGCGACCTCAGTGTCACCGAGGTCTGCTTCGCGGTCGGCTGCGCGTCGCTGGGTACGTTCACCACCCGCTTCACGGAGCTGGTCGGGATGCCGCCCGGGGCCTTCCGACGCCGCATGGCGGACGCGACGGCTGCGGCCACTGCATCGCCGACGCCGACGCCGACGCCGACGCCGACGCCGACGGCGACGGTGACGGTGACGGCCGACGGCACCGACACCGAGAGCACGTCCGCCGCCGACGCGGGGCCCGCCGTCATGGTGGAGGGGATGCCGGCGTGCGTGGCGAAGCAGGTGACGAGACCGGTCAGGATTCGAGAAGCGCCGGCCACCGGGCAGCCCCTAGCGTGATGGACATGGCAACCACCGAATCCACCGCATCCACCATGTCCCTCGCGTCCGTCACCCTCGAGGTGGCCGACCCAGAAGCCACCCACCGCTTCCTCACCGCCTTCGGAGTGGAGACGTACGTACGGCTGCGGGCGTCCCAAGCGCCTTCCACCGGCTTCCGCGGCTTCACCCTGGCCCTCACCGTGTCCCGGCCGGCCACCGTCGACGGCTTCCTCGACGCCGCTGTGAACGCCGGCGCCACCGTGCTGAAGGCCGCCGCCAAGACGCTGTGGGGATACGGCGGCGTCGTCCAGGCGCCGGACGGGACGATCTGGAAGGTCGCGACGTCCGCGAAGAAGGACACCGGCCCGGCCACCCGCGAGATCGACGAGGTCGTCCTCCTGCTCGGCGTGGAGGACATGAAGGCCGGCAAGCAGTTCTACGTCGACCGGGGCCTGCCCGTGGCCAAGAGCTTCGGCGGCAAGTACACCGAGTTCGCCGCCGGTGATTCCAGCCCGGTCAAGCTGGCGCTCTACAAGCGGCGCGGCCTGGCCAAGGACGTCGGCGTCCCCGCCGAGGGCGCCGGCTCCCACCGCATCGTCCTCGGCAGCACCGCCGAGTCCTTCACCGACCCCGACGGGTTCGCCTGGGAAGCGTCCACGTCCTCCGCCCGCCCCTGATCCCGGCTCCCACCCCGACCTGCGCCCACCCCGTCTCATCCCCGTACGAGAGGAAATCCGGGATGCCTTCCACGAAGTCGACCGTCGAGAACCCCGACGCGACCGCCGAACAGTACAACGGCTTCACCGCCGAGGAGCGGGCCGCGATGAAGGAGCACGCGCAGGACCGGAAGAAGGCGGCGACCCGGCGCGGCTCGCGGGCCGAGACGGAGGCCGCGGCGGAGCGGGACGTGCTCGCGAAGATCGCCGAGATGCCCGAGGTGGACCGGGTCCTCGCCGAGCGGATCCACGCCATCGTCAAGGCCGTCGCTCCGGACCTCAAGCCCAAGCTCTGGTACGGGATGCCCGCCTACGCCAGGGACGGCAAGGTCGTCTGCCACTTCCAGAGCGCGCAGAAGTTCAAGTCGAGGTACGCCACGCTCGGGTTCAGCGACCAGGCGGCGCTCGACGACGGCGCGATGTGGCCGACCGTTTACGCCCTCACGGAGTTGAGCGCAGCCGACGAACAGCGCATCGCCGCGCTCGTCAAGAAGGCGACGGGCTGAGGACGGCCGGGGCGGGGCCGGCGGCACGGGTCGCGCACGTCCGGGCCGGGCGACGCGCCGTGACAGTGCCGCCCGACCGCCGCAGAAGGGACACATCCACCGTGCCCGCTCCACGCTCCGCCACCGAACAGGCCATTGCCCTTCCGCGTGAGTGTGACGCCGAGGACATCGTCCATCCCGGGGGCACGCTCCTCGCCCATCTCCAGCGCGTTCAGGCGCGCCGCGCCTCGTGGAAGGCCCGCCCGGCGCTCCGGCCAGGCCGCTGGCCGCTCGGCGACCCTGTTCACCGCGGCGTTCGACCAGACGACCTGCGTGGGGATCTATGTGGGCATGGAGTCGTTCGAAGGCTCGCTGCACGGACGAGACGGGACCTTGAACTTCGTGCATTCGGCGACGAGGTCCGGCAGCGACCGCACCGCGGAGTTCTTCACGATCGTGCCCTCGAGCGGCACGGGCGACCTGACGGGAATCTCCGGTGCCGGAGGCATGGCCGTGGACGCGGACGGCACGCACCGCATCTGGTTCGACTACGAACTCGGCTGACAGCGAGATCAGAGCCGCAAGGTGGCTGCATGACTGCTGTGCGCAGGCGATCGGTCAGCCGGTGGGTTGCAGAGAGCCCCGCATGCCGCGAGCGTGCGCGCACACGGGGTCGGCTGAAGCGGCGGGGATGCGCATACGACGCAGCAGGTCGCGTGTGGTGCGCAGGGTGAGGGTGCTGCGCCAGGTGGTGCCCGGGTAGCGGGAGCGGAGGTGCGACAGGGCGCGGGTGCCGACTCCGGTGGAGAGGAGATGACCGTCGAGGTCGACGCCGGTGATCACCCCCTCGACGCAGGCGGTGCAGATCCGGTAGTGGATCTGGCCGACGACCCGGCGGCCATGGACCAGCAGTAGGCACTCTTCACCCGGCCCGGCACCCTCGCCGGGGATGTGGGTGGAGAGGAACGCGATGTCGCGGTACGCGAGGAGCCTGCCGCGCAGCCGCCTGCCGAACCTTCCGCGGCGTTGCCCGTGCCGGGCACCGTGCGGGGGCACCTCGGGGTCGGGGGCGGAACGGAACAGGGCGCTCGTGGGACGTGCGTGTTCTCCGGACATGAACCTCGTCTGCCCACGAGACAGCCCCTGACGCCCCCTCACTCGACAGTGCCGGTGCGCAGGCCCGCGCGCGTCGCGCTGGACCACCCGTCGCAGCCCGGACCCTTGACTCGACGTCCCGGAAAACCGGCGCATTCTCTTGCCCGCCTGCCGGGATAAGAAACCGATAAAGATCGCATGCATGGGTGGGTGGCGCTGGGGCAGAAGGCGCTTCGGAGGTTGATAACTATGGTTCCCCTGCTTCTCGTTCTTCTGCTCGCCCTGATCCTCTTCGGTGCCGGTTTCGCGGTGAAGATCCTATGGTGGGTCGCCATCGCCGTGCTGGTGCTGTGGCTGATCGGTTTCGTCGCCCGTCCGAGGGGTGGTAGTGGCCGCTGGTACCGCTGGTAGCCGTATTCGGTAGCCGTTGGGCGACAGCCCAGTGGTGACATACAGGGCGGTGGCCTGCCGCTCCCCCTTCCCGAACAGGGGGGCGGCAGGCCACCGCCCTGTCGTCGCTGGTGCCGCCGGAGCAGGACCTTGAAAAGCGCTTCCATGCGTTGCGTCGTGTGGTCATGTACGCACCCTCTGGGTCGTGGCTAGGCGCGGAAGGTTGTCCTGAGGAGTGCACCGGACTCGGCGGGGTGGGTGGTCAGGCCCGTGTGTCCGCCGGGGAAGTGCAGGAGTTCCGTGCCGAGGCGTTCGGCCAGGAGGGCGGCCGCACGGTAGGACAGCTCGCCACGCGAATCCTGGCCGCCGGCGAGCACGAGCCGGTCGGACAGGACCCCCAGCCGCTGGACGTCGGGGGCGTAGGACATGAAGCCGGGCACGATGCGGCCGACGAAGTGGGGGAGGTTTGTCATCATCTGCTCGACCCGCGTCGCCGCCTGGGGCGGAACCTCGATCTCCTTCCTGGGTGCCGTGCGCTTCAGGCCCGCGCCCGCGCCCGCGCCCTCGTCCTTCTTCAGCCCTGCGGCGAACGCGGCCATCGCCGGCATGAGCCCCTCGGTGCGGAACGTCTCCTGCACGCGTGCGATGAGTGCGCGGTGTACGGCGGCGTCCGGGAGGACCTCCACCACCGGCGGCTCATGTGCCACGACGCGTTCCACGCGTTCGGGATGGGTGGTGAGCAGGTGCAGGGCGGTGATCGCGCCCGAGCTGGAGCCGAACACCCGCGCCGGCTCACCGGGGGAGAAGGGCTCCAGCAAGCGGAAGGCGTCGTCGGCGTGTTAGGAAGCGCAAAGGGGATCGTGAGGGAGACTCATGCTGCGGCTCGTCGCCACCCGCTACTGTCGAGCGGCGCGCCTGTCTCCTCGGCGGGGTCGGCGACATGGCAGGGGGCCGAGCGGGAGGGGCACAACGTGCGTAGATTCACGGACAAGTTGACCGGAACCACGTACCCACCCAGCGGCGTCACACCGCTGTCCGCCCACGAGGTCCGGGCCGCGCTGCTCGCGCTCAACCGCCCCGACGCGCGGTTCGTCGTCCGGCAGGGTACGGCGAAGGAGCGTGCCGACCTTGTGGCGGAATGCGACGTGGCGGCGTGGGCCCTGATCCTCAAGACCCGTATGCGTCTGGATGCCCCGGCGCGGGAGGTGCGTGTCCTCGAAGAACGGTGGGAGCCGGTGAGCGAAGGGTCCGGCAGGCAATACGGGCGCGGGCCGGCTCGTACGATTTACCGAAAATGGGAGTTCAAGCGAGGGGTGGATGGCCGCCGGCGCAGGGTCGAGACGCTCCGCTTCGACACTCGCGAGATGAAGGATCCCTTGCAAAAGGCCGTCCTCGGCGCGGGCTGGACCTGGCGCGGAGTGCTGTTCAGGTTCTGACGCGACGTCTTTCGGCGACACGGCAAGGCACGCCCATGATGGCAATCACGGGTAGGGCCAATTTCGCCTAGGAGAAGGGACATGGGAGTGGACCCCTCCTCCGAGTCGACGAGCCCGGGGCCGGTGTTGGTCGTCGGCGGCACCGGGATGCTGGCCGGTGTCGTAAGTGGTCTGCTCCGGCAGGGACTCACCACCGCAGTGGTGTCCCGCCGTCCGCGAGGGCCGGCCGCCGTCCTGCGGCGGGAGGGCGGAGCTGGAGGAGGGACCCCGCAGCAGCGGGAGGCGGCCGGCGCATGGATGTCGACCGTCATGACCGCCCGCGAGTTCGAGGAGCGTCGGGCCTGAGGGATACCCGGTGACCATGGGTCAGCTCCGTTGTCAGTGGCTCCCCATAGTGTTTGGACATCACCCGGGAGCATCGGAAAAGGGAGCACAGCCATGTCCGGAAACAAGATCCAACACAAGGTGAATCACGTCGCGTTGGTCGTGGACGCCTCGGGTTCCATGCGCCCGCACGAGGGTCAACTCATCCGCGTGGTGGACGAGTTCGTGGCGGGTCTGAAGGCCGAGTCGGACAGCCTCGGCCATGAGACGCGGATCAGCCTCTACTCGTTCGACCACAAGGTGGAGAACCTGGTCTGGGACATGGACGTGAAGCACCTGCCGTCCATGCGAGGTCTGTACAAGGTCAACAACGGCGCTACGGCACTCATCGAAGCCTCTCTGAAGTCCCTGGACGACCTGGGTCACATCTGGGAGGAATACGGCGAGCACAGCTTCCTCCAGATCGTCGTGACGGACGGCGAGGAGAACGCCTCCGGCGGCGACCGGCGGCATGACGGTGACATGGCCGTCCTCGGCCCCTGGCTCGACAAGATCGCGGCGAAGATGGGCGAGCTTCCCGGTCACTGGACTTCGGCGATCCTCGTCCCGAACTCCTTGGCGAAGCGGACCGCCCAGAACTACGGGTTCCCGGCCGGGAACATAGCCATCTGGGACGCGGATTCCAAGGAGGGTGTCGAGGAGGCGATCGGCACGGTGCGCGCCGCCGCCACCAGCTTCCTGCGTGGCCGCGAACAGGGCGTGCGCGGGACGAAGAACCTGTTCGCCGTGGGGCAGGACATATCGGTCGACGACGTGCGGGCGAACCTCGAACCGGTCCCGGCCGACAAGTATCGGCTCCTGAAGGTCGACGCGGAGGTCGAGATCCGTGCCTTCGTCGACTCGCATCCGGGCGTGACGTACGAACGGGGCTCCTGCTACTACCAGTTGGGCACTCGGGTGCAGGTCCAGCCCGACAAGGAGGTCATCGTCGTCGAGAAGGACACCGACCGCGCGTACACGGGCGAAGCGGCTCGGAGCCTTCTCTTCGGTACGGGGATCCAGGGAACCGTCTCCGTGAAAGCGGGACACAATCCCCAGCTGGAGGTCTACGTGCAGAGCCGTTCGGTGAACAGGAAGCTCAAGCCGAAGACGCGTCTGCTCATCATGATCTGAAGCCGGCCCGGGGTGCCCGGGGGTGAGGTGTGTCTCAGCGGGGCGGTGGCACTTGTCTATGCAACGAGTTGCATAGAAAGATCGAGGCATGGCGCTTGAGCACGCGATCCTCGTCTCCCTGCTGGAGAAGCCGGGCTCCGGTTATGAGCTGGCCCGGCGGTTCGACCGGTCCATCGGCTACTTCTGGACCGCCACCCACCAGCAGATCTACCGCGTGCTCAAGCGGATGGAGAGCGAGGGCTGGATCGAGGTCCGTGACGTCGTGCAGCAGACGAGACCGGACAAGAAGGAACACTCCGTCACCGAGTCCGGCCGGGCCGCCCTCGCGGCGTGGCTCCACGAGCCCGTCCAGCCCGACAGCGTCCGTCACGAGCTCGCCGTCAAGATCCGCGGCGCGGCCTTCGACGACCCGGCCGCGCTGATCCGCGAGGTCGAGCGGCACCACCAGGCGCACGCCGACCGGCTCACCCACTACCTCGCGGGCGAGCTGCGCGACTTCACCGGCCCGGAGGCTCCCACCGCGCCGGACACCGGCCAAGAGCTACAACACGTCGTGCTGCGCGGTGGAATCGCATACGAGCGGATGATGCTCGCCTGGCTCGAGGACGTCCTCGCCACGCTCCGCCGGATCGCCTAGTAGGCCGCACGGTCGCCGATGGTCGCGCCGGCGCGCGAACCGTGCGTCCGCCCGCACCGATCAGCCACCCCCGGGGCGCCGACACCGGTGCCCCGGACCCTCACCTCACCCCGCCCCATCCCTCGACCGAGCCCGCACCGCGCCGGCTCCCGGGCCCCCGAAAGGCGAACCTCATGACCGACACGCTGCTGTTCAACCCGCGCACCTACGACCCCGCCCACTTCGACCCCGAGACCCGCAGGCTCCTGCGCGCCACCGTCGACTGGTTCGAAGACCGCGGCAAGCGCAAGCTGATCGAGGACTACCGCTCCCGCGCCTGGCTGGCGGACTTCCTCGCCTTCTCCGCGAAGGAGGGGCTCTTCGCGACCTTCCTGACCCCGGCGCCCGAGGCCGGCGAGGAGCAGCAGGACCGGCAGGAGCAGGGCGAGCAGGACAAGCGCTGGGACACCGCGCGGATCGCCGCCCTCAATGAGATCTTCGGCTTCTACGGCCTCGACTACTGGTACGCCTGGCAGGTCACGATCCTCGGTCTCGGCCCGGTATGGCAGAGCGACAACGCCGCCGCCCGCACCCGCGCGGCGCACCTCCTGGAGGAGGGCGAGGTGTTCGCCTTCGGCCTGTCCGAGAAGACCCACGGCGCCGACATCTACTCCACCGACATGCTCCTGGAGCCCGACGGCGACGGCGGTTTCCGCGCCGGCGGCTCCAAGTACTACATCGGCAACGGCAACGCCGCCGGCCTCGTCTCCGTCTTCGGTCGCCGCACCGACGTCGAGGGCCCCGACGGCTACGTCTTCTTCGCCGCCGACAGCCGTCACCCGGCGTACCACCTGGTGAAGAACGTCGTGGACTCCTCCAAGTACGTCAGCGAGTTCCGCCTGGAGGACTACCCGGTCCGCGCCGAGGACGTCCTGCACACCGGCCGCGCCGCCTTCGACGCCGCGCTCAACACCGTCAACGTGGGCAAGTTCAACCTCTGCACCGCCTCCATCGGCATCTGCGAGCACGCGATGTACGAGGCCGTCACCCACGCGCAGAACCGGATCCTCTACGGCCGCCCCGTCACCGCCTTCCCGCACGTCCGCCGCGAGTTGGCCGACGCCTACGTCCGCCTCGTCGGGATGAAGCTCTTCAGCGACCGCGCGGTCGACTACTTCCGCTCCGCCGGCCCCGACGACCGCCGCTACCTGCTCTTCAACCCCATGACGAAGATGAAGGTGACCACGGAGGGCGAGAAGGTCATCGACCTGATGTGGGACGTCATCGCCGCCAAGGGCTTCGAGAAGGACACCTACTTCGCGCAGGCGGCCGTGGAGATCCGCAGCCTGCCGAAGCTGGAGGGAACGGTCCACGTCAACCTCGCACTGATCCTCAAGTTCATGCGCAACCACCTTCTGGAGCCCGTCGAGTACGCGCCCGTCCCGACCCGTCTCGACGCGGCCGACGACGCGTTCCTCTTCCGCCAGGGGCCGGCCCGCGGCCTGGGCTCCGTACGGTTCCACGACTGGCGTCCCGCTTTTGACGCGTACGCCGCCCTGCCCAACGTCGGCCGCTTCCGCGAGCAGGCCGACGCCCTGTGCGAGTTCGTGCGGACCGCCGCCCCCGACGAGGAGCAGAGCCGTGACCTCGACCTCCTCCTGGCCGTGGGGCAACTGTTCGCCCTCGTCGTCCACGGTCAACTGATCCTGGAGCAGGCGCGCCTGTCCGGCCTGGACGAGGACGTGCTCGACGAGCTGTTCGCCGTCCTCGTGCGCGACTTCTCCGCGCACGCGGTGGAGCTGTACGGCAAGGACTCCGCGACGGCGGACCAGCAGAGCTGGGCGCTCGGCGCGGTTCGGCGCCCGGTGGTCGACGCCGACCGCTCGGCGCGTGTCTGGGCGCGCGTGGAGGCGCTGGCCGGGGCGTACGAGATGGCGCCCTGACCCGGACGCGACACCGGCGGGCTCCCTCGCCCGCGGCGCGGAGGGAGCCCGCCCGGCGCGAGGGAGCCTGTTCGCGCCGCCGGTTCCACGCCCGCTACCGGGGAGGTAGGCCCGCTCCCGCCCCCCGGTCGTCGAGTGCGACGCCCAGTCGGTCGGCCACGGCCGTGAGGGTGCTCCCCAGGGGCAGCGCGACCCGGGTGACCGCGTGCCCGTCGCCGCGGGTCGGGTCCCGGTTGACGATCACGACGGGCTTCCCGGCCCGGGCTGCCTGGCGGACGAACCGGAGCCCGGACATCACGGTCAGCGACGAGCCGAGCACCAGCAGGGAAGTCGCCCCGTCCACCAGGTCGCGGCAGTGCCCGACCCGCTGCGGCGGTACCGCTTCGCCGAAGAACACCACGTCCGGTTTGAGGACGCCGCCACACCCTGCGCAGGGCACGACGCGGAAGTCCCCGACCTGGTCGTCGGTGAGGTCGGCGTCACCGTCCGGGTTGAGGCCGGCCGCCACCGGCTCGAAGCCCGCGTTCGCTTCCTCCAGCCGTCGGGCGACCTCCCGGCGCGGTGTGAAGGCGCCGCAGGAAAGGCAGACGACGCGGTCGAGGCTCCCGTGAAGCTCGACCACGCCGTCGCTTCCCGCGGCCTGGTGCAGGCCGTCGACGTTCTGGGTGATCAGGCCCGAGAGCGCGCCGTGCCGTCCGAACGCCGCCACGGCCCGGTGCCCGGCGTTGGGCCGGGCGCGGCCGAACGTGCGCCAGCCGAGGTGACTGCGCGCCCAGTACCGGCGCCGGGCCTGCGTATTGGCGGTGAATTCCTGGTAGGTCATCGGGGTGTGCCGGCGCAGACTCCCGCCCTCACCCCGGTAATCGGGGATGCCCGATTCCGTGGAGAGGCCCGCCCCGCTGAGCACCAGCACCCCGCCGGCCGTCAGCGCTTCGACGACCGGCTCCGGATCCGTGGTCCCGGGCCGTGGCTCCTCGGTGGGCGTCCAGCTCAGAGTGGGGCGCATGCGCATGCTGCCAGCGTACGGAACGGGTGGGACAACGGCACGGGTCCCATGATCGGGCTCTGCGGTCAGGAGCGGGAGAGGCCCCAGGTCTGCAGGCTGAAAGGGCGACCCTTCTCCTCACCGGTGATCAGCGGTACGTCGAGCAGGCGAAAGCCCGCCTTGGTGGCCACGGCGACGCTGGCGGTGTTCTCGGCCTCCAACTCCAGGATCACCTGCTCCGCGTCGAGTTGCTCGAAGGCGTAGGCGGACATGACCCGCACCGCTCGGGCCGCCAGCCCCTGACCGCGGTGCGCCGGGCCGATCGCGTAGCCGATCTCGATCCCTTCGGGGGCCCGCCGCAGCATCACCTCGCCGAGCGGCGCCCCACCGTCGACGGTGACGGCGAGGAGGATGGTCGTGCCTTCCGCCCGCATCTGCCGGTCCCGGGCCAGGCGGGCGCGGGCGGCCGCGTCGTCGAAGGGGGAGACGATCGGTGTCCAGTACGCGATGTCGGGGTGGTCGAAGAGTTCCGGCATCGCGGCCAGATCCGCCTCCGTCCAGTCGCGAAGGACAAGACCCTCTCCCGAAAGCTCGATCCGCTCGGGAAACGACGACGTGGTGCTGCTCATGATGGGGACCTCCGTGCCCTGTTCCGACGAGGCAGGGTAACCGGGCGCAGGTGGGAGGGCACCCCGGATTCCGGCCCGCACGTCACTCGCCTGTGCGCAGCGTGGTCACGCCGGTGCCCAGGGTGGCTGCCGGAAATCTTCACAGCGTGAGAGTGGAGTGGATGACTCCCTTTGTGTAGTCGGGCGACATGTCCGACATCTCCGGTGCGATTGATCCGGTTACACCCCTTATCTCCTTCCAAGTTTGCACACTGCACAGATGTGTTACTCGATCTTGTGGGGAGGATGTGACGATCTTGGGGGTGATTCGAAAAATCTTGCTACCCGTCGGTTGCCCTGCCCGCCCGACGCCGTCAACACGGTTCGCCCGCTCACCCGTTGGCGTGCTTACATCGGCGCACCGCAGCGGTTTCGGAAACGGCGTCCCATGCCGGCCGAGGCCCTCGCGCAGGTGGTCGGACCGCCTTGTCGCGGCCTGCCCACACCCCCCCATCAAGAACACTTTCAGACAACGAAGGGTGCGCTCCCATGCGTAACGACATCGAGACCCGCGAGATCGCCGACGACGAGCTGGACGCCATCTCCGGCGGTATCGCCCTCGGCGGCGGCCTGCTCGGCGGTGTGACCGGTGACGTCCAGCACGTCCTCGGCACCGTCACCTCCCTCCAGACCGTCCACGGCGCGCTGGCACTGCCCGGCCAGGTCGAGGGCATCGTCGGCGTCCACGCGGGTGTCGCCGGTCTCTGAGCGGTCCCGCTCGCCCCATGAACCCCGGAACGCACCCGTTCCGGGGTTCATCCCGTGTGACGAAGGCAGTCGAAGGCAGTCGAAGGAAGAGTCCGAGTCGTGCAGTTCCGTCAAAAGGCGCTCTCCAAGCTGCAATCGCCCGAGGAGCTCGATCTCCCCGTGCGGTTCGCGCGTCCGCAGGGCCGGCTCGTCCTGGCCGTCACGGTCATCGTCATGACGGCCGCCGCCTTCTGGGCCTTCACCGGATCGGTCTCCTCCCAGCTGGGCGCACCCGGCATCCTCACCCACCCAGAAGGCAGTTACCTGCTGCAGAGCCCCTTCGCCGGACAGGTCACCGCGGTCCACGCCAAAGAAGGCCAACTACTCGCCGCAGGTGCGCCGTTGCTCCAAATCGGCACCGAGCAGGGCGACCGGACCGTACGCGCGGTCGCCGGGGGACGGGTCACCTCCCTCGTCGCGCGGGTCGGGGCGGTGGTCACCACCGGCGCGGACGTGGCGACCGTGGAACGGGTGAAGAACCCCGACGACCCGCTGGTGGCGGTGCTGTACGTGCCTGCCGGAAGCGGCGCGGGCATCCCTCTCGACGCCACCGTCGACCTCACCGTCGATTCGGTGCCGCGCCGGCGCTACGGCGTACTGCGCGGCCGTGTCAAGGAAGTCGGCCGTACACCCCAGACCCCGGCGCAGATCGGCGGGTTCCTCGGCGACGCGGGGCTCGCCGCGCAGTTCGCCCGGCAGGGCAACCCCGTAGCGGTCGTCGTACAGCTCGACCGCAGCCCGCGGACAAGGTCCGGGTACCGGTGGTCCTCCGCCGACGGCCCCCCGTACACCCTCGACTCCACGACACCGGTCACCGGCGCCGTCCACCTCTCCGTGCAGCGCCCCGTCGATTGGCTGCTCCCGTGACCACCCCCGCCACCACCACCGCCGCACCCGGTTCCGCCACCCCCGGACACCGTTCCTCCCGGCGCAAGCCCGCACCCACCCCCAAGGGACGCACGCCACGCCCCGTGCGGACCCCCACCGTGCTCCAGATGGAGGCGGTGGAGTGCGGCGCCGCCGCGCTCGCCATGGTGCTCGGCCACCACGGCCGCTTCGTCCCCCTGGAGGAACTGCGCATCGCCTGCGGAGTCTCCCGCGACGGCTCCCGCGCCGCCAACCTCCTCCGCGCGGCCCGGGGCTACGGCCTCCAGGCCAAGGGCATGCAGATGGACCTCGCCGCGCTGTCCCGGGTACGGCCCGCGGCCATCCTCTTCTGGGAGTTCAACCACTACGTCGTCTACGACGGCATGACCCGCCGCTTCGGCCGACGGGGCGTATACGTCAACGACCCCGCCAAGGGCCGCCGGTTCGTCCCGATGGACGAGTTCGACACCAGCTTCACCGGTGTCGTCCTCACCTTCGAACCCGGCGCCGGCTTCCGCCGCTCCGGCCGCAAGCCCGGCGTCCTGGGCGCCCTTCCCGCCCGGCTGCGCGGCACCTCCGCCTCGATGCTCGTCGCCGTGCTCTCCAGCCTCCTGCTGGTGGCGGTCGGAGCGACGGTGCCCGCGCTGAGCCGCACGTACATCGACATGTTCCTGATCGGGGAGCAAACCTCCCTGCTCGGAGTGCTGTTCGCGTCGATGGCGGTGGCCCTCGGCCTCACGGCGGTGCTGACCTGGCTCCAACAGGCCAACCTGCTGCGGGGGCGCATCATCTCCTCGACCCTCGGCAGCGCACGCTTCTTCCGTCACCTGCTGAGGCTGCCGGTCACCTTCTTCTCCCAGCGCAACCCGGCCGACCTCGTCCAGCGCCTCCAATCCAACGACGCGGTCGCGGAAACCCTGGCCAGGGACCTGACCGCCGCCGGGGTCGACGCCGTGGTGGTCGTCCTCTACGCCGTACTGCTGTGGACATACGATCCCCAACTCACCCTCGTCGGCGTGCTGATGGCGTTGCTCAATGTCGTCGCCCTGCGGATCGTGATCCGACTGCGGTCCACCGGCACCCAGAAGCTGCGCGCGGAGAGCGCCCGGCTCACCAACACCTCCTACAGCGGACTCCAGCTCATCGAGACGATGAAGGCCACCGGCGGCGAGAACGCCTTCTTCCGCCGCTGGGCGGGCCGGCACGCCGTCACGCTCGACGTGCAGCAACGGCTGGGGGTGCCCAGTGCCTGGCTGGCGATCGTCGCGCCCACGCTGGCCGCGCTCAACAGCGCCCTGATCCTGATGATCGGCGGTCTGCGGGCGGTGGAGGGCCACCTGTCGGTCGGCCTGCTCGTCGCCTTCCAGGCCCTGGTGACCAGCTTCACCGCCCCGATCACCCGCCTGGGCGGCGTCGCCGGACGGATCCAGGACTTCGCGGCCGACGTCGCCCGCCTCAAGGACGTCGAGAACTTCCCCGTCGACCCGCTGTACGCGCGGCGCGAACCCCCTGCCGCCACCCGACGGCTCAAGGGCCACGTGGAACTGGAGCACGTCACCTTCGGCTACAACCCACTGGACGCGCCACTGCTGAAGGACTTCTCCCTGACGGTCGGACCCGGGCGGCAGGTCGCGCTCGTCGGCGGCTCCGGCAGCGGCAAGTCCACCGTCTCGCGGCTGATGTCCGGCCTCCACGCCCCCTGGGAGGGCGCCATCCGCATCGACGGGATGCGGCTGGAGGACATCCCGCGCGGAGCGCTCGCCGCCTCCGTGTCGTTCGTCGATCAGGACGTCTTCCTCTTCGAGGGCACCGTCCGCGACAACGTCGCGCTGTGGGACCCCTCCCTCTCGGACGAGGCCGTCATAGCCGCCCTTCGCGACGCCGCCGTGTACGACGTCGTCGCGCGCCGCGCCGGCGGCATCCACAGCCGTGTCGAGCAGGACGGCCGCAATTTCTCCGGAGGACAGCGCCAGCGCCTGGAGATCGCCCGCGCCCTGGTGCGCCGCCCCAGCGTGCTGGTGCTCGACGAGGTGACCAGCGCCCTGGACGCGGCGACCGAGCGGACCGTCATGGACAGCCTGCGCCGCCGCGGCTGCGCCTGCGTGGTCATCGCCCACCGGCTGAGCACGGTCCGCGACAGCGACGAGATCGTCGTGCTCGACCGGGGGACCGTCGTCGAACGCGGCCGGCACGAGGACCTGCTCGCCCGGCAGGGCGCGTACGCCGCACTGGTCAAGGAGCACTGACATGACCACCACGTGGCACACGCCCGCGCAGGCCGCCTCCGACCCCGTCGTGGCCGCCCTCGGCGCCGTCGGATCCGCGGTCGACTGCACGGGTCTGCGCAGCCTCTCCCTGGAGGGTCCGCTCGTGCTGTGGCTCGTCGAGGGCGGGGCGCTGGACCTGTTCGCCGTCGATGCCGCGCTGGAGGGCCACTGGCACTTCCTGGGCAGGCTGGAGGAGGGCTCCCTGCTGCTGGGCCCGGCCGGCGGCTGCGCCCACACGCTGATCGGCCGGCCCCTGCACGGCTGCCGGCTGCGCCGCATCGAGCTGCGCGAACTGGTCCGCCCCGAGTACGCGGGCGGGGCGCCCCCGCAGGACGCATCCTGGGGGTGGTACGCCGACCAGGGCGGCCACGGCGTCGCCGGTGCGGCGCTGAGCCCCCTCGAAGAAGCGTTCGCGCTCGGCGTCGGACGCGGACTGCGCGTGCTCTACCAGGCACCGTTGGAGAGCCGGACCAGCACGGGCCCGGGCCGCGACGACGAGGTCCTCTGGATGCAGATCACCCCGGGCAGCGTTCTGTACGGGGCGGCGTACGAGGGCCAGGGCATGGCCGGGACGCTCCTCGTCGACGGGGCGATGTGGCAAGGCATGGTGGACCAGCAGTACCGGCTGCTGCACGCCCTGGACCGGTGGATCGAACAACTGGAGCAAGCCCACGAGGACCGTACGGCCGCCGGGATCGAGGCGGGGGAAGCGGCCCGCACCCAGGCGGACCGCGCCCTGCTGGCATCCATCGGCCGCGCCGGCCGGGGCACCCGTTCCCGTCGGCCCCCCGGCGACGACGCGACCCTCGCCGTGTGCCGCCTGGTCGCCCGCGACGCCGGCATCACCCTGTCCGAACCTGGCGCGACGGCCCCCGCCTCCGAAGGTACGGACCCCCTCGAACGCGTCGCGCTCGCCTCCCGGATCCGTACCCGTCCCGTCAAGCTCGCCGGGCGCTGGTGGCGGGAGAACAGCGGACCGCTGGTGGGCCGCCGGGCGAAGGACGAGGCGCCGGTGGCGCTGCTGTGGCGGCGCGGCGGGTACACCGCCGTCGACCCCGCCACCGGCGTGCGCGAACGCGTCGGCGAGGACGGCGCCGCGGCCTTCGAACCGGGCGCGGTGATGCTGTGCCGCCCGCTGCCGGACGGAAAGCCGAGCCTGCCCGCGCTGCTCCGTTTCAGCGTCCGCGGTACGGGGGGCGACCTGCGCAGCCTCGTCCTGGGCGGCCTCGTCGCGGTGGTTCTGGGGGCGCTCGTCCCGCTGGCCACCGGCCGGGTGCTCGGCACGTACGTACCCCGAGCCGAAGGCGGCCTCATCGTGCAGAGCGCCCTGGCGCTCATCGCGACCAGCGTCGTGTCGGCCGCGTTCATGCTGCTGCAGAACACCAGTGTCCTGCGCATCGAGGGCCGGATCGAAGCCACTTTGCAACCCGCCGTGTGGGACAGGCTGTTGAGGCTTCCGGTGACCTTCTTCGCTGGTCGTTCCACCGGCGAACTGGCCGGCGCCGCCATGGGGATCAGCTCCATCCGTCGCGCGGTCTCCGGGATCGGCGCGGTGTCCGTGCAAGCGACCGCGGTCGCCGCGATGAACCTGGTCCTGCTGCTCGTCTACAGCGTGCCGCTGGCGTTGGTGGCCGTCGCCATGCTCCTCGCCATCGCCGCCGTCTTCACGGGACTGGGCCTGTGGCAACTGCGCTACCAACGAAGGCTCGTCAAGCTCGGCAACAAGCTCGGCAACCAGGCGTACCAGACCCTCCGCGGCCTGCCCAAACTGCGCGTGGCCGCCGCCGAGAGCTTCGCCTATGCCGCCTGGGCGCGGGAGTTCGCCAAGACCCGCGAGCTACAGCAGCGCATCGGTCGGATCAAGAACGTCGTCACCGTCCTCAACGCGGTGTGCCTGCCCGTGTGTTCACTGGTGATGTTCATGCTGCTGGCCGGACCGGCCCGGGGCAGCATGTCCGCGAGCGGGTTCCTCACCTTCAGTACCGCCGTGACGATGATGCTGTCCGCGGTGACACAGCTGACCGGCGCCCTCTTGTCGGCCGCCGCCGTGCAGCCGATGTTCGAGGAGGTCAAGCCGATCCTGGAGGCGAGCCCCGAGGTGCGCGGCTCCGGCATCCGGCCGGGGACGCTCGGCGGCGCCGTCGAGGTGAAGAACCTGTCCTACCGGTACGCCGAGGACGGCCCGCTCGTCCTCGACGACGTGTCGCTCCGGGTCCGCCCGGGGGAGTTCGTCGCGATCGTCGGGGCCAGCGGCTGCGGCAAGTCGACACTGCTGCGCCTGCTCATCGGCTTCGACGCTCCCACCTCCGGCAGCGTGCTCTACGACGGCCAGGACCTGGCGGCGCTCGACCGCGCGGCGGTGCGCCGCCAGTGCGGCGTCGTCCTGCAGAACGCCCAACCCCTGTCCGGCTCGATCCTCGAATGCATCGGCGGCGCCGAGGCGTGTTCCCTGGAGGAGGCGTGGGAGGCGGCCGCGCGGGCGGGCCTCGCCGAGGACATCAAAGCCATGCCGATGGGCATGCACACCGTGCTCTCGGACGGCGGCGGCACGGTCTCGGGCGGCCAGCGCCAACGACTGATGATCGCCCAGGCCCTCATCCGCAAGCCGCGCATCCTCTTCCTCGACGAGGCCACCAGCGCGCTGGACAACGCGGCCCAGCGGGTGGTCATCGAATCCACCCGCGCCGAGCGCTGTACCCGCGTCGTGATCGCCCACCGGCTGTCCACGATCATGGATGCCGATCGGGTGATCGTGATGTCGCAGGGGCGCATCGCCCAACAGGGGCCGCCCGCGGAACTGTTGGCCGACGCGGGCGGCCCCTTCCACGAGTTGGTCCGCCGCCAGGTCGGCTGACCCGGGGCGGTGCGCGGGCGGCCCGGTGGCCCGGGCCGGTCCCGACGGTCCGGGGCGGTCCCGCTCCGGGGCGCTGCGGTGGGGTCGCGCGGGGTGTCCGCGCCGCGCGCTCGGCGTGAACCGCGCGCCACGGCCTTGGTCCGGGCGGCCGCGTACCAGCCACAGCGGGTCCCCGGACAGCGCCGGACGGGTTTCCCGACGGCCCGCGGGACGGGTTGGGCGAGTTCCGCGGCGCCCTCGGGGCGGCGCAGGGTGCGCACTCCGCCGGTGACGAACGGGGCGGCCGGCAGGGGCCGGGCGGGCTTTCGTAGAACAGCCATGCCCCGCTGGTGCCCCGGCTCGACCCGTCCATCAGGCCGTCCGGGGCGCGTCCCGCCGTCAGTGCAGCGGCTTGTCCAGAACGGCCTTGCGGTGGCTGAAGGTGTCCAGGGAGTAGCGGCCGTGATAGCTGCCCATGCCGCTTTCCCCCACGCCCCCGAAGGGCAGGTCCGAGACCGTGAGGTGGGCGACGGGCAGTCCGAAGGCCAGGCCGCCCGAGGAGGTTTCCCGGGTCAGGCGCTCGCGCGTGGTGTCGGATTCGGTGAAGGCGTACAGCGCCAGGGGCTTGTCGCGGTCGCCGATGAAGGCGATGGCCTCGTCCAGTCCGGCCACCTCCACCACGGGCAGGATCGGGCCGAAGATCTCCTCGCGCATGACGGGTGAGTCGGGCGCGACCTCGGCGAGGACGGTCGGGGCGATGTAGCGGTCGGCGCGGTCGTGGGCGCCGCCGATGACGGTGCGGCCGGAGTCGAGCAGGCCGGTCAGCCGGTCGAAGTGCCGCTCGTTGACGATCCGGCCGTAGTCCGGGGACGCCGCGGGGTCGTCGCCGTACATCGCGCGCAGGACGTCGGTGAGTGCCTTCTCCAGTTCCCTGGCGGTCTCGGGGTCGGTCAGCACGTAGTCGGGGGCGACGCACGTCTGGCCGGCGTTCATGAACTTGGTGGACGCCAACCGGGCCGCCACGACGCCCAGGTCCGTGCCGCGGTCCACGAAGGCGGGGGACTTGCCGCCGAGTTCGAGGGTGACCGGCGTGAGGTTCTCGGCGGCGGCCCGCATGACGACCCGGCCGACCCGGCCGTTGCCGGTGTAGAAGATGTGGTCGAACCGCTGCGCGAGCAGGTCGGTGGTCTCGGCCACCGCACCCTCGACCACGGCCACCTCGTCGCGGTCCAGGTAGCGCGGCAGGAGATCGGCGACGGCGCGCGAGGTGGCGGGCGCCAGCTCGCTGGGCTTGGCCACGACGCAGTTGCCGGCGGCCAGCGCGCCGACGATCGGGGAGAGCAGGAGCTGGACGGGGTAGTTCCAGGGGGCGATCACGAGGACCACGCCGAGCGGGTCCTGCACGGTGTGGGCGACGGCGGGGCGCAGGCGCTCGGGTACCGGGGCGGGCTGCGGCCGGAGCCAGTCGGCCAAGTGCTCCAGGGTGTGGTCGATCTCCCGCACGGTGAAGTCGATCTCCGTACGGTACGCCTCCTGCCGGCTCTTGCCGAGGTCGGCGCGGAGCGCGGCGGCCAGCTCGTCCCCACGCTCGGTCAGCAGCTTCCGCAGCGCTTGGAGCCGACTCGTACGCCAGGCGAAAGGCTTGGTGCGGCCGGTGTCGAAGGCGGCGCGCAGCCGTGCGACGACGTCCGCGGGCTTTTCCGAGGGCTGGTCCGACATGGTGTCTCCTGGGGTCGTGCGGCGCGTGCTGGCGGTGCGCCGATCGTCAGATGTATATGACAACTAATTGGTCCGGGGTATTCCCGACCGCCGGCCGGGCCGGTCGCCCCGGGGAGCCGTCAGTTCACGCCGGTCCCGGGCGTGGTGTCCTGCCCGTACGCCGTGTGGTCGTTGTAGCGCTGCAGGTACGTGGCGAAGCGGTCGAGGTCGTCGGGGTCCCAGTCCGCGAGCCGCTCGGCGAACATCGCCCGCCGGTCCCTGGTCGTCTTGGCCAGGATCGCGGCGCCCACGGGGGTCAGTTCCAGCACCTGTACCCGGTGGTCGTCCGGGTCGGCGCGCCGCACGACCAGCCCCGCGCGCTCCAGCGCCGCGACCTGACGACTGACGGTGGATTTGTCCAGCGCGTAGTGGGCCGCGAGGTCCGAAGCCCGGCAGTCGTGTCGCTCCTCCAGGTGGCTGAGCAGGGTGAATGACACCAGGGAGAGCTCCGGGTGCATCCGTGCCGCAGCCGAGCGGGCCCGCCGGGCGAAGGAGGTCATCTCGCGCTGGATCGTCTCGACGGCCGCCGCGCGCCTCTCTTCGTCGGGCCGCGGGGTGCCCGATGTGTCCGTGGTCACGCCGACTCCTTTCGCATGTGGTTGTATAGTACAACCGAACAGTAGGTTGTATAAGCCAACTATATTTCGGTGGCGACTGCCCCGCAGCCCGAGCCGACACCGGAGGTCCTGTCGCATGTCCGGCCGCACATCCGCCCACCACCACACCCCACACCACAAGGCCGCGGACCCCGCGCTCCGCCACGTACTGACCCATCTCCTCACCCCGCTGCTGATGTGCCTCGGCATGGGCCTCGCCTACATGGGCGCCTTCGTCCAGCCGGAGCCCCACCACCTGCCGGTCGCCGTCGTCGGCGAGGGACCCCGGGCCATGGTCTTCGCCCAGACCGTCCAGAACGACGCGGGCGCCGCCCTCGACGTGCGCACGCTGACCCGTCGCGCCGACGCGGTGGACGAAGTCGAAGACCGCCGCATCGCCGCCGCCTACGTGCCGAGCGACACGGCGCCCGAGCTGATCGTCGCCACCGCCGCCTCCGACACGAGCGCCACCGTGGCCGAAAAGATCTTCACTCCGGTCGCGGCCCGACAGGGCGCACCGCTCAAGGTGACCGACGTCGTCCCCACCGCCGGCCACGACCCCACCGGCCAGGGGCTGTTCTTCCTCCTCGTTGCCGTCAGCATCGGCTCCTACGCCTCGGTGGCGGTCCTCGGTGGCGCGGGCGCCGCGCTGCGCATGCGAGGCCGCGCGCTGCTCGTCGTCGGTGTCTCAGGCGTCGTCAGCGCGATCGGCGCACTGCTCGCCGGGCCGGTCTTCCACCTCGCCCACCACCACCTGGCCGGGGTCTGGGGCCTGAGCTGGCTCTACTCGGCGGGCATCCTCTTCATCGGCGTCGGACTGCACACCTTCCTGAAGCGGTGGACGACGCTGACCATGATGGTGCTCTTCGTGATGCTCAACTTCACCAGCTCCGGCGGACTGTTCCGGCCCGAGCTGCAGAACGGCTTCTTCGGCTCGCTGCACGCCTTCTGGAACGGCGCCGGGTATGTCGACGGCCTGCGCGGCCTCCTCTACTTCGGCAGCGACGGCCTCTGCCGCCAGGTGGGCACCCTTGCCGTCTGGCTGTTCCTCGGCCTGGTCCTCACCACCGCCGCCGGGCTCTTCGAACGCCGCCGAGCCACCGGCGAGGCCGGCGCGCTCGCACGACCGACAGGCCGGTGCGGGGCGGAGAAGGACGATCGGGAATGGGAGCAGGGGAGCGAGAAGGAAACGGAGGAGGAGATGGGGGAAGCGGTGGGCGTCTGACGCCACGGGTGTCTGACGCCACCGCATCCGCCTCCGATAACCGTTGCTCAGCCCGCCTCGGGCTCGGCCGAGCACCCGGCCTCGGCTCCGCGCTCGGCCCCGCCCGTGTCACCACTCCCGTCGCGGCCTCCGCCACGGCCCGGCCCGCCCGCCGGCACGGTCCACAGGCGGTCGAGGGTCGCCAGAACCAGCCGGCAGACCGTGTCGGGATGGGCGCCGGCGAGGGGCTCGCGGGCGGCGACCGTGCGCATCAGCCCGATCCCCAGCAGCCAGGCCATCCCGTACGAGTAGGTCTTCGCCGACGCGGAACGTGTGGCGCTTTCACGCACCGACAACCACCCGCTTTCACGCACCGACAACCACCGCCCCAGGCGCTCGGCGCGGTGTGGGCACCGCTGCGACACCCCGCGGGCACCCCGGCCGCGCCTCCGGGCGGATGACGGCCGCCGTCGCGGCTCACGGGCAGCCCTGACGGCTGACGCCGGGGCCGCGAGGGCGCGGATCCTGACGGTCACCGACGCGCCGGCGGGGAGCACGGTCCGGACCCCGGACGTTGGACCGTGGAAGGGAGCGATACGCCGCACCCACCGCGCTACCATCCGAGCGACGAGGGAGGACCTGATGAGCACGGCCGACGAGGGACGGCAGTGGCCGGACGAGGCGAGCGTCGACAACGCGAGGACGACGCTGCTGCGGCTTCTCGCGCGGGCGGGAGTCCCTTCCGACGACGCGCGGCAACTGATCGGGCTGCTGGAGGCGGGGGCACTGGCTCTCGCACACAAGGAGCTCGGCGCCGGCGGCCGGAGCGCGCCGGGGGACAAGGGCGCGGCGTACGAGTCGGGCTGGCTCGACGGGGCCGAAAGCCTCCTGGAGGAGCTGGGTGACCTCGCCGAGCGGAGCCTGGTGCGGGTCGTGGGGGAGGACGGGCAGCACGGTCCGGCCGGGGAGCGCCCGCGGGCCGGGCGCATGGAGGTGGAGCGGGCGCGCGTGGCGCTCACGCCGCTGTACCTGTCGTTCACCGCGGATTCGGAGCTCGACCCGGAGGTGACCGACGAGGTACTCGCCGCCGTCCTGGGCACCATGAGCCCCCGGCAGCGGGCCGGGTACGCCGGGCGGCTGACCGAGTTCGCCTCGATGCACCGGGCCCGTCTGGAGCGGCTGTTCGCCCAGTACGGGCCGGGCAGCGCCATCACGCTCCACGGCCGCTATTCGCTCGTCCACTCCGCCACGAGCATCGCCGTGCTGGAACGGCTCGTCGCCGCCCCGCAGGGGCTGCGGGAGGAGTGGGACGCCGCGGAGCTGCCGCCCGCGTGGCTGGAAGGGCTGATGACGGCCTGGAACGCCTCGGCCTGACCAACGGGCCTTGGCGCGGTCACCGCCCCGGCGTGTCGGCCTCAGTCGCCGGGGCGGGCGTTGAGGTGGCGTTGCAGGCGGGCGTGGCGGAACTGGTAGACGGCCCCGACCTGGCGCAGGACGCCGCGGCGGTAGGCATCGTCGAGGAAGGCGAGGGTTGCCCAGGGGAGGCGACCGGTGAGGGGCAGCCAGACGCGTGTGAAGAGCAGCCACTGACCCCAGGCGGTGAAGGCCAGCGCGTACGAGAGCGCGCCGGCCAGGCCACCGACGGCGCCCAGGGCCAGCCCGTCGGCCATGGGCCAGGTGAGTGGGCCGAGGACGCCCTGGAAGAGTTCGGTGACGAGCCGGCCGCCGAGGGCGATCACCAGGGTGAGCGTGGGCGCCAGGAACAGGATCTGGCGCACCACGATGCTGCGGTTGACGGCCAACAGGTCCACCGGCGTGGCGGCGGAGCCGAGGTCGAGGGGGACCTCCAGAGCTGCCATGAGCCCGAGCACCAGACCTCCCGCCGACCCGAATATCAGCCCGTACAGGAGCGAGTTGACGAGCGTCGCCTCGATCACCGCGGCGTCGACGGTGACACGGCCGCCGGTCAGGAGGGCTCCCGTGGTGACGCCGAGCCCGCAGCCGAAGCCCATGACGAAGCCCCCGAGCAGTCCGGCCGAGAGCAGCGTGACGAACCTACGGGCGGTCTGGCCGGCGGCGGGTCCGGCCCGCCGGCCGCGGCCGGGCCGTAGTCGCATCCGTACGCGGGACGGCTCGAACGCCCTGATCCGGAACGCGGACAGGAGTCCGTAGACCAGCCCGAAGGCGAGGCCGACGGCAGGGCCGAACAGCAGCGCGTCCAGCAGGGCGGCGCCCAGGGCGAAGGTGGCACTGTGGCCGGCGGCCAGGTTCTTGGCCGGGAAGACCAGCCAGTCGGCCACACCGGTGACCAGGGAGCAGGCGAGGACGACGGCCAGGACGCGCGACGACAGCCGCAGGGAGTCGCGCAGTTGCCACCACGCCAAGTCCTGCCGTTCCGGCTGCTCGTGCCGGTCCAGATGTCCGGCGAGGAAACGCAGGTAGTGCCGGGCGCGGCGCGGGTCCCAGGTACGGGGCCGGTTCGGGCGACGGGCACCGGGCGCGGTCGCGGGGCGGCGGCTGTAGACGGTCGGCACGAAGTCGGCCAGCAGGTGGTCCTCTATCGACTCCGCGGTCGGGAAACGAGCGGCGTCCAGCAGCACCGCCGGGTCCCGGGCCGGGGTGTCGCTGTAGACGGTCCGGGCGAGCAGGACCATCAGCGGCGTGCTCAGCACCTTCGCGAGGTGGGCGCCGGGCCCTTCGTCCGGGGCGGCGGCGGGCAGCCGTTCCAGGACGGGATCCCACACGGTGAGGGCCCGTCCGTCCTGCCGGGCCCGGACGGTCGGTGTGGTCGGTGTGGTCGGTGTGGAGGAGGTGGCCGGCCGCGCGGTCCGGGGCAGGTAGTGGATCAGGTCGTCGGTGTTCAGGTCGAGGAGTTCGATTCCGGCGGTCTTGCGGAGGACCTCGACCGTGACGGCCTCGGCGAACTCCTCCGTACGGCTGCTCAGGACTAGCGGCAGTGAACTCGCGTTGAGTTCCCGCAGGGCCGGCCCACGCAGTCCGGTGGCGATCTCGTCCAATCCGTCGAGTACCGGCAGGATCCACCCGGCGTCCACGAGCGCTGCGGCCAGGTTCGCGCCGCCGGGTGCGCGCGCGTCGAGGTTCGGGTGGTCGCGCAGCAGGCGGGCGATCAGCCAGTCGCGCAGGGTGGTGGCGGTCGGATCCCACGACCCGATGCTGAAGACCACCGGCACCGGCTCGTCGTAGGACCGCTTGCCCAGGTAGTCGATGACGAACCGCAGGACCAGGACGGTCTTACCGGAGCCGGCCCGCCCGAGCACCAGCAGCCGTCCGGAGCGGACGCGCCGGTAGACGTCGGCGATGTCGGCCAGGCCGCCGTCCAGGGACATCGGGCCGGAACCGCCGGGCCCGAGGGCGGCTCCGGGGATGTCGTCCCCGTGGTCCGGCAGGCCCTCCGGCGCCGGTCGCCAGCGCACGGGCAGCGGGAACGGGTCGTGGATGCGGCGCTGTTCCTCCTCGCGGATGCAGCGGCTGTGCACGTCAAGGGCCAGCGACTCGGCGACTTCGGTCAGGACTCCGCGCGACGGCGGCAGCGTGCCGGGCCGCCAGGGTCGGGCGGCCGGTGTCGGCGGCACGGGTGCGGGCTCGCGAACGGGCGCGGGACCGGGTTCGGGCGCGGGACCGGGTTCGGGTTCGGGTTCGGGACCGGCATCGGGCGTGGCAACGGGAACGGGAGTCGCCGGGGCCTCCTCTGCGGCGGCGCCGCTGCCCCGGTGAGCGGCCAGCAGATCCGTCCGGACACCGTCGCGGTCACGCCCCAACGCGTCGGCCAAGGCGTGCGCGACCTGTTTCACCGTTCCCAATCGGGCATCGGTGGGTTTGCCGGTCTCCAGCCGGTGGATGGTACGCACCCCCAGCCGGGACCGCTCGGCCAACTGCTCCTGGGTCATCCCCGCCTCGCGCCGTAACCCGCGGAGCAACGCGCCGAACTGGTTGGACACTTCGTTGCCTCTCGCCCGGCCGTGGACCTGCCATCCGTGACGGATGCCCCGCCGGACGCCGCCCGGAACACCGTATGCCGGTGACCGGCCATATATGGCCGGTCCCTGACATGGTCCGCCGACCAGCGCGAACACCAGGATGGGCACCGGCCGTCGCAACCGATGCGGCGGCGTTCGTCCCGACCGAGGGAGTGACCGGCAGATGCCCACCAGGAAGCCGAACAAGCCGGGCCGGCTTGGCCGCCGACTCAAGTCCGTGATCGCTTCGACCGCACTGCTGTTGGCCGGCGCCGCCGTCGTGCCGCCCGCCGCACACGCCGACCCGGCGCACCACTACTACATAGAGATCGGCGGCACCGGCGCGGCAGCGGACGCGCCCCAGTGCACCAGTAGCTTCACGGCCGCGAACGAGCACCTGAACGGCGGCATCGCGGTCCCCGTCTGCTACGTGGCCAGCGGCGGCCCGTTCGTCGGGAGCCACAACGAACAACCCGCTCCCTGGGGAACCCCGAGCTTCGGCGACAGCGTGAACCAGGGCTACTGGAACGCCCTGGCCGCGCTGGAGAGCACCTACCGCGACGACCCCACGGCGCACTTCACCATCGCGGGCTAC
Organism: Streptomyces sp. NPDC046557; assembly: GCF_040645975.1. Taxonomy (NCBI): domain Bacteria; kingdom Bacillati; phylum Actinomycetota; class Actinomycetes; order Kitasatosporales; family Streptomycetaceae; genus Streptomyces; species Streptomyces sp. NPDC046557. The sequence goes on from NZ_JBEYZH010000015.1 coordinate 118,618, forward strand.
TCCCAGGGCGCCTGGGTCGGCGACCTGCTGCTCCAGACGATCGCCAACAACGGCACCAAGGTGCCCCGCTCGCAGGTCGACGGCATGCTCTACTCCGACCCGATGCAGCCCGGCACCGGATTCTGGCACCTCGTCCCCCAGGGCACCCTCATCCCGTTCGTGGCCTATTCCCCCGGCACCGGACCGGAGGAGTTCCCCGGCGTCCCCGTCCAGCGCTTCTGCATCCAGACCGACGGCGTCTGCGACGCCACGTCCCTGGACTCCTTCTCGGGCTTCCTGCAACAGCACCCGCGCTACTTCCAGCCCGGCAGCATCATCGAAACCACCCTCGCCCAGCACGGCGGCAGCGGAACCGTGTGGTTCCCGGCGGCGTGAGCCGCAGACCGCCGCCCTGAAGCACGACGCCGCGGCCCGCCCGGGGGACGGGCCGCGGCGTCGTACCGCACACACCCACCGGCTTCACGCCTCGGCGCGGGGCCAAGGGCGTCCGGTGCCATTGGTCACGGAGCGGAGATCGCCAGTCGGCTTTCGTTCAGGGTGAAACGGCCGTCCGTGGCGCCGTTGAAGGTGCCGTTCCTGATCCACTCGATGACGGCTGCCCGGACCGTGGCGCGGGGGCCGCGCCAGGGGTGGCGGGGCGGCCGCCGTATGGCGTTCCCGACTGCGGGACGCAGCGCGGGGGCAGTGGAGTCGAGGAACCGCCAGAGGCACGCTTCCCGGGGCGGCCCCGTACGACGATCATGGATCGGACACGATCCGCGAGCCGAAGAGGAACCCCAGCCATGCCCGTGCCCCTGCCTGCCGACCCGACGGTCCTCCACCCGATGCCCGGGCAGCCTCGGGTGGTGCTGCTCAAGCCGCTGGTGAAGTCCCCGCTGATCGAGGTGGGGGAGTACTCCTACTACGACGACCCGGATGACGCGACCGCGTTCGAGACGCGCAACGTGCTCTACCACTACGGGCCCGAGCGGCTGGTCATCGGCAAGTTCTGCGCGTTGGGCACCGGCGTGCGGTTCATCATGAACGGCGCCAACCACCGCATGGACGGCCCCTCGACCTTCCCTTTCCCGATCATGGGCGGCTCGTGGTCCGAACACGTCGACCTTCTCACCGGGTTGCCGAACCGCGGGGACACCGTCGTCGGCCATGACGTCTGGTTCGGCCACGGCACGACGGTCATGCCGGGTGTGCGGATCGGCCACGGCGCGATCATCGGTTCCGGGGCCGTCGTCACGGCCGACGTGCCCGACTACGGCATCGTGGGCGGCAACCCCGCCCGCCTCATCCGCGCCCGCTACAGCGACCAGGACATCGCCCGCCTCCTGGCCGTCGCCTGGTGGGACTGGCCCGCGGAGCACATCACGGAGCATGTGCGGACGATCATGTCGGGCACCCTCACCGACCTGGAGGCCGCTGCGCCCGACACCCCGTCCGCGTGACGCGAGGCCAAGTCCCCGTTCGGGCACGTCAAGCCTGCGGGGACGTCTCGAGCTCGGTCGTGGGCAACGCCGTTCACACCGGGTAACGCACCAACAGGACGGCGTCGACATCGTCGGCCGGCGCGCAGTACAGGTGGGGGACATCGGCCGCCCAGGTGCCGTGTCGGCCGGAGGCGATCAGGAGGGGGGCGGTCACTTCACCCACACGTGCGGTGCCGCCCAACACGATGATGTGCTCCGTTGTGCCGGGCGCATGGGCAGCGGACACCTGCGTCCTCCCGGCACGAATGCGCACGCGGTACGTCTCCGTGACGGCGACGGCGTCCTCGAAGCGATCGGTGAGGAGCGCGTCGACGGCACCACCCGAAATCTCGGCGTGCACGGCCGGCGGGCACAGGGCCGAGCTGAGGGGGACACCGAGTTCCGTCGTGATCGCGTAGAGGGTCTCCAGGGTGGGGTTGCGCCGGCCCGCCTCGAGTTCGGAGAGAGTGCCCTTACCGATCTTGGACCGTCGAGCCAGTTCGGACAGCGACAGTCCGCGCTCCTCGCGCAACTTCCTCAGCCTGCGGCCGACTTGTGCGGCCAACTCCATGTGGTTCCTTCCCGGGTCAGTCTTGATCGTATGTCCGCCGGCCCCTATCGTTCCAGATACAGAACGTTCTGTATACAGAACGCCGCTCGCGTAGGGAGCGGCAGTCAACGGAGGAGCGGCATGGAATCAACCGAGGGCGCTCGTCTGCCCGCCCGTAGCCAACAAGTCGCCCGAGCCCTTGCAGCGGCAGGCGTTGCCGGCGGGGTGCGCGAGCTGTCGGACTCCGCGCGTACGGCGGTGGAGGCAGCCGCGGCCCTCGGATGCGACGTCGGCGCGATCGCGAACAGTCTCGTCTTCATCTCTGGCGACGAGCCCGTTCTCGTTCTGACCAGCGGCCGCCACAAGGTGGACACCACCGCACTCGCGGCCCGCTGGGGCCGTGGTCCTCTGCGGCGCGCCACCGCGGAGCAGGTCCGCGCGGCCACGAGCCAGGCCATCGGCGGCGTCGCCCCCGTGGGACATCCCAAACCTCTGCCCACCGTGGTGGATACCGCCCTGACCGAATACCCGCAGGTCTGGGCTGCCGCGGGCACGCCTCACACCGTCTTTCCCACGACGGCCGCCGAACTCGTCGAGCTCACCGGGGGACGTCTGCTGCCCGTGGGTCCGTAAGAGGCCACATGGTGGTGCTGCGGTGGAAGTTCCCGTGTGACGATGCGACGATGCGCCGGTCGGCAGACGGTTACGAGTGGGGACGAAGGCGATGGAGTACGTCGACCTCAATGCGCGGGTCGGCGACCTGTCAGGGGTTCTGGACCCGTCCCGCTATCTGAAGAACCTGCCGTCGATCGCCGCTGATCTGCCGCCCGGAGCCCGGGCCTTCGCCACTGACACGGACCATTACACCTTCCCCGGCAGGCGATGCGTGAAGGATCTGACGCTGGACCCCATCCGAGGTTCGGGTTCCGACGGCGGCGATGAGCTGGAGATCCTGTTCCGGCACAACTGCTGGAAGCATGACGACGACCTGGTCATCCGCTACACCGGCGTATCCGGCTACGTCATCGACTCCTCCGGCGGCAGCCAAGGAACGGATCCCTGGACTGTGATCCTCGACGAGATCCTGCCGGACCAGAACGGGTGCAGTCACGAGATCGCCTGCTGGGAGGGCACGCTCACCGTCGTCTGCAGTGACCTCCGGGCGACCTGGGTCGAGGCCCTCTGCCCGAGCAAGCCGTAAACCAGCCCCGGTGAACCCGTCCTCCAGCACCCCGGCAGGGGATACCGTGGTGGTCCGACCCGCCTGGAGGGGCCCGTAGCGCGCAGCCCGACCACGCACCCGCCGCGCCGTACGCCCCGGCACCCGGCCGTCCCGGCCGAACTGCCCGCGTGGCTACGCTAGAAGGCCGAGTGGGCGAACCAGTGGCCGAGCAGGTCACGGTCGCCCAGGAGCTGGAAAGCGACACTCCGGTGGTCCAGGCGGCCGTAGAGGAGCAGCAGCAGGTCGGCGGCCGTTCCCCGGACCGTGGCGTCCGCCGCGTGGGTCTCGGCTTGGTCCGCCGCCAGCGCGAAGCCGTCAGGGCGCAATCCGACCAACCAGTCGCCGTCGCCATCGCCGTCGCTGTCCGTGCTGGTGAACCGAATGGTCCGGTTTTCCGCGCGCAGTTGGGTGGTCAGCGGCGCGAAGGGGGAGGCGAACGGCAAGTTGGTGAGGAACTCGTCGATGCCGTCGACCGCCAGTACACGGTCGATGTGAGGTGAGAGCCCGAGTGCGAGTTGGGCGTCGACGCGGTGGACCAGGGTTTCGAACAGCATGCGCCGGACCCAGAACCGGGCGTGCTGGTCGACTCCCCAGGCCCACATCGGTGCGTCCAGGTCGGTCGAGGCGAATACCTCGGAGGCCTCGCCCGCGCTGGTGGCCAGCCAGGCGGGCAGGCCCTCCGGCTGCTCCGGCAAGCGGAGGTCCACCTCGCGGCTGGTAGGCGGTTGCTGGACGCGCCGGCGCAGCAGCTCGGTGAACCAGCGGTGCACGCTGCCGACGTGCTGCGTGAGGTCCCCGAGAGTCCAGCCGGGGCACGTCGGCACCTGGGTGGAGAGGTCGGCCGCCGAGACCGTGGCGACGAAATCGGCGGTCTCGGCTGCGACGGCCGTTCCGTGCTGGGCGGGGTTCATGCCGGTGCCCTTCCTCCGGTGGCGCTGCCCAGGTGGGCGAATGCTTAAGATGCTGGATGGTTTATGTCATTAACTAATTGGAAGGTAGTTCCCGGGGGTGCGGGATGTCAACTTCCGCCCTGAGGGCAGTTTGCCGGAGAGCTGTACCCCATCCGACCGGTTGGCACCGGCGCACCAGTTCCGGCAGCGCCTCGCCGGGGCCGGCCGGGCGACCCCCGGCCGGCCAGTACATGTAGTCGCGCAGCTACGGCCCGAGACCTCGGCCCAAGCGGCCAAGGTACGCGCGCCGGCCGATGGGTGGGATTTCGGCTTCGTCGGGCTGGGGCTGGGGCTGGGGACGGCGGCAACCCTGCCCGCGTACGTCCGACGGCGTCGGCCCGGCTGAACACCTCAGCCACGCCGAGCCAGGGCCAAAGGGGCACGCAGCGGCGTTTTCCCCTCAGAGCGGGGTAGGAGCCCGGCGATCGTGTGCAGCTACGGTGTGCCAGGAGAGTGACCCACCATGACGGATGACGCCTACCTGTTCCTCGCGACGACCACCTCCGGTTGGCAGGGAACGCCGCTCGCCCTCGTCGCAGAGCTGGAGTGCCTGGACACTCCCGCCGTGCAGGCGTGGTTCGCCGCCCAGCGGGTGAGCCCGGCGTCCCCGAGCGTCCGGGTCGTGCCCCCGGAGCAGAGCGGCCTGATTCCTGATGGAGCCGAGCGGCTCCCCGTCCCCCTGGCCGCGGAGGAACTGGAACAGGTTCGCCGCGCCGCAGCCACGGAGTCCGTGGCGAGCGCCGAGGAAGAGCTGCTCGCGTTCCGCGAGACCGAGGACAACCGCGACACCGTGCTGCGCCGGGCCCTCGCCGCCGGTGTGCCGGCACACCGGATCATCGAACTCTCCGGTGTCGATCCCACCACGTTGTCCTCCGCGTCCCAGTCCTGAACCGCGCAGCCGAGAACCCGCGCAGCCGAGGACCCGACCATGTTCACCGCTATCGGCCGGCCCGTGCCGGTGGCCGCCTTCGTTCTGCGCACCCACGACGGGCCGATCTCCCGCCGCTTGCGGTCGTACGGCCTCTCCGTCGAACGGGCCGCGACCACCCAGCCGCAGCGCCGCTTCACGGACCACGGCGAGCAGGAGCGCGCGGTGGCCACCGTCACCGCCTGCGGCGAGGACCCGACGGGGAAGGAGTCGGCGGGCTACTTCCACACCCGACTGCACCTGGCCCGCTGAACCCGCCCCGGAAGCCGGGATTCCCCCGTGTGTCGGGGCGAGTCTGACACCGAACGCGCCGGTAACGGCGCGCATGTCCGTCGAGTTTGATATCTGTGGACTGTTCCTCGTGTCATGACCAAGGGCACGGGCGGTGGAAGGGGGCTCGGCATGGGTGTTCTTCCCACGACGATGCGCCGCTGCCCGGTCTGCGAAGCGGACGAGGAGAGCGGCGAGGCGCGCACGGTGTCCGTCGGCGCGACAAGCCTGGTGGTGACCTGGCACTTGTCGCGGTGCCCGCATTACCGGGCCGATCGCATCCTGGCCGGCCGCGACACGTGAGCGGGCGGGGTCGAGGCGGCGAGACAGTCACTGATCGTAGACACGGACGGCTCTCAGGCCGGCCCGCGGCGCTGACGGTACCAGTGACGCCGCCTCCGGGCCGCCCGCGCCCGGGTAGCAGCCCCGCTACAGGGGCTCTCACTCGTGAGCAGCAGTTACGGGACAACCCTTAGGATCGCGCGCATGGCCCTGATCACGCGTGACGTCGACCGGTTCCAGGCCGCCAGGCCCCGGCTGGAGGCCATCGCCTACCGGTTGCTCGGCTCGGCGAGCGAAGCCGAGGACGCCGTGCAGGAGACGTTCCTGCACTGGCAGGCGGCTGACGTCGAGCGGATCGCGGTACCCGAGGCATGGTTGACCAAGGTCCTCACCAACCTCTGCCTGAATCAGCTCGGTTCGGCACGCGCCCGGCGCGAGACGTACGTGGGGAGGTGGCTCCCCGAGCCGCTGCTCGCCGGGGACCCGATGCTCGGGCCGGCCGACACCGTCGAGCAGCGTGAGTCGGTGTCGTACGCGGTCGTCGTCCTGCTCGAGCGCCTGTCACCCAACGAACGGGCGGTGTACGTGCTGCGCGAGGCGTTCGACTACCCGCACCGGGAGATCGCCGAGATCCTCGACATCACCGAGGCCGCCAGCCAGCAGATCCACCACCGGGCCAAGAAGCACGTCGCGGGCGGCAAGCCGCGCACCGAGATCGACGAGGCCGCCGCCCGGGCGATCGTCGAGGAGTTCCTGGCAGCGGCGACCAGCGGCCGGACAGAACCCCTCGTACGCCTGCTCACCCAGGACGCGGTCTCCGTCGGCGACGGCGGCGGGAAGGTCCCGGCCCGCGCGAAGGCGTTCGAGGGCGCGCTCGCGGTCGCCAAGTTCCTGCGCGGCCTGTTCAAGCCCAGCGAGGCCAAGCGGGCCCATGTCGGCGGCGCGCCCGCGATCTACGCCACGACCGCCAACGGCGGACCCGCCATCGTGGCGGTCGTGGACGGCCGGGTCGTCGGGATCACCTGCCTGGAGGTGATCGCCGAGGGCATCGCCGCGATCCGCAGCCAGGTCAACCCCGACAAACTCGTCCGCGCGACCGAGCGGTGGGCCGCCGTGGACCACGGGGACCCGCTGTGCACCCTGTGACCTGATGTGATGTGCTTCACATCCCGATCCTGTCAGGAAACGCCGGGCTGTCCGGTTCAAGAGGCGAAACCGCAGACACCGGCGGGAACCGCAATACCGGCGGAACCCTCGCAGACAGGAGCAGGCCCATGCAGCACCGCATCGTCGTCCTCGGAGCCGGCTACACCGGAGCCGTCGCCGCCGGCCGCCTCGCCAAGCGGCTGCACCGCGGGGACGTCACCATCACCCTCGTCAACCCCGAGCCCGACTTCGTCGAGCGCGTCCGGCTGCACCAACTCGTGGCCGGCCAAGATCTCCGACCCCGGCCGTTGGGCGAGATGTTCGCGGGCACGGGTGTGGAACTGAAGCTCGCGGCCGTCACCGCCGTGGACGTGGACCGCAGGACGGTGACGGTCACCGCCGCCGACGGCCCCGAGCGGGAGGAGCTGAAGTACGACACCCTGGTCTACGCTCTCGGCAGCGGCTGGAACGACGGGGGCGTCCCCGGCGCCGCCGAACACGCCCACGAGGTCTCCAGCCGCCCCGGCGCCCTCCGCCTCCGCGACCGCCTGGCCGCCACGGACGCCGGCCGGCCCGTGGTCGTGGTCGGCGGCGGCCTGACCGGCCTGGAGGCCGCGACCGAGATCGCCGAGGCCCGCCCGGACCTCGACGTCGCCCTGACCGTCCGTGGCGCCCTTGGTGACTGGCTCTCGGACAAGGGCCGGGCCCACCTGCGGAAGGTGGTGGACCGACTCGGCATCACGGTCCACGAACAAGCCGCGGTCACCGCCGTGGAGGCCGACGCCGTGACGACGGCCGACGGCCGGACCGTCCCGGCCGACGTCACGCTCTGGACCACCGGCTTCGCTGTCCACCCCATCGCCAGGGCCAGCGCCTTGGAGCTCACCGACGGCGGCCGGATCGTGGTCGACGCCACGATGCGCTCGGTCTCCCACCCGGACGTGTACGCCGTGGGTGACGCGGCGATGGCGGTCGGCCCGGGCGGCAAGCCCCTGCGGATGTCCTGCGCCTCGGGCGTCCCCATGGCCTGGCAGGCCGCCGACGCCATCGCCGCCCGTCTCACCGACGCCAAGGTCCCGCACGTCTCCATCCGTTACTACCAGCAGTGCGTCTCCCTCGGACGGAAGGACGGCCTGATCCAGTTCGTGACCGCCGATGACCGAGCGGTCGAGCGCGCCCTGACGGGCCGTGGTGCCGCTGCCTACAAGGAACTGATCTGCAGGGGCGCGGCCTGGGGCGTCGCCCATCCGACCGCGGGCATGCCGTCCCGGCGCCGGCGCGTCGTACGGCCGGAGACCCCGACCCACGCACCGATCAGCGCGGCGGTCTGACCCCCCCCGACGCCGTACGGCCCACTTCACGGTTGGCGCAGGCCCTACGCCTCGCAGTGGTATTGCTCGACGAGATTGTCGACGGCAGCCTCCAGGATGTACTTCTTGTTCATCAGTACCGTTCAATCACCTTCAGGTCGGCGTCCTTGATGCCGTTATGGACCACTGTTGGGCGGTGAGCTGGAGGCCGTCCTCGTGCCATGGAGTGGAGTGGTGCTCCGTCGACCCGGGGGGCGATTTCGAGCACGCCGCCGTCGCCACGTTGCCGGGAACGGGAAGCGCTCTTGGCGTGAGTGGTGACTGAGTCCGGCAGGCGGTTCGCAGCGAGACAGCTCTACGATGTCGGTTCATGACGACTCCCGGCTGCTACACATGCAGCAAGGAAGCAGATCTCGACGACCTTCCACCACGCGAGTGCGTGGTGTTTGACCGGCACTGGCGCGTGGCCCACGCCTTCAACACCGCAGTGCCCGGCTGGTTGGTGCTGCTACCTCGGCGCCACGTTGCCGCGATTCACGACCTCACCGACGCCGAGGCGTCTGCCCTGGGGATGTGGCAGGTCAAGCTCTCCCGGGCTCTCCGGAGCACGACTGGTTGCGCGAAGACCTACGTGGTCCAATTTGCCGAGGCCGAAGGCTTCGCGCACGTGCACTTCCACGTCGTTCCGCGTATGGCAGATCTACAACCAGAGCATCGGGGGCCGGGCGTTTTCGAGCTGCTTCGGCGACCGGAGCAGGAGCGGGTGACGGCTGACCAGGCAGACGGAATAGCCCTCTCTCTCCGAGCTCACCTTCTCGGACATCCGAACGCTCGGTAACCAGATCAAGGAATCCGAGTCAGACCTCGGCACAGTCTCACGGCGGTGAAGGCGGATGGCGTGTGCGTGGTCGTCTGCTCAGGGCGTTCGACTTCGACAAGGCCGGTGTGCCGGCGACGGCCGGCGAGTGGTTGGCGGGCGAAGGCGACCTGCTGGTGCTTGACGTCGTAGAGGTTGAGTTCGCCGACTCGGCCTTCATGCGCTGACCGGCGATCGGATATGGCACGCGCATGACTCAATCCCATTCATGCTGATGACCGCCGGGATCACCCGGGCCGCCATGCCGGACGTCGCGAAGTTCTGGACGCACCTTCGCGGCTGGCGGTTGGACATCCAGGTCGAGGGGGCCGTCCATATTTCCTACGGCGACAACGCGACGTTGATCCCGCAAGCAGGCAAGATCCTCGGCATGAGCGACCAGCAGATCCAGGACATGATCGGTACCCTCGACCCGGTCCGGGCGGTACGGATCCAACAGGCCTACGCGCTCGCCTTCTTCGACCTGCACCTGCGGCACCGCGGGGGGGCATCTGCTCGACGGCCCGAGCGCGTCCTTCCCGGAGGTGAGGTTCAACGCGTGAAGCGTAGGACCGCACGGTCCGACGACCAGCGCCGCCAGGAAGAAGTGAATGTGCGGTGGCTGGCTGCCGGTGGAAGGCTGAGCTGGGAACGGCTGGGCGAGGCTCCGATGCCGGCCGGCTGTCTTGGTGATCGGAACTGGCCTGTGCTGAAGGCGACTTGGATGCTTCTCAGGGGTAGCCTTCAGGCGCCTGTGGCCAGGAGCGCGTCATCGGTCCGGGGCGGCCTCGGCATCCCAGCGCGGCAGGCATCGTTGAGCCACTTCACGGTGCCGGGCTCACGCGGTTTCAGCGGACAACCTTGACGCCGAAGTGGCCGCCGAATTGATAGCCGAGCGCGAAGCCGATGGCGGAGTGCTTGTGGGCGTACATTTCCATGCCGCGTGCGCTGACGAGGGGGCCGAGGTCGAGGATGTCCGACCAGCCGTAGGCATTCAGCAGGGCGCTGGTCTGTTCTTTGGCGTCGGTGTGGTCGCCGGCGAACAGACTCCGTTGGCCGCTCGGTGGCCGGGGCCGCAGCAGTCGTCTGCTCGCCTACCCCCAAAGAGGGGCGATTTGCCCCCTGTAGGGTCGCAGAGCGAGCAGCTCGCCAAGTCAAAGCCAACGGGGGGAAGACAGTGGCCAGTACGGGTGGGAAGACCGAGGCGGGCATACGATTGTCCGCGCTGGACGGAGTGAGAATCGCGGCAGCTCTGATGGTGGTCTTCTACCACTACTTCGCGCTCGCCTCCGCTTGGGGCCGGCCCCCATCGGCCGTCTTCCCGACGGCTCATGCCGTCGCCGAATACGGCTGGCTCGGAGTCGAAGTGTTTTTCATGGTCAGCGGCTTCGTGATCTGTATGAGTACCTGGGGTCGCACGCTGGGTGACTTCGCGATTTCGCGCATCTCCCGGCTCTATCCGGCTTACTGGGCCGCCGTAGCGTTCACCGCCGCCGTATTGACACTGTGTCCGGAGATACGGCGAATCGATCGCTGGAGCGACGTACTGATCAACCTCTCCATGATGCAAGGCGGCCTCAAAGTCGAACACCTGGACGACGCCTACTGGACGCTCTTCGTAGAGATGAAGTTCTACGTGCTCTTCGCACTCGTCGTCCTGCGCGGCGTGTCCTACCGCAACTGTGTGCTGTTCTGCGGCGTGTGGACCGCAGCGGGCGTCGTGGCGCCCACTGCCGACTCCGGCCTGCTCAACTTCTTCGCGATACCCCAGTTCGCTCCGTACTTCGTCGCGGGCATCGCCTTCTACCTGATGCACCGCTTCAGACAGTCCGCCCTGCTCTGGGCGATCGTCGTCCTGCAATTCCTGCTGGCCCAGAATTACCTCGAAGCGCGCATCGACTCGAACGTGGACCATGCCGCCAACGCCTGGCCGGCCCGACTCATCACAACGCTGGCCTTCGCGGTCATGGCGGCCATCGCACTCGGCGCATGCGACCGTATCCGGTGGCGCTGGCTGCGGGCCGCGGGCGGGATAACCTACCCGCTCTACCTCATCCACATGATCGCGGGGGTGACCGTCATCCACCACTTCCGTGACCGGCTCCCGGCCCTGCCATTGGTCGGTGGCGTGACCGTCACCATGATCACAATCGCCTGGCTCATTCAGCGCTACGTCGAACGCCCCGCCGCCCGACTGCTCCGCGCCCTCCTGCGCCGGGGCGTCGACGACATCCGCCGAGCCGGTTCCCCGCAGGCCCCGGCGCCACGTCCACTCGTACCGCGCCAGCCGGGGCCATCCGCCGAGGAACGCGTCACGAGCCCTGTCTGACCTGAACGGAACGGGACCCGACCTGCTACCCGCCTCGGTCAGCAGGTCGCCTCCGGTCGCTGCATTGCCTTGGCGCGACACGGCGCCCGGACCGGGAGGTCTCGTTCCCGGTCCGGGCGCCGTCCTGCGATGCGGTTGCCCCGAACCCGCCCTCGTCGCGTTCGGATCTGCACGTGGTGATGAAAGGTGCGCGATGCGCTGTGACTCGTCACGCTGCTGAGCTGCACTGTG
>NZ_JBEYZH010000016.1:0-84227 GCF_040645975.1 Streptomyces sp. NPDC046557
GACACCGCCGCTACTCCCGCTACCAACTGCGCATCGCGGCCCGCGCGCGCGAACTCGTCGACCACGGCACCCCCATCGAGGCCGCCTGCCGCATCCTCATCCTCGAAGACCAACTCGAAGAAGCCCAACGCATCAACGCCGAATACCGCCGCGCCACCGCCACGGCGGGCAACCCGACCACCACCGCCTGAAACGGCAGCGCCACCGTCGCCGGTTGGGCCCGGTCCGCCGACCGCCCGCGCGGTGCACGACCACCGGATGAGGACGGAACCCGAGCCGGCCTGTTCCGGGGGCCCCGGCCGATACGATGCGGGGGTTTCGACAGTGCGGGACTACGGGGGTGGGTGGCGTGAGCGGTCATGGCGGGGGCGCGTACGGGAGTCCGGTGCAGGGCACGGGCAGCGGGCCGCCGGCGGGGTGGGCCGGCCACGGCTCCCCGATCCAGCCGCCCGGATATGCGTATCCGCCGCCCGGATACGCGTACCCGCCGCCGGTCCCGCCGCAGGGGTACCCGTACGCCCCGTCCTACCCGCCGGTCCCACCGCCGTCGATTCCGCCGCCCGTTGAGCCGTCGCGAGGTCGAAAGATCCTGCGGGGCATCTTCAATCCGTTCTACGCCGCCCAGCGGGCGTTCCGTCCCTCGCGACCCGGGATCGTGGAAGATCCCGACGTCCGTAGGCTCCAACTGTGGCGGACCGTCTTGGGGATCGTCGCCTGGGTGGGCCTGATGGTCACCTACAAGGCCGTCGTCAGCGCCGATGACGTCAAGGCGATGGCGGACGACCGCCTCGACCAGAGCTGGTCCAGTGTCCTGGTGCTGGTCTGCACCTTCCCCGTGGTCGTCGGTGGTTTCACGGCGGCCGCACGGGCCGGGTTGCGGCGCGTCTACCTGCGTCGGGCCCTGCGCTCGTTCGGCGCGGTGGTCGCCATCATGGCGTCCATGGGGACGTCGGCGCTCGCGATGGCGCCGGAGTCGGCGGGGTTGCGGGACGCCGTCGGTCTGCCGGGAAAGATCGCCATCGGGGTGCTGTGTCTGTGGTCGGTCGGGTTCGCCCTCTACGGCATCGGCCTGTCCCTCGTACATGTCTTCCGTACCGCCGACATCCACGAGGTGGTGCCACCGGTCCTCGCCGGTGTGCTGGTCTGGGAGATGGCACTGCTGGACGTGGTCACGGGGGCCTACACCCAGGTTCCGGGGGCTGCCAGGGCGGTCTTCATCCTGGGCGCACCCCTCACGGTCACGGCGCTGTCCTGGTGGGAGTTGCGCCGACTCCGCCGTCACCACGGACTGACGATCCGCAACGCACTGGGGCGCTGAGCGCCTTCTACTGCCCGGTTGGCCTGGTGGAAACACATAAGAATCGACAGAACCGGGTGGAATCGGGTACCAGGGGTATCCGGGGGACAGCCGGGGCGGTCGCCGTGATGCAGCAGGGGACCTGCTCACCTCCGATGATCGACGGCCGTCCCGGTCCGGCCGCTCCCTATGGCGTGCGGAGGAGGGGGGAGTTGTCCGCGGGGGAGGCGCAACCGCCGTTGAGGACGTCGAAGGGGCAATCCCCGCCGGGGCGGGCGGCGCGGCCGGAGCGGTGGCGGTGCCCGAGGGGGCGGAGTCCGGATGATGCCGGCGACCGCGAAGCCACGTCGCAGGTCAACGCCCGGGCGGGCGCGCCAGCCGCGCTCGCCCACCGTGGGATCCGTCTCGGTCATGGGGGCCACTCCTTGCTTCGGGCCTGCCCCGTACGAGCCGCTCGGATCAGCGGTGCACGCGGGCATACGGCGGTGGGATCCGACGCCCCGTGGGTGATCGTGGATGTGATCAGCCACGCGATTGCCCGTCAGTTGCCGCCGGCCCGACAAAGGTTGCCGTTCGAGCGAATCGGCCCGGGAATGCGAAATCCCCAGGGCGGTCGGTATGACCGACCGACCCGGGGGCCCTGCTTCCGCGAGGTTCAGCCCGTGCGCAGGACCGCCGCCAGGGCTTCGCGCAGCGCCGCCTCCGGGTCGGCGGCCGCGCCCTCGGCCCGCCAGGCGACGAATCCGTCGGGGCGCACCATGACCGCACCCCCTGCCGTGGTGCCATGGACCTGCGCCCAGTCGGGGGCGCCGTCCCGGCCCTGCGCACCCTGCCCGTCGTACACCAGATCGGCGTCGGTGCCCGCACCGATCCGATAGGCGTCCAGCCGCACCCCGCCGGCGTCCGCGATACGGCGCGCGGCCGCGTGCCAGCCCCCGGGGTCACCCGCGCCGCTGAGCAGCACCATCGAACGCTCGTAGAGGTCGAGCGTGGAAAGGCGGCGCTCGCCGCGCCGTAGCCACATGTGCGGGGCCCGGCTGCCCGGCTCTCCCGTCAGCCGCATTCCCTCGGGCACGACCTCCTGCTCCGGGTCGGCGCCGACGACGGCGCCCTGCGGGTAGCGGTAGGCCAGTACGACGTTCAGGATGCCGCCCTGCCGGCCGCCGCCCACCCCCGGCGGGGGTGCGAAGCCGGGGTGGCTGTGTTCCACGGAGCGAGCCGAGGCGCGTGCGCTGGTCGCCAGCGCCACCGGCCGGCGCTCCGCCTCGTACGTTTCCAGCAGTCCGGGGCCGGCCCAGCCCTCCACCACCGCGGCCAGCTTCCAGGCCAGGTTGTGGGCGTCCTGGATCCCGGTGTTCGAACCGAACGCCCCCGTCGGGGACATCTCGTGCGCGGAGTCGCCGACGAGGAACACCCGCCCGGCGCCGTACCGGTCGGCGACGCGCTCCGCCGCGTGCCACGACGCCTTGCCGGTCACCCCCACGTCGAGGTCGGTGACACCGACGGCGCGGCGGATGTGCTCCTGGCACCGTTCGTTGGTGAACTCCTCCAGGGTCTCGCCGTCCTCCGGGTGCCAGGGCGCGTGGAAGACCCAGTTCTCCTTGTTGTCGACGGGCAGCAGCGCCCCGTCGGCGTCCGGGGAGGTCAGGTAGCACACGATGAACCGCCGGTCGCCCACCACGTCGGCGAGCCGGCGCGACCGGAAGGTGATGCTCACGTTGTGGAACAGGTCGCCGGGGCCGCTCTGCCCGATACCCAGCCGCTCCCGGACCGGGCTGCGCGGGCCGTCCGCGGCGACGAGGTAGTCGGCACGGACGGTGTGGCGCTTTTCGGTGATCCGGTCCCGCACGACCGCGGTGACGCCCTCGGCGTCCTGCTCGAACGACATCAGTTCGTGCGAGTACCGCAGGTCCCCGCCCTGCTCGCGGGCGCCGTCGAGCAGCACGGGCTCCAGGTCGTTCTGGCTGCACAGACACCAGCCGGTCGGGCTGAACTTCGCCAGCCCGCCGCCGGGGTCGATGTCCTTGAACAGCCACTCGCCCGCGTCACCCACCAGGGACGGGGTTTGGAGGATGCCGTGGTTGTCCGCCAGCAGCGACGCCGCGCTCTTGACGTCCGCCTCGATGCCGGCCACCCGGAAGAGTTCCATGGTCCGGACGTTGTTGCCGCGTCCGCGTGGATGGATCGAGGTCCCCGCGTGCCGCTCGACCAAGGCATGCCGCACCCCGTGTCGCCCCAGGAACAGGGACGTGGACAGGCCCACCAGGGAGCCGCCGACGATGAGGACCGGAACCCGGTGGTCGAATTCGTGCTGCATCGATGCCTCCAGAGGCAGGCGTTCGGGGCGGGGCGCGGGAGTTCCACGTCCTCGTGACAGCGCATCCGCGGGCCCGTCACCCGCGTGGTTCATACGGGTCGCGCACTTCCCGGGACAGGCACAGGATCAAGGCACGCTGACGTCGCGACCACGCGAGCGGCGTTCACCTCTGCCCTCGAAGGAGTTGTACGCAGGATGACCACCACGTCTGAACGTGTTTCAGAACCGCTGAAGCGACAGATGCCGAAACGTGTCTCCCAGTCCGTGTTCGACGGCTCCAGGCTCCGCGTCGTCCTGTTGGTGGATGTGTACGACGGCGCCCAACAGCAGTTCCTGGAGGCGTACGAACAACTCTGCACCCAGGTCTCGTCGGTTCCGGGGCACGTCAGTGACCAGCTGTGCCAGTCGATCGAAAATCCATCCCAATGGCTCATCACCAGCGAATGGGAGAGCGCCCCGCCCTTCCTCGCGTGGGTGAACAGCGAAGAGCACGTACGGATGGTGTCGCCGCTGCACGGCTGCGTCCGGGACACCAGGTCGCTGCGCTTCCACGTCGTACGGGAGACGGGCGGCCCGGCCACCGACACCACCCCCGACCAGCGCCGCCTGCAGACCTCCCCCCGCGTCGGCGACGGTGTGGTCCGCCACGCCCTCACCTTCACCGTCAAGCCGGGCAGCGAGGAGACCGTTGCCAAGATCCTCGCGGACTACGCCTCACCCGAGCCGCGGGTCGACGACACCACCCGGCTGTGCCGCACCTCCCTGTTCATGTACGGCAACCGGGTGGTGCGGGCCGTCGAGGTCAAGGGCGACCTGCTCGCGGCGCTGCGCCACGTAGCCCGGCAGCCCGAGGTGCGGGCCGTCGAGGAGGCCATCAACCCCTACCTGGAGCAGGACCGGGACCTCAACGACCCCGAGTCGGCGCGTCTCTTCTTCACCCGCGCGGCCCTGCCCGCCCTGCACCACGTGACCGCCGGGCACGAGCACCCCGAGGCACAGCGCCACGCCCTCTACTACGAGGCCCGCCCGGACTGCGGCATGCGTCTGGCCGAACTGCTCGCCCAGCACGACGAGGCGGCGGCCGACGACCCGCGCAGCCCGGTGCTGCGCAGCACGATCTTCCAGCGCGACGAGGTCGTGGTGCGCCTGATCGACGTGCACGGCGGTCTCGAAGCGGCCGACCCCGCGCTCTGCCTGGGCCTGACCGACCCCGTCGAGGCGGCCGAACTGACCACTCTCTTCGAGGGCGGCGCGCCCGGGACCGACCTCTCCGCTCTGCGGAGCGGCGACTTCGCACGTCTGCTGGATCTCGCCCGCATGGAACTCATCACCGACCGCCGCTCGCCGGACGCCTGACACGAACGCGCGGGTCGCGGCCACACCACGCCCGGCGCGGCACACAACGGAGGAACGTCGTGATCACATCCAAGCCCCGAATCGTCGGACTCGACGACGTCGAGTCCAACCGCCGGCGCGGCGGCGACCTGCGCGCCCTGCTCACCCCGGCCACGGTCGGCTCGACCAGCGGTTTCATGGGCGTGGCCATCGTGCAGCCCGGAGACCGCATCGGCGAGCACTACCACCCGTACTCCGAAGAGTTCGTGTACGTCGTCTGCGGGCGGCTCGAAGTGGACCTGGACGGTGAGCCGCACCCCCTGCGACCCGAGCAGGGCCTCCTGATCCCCGCCCACGTACGCCACCGCTTCCGCAACGTCGGTGACACCGAGGCCCGAATCGTCTTCCATCTGGGACCGCTGGCCCCGACCCCGCCGCTCGGCCACGTCGACACCGAGGGCACCGACGCCGTGGCGGACGGCGCCCCCCCGGCCGACCTCTCCCAGGTCCGTTCATGACTCGGAGGGTGGCCGTCACAGGTCTCGGCGTGGTGGCTCCCGGCGGCATCGGCGCACCGGCGTTCTGGGACCTGCTCGCCGCCGGGCGAACCGCGACCCGGGGCATCACCTTCTTCGACCCGACGGGCCTGCGTTCGCGGATCGCCGCCGAGTGCGACTTCGACCCGGCGGCCCACGGGCTGGACGCGGAACAGGAAGCCCGCGCCGACCGCTACATCCAATTCGCGCTGGCCGCCGGCGACGAGGCGGTCCACGACGCCGGCCTGGACCTCGCCCGGGAGGACCCCTGGAGGGTCGGAGTCTCCCTCGGCACCGCCGTCGGCGGCACCACCCGCCTGGAGAAGGACTACGTACTGGTCAGCAACGGCGGGCAGCGCTGGGACGTGGACCCACGCGAGGCGAAACCGCACTTGCACCGGGCGTTCTCGCCCAGCACGCTGGCCTCCACGATCGCCGAGCGCTTCGGGGCCCGCGGCCCGGTCCAAACCGTCTCCACGGGCTGTACCTCCGGGCTCGACGCCGTCGGCTACGCCTTCCACACGGTCGAGGAGGGCCGGGCCGACGTCTGTATAGCCGGCGCGTCCGATTCCCCGATCTCACCCATCACCATGGCCTGCTTCGACGCCATCAAGGCCACGTCGCCCAACAACGACGACCCCGCCCACGCCTCCCGGCCGTTCGACAACGACCGCGACGGATTCGTGATGGGCGAGGGTGCGGCGGTCCTGGTGCTCGAGGAGCTGGGACACGCCCGCGCCCGCGGCGCGCAGGTTTACTGCGAGATCGGCGGATACGCCACCTTCGGCAACGCGTACCACATGACCGGGCTGACCGGTGAGGGTCTGGAGATGGCCCGGGCGATCGAGAGCGCCCTCGACCACGCGCGCGTGGACCGTTCGGCGATCGACTACGTCAACGCCCACGGCTCTGGCACCCGGCAGAACGACCGTCACGAGACCGCGGCCGTCAAACGGGCCTTGGGACACCACGCCTACGCCACACCCATGAGCTCCATCAAGTCCATGGTCGGGCACTCCCTCGGCGCGATCGGGGCGATCGAGTTGGTGGCCTGCGTACTGGCCATGCGCCACCAGGTCGTCCCGCCGACCGCGAACTACGAGACGCCGGACCCCGAGTGCGACCTGGACTACGTCCCCCGTGTCGCCCGCGAACGGAAGCTGGGCGGCGTGCTGTCCGTGGGCAGCGGGTTCGGCGGCTTCCAGTCCGCGGTGGTCCTGAACCGGAAGGGGTAGAGGACACGATGAGCCAATCGCACCCACGGCGTGCCGCCGTCACCGGAATCGGCGTGATCGCGCCGAATGGACTGAGCACGGACGCCTTCTGGAAGGCCACCCGGGAAGGCATCAGCGTCCTCGGCCCCATCACGCGCGAGGGCTGTGACCACCTCCCGCTGCGGGTGGCCGGCGAGGTGCGCGCCTTCGAACCGGCGACGGCGGTCGAGGAGCGCTTCCTCGTCCAGACCGACCGGTTCACGCACTTCGCCATGGCGGCGGCCGACTCCGCCCTGGAGGACGCCCGGCTCGGGCAGACCGCCACCGGCGAGGCGCCCTTCTCCGTGGGCGTGGTCACCGCTGCCGGATCCGGCGGCGGTGAGTTCGGCCAGCGCGAGCTGCAACAGCTGTGGGGCAAGGGCAGCCGGTTCGTCGGCCCCTACCAGTCCATCGCCTGGTTCTACGCGGCAAGCACCGGCCAGATCTCCATCCGCCATGGCTTCAAGGGGCCCTGCTCGGTCGTGGCAGCCGACGAGGCCGGCGGCCTGGACGCCCTCGCGCACGCCGCGCGGGCCGTGCGGCGCGGCACCGACGTGATCGTGGCCGGCTCGACCGAGGCACCCCTGGCCCCGTATTCGATGGTGTGCCAGCTCGGCTACCAGGAGCTGAGCACCGAAGCGGACCCCGACCGGGCCTACCGCCCCTTCACCTCCGCGGCCTGCGGGTTCGTACCCGCCGAGGGCGGCGGGATGCTCGTGGTGGAGGAGGAGGACGCCGCGCGAGAGCGGGGCGCCACGGTGCGCGCCGTCATCGCGGGACACTCAGCGACGTTCACCGGCGCCTCCTGCTGGGAGGAGTCCCGCGAAGGACTCGCGCGAGCCATCGACGGGGCCCTGGCCGAGGCCGGCTGCGCCCCCGAGGAGGTCGACGTGGTCTTCGCCGACGCCCTCGGCGTACCCGAGGCCGACCGCGCCGAGGCGCTGGCCATCGCCGACGCCCTCGGCCGGCACGCCAAGCGCGTCCCCGTCACCGCCCCCAAGACCGGCATCGGCCGCGGCTACTGCGCCGCGCCCGTACTGGACGCCGCCGCAGCGGTGCTGGCCATGGAGTACGGCGTCATCCCACCCACCCCCAACGTGTTCGACATCTGCCATGACCTCGACCTCGTGACCACCCGCGCCCGCGCCGCCGAGCTGCGCACCGCGCTGGTCCTGAGCCGGGGACTCATGGGGTCGAACTCGGCGCTCGTGCTCCGGCGCGGCGCTACGGGTGCCCCGTAGCGGGGCACCCCGGAACACAAGGAGAGGAATGCCATGAGTGACCGCATCACCGTGGAAGAACTGGCCGAACTCATGAAGAAGGCCGCCGGGGTCACCGTCGACCCCGCCGAGCTGGAACAGCGCGGCGACTCCGGGTTCGACACCTTCGGCCTCGACTCGCTCGGGCTGCTCGGCATCGTCGGTGAACTGGAGAACCGGCACGGTACGTCGATGCCCCCCGACGCGGAGCGCTGCAAGACCCCGCGGCAGTTCCTCGACCTGGTCAACAGCAGCCTCGTGGCAGGAGCGTGACGTGGCCGGCCACACGCAGAACGAGATCACCATCGCCGCGCCGGTCGACCTGGTCTGGGACATGACCAACGACGTGGCGAACTGGCCGCAGTTGTTCAGCGAGTACGCGTCCGCCGACATCCTCTCCGTCGAGGGGAACAAGACGACCTTCCGGCTGACCATGCACCCGGACGAGAACGGGACCGTGTGGAGCTGGGTGTCCGAGCGCGAGACCGACCGGGACCGGCTGAGCGTCACCGCTCGCCGCGTCGAGACCGGTCCCTTCGCCCACATGAACATCCGGTGGCAGTACGAGGAGGTGCCCGAAGGCACCCGGATGGTGTGGACGCAGGACTTCGCCATGAAGCCGGAGGCGCCGGTCGACGACGACTGGATGACGGACAACATCAACCGGAACTCCAAGGTCCAGATGGCTCTGATCCGCGAGCGCATCGAGCAGGCCGCCGCCGAACGCCGGCCCGCGCCGGTGCTCACCGACTGAGCCGGACGGAGAACCCGATGCACCACACGTTGATCGTCGCCCGGATGGCACCCGGATCGGCCCCCGACATCGCCGAGGTCTTCGGGTCCTCGGACCGCGGGGAGCTGCCGCACCTCGTCGGGGTCGCCCGGCGCAGCCTCTTCCAGTTCGGCGACGTGTACCTGCACCTCATCGAGAGCGAGCGGGACCCCGGCCCCGCCATCGCCAAGGCGAGCGGGCACCCGGAGTTCGTCGACGTCAGCCGTCGGCTGTCCCCGTACGTCACGGCCTACGACCCCGACACCTGGCGCTCGCCGAAGGACGCGATGGCGCACTGCTTCTACCGCTGGGAGCGCGACCGCCGGTCCTGAAGCACGCCACTCACGCCACCGGTCGCCGGGTCCGCTCCTCCGCGGACCCGGCGACCGGCGTCGTACGGGCTGCGACCGGCGTCGTACGGGTTGCGACCGGCCGCCCGCCGCGCGCGGGGCGACCGCGGCCGGCAGGCGTCAGATCTTGACGCAGACCCGGTCTTCGATGGAACGGAACCGGTTGTGGTGTGCGGTCATCACGCAGATGTACTTGCCGCAGTGGCTGTCGACCGAGGCACTGGCAGGGGTGGCGACGAGCAGGGGGAAGGCGCAGGCGGCGAGGAGGGTCACGAGCTTCCTGATACGAGTCATGGGCCGGTCAACGATCAAGGCGGCAAAGGATCACGCCCGGCTCGCGGGGCGCAGAGGGCGGCCCGTTGCCCGGCTCGGCCCCGCTCGGCGTGTGACGGCCATGCTGTCGGCGACCTTGTCGTGCAGGCACTGCTGGTACGGCTTGTCCCAGCAACACCACAGCAGATTCAGCAGGCCGAGTACCGGCACGATGGCGGCCGGCAGCCAGAAGGCCTCACGCCCGACGGCCCGCCAGAAACCGATGGGGGCGGCCGTCCCCCGGCGCACGATCCGGACCCCGCAGATGCGCTTGCCCAGGGTCGAACCGGACTTCCATACGGTCAGGGCGAAGTACAGGACGAACGACGCGACGAGCCAGACGATGAGCAGTGCCTGCGCGAGGGCGCCGCCGCCCGCGTCGATCCACATCATCAGGGGGATGGCCGAGACGAAATATCCGAGGTACCAGAAGATGAGGTCCAGTATTCGGGCGCCGAGCCGTGCGCCGACGTTCGCCAGACCGGCCGGCACCCCGTAGGCGGGGCCGACGGGCGCCCAGCCGGGCGCCGGATACCCGTACCCCTGGCCGTACCCCTGGCCGTACCCCTGGCCGTATGCCGGGCCGTAGCCCTGGCCGTCGGACGGCTGGAACTGCGGCGGGGCGGTGGGCCCGGGCGTTCCGGCGGGGGACTGCGGGTGCTGCGGATACTGCGGGGGGATCGACATGCTGCCTTCCGGGTGGAGAACCGTCTGCATTGCGCGGTGATGATCCTATTGACATCGCCTCGGACGGCTCGGTAGGACTCCCGCCGGCGGTCGGCCGGGGAAGGCCGCCTGACCGGACTGACCTGTCGCGAAGAGCGGCATCGACGCCCACGACAGCATTGCTGACCGGCCGCGTCGGCAGGCGCCGCCCGTCGGTGACCGCGGTGCGGCGCGAGCAGGCCACGGACCGCACCGCGGTCGGGCCCCGCCGGCTCTCGCAGAAGTACCTCGGCGCGGACCCGCCGGCCGAGCCGGAAGAGGTGCTCCGGCTGGTCGTCCGGGTGAGACCACACAAGATCACCGGCTTCTCCGTCTGAGCCCCGCCGCCCGGTTGGCCCCTGTGTGACAAACAGGGGCCAACTGCCGTCAATCCAGGCAGAATTCGTTTCCCTCCGGGTCGGCCATCACGATGATCCCCTCGTCCAGGCCATTGGGGTCGAGCCGGTACAGCCGTTTCGCTCCCAGCGCCTCCAGCCTGGTGGCCTCCACCTCCAGTGCGGCCATGCGCTCCTCCCCGGTCAGGCCGGGTGCCGCACGCACATCCAGGTGCAGGCGGTTCTTGCCCGTCTTGCCCTCCGGGACCTTCTGGAAGAACACCCGCGGCCCCTTGCCGTCCGGATCCGTGATGGCCGACCGGCTGTTGTGGAGCTCAGGCGGCACGCCCCACGCCGTCAGCGCGGCCGTCCAGTCGGCGAAGCCCTCGGGCGGCGGCTGGACGCGGTAGCCCAGCGCCTGAGCCCAGAACGCCGCCTGCGCGGCGGGATCGGCGCAGTCGTAAGTCACCTGGATTTCCTTGGCCATGCAGCCTCAGCCTCCTACCCTCGAAACCTGCCCACGTCGGCGGTCCGGTTGTCTCCCGGAACACACGGCCATCCTCGCACCGCCCTCGGACACCGGACACCCTGACCGCCCCGGGACCGGTCGGCCGGCAGGCAACCGCCGCTTCCCATAAGGGCGCGGGCGGTCGGTGAGGAAGGCGAGGATCTCGTCGCGACCCCGGACCGGGGGTGGCCGGCCTCGGTTTCCGCCGCACGGTCTCGAACGCGACGTCGTATAGCCGCCGGCCTCATGGTCTCGATCACGAGAGGGTCGACGACGGCTCGCGTCACTGATCGCGGGCCGGTCCGTCTGACATTTCGGCGAAAGGCACGGCGCATGCACGTGGTACCCGGGCTCAAGGTCCTGTACTTCGGAACTCCGGTGGTACTGATCAGCTCGCTCAACGAGGACGGTACGGCGAACCTCGCGCCGATGTCCTCGGCGTGGTGGCTGGGTCAGTCCTGCATGCTCGGTCTCGGCAACAACGCCCAGACCACCGCGAACCTGCTGCGGGAGGGCGAGTGCGTGCTCAACCTGCCCTCGTCGGCGATGGTCGATGCCGTGGACCGGCTCGCGCTCACCACCGGGAAGCCGGCCGTGCCGGACCGCAAGGCGCAGCAGGGGTACCGATACGAGCCGGACAAGTTCGCGGCCGGGCGGCTGACCGAGCAGGCATCGGACCTGGTCCGGGCCCCTCGGGTCGCGGAATGTCCGATCCAACTGGAGTGCAAGGTCGTCTCGGCCCATCCGTTCGGCGGCACCACACAAAACGCCACAGCCACCGCCACCGCCATCGAGGTCGAAGTCCTACGCGCCCATGTCGAGGAGGGGCTCGTCATCCCGGGCACCCACTACGTGGACCCGCTCGGCTGGGATCCGCTGATCATGAAGTTCTGCGAATTCTTCGGGGGCGGGCACAACATTCACCTCTCAAAGCTCGCCGAGGGCTGGAACATGCCCCACCCACAGCGCTCGCCCGCCGTCTGAGCGGGCAGCCGACGGCCGCCCCATGGCACCGCTGGGATCTCGTGTCGCCGGGGGAGGGGCGGGCTCGCCAAGCGGAACATCTTCGGGCGCTACAGCGGAGTGATCACGCCATCCCCGGGTATGCGCCTTGCGGACGATGGAGCGCTGGGGCGGGGGAGTACTCCTCAACTGCAACCGTGACCCCACGAGATTTGGAGGGCACCATGATCGTCCTCGGCATCATTCTTCTCATCGTCGGCTTCCTCACCAGCATCAGCATCCTGTGGACGATCGGCATCGTCCTGGTCGTCATCGGCATCGTCCTTTGGATCTTGGGCGCTCTCGGCCACGCCATCGGCGGCCGCAGGCACTACTGGTGATATGCACGTGGCGATGTGCACGCCGGCATGAGGCTGCCGCAGGCTCCGCGGGGCGCGGCCCGTCCGGGCATCCGCCCGGTCTCGGGCAGCAAGGGGAGCCCGGAAAGACGGCCGGGACGGTCGCCGTGACGCAGCAGGGGACCTGCTCACCTCCAATGATCGACGGCCGTCCCGGTCCCGTCTTGAGTAGATATTGCGTCGCAGCGCCCGCGCCGGGGGTCGCCCGCCGGACTCTCGGCGTGACCCGGTCAGGGGAGGATCTCGACGTACCCGTCGGTTCCGTGGACCCGGATGCGCTGCCCGTCGCGGATCAGTCGGGTGGCCCCCTCCACACCCACCACCGCAGGCAGGCCGTACTCTCGGGCGATCACCGAGCCGTGCGTCATCTGGCCCCCCACCTCCGTCACCAAGCCCGCGACTCCCACGAACAGGGGCGACCAACTGGGGTCCGTGTAGGCCGTGACCAGGATGTCGCCCGCCTCGAAATCCGCCTCCGCGATGTCGAGGATGACGCGGGCCCTCCCCTCCACGGTCCCTGCGGACACCGGCAAGCCGACCAGGGAGCCGGCCGGCACGTCGTCGCGCCGGTACGCCCCGGTGACGGACTCGCCGTCCGAGGTCAACAGGCGAGGGGGCGTGAGCTGCTGATACGACCGGAAAGCGTCCTTGCGCTGCCGGATCAGCCGGTCATCGACCTGGTTCGAGCGCACGACGTCATGGAGTTCCTGGAACGTGAGGTAGAAAACGTCTTCCTTCTCGGAGAGCACACGGGCCCGCACGAGACGCTCCGCCTCCGCCAGCAAAGCCTCTTTGTAGACGAAGTAGCGGCTGATGATGCCGTACTTCGGGTACTCCCGGTATCCGATGAAGGTCCGGACCCGGTCGATCATGCGCTTGGTCTCGTCGGCCTTGCGCTCCCCGTCCGGCAGGGCCCGAAGGCGTGACAGCACGTCCTGTTCCTTCTTCCGAGCCGCCTGGCGCCCTTGCTCGAAGCGTCGCTCGGCGGCACCCGGCTCGAAGTTCCTGACGTTGTCGAGGATCACGGGTACGAGCGTGCTGGGGCGCTCGCGCCAACGGGGCCTGGTGATGTCGATCTCGCCGACGCAGCGCATGCCGTACCGGTCGAGGTAGCCCTCGATGGCGTTCCGTGCTTCGGCCCCGCCCGGGAGTTTCGTCAGCTCGTCCAGGAAGCCCTCGTCTTCGACGTCCTGGAGGAAGGCGACCACCCGGGGATGCGGACGGATCACGTCCGCGACGTCGAGCAACTCCAGGCCCATCTGCGAGGTGATGTTGCCGGGGGCGGACAGTGTGAGCGTGTCGGCCGCGTTCTTCTCGCCGAGCCACTCGTGCAACTTGTCATTGAGCCACCACGTGGCCTCCATCCCCGCCATGATCACCTGAAAGTTCAGCGGATCACCGAGGACTCGCTTGTGCTCCTCGAAGGCGTCCAGCAGGAAGTCGAACAGGTCCGGTCCGGTCTTCGTCCGGATGGCGCGCCGCAGGGACCGGACGGACGCCTCGCTGCGCTCGATCAACTCGGTGACGATGGCCGGATTGGTCTCGATCGGGGCGGAGGCGCTGACGGGCCGCGCGCCGGGAGCCGCGTCGGGAATCAAAGGCACGAAATCGTCGCGGTCCAGCACGGTCTCCAGCGCGTCCTTGATCAGCGGATCGGCCCTCCCCACGAGGTCCAGGAAAGCGGTGCGGCTCGCGGGCGAGGCCAAGCGCGGCGTGACGTCGACGAACAGTCTCCCGCCGGCGGCGTGCATCGGCACCATGGCCGTGAGCTGCCACATGGACAGCCCAAGGGGCTTCATGGGGTCGGTCATCATCTGCTGATGGCCGACGGAGACGTAGACGTGATTCCCCTGCTCGGCTGTCTCGGGGACGGGGAACAATGTGGTGATCGGTCGGCTCTGAACGATCCGGAACTCATCGTCGACCAGGCACCATTCGATGTCCTGCGGGCGGCCGAAGTACGCCTCGATCTGCCGCCCGAGCCCCACGAGCCGAAGGACCTGTGCGTTCGTCAGAGCCGGCTGCTCCTGATGCCGCGGGTCGATCGCCACTTCCTGCGTACCGCCGCCGGGCAGAGCGCGAATGGCACGCTGCTTGACGGCGATCGCCTCGACGACGACTTCGCCGTCCCGCACCTTGTAGACGTCCGGGTTCACCACTCCGGAGACCAGCGCCTCGCCGAGGCCGAAGCCGGCGTCCACGCCGGCGACCTTCCGGTTGCCTGTCACGGGATCGGCCGTGAACAGGATGCCGGCAGCATGCGGGAAGACCATCTGCTGCACGACCACGGCCATGTGGACCGTACGGTGGTCGATGCCGTTGCGCCGCCGGTAGGTGACGGCCCGCTCGGTGAACAGCGAGGCCCAGCACCGGCTGACGCACTGAAGGATCGCCGCGGGCCCCACGACGTTCAGGTACGTGTCCTGCTGACCCGCGAAGGAGGCCGTCGGCAGGTCCTCCGCCGTCGCGCTGGAACGGACGGCGTAGGCGGCGTGCTCGCCGTTGTGGACGAGCGCGCGCGTGATCTCCGCCGCGAGATCATCCGGAAGGGCGATGTCCTCGATGGTCCGGCGGATCTCCGCGCTGAGCGTCCGGATCGCCTCCCGATCGTTCGGGTCCAGACGCGACAGCTGATCCAGCCGATCGTCGATCGACGGCGCTTCGGCCAGGACCCGGCGGAAGGCGTCCGTCGTCACACAGAAGCCCGCCGGCACGCGTACGCCCGGCATACGTGACAGCGCGCCCAGGTTCGCTCCCTTGCCGCCGACGAGCCCGAGCAGCGTCTCGTCAACCTTTTGAAGATCCAATACGTACTGCTCGATCATTGCGATGCCTCCGGGGCCGCCGTAACGCGTTGCACTGCACTGTTCGATCGACGCGGGCGACAACGCGCCCCATTCATCGACTAAGACACACACTCGCGCCCTCGTTTCCGCAGGTTGTGGGCTCGGTGGGCGATTCTGCGGCAAGACCCGGGCCTTGCCGCAAGCCCCCCGGTGCGTTATAAGTTGAGAAGGGCAAGGAGAGACATCTCCTTGCCCTTGTCTTTTGCCGCCGACCTGAAGCCGCCGGCACTCACCGCTGCCACGGGATGAACACGTCGGGCCCATGACGGCTCAAGGGCCTGGCTGCGCGGAATTGTCTCCCCGGATGTCGAGGTACCTCGCTGAGCCCACGTCAGGGGGCGGCGGGACCACGGGTTCGAGCCGTAACGTCGCTCCCCGCTTGTGGCTGCCGTCGGACTGCTGCTGCACTCGGTCGTAACGGTGCCCGCTTGCGACTGAAGGAGAATCACATGGCGTCACGAACGCGTTTCGCCGTCGCCCTCGCCGCGGCGGGCTTCGCCATGGCCGGCGGCGGGATCGGCCGGCCGCCGTGCTCAGAGGGCAAGACGGAGCGAAACAATTGTCCTGCGGCAAGTATCATCGGCCGGGGAGTGGTGAGCCGCCGGGTGTTTCGGTTCGTGACATGGCAGCGCGGTTGTCAGAGGTGGAACATGAAGAACGGCGGCGCCGCCTTCGATGATGCGGGCCCGGGCCTCACCCCCGGCGCTCCTGTGCCCGCGGGCAATGAGAGAAGAAGCCATGAGTGATGACCGCGATGCCTGGCTCGGGGCTGCGGAGAGGGCCCTGCGAGCGGCACCTCCGACCGCCCTCCTGGCGGCCGCCGGCGAGTTGCTGGCCAAGTACGTGCAAGCGAGCGAGGTGACCTTGCTCCTTGCCGACTACGGGCTGACCGTCTTGCAGCCCGTGACGCGGCTTCCCCACACCGGAGAGCAGGTCCCGGTCCGTGACGGGGCTCCCGCCGGGCGGGCGTTCTCCGCCGAGGCCCCGATCGTGGAGGTCACCTCCGACCCCGGCATCGTCATCGCCCACCTTCCCATCACCGTACGCGGTGACCGCTTGGGCGTGCTGTCCGTGCGCTTGCCCGAGCCCGTGAAGGGTGCTCCCCGCGTGCTGGAGTTGGCTGCCTTCGCCACGGCCTTCGGGCACGAACTGATCGTCGCTGAGCGGGACACCGATCTGTACTTGCAGGCCCGACGGCGGAGGCGGCTCACGTTGGCTGCGGAGATGCAGTGGCAGCTCCTGCCCGGGCGCGGGTTCAGCCGACCGGAAGTCACCCTCGGCGGCCACTTGGAGCCCGCTTACGCCATCGGTGGTGACAACTTCGACTGGAGCACCAGCGACGACTTTCTCACCGTCACCGTCACCGACGGACAAGGCCACGGCATCGACGCGGCCTTGTTGACCAACCTCGCCGTGAACGCGCTGCGCAACGCCCGCCGCGCCGGCATCGGCCTCGAAGACCAAGCCTGCCTCGCCGACCAGGCCGTCTATGCCGAATACGGCGGCAAGCGGTACGCGCCGTCGCTTCTGCTGAGGTTCGACCTCGCCACCGGCCAGGCGCAGGCGGTGGACGCGGGATCGCCTCAACTGTTCCGGCTGCGCGACGACACCGTGCGACGGGTGCCGTTCGAAGCGCAGATGCCGCTGGGGATGTTCGAGGAGACCGACTACCGGCTGCAGTCTTTCGAGGTGCTGCCGGGCGACCGACTCGTGATCGTCAGCAGCGGCGTCCACGGCTCCCCGAACGAGGGGCGCGATGCCTTCGGCGAGCGGGCACTACAGGAGATCGTCGCCGCGACCCGCACGTCCTCCGCACACGAGACGGCCCGCGCGGTCGTAGACGGCCTGATGCAGCATCACGGTGGCCACGAGCTGCCCCAGGACGCCGCTGTGGTCTGTATGGACTGGCGTGGGAGGCAGCCCTGAGGGTCGACTTGGAAGATCATCCCGGTACCGGGTCGTCACTGCGCGGTGACGCTGTCACGTAGGGGACTGCGGCCCGGCCTGCGGCCTCGTGTCGTCGCCTTCCACGGCGTTCGCGAACGCGCGCAAGCCGTCCAAGAGATTTTGTCGCTGGTCGGACGGCATGCGGGTGAGTACCTCGCGGGCGGCCTCGGAGCGTAGCTCATGCAAGCGATCTATTGCCTCCTGGCCGTGCAGCGTCAAGGTGAGCCCGATCTCCCGCCGATCGTCCTCCAAGCGGCGCCGCTTCAACAGCCCTGCGGCTTCCAGGCGATCACACAGC
This sequence comes from Streptomyces sp. NPDC046557, assembly GCF_040645975.1. NCBI lineage: Bacteria > Bacillati > Actinomycetota > Actinomycetes > Kitasatosporales > Streptomycetaceae > Streptomyces > Streptomyces sp. NPDC046557. Next base: position 17,432 of record NZ_JBEYZH010000016.1, read on the forward strand.
CTGCTGGTGGCGGGGGCTCCCGTCCCGATTTCCTCGGCCAGCCGGGTGAGGTTGATGCCGGGTAGGCGCATTACCACGATCAAGGCCCTCACCTGCAAGTTCGACAGGCGTGGGGGAGTGGATTGCCCGGCTCGCCCCCAGAGGTCCACCAGAGTTCCGGCCGCTTCCGCCACCTCTCGCGCCATGCCGCGCAGAGGGTCTTCGGGTGGTCCCGCGCGGTCCATTGTGGCCGTCACTCCCCGTGTGCAGGTGCGAATCCTTCTCAGAGAGGAACCGTCCGTTGACGGGCTTCCGACTGAATGGATACGGGTCGTGTGCCCTCTCTGATAAAAGTATCCCTGCCGAGCGCCACAAATGTCCCTGGGCGCGCTGAGTGCCATTCTTCACCCCAGGCCCACCCGCACCGGGCGCAGCGGTCACCGCGTGGTGGAGCGGGCACTGCCCCGCGGCGCTCGATCAGGCGGCCGGTCGGCCGAACCAATCCAAGCAGGTCACCAGCGCGTCGTCGTCCGCGGCGGTGTCACGGTACGCCGCCAGTTCCCGCAGGATGGCGCGGGGCACCGCAGCGGCGGGCAGGAGGCTTGTGGCATGGATGGCACGGGCCAGAGCGCGTTCGCTGTAGGGCTCCCCGCCCTTGCCGGGAGCTCCGTACACACCGTCGCTGACGAAGACCAGCCGGTCTCCGGGAAGGGCGTCGAAGTCCTGGGCGACGTAGACGGACTCCTCGAACATCCCGAGAGGGAACTGCGCCTCGAAACGCACCCGCTCCACGGATCTGTCCCGGTACCGCCAAAGCTGCGGGGAACCGGCGTCCACGACCTTGCCGCGCCCGGTCGCGAGTTCGAACGAGAGCAAGAGGGTGGACACGTACTCCCGTCCGCGGTGTTGCCAGTGGATGGCCTGGTCCGCCAACGCGGCCTGGTCGGCGATGTCGACGCCGGCCCTGCGGGCGTTGCGCAGGGCGTTGACGGCCAGGTTGGTCAGCAGGGAAGCCCGGATCCCGTCGCCCATGCCGTTCGTGACGGCCAGGGTCAGGGTTTCGGCCGTGGTGGACCAGTCGAAGTTGTCGCCGTGAATGTCGTACGCGGGCTCCAACTGCGCCCCGATCGCGTACTCGGGGCGCGCGCAGGCCCGACCGGGCAGCAGTTGCCATTGCATCTCGGCGGCCAGCGTAAGTCGGTTGGCCCGCCTCGCCTGCAGGTAGAGGTCGGTGTCGCGTTCGGCGACGATGATCTCGTGGCCGAGCAGTTCCGCCACGTCTCCCAGCTCCGTGATCGTCTCCGGATCGCACAGCTGCCCCGGCATGCGCACGGTGAGGATGCCCAGCCTGTCCCCCCGTACGGTCACCGGCAGGTGCAGGTCCATCGCGTTGTCCCGGGCGGCGTACTGACCGAACGGCTCTTGACTCTCGAAGGCGCGTCCCTCGGGGGACGTCTGCACCGAAAGGGGTTCCGCCGTGTGAGGCAGAGTCGTGACTTGTTGGAGTACGGACAGGCTGTAGTCCGCCATCAACAAGTCCACCTCGATCGCGTGGTAATGCTCGACCAGCGCGGTGCGAACAGCGGGGAGAAGGTCATGCGGTGCCGCTGTACGCAGGGCCCGCTCCACGGCCAGGAATCTCGTCATGGTCAGGTTCATCTCCTCTGCAGTGGTCCGTGGTTCGAGACAGGCGGGCGCAGACGGTTTTCCCGCCGCCGCGGTGGTCGTACGTGATCTCGACCTCGGTCGCGAGGCGGTGGATCATCGGCCACCCGAACCCTCCCGCGCCTCCGTTCAGGTCAGGCGTTCGCATGCGAGGCGGACGAGAACTGGAGTCGTGGACGAAGACGTCGATGTGGTCCGTGCCGGCCGTCAACCGCAGGACGCATGCGCCGCCGGCGTGGCGCAGGGCGTTCGTCACCAGTTCCGACACGACGAGCGCGACGGTTTCGCGAACCATCGGGGGAACATCCGGTTCAAGATCCTGGAGGAATGCTCCTGCGACCCGACGGCTCCGCGCGACGGCCCCGGGCCGACCCAGGGAAAGGGGCAGGGTCCTTTCCGCGGCGGTGGTTGTCGAATCGGTCCCCGAGTACGGCATCAGGCTCACCCCGGTCTCTCATCGTCCGCGTGTGGTGGCTCCTACCTCGGAGCAACTGCCCGAAATCACAAACGTGTAACGCGCAAGCGGCCCGGCTGCCCCGCGGCGGCAGTCGTCGCCCGGGAACCGCCCCACGTGTGAGGCGCGCTGTGTGGGGCACATGGGCGGTCGCGGCAGCGCCCCCGCCCGGGCCGGGCGGGAGAGGCCGAGGGCCGCACGGAATCGGAAGAGAGGAACTGCCGTGGACGTGAACGTGTGGGGCTACCGCGAAGGGTCGGGCCGGGTCCAGGCCCTCGATCTGAAGGGTTACGAGGTGGAGGCGGCGGACGGAAGCATCGGGAAGGTCGGCAAGCACTCGGACGAGGTCGACTCGTCGTACATCGTCGTGGACACCGGCCCTTGGATCTTCGGCCGGGAGGTCCTCCTCCCGGCGGGCACGGTCACGCGCGTCGACGCGCACGAGAAGAAGATCCACGTCGACAGGACGAAGGACCAGATCAAGGCGGCCCCCGAGTTCACCGGTGACCAGCACATCGAGGACCCCGAGTACTACAGCCGGATCGGCGGATACTACGGCAACCTCCTGGGATGAATCCGCGGTAACGCGCCCGTCAGCGACCGCGGCGCCCGTTAGCGACCGCGCACGGGTCTGGGACCCTGTTCTCACCAACACGCACCACCTGGGGGCTCCGGGATGCCGAACAAGCCCGAGACGGAGGAAGCGGCCCAGTGGTACCGGTTCGCCGCCCTTCTGCCGCGGGCCCAGGGCCAGGACTTCACGGATTGCTGGAAGATCGGGGAACAGGAAGCCGGGCTTGACCTGCTCGTCGCCGGCCTCCTGACGAACCGCATCGCGATCAGCGAGTCGACGCGGGCGGAGATCGCCGTGGTGTCAGAGGTCTGGGGCGTGTGGACGGCGCTGGAGCCGGGGATTCAACGCTGCGTGGGCAACGACCGGGACGACACTCCGCTGAGACTGATCCAGCACGTCGAAACGGTCCCCTTGGACGGCAACACCATCGGCGCGGGCGCCGCCTTGGCCGGTCTGTTCGTCGTTCCGTGGATCACTTGTGACCTGTGCGGACACACCCTGGGACGGGTCTACGACCGCGAACCGTGGGGCGGCCTCTCTCCTCTCGCTCGCGGCTACGTGCTGTTCTTCCCCGGCCAGAACACCGCGACGATCCCGTTCGGCTTCCAGTCGGCGTGGAGCGCGTTGAACGCGGTGCGTCTTTCCTGCAAGCCCGCCAACGACACGTGACCTCGCTGCCCCATGGCCCCCGACCACACGGATGGCGTCATCGAAGCCCGCTGCGTCGGGTATCGGCCGTTCGGGGGAGGCCGGCCCGGTCCGCCGCCGTGCACCGTCAGCGCGTCGGATGCTCGATCACCCTGACGCGAGGCGTTGCGCGGACCGCGCCGTGTGACTCTCCGTAGTACAAAGGTGAGCGGTGCGTAAAAAACCGGTACCGCGGGTACCGGAGCGTCCGTGCACTTGTCTTCCGTAAAGGACCCTTCATGGTGACGTCGATCGAGCCTGTCACGCCGATTCCCGTACGGGGGCGCTCGTGGGGCAGAGTGCTCGTCTCGTGGTTGTCGACGACGGACCACAAGAAGATCGGGCACTTGTACCTGATCGCCTCGTTCGTCTTCTTCGTGATCGGTGGCGTGCTGGCCCTGCTGCTGCGGGCGGAGTTGGCCCGGCCGGGGTTGCAGTTCGTCTCGAACGAGCAGTACAACCAGATCTTCACGCTGCACGGCACGATCATGCTGCTGTTCTTCGCGACGCCGACGTTCGCCGGGTTCGCCAACGCGATCATGCCGCTGCAGATCGGTGCGCCGGACGTGGCGTTCCCCCGGTTGAACATGTTGTCGTTCTGGTTGTTCTTCTTCGGCGGCGTCATCGTCGTGGCGAGTCTGCTGACCCCTCAGGGCACGGCCGATTTCGGGTGGACGGCCTACACCCCGCTCAGCAGCGTGACGCGGACCCCGTACATCGGCGGCGACATGTGGATCATGGGGTTGGCGATGTCCGGCTTCGGGACGATCCTGGGCGCGGTCAACTTCGTCACCACGATCATCTGCATGCGCTCGCCCGGGATGACGATGTTCCGGATGCCGATCTTCACCTGGAACATCCTGCTGACCTCGGTGCTGGTGCTGTTCGCGTTCCCGGTCCTGGCGGCGGCCCTGCTGGTGCTGGAGGCGGACCGCAAGTTCGGCGCGCACGTCTTCGACCCGTCCAACGGCGGGCCGATCCTGTGGCAGCACCTCTTCTGGTTCTTCGGACATCCGGAGGTCTACATCATCGCGCTGCCGTTCTTCGGGATCATCACCGAGATCCTCCCGGTCTTCTCGCGCAAGCCGGTGTTCGGCTACCTCGGCCTGATCGGCGCCACCATCGCGATCGCGGGCCTGTCGGTGACGGTGTGGGCGCACCACATGTTCGCCACGCAGGCGGTCCTGCTGCCCTTCTTCTCCTTCATGACGTTCCTGATCGCGGTGCCGACCGGGGTGAAGTTCTTCAACTGGATCGGCACCATGTGGAAGGGCTCGCTCTCCTTCGAGACGCCGATGCTGTGGTCCGTCGGGTTCCTGGTGACGTTCCTGTTCGGCGGCCTGACCGGCATCATCCTGGCCTCCCCGCCGATGGACTTCCACGTCACCGACTCGTACTTCGTCGTCGCCCACTTCCACTACGTGGTCTTCGGGACCGTCGTGTTCGCGACGTTCGCCGGCTTCTACTTCTGGTGGCCGAAGATGACCGGCACCATGCTCGACGAGCGGCTCGGCAAGATCCACTTCTGGACCCTCTTCATCGGTTTCCACCTCACCTTCCTGGTCCAGCACTGGCTGGGCGCCGAAGGCATGCCGCGCCGCTACGCCGACTACCTCGCCGCCGACGGCTTCACCGCCTTGAACACCGTCTCCTCCATCGGAGCCTTCCTGCTCGGCGGCTCGACCCTGCCCTTCTTCTACAACGTCTGGAAGACCGCCAAATACGCGCCGCGCGTCACCGTCGACGACCCCTGGGGATACGGCCGCTCCCTGGAATGGGCCACCTCCTGCCCCCCGCCGCGCCACAACTTCGTCACCCTCCCGCGGGTCCGCTCCGAATCCCCCGCCTTCGACCTGCACTACCCGGAAGTCGCCGCGTTCGACCACGCGGGCGATCACGGAAAGCGCGACGTCATCGACCAGGACAACGCCGCCGCCCCCCGCGGGTCCCTGCCCGGCTCCGGCCCGGGCCCGGACCAGCCCCGCTGACCGGCACGGACGGCGATGAGCGAGCAGCATTCATCCGAGGTGGAGGCCGGCCTGGCCCGGCTCGAGGGGTACCTCATGAGCCAGGCCGCCCTACACGAGGCCGACGAGGCGGGCGAGAGCTTCGCCCAGGCCCTTTCCTGGCTGGGCCCCGACGAACAACACGTGATCGCCGAGCGTTTCGCCCAACACCACCTGCGGCTCAAGCGGCAGATACTGACAGCGGTCGTGACCCGAGCCGAAGAACTCAAAGCGGAATACAGTCTCCGCTACGCGGTCCTTCGCCGCCGCTTGGTCGGCCTCACCATCGCGGCCTTCGCCTTTCTCGCGACCGTGGTGGCCCTCCTCACCGCGGCGTGAGACCCCTGCCGTGCCGTGATCCGGACCTGCCCCGTCAGAGCGGCGGGGGCGATGTCCGGTCAGGTCCGGATCCCGCGCGCAGGGCCACCTGGTCGCCCCCGCCGGCACGCTCCGCGTGCCCGGCGGCGCGGAGCAGCGCCAGCCCCACGAGCGCGAGCAGGACCAGCACACCGCCGATGACCACGTCATACACCCGATTGCTCTCACCCACCGCCGTCTTCTGCAGTCCCAAGACGAACGGAGAAGCCACAAGCCAGGCACCGCACAGCCCGATGAGCACATCGGACCGTACGCCCGCCCCGTGGTAAAGGCGGGCGGCTGCCGCGAACAGGACGATCGTGCCGACGACGACCTCGTTGACCTGTGCGTCCTTGGGGCCGTCCTGCTGGGCCATCGGAGCCAGGCACAGCACAAGAGCCGCGAGCAGCATCAGCAGGCCGAGAATGTCATCGTGCCAGCCTTTGCTCAGGGTCTCGCGGCCACTCGCCCGCGCGATGGTGTGATGACTGTGCACCGTCATGACGGCCTCCTCATAACGACACGGGCTGTATCACCCGGACCTCACGGTGAACTCACCAGGCGCCTACCCGGCGACGCGCCCCTATGCATTCGCGCGTGCGTCGAGAGGGGTCGGGTAGGGGCCATCACGGGTGGGCGACGACAGGGAAACACCCGGCGAGGAGGTCGGTATGGACCCGTCAGGCGCAGACAGGCTGGTAATCGACTTCATCGGCAATGCCACCCTCCTGCTGAGGTACGGCGAAATGACGTTGCTGACCGACCCGAACTTCCTGCACAAAGGTCAGTACGCCTACCTGGGCAACGGACTGGTGAGCCGGCGTCTGCGCGAGCCTTCGCGCGGGGTCGACGCGTTGCCCCGGCTGGACGCCATCATCCTTTCGCACCTGCACGGGGACCATTTCGACCGGGTCGCCCGGGGCGGCCTGGACCGTCACCTGCCGATCTTCACCACACCGCACGCGGCCCGGCGACTGCACACGTGGCACGGCTTCCGCGAAGCGCACGGTCTTCCGACCTGGCAGGAAGAGGCCTTGCGCACAGGCGACGTCCAGGTCCGGGTCACCGCCCTGCCGGCCCGGCACGCAGGCAATCCCGTGCTGCGACGCCTCCTGCCGCCCGTCATGGGTGCTTTGCTGCGGTTCGGACGGGTGGGCCTGCCCGGGAGCATCAACCTGTACCTGACCGGTGACACGCTGGTCTTCGAAGGGCTGAGCGAGATATCCCGCCGGTTCCCGGGCATCGACCTGGCGGTCCTCCATCTCGGCGGAACCACACTGCCCGGGGGCTTGCTCGTCACCATGGACGCCGACCAGGGGGTCGAACTCGCCCGCCGAGTTGCCGCCGCCCGGTACATGCCGGTGCACTACGAGGAATACACCGTCATGAAGTCGCCCCTGTCCGCCTTCCTGGACGCCGCGCACCGGGAGGGACTGGCCGAGCGCCTCGTGCTCTGCCCACCCGGAGGCACCACAACCGTCGTGGCCGCCCACCGAACGCCCTGATCCGTCACACCGGGAATTCCTCCCGGTCCAGGCGTCGGGCGGCGGCTTCCACGGCGGCCGGGAGCGGTCGCCGCTCGCTCAGTGCGGCCGGGAGTCGTTTGAACATCTCGCGCAGCGCGGTGCGGGCCTCGGGATTCCGCCGGGCCTCCATGACGAGTTCGCGCGTATGTCGCACAGCGACCGGTAGCGGCCGGCGCATCCAGGCCGTCAGCGCGGCGTTGCGGCGCTGAACGGCGGGGCGCCCCGGCCGTACGCCACCGGTCGGGCAGTGGACGGCGACGACGTCGGGGCAGTGGCAGACGCCCCAACCGTGTGCGGCCAAGTCGTAGGCGAGCAGGGTTTCCTCCCCGCCCAGGAAAAGGATCGGGTGGTACCCGCCCGCTTCGAGGTAGGCGTCGCGGCGCGCGACGGCGGCGCAGGCCAGGAAGCCGAGCACCTGCGGCCCGGGCAGGTCGCCTGCGAGACCGAGGGGAGAGGTGGCGAGCCTGCCGTTCAGAGGATCGGCTTCACCTAGCGGGCCGACGTGGACGCCCGCCGCGAGCAGCCCGAGCCGATCGTGCCGGTCCAAGACGTCCGCGGCACGTGCGAGCGACCCCGGTTCCCACCAGGAGTCGTCGTCGCTGAACGCCACGTAGGGAGTGGTGGCGCGGCGAACGCCCAGCGTGCGGCCCGGCGCGCCGAGGTTGCGGCCGGGGGTGAGGACGGTGGCCCGAGGGTGGTGCTCGGCCACGGCGTCGGGGGTGCCGTCGGTCGACGCGTTGTCGACGACGATCACCGGTGGTTCCTCGGGAAGCGCGGCCAGCCGGTCGAGCGTGTGCAGGAGTTGCACGCGGCGGTTGTGGGTGATGACGACCACGGTGACGCGCGCGTCAGGAGTCACAGCCGGGACCTCCGGGTCGTCGGACGGCATCGGCCCGCCCGCAACGCAGCTTCGCCCCCACGGCGAACGCAGGACGAGGCGACAGCATAAGCAGTTCGTCCGCGCGTGGTCCCTTTCACGGCACGCGTGGGTGTGTCGGCTGACTCTGCTCGGGCCGATCAGGGCCACGGCGGCCGACGTGTCGGTGGGCGTCGCTCGTCGGCGCTACCGGTTCCGTGCGGCGCCTGACGGACGTCGCCGCCGGATGCGTTCGATACGGGCCACGGCCGGGCAGGGGTCCGGTGTGGTCATTCCCGTTCATGATGCGAATCCGACCCGGCGCGTCCCCTGGGTGACGTACGCGCTGATCGCTGTCAACGTGCTCGTCTTCCTGCGTACGCCCGGGGTCGTCGACTCGGTGACGGGCGACAGCGGGCTGGTCCAGTCGTGCCGCCTGGATGCCTTCCTGGAGCGGTGGGCCGCCGTTCCGATCGAACTGGTCCACGACCGGCTGCCGCGTCTGGTGCCGACGGGGCAGGCGAGCGTGGGGCCCTTCGAGGCCGGGTGTCTTGCCGGCCCGCCCTCCTACGACAAATCGCCACCGTTGTCGGTCCTGACCGCCATGTTCCTACACGGCAGTTGGCTGCACCTCCTCGGCAACATGCTCTTCCTGTGGATCTTCGGCGACAACATCGAGGACCGGATGGGCCGTGCGCGGTACCTGCTCTTCTACGGGATCTGCGGTTACGCCGCCACCTACGGGTTCGCGCTCTTCAACGCCGACTCGTCCGCTCCGCTGATCGGCGCGTCGGGCGCGATCTCGGGCGTCCTCGGCGCGTATCTGGTGCTCTTCCCCCGAGTCAGGGTGTGGGTGCTGGTGCCGTTCCTCGTCTTCCTGCCGTTGCGGCTGCCCGCCTGGGTCGTCCTGGGCATGTGGTTCGGCCTGCAGGCGCTCTACTCGTACGGCTCGGGCGTCTCCGAAGCCGGCACCGTGGCGTACGTCGCCCATCTCATCGGCTTCCTGACCGGAATGCTGCTCGCCTGGCCGCTGCGCCGGGGTACGACGACCCCTCCGCCCGGGCGGCAGGGCGCGGTGTGGGGACGACAGGCGCGCCCCGGCTCCGCTTGGCGATGACCGGGACCGTTTGAGGGTCGTTTCGTGGCGGACGGCCCGGGCAGGCGCTCCGGGCGAAGTCCGGCAGTCAGGAGGACAGGAGGACAGGATGAACGAGCAGATGCCCGAGGCCGAGAGCGGGGCGCGCAGCACCGAGGTCACGCCGGACCAGGTGCGGGCGCTCCTCTCCGCGCCGGATGATTGGACGCTGGTCTTGATCGAGGGGCACGCCGAGGTCGTCCCGTCCACAGGGCCGGCGGCTCGGCGTTCCGCCGGCGCACTGGAAGTCGCCTCCGGCCGGGACGTCGCCCATCTGGCCGGCGCCGGCCCCGCGACCGAAGACGACGTCGTCGCACTCGCCTCACGGCTCTCTACGATGGTGGCCCAACTCGGGGCGTGACCCGGCGTGTTGGCCCGACCCGGTCCGCGGTGCCCTTGGCAGTGCGCTAGAGGGAACCGGGCTCCTCGGGTCGTGCGTCGAATGCGGCACGGGCGGCGTGGACGCGGGAGGCGTGGTCCGACGTGTGCGGTACCGGCCCGGACCGCACCGCCCTGCGCGCACGCGCCGACGCGCTCGGTCTTGGGCTGGTCGAGCTGTCCTTCACCCCGTCCGGTGAGGACCTGGCCACCCTCGACACCATCGTTGACCAGGACCTGCTGCGGGTCTCCCTCGCCCGCACCTACCCCCTGGAGCGCGTCGCCGAAGCCCATGCCGCCGGCGAGTCGGGGCACACCCGCGGCGAGATCGTCGTCTCCGTCGGCCACGGCACCGACTCCGAAGACGACACCGACATCCATCCGTTGTCGTAGCCTCCTCGGGTCCCGACCGGCCCGTCGGTGTGCGGGCCGCCGGGGACGTGGACGTAGCGGTGCAGTGGGGCCCGCCCCGTGGCGGTGACCATCTCGTCGTACTGACCTGATCTGATCAGTGCCCCGGCCGGACCTTGCCACGGCCCGCCTCACGAGGGTCGTGACCCTGTTCGGAGGAGAGGAACTCCCGGAAGACTTCAGCGGAGCGCGGGTTCCGGCTGCATTGCCACACGCCGTGCGGGCAGTAGTCGGTGATGCTGTGGTAGAGCGGCTTGTGTTCGGCGATCCATGCCAGCATGTTCCCCATGTAGTCAGGGTTGTCACCGTTGCGGAACAGCCCCCATTCGGGGTACGAGATCGGCTTGCCGTGCGCCTCGGCGAAGTCCACCTGCTGCTGGAGCCCGTAGGGCTGTTTGACCTGATCCTCGAAGGAACGGCCGGGGGGTTGGTCGTAGGTGTCCATACCGATGACATCGACCACGTCGTCGCCGGGGTAGCACCTGGTCCAGGCGATCGCGTCACCGCCGCGGTTTGGGGCGAAGTCGAAACGGAATTGGTGGCCCCCAACCGAGCGCATCGCCGCCACGATGCGCCGCCAGTACTTCTTCCAGTTCTCGGGGTCGGGCCGGCAGCGGTGGGTGTAGTTGAAGCCGTTCATCTCCCAGCCCAGCACGATCACCGTGTCCGGCACGCCGAGACCGACCAGACGCTCGGCCAGCCGCCGGAAGTGTTGGTCGTACGTGCCTCGCGCGCCGGAGCGGAGCAGCTCGGCGACCCGGCCGTCGGGGACACCCGCCTCGTTGTGCTCCAGCATGGGCACGTTCAGGACGAACAGCCGATCGGGCCTCTCGTTGCGCCAACCCGCCCAAATGCGCAAGGACTCGGGTGCCCCCTCGATGTTCGCCCAAGTGTCACCGGGCAGGTAGGTGTGCCCGGCGCGCAGCTCGGTGCCCCCGAGCCAGCGCGAGAGGTCCTCCATCCTTTCGACACCGGGCGAGCCGTAGTGGAGGTACGCGCCCACTGCGACCTCGTCCTCGACGTCTCTGCCGAAACCTTTCTGGGGCGGCGTGGCGAGCGCGCCTCCGGTGACGAGCAGAGCGACAGCGACCGTCGCCGAGCAGGCGCCCGCGAGCCAGCGGCCTCGATGGGACATGACGCCTCCCCAAGCTTCGTTGACCGATCGGTCTGGCAGCGACGTTAGTCATCACAGCTGAGGAGTGGGCCGTCCGATGTCCCGATACTGGGCCATTCGCGGCAGCCGACGGCTTTCGCGTGCGCCGAGCGGGTGAAAAGCGTCCCCCTCACCCGCATGTCGCCGGCCGACGGGCCGACAGGTCGATTAAGGGCCGCGCGGCCGTGGCGAACCAGGGCTTCACCGTCACCGGCACGCACGCACGCGGGCCGTGTCGGCTCGCTGAGGTATCCGGTGACCAGGTTCCTCGACCTCGTGGTCTCCACGATCCGCCCCGGCGGCGTGGACCGGAGGCGTCCCCGCGATGAGGACCTGAACCTTCGTTCGCCCACTGGTTGTGGGCTGCTACCGAGACCCGGCAGAGCGAGTACGTGCGGCGGTGACGTGCTGTAGTACTCCTGGAAAGACGTAGGAACACGCTCATTCGGACTTGGAGTCGTCGATGGCCGTTCGCCGTGTCGTGCCCAACATCCAGTCGGCGGCCGCGCAGGAGAGCAGGGAGTTCTATGGTCTGTTGGGCTTCGAGGAGGTCATGAACCACGGCTGGATCATGACTCTCGCCTCCCCGTCCAGCCCGGCGGCGCAGATCAGCGTGATGACCAACGACAAGACCGCCCCTGTCACCCCTGACATGAGCGTCGAGGTGGACGACGTGGACGCGGCCTACGCGGTCATGAGGGAGAGCGGCGCGGAAATCATCCACCCCTTGCAGGACGAGGAGTGGGGCGTGCGCCGGTTCTTCGTCCGCGACCCCAGCGGACGGGTGGTCAACGTGCTCGGCCACCACTGACGGCCCCTCCTGGGCCCCTTGCTCAGCCGCGGACACGGAGCCCACTGACAACCCGATGTGGCTCGTGGCCTCAACTGCCGCCCGTCCGAGGGGTTTTCCTCCCGATGTGGCGGACCTCGTCCGCCCGGCCGTCTACCGTACGGGCATGCCGTGCCGCCTGCCGGTGGTCCACATCAGGAGGATCCGTGTCATCGTCGTATGACCCCCAATACGCTCCCGCCGGTGATGTGGGTGCGGCACTCATGGCCATCGACTCCCGGCTCAAAGCCGTCTACGACGGCAAGACCGCGACCGATCCTCAACAGCAGGTTTTGATCGACCAGTTCACCGCGTCCTTGGGACCCGAGGGAGCCCGCGACCTCGTGGACGGTGCCTGCACGCTCATTTTCATGTTCATGACGTGGCTGAGGAAGGCGCACGAGGCCCACGACAAGGACGTCATCGAGTACGTGGTGCCCCACCTCGTGCAACGATGCGCACGATGCCCAGGAGCGTTCGACCCGAGACCATCCCCACCATGGCCGGCATCGTCATCGCGGCAGGCACCGGCCTGAGTCCCAGTCTGTGGCGCACGCAGTACGGAGACTGGACCGAGGAGGAAATGAACCCCCTGGAGGCCACCGCCTTCCTCCTCGCGGAACACATCAACCGGCTCACCGACGACCGCGCTTACGCCACCCGCCTGATCAGCAACGCCCTGTTCGGCGCGGAGCGGGACTGACCCGCACCACTCCACTCCCGTTACCTGCCCCAGGGTCCCCAGGGGCCCCTGGGCGTTCCGGACGCGCCGGCCCGAGCAGCCGCCGGACGCGTCGGCGGCCTGGGCCAGTCGGGTATCGGGTAGGACGGCGGAGCGACGTACCGCTGTGCATGCCCGCTCCGGCGGTGGGTACGACCCCTTTGTGCGGGAGGGTGCGGGAGCGGTCGAGGGAACGAGGGAGTCGGAAGTGATTCGAAAGCTGCAGGCGGTCGCGCTGGACTGCGCCGATCCGATGCGGCTCGCGGAGTTCTACGCGGGTCTGCTCGGCGGCCGAGTGGTTAAGGACCCCGACGATCCGGACTGGGTGGAAGTGCACGGGTTCGAGGGAACGCCGCTCGCCTGCCAGCGGGTTGACGGCTACCGGCCGCCCGAATGGCCCGGTCAGCGGCGCCCGCAGCAGCTCCACCTGGACTTCGACGTGGACGACCTCGACGGGGAGGAGAAGCGGGCGCTCGCCCTCGGCGCGACGGTGTTGGAGCGGACGGATCAGCTCCGGGCCGAGGCCAACTGGCGGGTCTACGCCGACCCGGCCGGGCACCCGTTCTGCTTGTGCCTCCACTGACTCCACTCATTCCACCACCCCACTGACCCCACCGGGCTTCCCGAGTCATCGCGACCGGGTCAGGTATGCGGCGAAGTCCGGTCGTTGTCGAAGATCCGGTCGAGGTGGTGCCGGAGTACCGCGACGGCCGACTCCGGCGTGCGCTGGCCCACGAGGATGCTCGTGCCCATGGTCGCCGTCATGGCGAGCAGACTGATCGCCTCTGTGCGCGCGTCGATGCCCGGATTGGCCGTGCCCGACGCCCGGGCCTGTTCGAGCAAGCCGGTCAGCGCGTTCTCGGCGGCGTCGGGGTTGTCGATGAACGGCTGTGCTGCGAGCGCCTCGTCGGTCACGGACAGGATCGAGTAAGAGCTGTACAGGAGATGGAAGGTACGGCTCTCCGCGTCGGTCGGCAGAGAAGCCAGCAGCAGCGCCTCGGTCGTGGCACGCGGACCCGGGTTCGGGCCGGCGGCGGCAAGGCGTGCGCCGACGCGCGCGGTGAAGCGGTCGGTGAGGTGCTGGAGCCCGTAGAAGAGCAGCTTCTCCTTGGTCTGGAAGTAGTACTGCACCAGCCGGAGTGACACTCCGGCCTCCGCGGCCACGTCGCGCATGCCGACGGCGTGCAGTCCGCGCCGTCCGGCGACCTGGATCAGGGCCTCGGCGATCTGGGTGCGCCGTTCCTGGTGGTCCACGCGCTTCGGCATGTGCCGTGCCTCCGCTCGTCAGTGGTGAATTCCGGGGCCGGCCGTACCGGACCCTCTTCATGGTACCGCCGTACCAACATCATGGTACGGTCGTATCACAAAGAACGATCGTCCCCTGGAGGTGCCCCGTGCCCGTAAACAGCACCCGAGCGCGTCGCGATGTCGGCCGCTACGTCAACGACACCCTGCGCGAGCGCTACTTCGCTGCCTGCGACGCCGTCTACGCGCTGGGCGCCGCCGCCGATTCGGAGACGGACGTGGAAACGAGCTTCGGCACCACACACGTCTACCGGTACCTCCCCGCGGACCCGGCTGCCCGTTCCCGTACGCCGATCGTCCTGATACACGGCTCGGGCGGTTGCTCCGCCCAGTGGTACCCCAACACCCCCGCGCTCAGCGCCGAACGCCCCGTCTACGCACTCGACACCCCCGGGGACCCCGGACGCAGCGTCCATCGCGAGCCCATGTGGCAGCCCGAGCGCGCCGCCCAGTGGATGGACGAGGCACTTGACGCCCTCGGCCTCGACCGGGTCCACCTCGTCGGCTCGTCCTACGGAGGTTGGCTGGTCATCAACCAGGCGCATCTGCGGCCCGGCCGGCTCGCCTCGGTGACCGCCCTCGACCCCGGCGGCTTGGAGAAGGTGGGCCTGCGCTTCTTCGTCTGGATCTTCGCCAGCCTCTTCGCCACCTTCGCCCCCAAGGCACTGCGCCCGCGCCTCGCCGCCTGGCTGGAGCAGCCCGTCCTGGTCGTGCCGGAGCTGCGCACGATGATCCAGACAGGAGTACGGGCGTTCCGCATCCGCCGTCCCGCCCCGCTACCGCTTTCCGACGGGGAACTCGGCTCCATCCGGACGCCGTTCTACCTCATCATGGGCAAGCGGAGCCTGCTCGTACACCCGAAGCGCCAACTGGAACGCGTACCGCGTCTGATCCCCGGGGCCCGCGCCGAGATCATCGCCGCCACCGGCCACGGACCGCAGATCGACCACCCGGACCTGGTAAACGCCCGGATGCTGCGGTTCATCGACGACATCGACTCCCTCGACCCGGTGGCGACCCGGGGCGCCGGCGACGAGATGTAGCAGCCGGCCACGGCGCCGAAGAGGGCGTGGACGCTGAGGACATGGGTGGTCTTACGGAAGGTGTGCATCACGAGCCCCCGTGGCTGCGGGCCGCGGGCCCCAAGTCCGTCAGATCGGTGTCACCGCTGATCAGGATCTCCGGGCGGAAGGGATCGTGGCGACGTGCGGCTTCCTGTTCCGGTTCATCAGGCGGCCCACGGGGCCGGTCGGCAGAGGCGCGTGCGGGCCCTGCCGCTACGGAAGGGCTCCACGTCGGCGACGTGGCCGGCGATCGGCGCGCCGGTGAGGCGGTGCAACTCGGCGGCCGAGCCGAAGTGGTCGATGTGTCCGTGGGTGACGACGATCAGGGCGAGGTCGCAGATTTTCGCCTCGACGACCGGCCGGGCCGATGCGCGGCTGGGCGGCTGCGCGGCTACGGGACGTTCGTCGTGGTCTCGCACCGGACGGTGACGTCGATCCCCGCGGTGCCGTCGCAGGCGTCCGGCGCGTCGTCACCGCCGTCGAGGACGTCGTTGCCGCCCTCCGCCTCGGGCGTCGGCGCCGTCTGCTGATGGGGCGTCACCGTGGTGGGTGTGGTGGGCGTGGAGGAAGCGGGGGAGGGGCCGGCGGGGCGTTCCTTGTGAGTGCCGTCGCCCTTGCCGTGCGCGGCGTGCCCGGAGTTGCTGTCCCCGATGAGGGTGTCGGTGCCGGGGCCGCCCAGGAGTACGTCCTTGCCGTGGCCGGTGGCCGTGCCCTCGGCGGAGGAATCGCCGGTGATGCTGTCGTTGCCGGGTCCTCCGTCGAGGACGTCCGTGCCGCCGCCCGAGGCGTTGATGCCGCCGCGGCTGTCGCCGATCATGGCGTCGTTACCCTCCTCGCCGAAGAGGATGTCGTTCCCGCCTCCCGACGCGCTGGCGCCGAAGGCCATGCTGTCGCCGCCCATGCGGTCGTCGCCCGGGCCGCCGAAGAGGATGTCGTCGCCTTCGCCGTCGGCGGGGGCTCCCCTGGTGATCAAGTCACCGCGGATGAGGTCGGCGCCCTCGCCGCCTTCGATCCGGTCGTCACCCAATCCGCCCGCGAGTGTGTCGGTCCCCGCGAGACCGCAGATCCGGTCGTTCCCGCCACGCCCGTTGATGACGTCGGCGCCCACAGATCCGATGATGACGTCATCGCCCTCGGTCCCATTGATCGTGCCCGCTCCGGTGATGGTCGCCGGGCGTCCGAAGCAGGTGGCCGCAGGGGTGTCGGCGGCGGCTGCCGGGAGGCCGATGGAGAGCAGCAATGCCGCCGCCAACAAAGGGAGTTTTCGGCCAGGCATGGGGACCTCCGGTCGTCGGACAAGCGGCAGCCTAGGATTCCGTGGGAACATAGGGGGCGAATTGCCTCATGTGCAAAGACCGGGCCGGATGTTGGTGTGCCGTACCCTCCGTTGGCCCAGCAGAGTCGGGGGAAACGCACTGTGCCGACACGCTTCCCAGGGGCGTCAACTTCGCGGGGCGAAGCGTCAGCCGGTGTGAATGCGGCGGGCGGCAGCCACCAGCTCGGCGGGCAGCCCGGGGCCGGCGCAGGCGTGATCGATGAGCAGGCGCCGGTACGAGTCGTCCGGCAGGTTCGGTGCCGGTTCGATGAGTTCTCGCTCCGGTGACGGACCCGATCGCCAGTGCCGCGTCATCCATGTCACCCTGAAGGAAACTGATGTACGACCGCCCCAGCAGTTTCCCCGAGCCGGCCATCTGCCGGCCCGGCCCCAGGAGTGATGCGTGCGCCCCGGGGCGGGGGCGGGGGCGGGGTGGCGAGTTGGTGGTGCATGCCCGGTGAGCCCCCGGTCAGCGCCCGTGGTCGAGGGTTCAGGTGAGCCAGGGGGTGTTCCAGTCATCGACGGTCTCCATGGCCGTACGGGTGTTCTGGGCATCACCCGGAACCGGGCGGCTGGTGGCCAGAGCGGTGAGGATCTTCTGCCATGTGCCGTCGATGTTCCACAGCCGCAGCCGTTCGGCACAGCGGTGCCAGGGACCGTATCGGGTGGGCAGGTCGTGCCAGCGGCGGCCGGTGGTCTGCTGCCACAGCATGCCGTCGATCATGCTCCGGTAGTTCGGCCCGGAGGGGCCGCAGCGCGGCAGCAGGGCCTGGACGGCGGCCCATTCACGGTCGTCGAGGTCGGTGGTTTCGTTCACACCGGTCCAACGACCCTGCCATCGTCCGGGTACGTTTCTGCGGCCCGAGTTCCTGTTGGTCCTCGGGGCCGACCCGTCGATCCGGGCAAGGGCAAGGCCCTTCCCGGCAGCCGCTGTCGTCCCCCGCCACCGTAGCCAGGCGGCCTTCCCTTTCCGGGCCACCACTTGCAGTTCACTTCGTTCGAACCGCAACCGAAGCGGCCGGTGGCGGTGTGGTCAGGCGTCGATGTCGCGGCGGGTGGTCGCGAAGTAGGCGACAAAGGCGACGATGGCCAGGGTCCAGCCGGCGGTGACCGGTCCCAGGCCGAGGTCCAGGCCGCCGCGGGTGTGCGAGACGGCCATCCAGTCGGCGAAGGAGGCACCCAAGGGGCGGGTCAGGACGTACGCCGACCAGAAGGCGGCCACCGCGCCCAGGCCGAGCCGGGCGTGGGCGAGGGCCGGGATGGCGATCAGCGCCGTGAAGACCAGGCCGGAGGCGAGGTAGCCGAGGTGGAAGTTGGTGGCCGTGAGGTCACCGGCGGCGGTGCCGAGCGCGAAGGTGGCGAGCACCGTCGCCCAGTAGAACGCCTCCCGGCGCCGGGTGTTGATGCTGTGCACCGAGAGCGTGCGCTCGGTCGCGTACCAGGCCCCGAAGATCGCGGCGAGGACGAGCATGAAGGCGGGCGTGGCCTCGGTGTACGGGACGCCGAGGCCGACGTGCAGCACGTCGGCCGCCATCGTGCCGAAGACGCTGACCATGACGACGGTCGTCCAATAGACCCAGGCCACGTACCGGTTGAGCCGGAACTGCGCGGCAAGGGATATGGCCAAGGCCACCGCGCCGAGCGCGACCGCGATCATCGGGTCCATCACGTGGGCGAGGAAGTCCGACGCCGTCTCGCCCATTCCGGTGGTCAGCACCTTGATGACCCAGAACAGGGCGGTGACTTGGGGAACCTTGTTCATCGTCTGCCGGACGGGCACGGACGGGCCGCCCTGCCGGAGTTGCGCTGTCGTCATGAGCGGCACAATGGCATAGCTGCCGCTACGTCTACAAGTTTGTAGACAGAGGCTCGGCGGGTCGATATGGTCGGGACCAGGCCTCAGGGCGTGCGGCCCGGCGGCCCATGGCTCGCAAAGCCGTTCACCGCTGCCGTCGAAGTGCCGTCCATCGACTCCGCCGAACGCATCACAAAGATCGCCGGCACGATCGACTCCCCACTTCACAGCCGAAAGCCGAGGCGCATCAGGGGCCGTTGTCCGCAACCCGGCTGATCGACCCGTCGCGCATCAAGCATCGCGCGGCGGACGTGCCACCCGCGCACCCGACCCGTCACATACCGGGCCGTGACCGGCTTACCTCGCCCCGTCGCCCTGCGGCAGCTTGCGCAGAAGGCGGGATCCGGGCGAGCCACGTCGGCGTTTCGTCCGGCGCAGGTGCTACGGGGCGGTGCGGGCCGGGAAGGTGAAGGTGTAGCCCCGCGCGGTGAGCCACGGCAGGTACTCCTTCAGCGCCGCCACGGTCTCGCTGCGGTCGCCTCCCCCGTCGTGGAAGAGGACGGTCGGCTGTGGCGGCAGCTTGTCCTCCACGGCGGCGACGATGGCCGGCAGACCCGGACGGCTCCAGTCCTTGGGGTCCACACTCCAGCCCAGGGGACGCATCCCGCTCGCGGCGGCGATCGCGCGGCTGTCGGGGGTGAAGGCACCGCCCGGCGCCCGGTAGTAGGTGACGGCTACGCCCGGGGCGGCCGCCTCGATCATGGCCTTGCCGTCGAGTATCTGTTGCTGCTGATAGGCCACTGGTTTGTGGTCCATCGTCACGTCGTGGTCGGCGGAGTGGTCGCACAACTGGTGGCCGTCCGCGGCGACCGCGCGCACCAGCGCCGGGTACTTCTGCGCCCGGGTGCCGATCATGCAGAAGGTGGCCTTCACGTGGTTCTCCCGCAGCACCTGGAGCACCTGTGGGGTCCAGCGGGGGTCGGGGCCGTCGTCGATGGTGATGGCGACGTCATGGCCCGGGCCCTGGGCCAGCCGGGAGATCCCCAGCGGGATCCGGGCGGCGCTACGGGCCGACTCCACGTCGTGGGCGGCCGGGCGGTGGCCGGCGGAACCATCGGTGGCGGCGGCGGCCGGTGAGACCGCCGTCGTCAGGAGACCGAGGACGGTCGCCGCCACGGCGGAAGCCGCCCGCCGACGACGTACGGCACTGCTGGTGCTGCCCATGGACGCGCCTTTCCTTTGCCCTCGGCCCCGGTCTCGCGTAGCCGCGCTGCCGATCCAGGCTAGGTCATCGCTTCCCGCCCCTTCCTCCTCCGATCGGCCCGAGGAGCGGCCCCGTTCGTCCGCCGAGCCCGCCCCCGCGCGGGCGGGCGACGGGTCGGTTCCCCGGCGGGGGTCACAACAGGAGGTCGGAGGTGAGATGCGTCACGTCCGGCGGCGGCGCGTACCGATCGACGTGTGGATGCCCCAGCCGACACCCGCACCGACCGTGTACCAGAACAGATCGGGCGCGTTGAACGTGGAGCCGAGGACCAGGCGCGCGACCGTGCTGTGCGCCGAGAGCGCCGCCGGGACGGGGCCGAGCTGAAGGAATTCGACGGCCCAGCTGACCGCCAGCGCGGTTCCGGCTGCCCGTGAGGGCGTCATCCGGGGTGCGACCAGGACGACGAGGGCCAGGAGCAGGACGGTGTACAGCGCGTCCCCGCCGTACTTGGCCACACTGCCCGTCGCAGCGGCCCGCAGCCCGAGCCCCGCGCCGACGGTGGCCGCCGCGGCCGCGGCGGCCGAGAGGCGGCCCCGTACGGGGTCGGCTCCGACGGGGTGGGCGCGGGTTCCGGCGTCGAGGTGCACGTCCCTATCCTGCCCGGGCCCCGTGGGAGCGCTGCGGGGGAGCCCTGCCGGAGGGAGCAGCGGGACGGAGAAGCGGAACGGAGCCACGGGTGGACTGCGTACGGGCAGCCGCTCCGCGCACTGCGTCGCAGCCAGGGCGGCGGTCACCGCACCCGACCCCTCTGCGGTGGCAACCAGGACGGATCCCGGTCAGCGGATGTCGTGCTCGGGGCGGGTCTCGTCGTACGCGCGCCGCGCGTCGGCGATGACGGCGGGTTCGCCTCCTGGCACACCACCGAACCGTCCCCCATGGACTGCCGAATCTGCGCGACACCCATGCACCTGCTGCTGACCATCGACAGCTCGGAATAGGACGGGGCGTAGCCGGAAGCCGTCGGAAGACCAGGGCCTGCCCGCGCACCCGTCCGCCACTCCGACCGAGGTCACGGTGGGACGCTGGGGCGAACTCAAATTCTTCGCCTGCCCGCAACAACCCGGCCACCCGCACCGCTGGAGCATCCAGTAGGCCACGGGGCCAGGCGGGTCACGGCCGGCGTCCGCCCCTGCTTGAGCGGAACCGTCTTTCTTCCGCCGGCCGGAGGAGCAGGCATGCCGTCCCACTGCGGCGGGGTGTCCAAGGCTCATCAGCGGGCGGCGACGAGGCCATCCACCAGAGCGCGGAGGCCGTCCAGGTACGTTCCTCGCCGGTCAGCGGTTCCCAGCGGTCCGCGACCTCCTTGCCGGAACGGACGAATTCGTCCACGATGCTCCAAGGCCGCGGCCGGCCGGATTTCACCGGAGCCGGTCAGGGCGTCGGAGAACTGGGGAGACAGTGACAAAGAACAGCAATCCAAGGAAGCGCTCCGTGGCGTCGGCGGCATTCATACCGCTGCTCGTGCTGGCCGGGCTGCTGTTGGGCCCCGCGGCAACCGCGACGGCGTCCGTCCCGGCTGCGCGGCAGGCTCCGGCCGCGGTGGCGCTCCCGCAAAGCGGTCTCCCTGCCGGCGCCAGTGTGGCGACAAGTCTCCACGCGCCGATGTCGTCCCAAGTCAAGGCCGTCACAGGGAACAAGAAGAGCAAGAAGAAGAGCAAGAAGAAGAGCGGCGGCCTCTTCAAGAAGCTCCTGATCGTCCTGGTCGTCGTCTTCGTGCTGCTCGTGGTCCTGTACGGGGTCCGCCGCGCTCTGCGTCGCAGGTCTGCTTAGCGCACGACGTCGTTGCACCGCCCCTACGCCGCCGGTTTTCCGGCCGGGTCCAACGGTGCTCAGCGGATTGCAAGGGCCGGCCCGGGCCGGCCCCCGGGGGGCGGGCCGGCGGGCCGGACGCCTTCGTCGGCAGGCGCCCGTGCTTTCCGAGGGCTTCTCCCCGCTAGGGCCGTTCGTCGGCCGCTCCTCACCGGTCATCCCCAGCGTGTGTCCTCCCGAGGGCTTCTCGCCACCTCCAGGAACGGGACGATGGCGTCGAGGAAGTGCTCGTTGCGATCGCCGACCACCATGTGTCCCGCGCCGGCCACATCGACGCGCCGCGCACGAGGGACCCTGGCGCAGAACTGGTCGGCGACTTCTTCGCTCACCACGTCGCTGATCCCGCCGCGGACGAGCAGGATCGGTACGTCGGCGTGACGTGCGGCGCGAAGGAGCCGCTCCGCCATGCCCGGCGGGTCCATCCGGCCTTCGAAGCTGTCGAGCAGACGGGGGTCCCAGTGCCAGACCCAACGGTCCCCGTGGCGCCTCAGGTTGTTCCGCATCCCCTCGGGGCCCGACGGATGCCGGCGGTGCGACAGGTGGGCTGACGCCGCCGCGGCCGCTTCCCCCACGTCGGCGAATCCGTCCGGGTGGTCGCGCATGAACGCGACGATCCGGTCAGATCCGCGGGGATCCGGCCGATGCGCCACGTCGACGAGCACCAGGGCGCGGATGGCCGCCCCGGGTGCCTCTCCGGCCGCCAGCAGCGAACTCAGGCCCCCGAGCGAGGCACCGATGAGCACCGGAAGCTCGCCGAGTTCCGCGACGATCGCCCGGACGTCCTCGGCGAACACACCGAGGTCGTAGTCGCCATCGGCCGACCATGCGCTCGTGCCGTGCCCCCGCAGGTCCGGGGCGATCACCCGCCACCCCAGCGTGGCCAGCCGGGGGCCGGTCCGGTCCCAGGCGTGCCGGGTCTGGCCGCCGCCGTGCAGCAGGACGAGCGGGGGAGAGGACGCCTCTCCCCACACGTCCGCCGCGAGCCGGATCCCGCCGTGGCCCGCGAAGTTCCGGAACCGGGGCGCGGCACCGCCGGCTGTCATAGCGCCTTCCGGGTCCGCAGCGGCGCCGACAGTTGCTCGCGGTAGGGATCGGCGGCCGCCGCGGCGAGTACGACGTCCAGCGCGAACAGGGCCCGCGCGAGGAACCGGTCGTCATCGATCAGGGCGGCGACCCACTGGTGCAGCGCACCCACGCACGCGGCGCTGACCACGGCGGCCAACGCTTCGGTGTCGACATCGGCACGCAGGACACCCTGCGCTCGTGCGCCCGCCATCGCCCGGCGGAGCCGGCCGAGCGGACTGCGGTCGAGTACGAGGCCGCTCTCCTCCCAGCCGCGCACCATGCGACGCGACACCACCGGGTCCCCCACGAACAGCCGGACGGTCGAGCGGACCACCTCCCGTGGGTCATCGGTGCTCAAGTCGGCCAGGCAGCGCTCCAGTTCGTCCATGAACCCGTCGGCGAGCGCCTCCCAGATCTTCTCGCGGGGTCCGATCAAGTTGTACACGGTGGCCGGCGAGACCTCCGCCCGTGCGGCGATCCGCTCCGTACTGAGAACCGTTTCCGGGCTCTCCCGCAGGAGTTCGCGCGTCGCGTCGAGGATCCGCGACCGTCTCCGCGCCTTGTGGTGCTCACGCAGTCCACCTCCGGCTGTCCGCATGCGACCACGCCCCTTTCCAGAAACTTAGAGAGCCTTCTAAAAATAGAGGTCCCTCCAGAAGGGTTCGGGCAAACCTCCGCAGAGCTGGGGCTCGCGCGCCGTTGTCGATGTCGATGTCGAGGCCGAGGCCGAGGCCGAACGGCGCGCGGCGCTCGGCCTGTTGGGCCTGAGTCATGGCCGGCCGTGTACGTATGCCCGCCGCGGAGTTCAGACGAGCTTCCACAAAATGTTGACGCACCTCTATCGCAAGGCTGCTTCAAGGCGGACCATCCAGGTATCCGCCAGGCCGCCTGACACGCCGTCGGCCGGCGGCAAGTGACCTGCCTGTCCTGCGCCCGTCGGGAGGTATCACGACATGGATCCGCTCAGCGACTGTCCCGCCACCCCAGCAGCTCAGCCCCGGACCCCGGCTCAGCCTCCGCCCCTGCCCCTGCCCCTGCCCCGGACCTCGACACCGAGCCGCCGCGGCGTTCTGACCGGCCTGGGGATGGCCGCGGCCACTCCCTTCGCCCTCGGCGCCGGGTGGGCACCCCCGCGAGGCCTGACGCCCGTTGGTGAGGGCGCGCCCCTGACCCGGCCGACCCCGACCCTGCTCCGCAACGCCTCCCTGGCGCTCACCATGGACGGCACGCTCGGCCAGGGGCCGTTGGGGACCGTCGAGCACGCGGACGTCCTCATGCGCGACGGTGTCATCGCGGCCGTCGGCACACGGCTCCCGGCCCCGCCGGGCACCCAGGTGATCGACGCCTCCGGCAAGCTGCTCATGCCGGGGTTCGTGGACATCCACACCCACCTGTGGCAGTCCTCGATGCGCGGCGGCTGTGCGGACCGCGATCTGTTCGGATGGCTGGCCGACTGCAACCGGGCGACGTTTCCCCGGATCACGGCGACCGACATGTACCGGTTCGTGCGCCTGGCGGCCCTCGACACCGTGCAGTCCGGCGTGACGACCGTCGTGGACTGGGTGGACGCCATCCCGTACGACACCACCGTCCAGTACGTACGGGCCCTGACCGACACCGGAGTGCGCTTCGTCTACGCCATGTTCCAAGCCGAGCCACAGGCGGCCCTCCTGACCCGGGTGAAGAAGGAACTCATCGACCCGGTGCCCCTCGCCTCGGCGCAGATCGCCACCCACGCCGCGCGGGCCCTCGAAGGACTCAACCGGCTTCACTGGGACATCGCCCAGGACTTGGACGTCATGCTCAACAGCCACGTGCTCGAACGAGCCGAACAGCGGGCGGACGACCCGATCGGCGTCCTGGCCGACATCGGCGCGCTCGGCCCGCGACTGTTGATGAATCACGCGATCCATCTGAGCGACGACGAGATCGCCACCGTCGCCTCCCACGACGTACGGGCCGCGCACTGCCCCTTGAGCAACATGCGGCTGGCCTCGGGCGTCATGCGGCTGCCGGACCTCGGCCGATCCGGCATGAAGGTCGGGCTCGGCCAGGACGGCGGCACCAACGACACCTCGGACTTCTTCGCCCTGATGAAGACCGCCATCGGCCTCCAACGGGCACGTGCCCTGAACGCCGGCGTCTTCCCGCAGGTCCATGACGTGCTGCGGTCCGCCACCCTCGGCGGCGCCGAGGCGATCGGCATGGCCGACAGGATCGGCTCGCTGACCCCGGGCAAGCGGGCTGACGTCATCCTCATCGACCCCGCCGCACTCAACTTCGCACCGCGCTTCGACTGGGTCGGCCAAGTCGTCTTCAACGGACGCCCCGAGAACGTACACGCGGTCTTCGTCGACGGCCGCCCACTCAAGCTCGACGGCCGCCTGGTCGGCGTGGACACCGGGTACGTCGTACGAGAGGCCGAAGCAGCCGCCGCCCACCTCCGGGACACCGGGTGACCTGCGACAACCGGTAGGTGTCCACACCGCTTGCGGGCCCGGCCACCTGGCCGGCCCCGCAAGCGGTACACCGGCATGCGGCCCCGGTCAGTCCCCGCGGTCGGGCAGGATCTCCTTGACCTTGGCCACGGCGAAGCCCCAGCCCTGCGCTACCGTCGGTTTGCCCGGCACGGCCACTTCCTCGGGGTTGGTGAGAACGTCCAGCAGGACGGGGCCCGGGGTCTCGAAGGCCCGGCGTACCGCGTCGTTCAGCTGGGCCGGGTCGGTGACCCGGATCCCCGTCAGGCCGAGGGCCGTGGCGACCGCGGCGAAGTCGGGGTTGTCGAGTTCCGTACCGAACTCCGGCAGGCCCATCTGCTCCTGTTCGAGCTTGACCATGCCCAGCCGGCGGTTGTCGAAGACGACGAGCCTCACCGGCAGCCGGTACGTCTTGATCGTCATCAGGTCGCCCAGCAGCATGCTCAGGCCACCGTCCCCGCAGAAGGCGACGACCTGCCGGCCGGGTGCCCAGAGCTGGGCTCCCAACGCCTGGGGCATCGCGTTGGCCATCGACCCGAGGTTGTACGAACCGATCAGACGCCGGTTGCCGCGCATCGTGACGAAGCGGGAGAGCCAGACGGTCGCCATACCGGTGTCGGAGGTGAAGACGGCGTCCTCGTCCGCGTACGCGTCCACCGCCGCGGCCAACGCCTCGGGGCGGATCTCGTGATCACGGTTGTCCAGCGCCGCCCGCAGCTTCCCGGTCAAGCGCCGCTCGTGCGTGGGATCGGCCAGTCGCCGCTGCCCTTCCTGCCACGCGACGAACCGCTTGCGGGCGTCGTCCAGATGGGCCCGGTCGGGGACCGTCTTCAGTAGTGGCAGCAGAGCCCGAAGCGTGGCGCCCACATCGCCCGCCAGGCCCACGTCGACGGGGGTCCGGCGCCCCAGGTGGTCCTCACGAGCGTCGACCTGGACCACCTTGACACCCTCCGGGTACCACTCCCGGTACGGGAAGTCGGTCCCCAGCATGAGGAGCGCGTCCCCGCCGTCGAGCGCGTGGGCGGCGGCGGGGTTTCCGATGAGGCCGGTCTGGCCCACCTGGAAGGGGTTGTCTTCCTCGAACCCCTCCTTCGCCTTCAAGGTGAGCACCATGGGCGCGGCGAGCGACTCTGCCAGCTCCATGACCTCGGCGCGGGCCCCGCGGGCACCCTGCCCGACGAGCAGGGTCACGCGGGACGCCTCGTTCAGCACTGCGGCGGCCCGCACGAGCGCCGGGTCGTCGGGGCGGGTGACGGCGCGGTCGAGGGCGAAACGCGTGGGACGCTCGTCGGCCGGCTCCTGGTCGCCGAGGTCCGCCGGAACGGTCAGCACCGCCACGCCGCCCCGCGTCACCGCGGCCCGTACCGCGGACTCGAGCAGGCGGGGCATCTGGTCCGGGGAGGTGACGGTGGCCCGGAAGACGGCCACGTCACGGAAGAGGAGGTCGTTGTCGACTTCCTGGAAGTAGTCGCTGCCGATCTCGGAGAGGGGGACCTGACCACAGATCGCGAGGACGGGAGCATGGCTCTTGGCGGCGTCGTAGAGACCGTTCAGCAGGTGTACGGAGCCGGGTCCCACCGTACCCATGCACACCCCGAGGGTCCCGGAGAGCTGGGACTGCGCGGCGGCGGCGAAGGCCGCGGCTTCTTCGTGACGGCAGCCGACCCACTCCAGGCCGTCGGTGGTGCGGATGGCGTCGGTCAGCGGGTTCAAAGCGTCTCCGACGACGCCGAAGACATGCCGGACGCCCAGCTCCTCGAGTGCGTCGACGATCACGTGGGCGACGGTACGTGCCACAGAAGTGCCCTTCGGTCCGGTTACGGCTCCTCGTTGCGGGTGCCGGGATCAAGAGGTGAAGCGGTCTGGATCAGCTGGTGAAGCGGTCTGGATCGGCCGCCGCCCAGTCGCCTGCCCAACCTTCGGGCACAGATGCGAGCAGCTCTCCGGGGGCGAGCCAGGCATGGAGTTCGGCGTAGGAGCGGACGGTGTGCGGGTCCACCCGGTGCAGCAGCATGTGGGGCCGCAACCCGCTAGCGTCCTCGACGCCCATCGACGCCATGATCTGGAGGGCGCTCTTGACGGTCGCCTCCTGGTAGCGCCGTACGCGCTGCGACTTGTCACCGACATCCACGGCGCGGGCGCGCCTCTCGTCCTGGGTCGCGACGCCGACGGGGCAGGTGTTGGTGTGGCAGCGCTGCGCCTGGATACAGCCGATCGCGAACATCATGGCGCGGGCGGCGTTGGTGTAGTCGGCCCCCTGGAGGAGGCGCTTGACGAGGTCGCTGCCGGTGGCGACCTTGCCCGAGGCGCCGATACGGATGCGGTCGCGCAGCCCGGTGCCCACGAGCGCGTTGTGCACGGTCATCAGCCCTTCGCCGAGCGGCAGCCCGACGTTGTCGGCGAACTCCAGGGGCGCGGCTCCCGTTCCGCCCTCCGCCCCGTCGACGACGATGAAGTCGGGCGTGGTGTCCTCCTCCAGCATGGCCTTGCACACGGCGAGGAACTGGCGTCGCGAACCGACGCACAGCTTGAACCCGACGGGCTTGCCGCCGGCGAGTTCACGCATGCGGGCCAGGAAACGCACCAGCTCGCGCGGGGTGGAGTACACGCGGTGGTACGGCGGCGAGATCACGGTCCGGCCCTGCGGCACCCCGCGCACCTTCGCGATCTCCGCGTTCACCTTGGCTCCCGGGAGGACGCCGCCGATCCCGGGCTTGGCACCCTGGCTGATCTTCAACGACACGCATCTGACCTGCGGGTGCGCGGCCTTCTCGGCGAACTTCCGCTCGTCGAAGCCTCCGTCGTCCGTACGACAGCCGAAGTATCCGGTCCCGATCTCCCACACGAGGTCCCCACCCGGGCGCAGGTGATATTCGGACAGGCCGCCCTCACCGGTGTCGTGGGCGAAACCGCCGAGCCGAGCCCCGGTGTTGAGGGCCGACACCGCGTTGCCCGACAGGGAGCCGAAGCTCATCGCGGAGACGTTGAGCAGGGCCATGTCGTACGGCTGGGTGCAGTCGGGACCGCCGATCCGGACCTTGGGCGGATCGGTTCGCACCGGGAGCGGCGCCATGGAGGGGGTGAGGTACTCGCTGCCCGGCCGGTAGAGGTCGAGTTCGGTGCCGAACGGTTCCTCGGCGTCGGTGCCCTTGGCGCGCTCGTAGACGATGCTGCGGGTGTCCCGGTCGAAGGGGCGGCCGTCGAAGTTGCGCTCGATGAAGTACTGCTGGATCTCCGGCCGCAGTGCCTCCAGAGCGAACCGCAGATGCCCCAGGAGGGGGTAGTTCCGTAGGACGGAGTGTCGCCGTTGCAGGAGGTCGTGCAGGGCGATCAGTACGAGCGACAGCAGGGGTACGGCCGCGGCCCACCACCAGGGCGAGGCGAGGACGGCGGCGGCCGAGGCGAGCGCCGTCGCCGAGCCGAGCAGGACGACCGGAAGTATCTTCAGCACGCTCCGCTTGTGTCCGAATGGGGCTGCGCCAACCCCGACACCCGAACGCGGAAGTGTCTCATCGGTCACCCCCGAGGGCACCGGCCGCCGGCCCCGCACGGCACGGTCCGGAGTCCGCCGTCAGGCTATCGGGTGCCGGGCTGCGGGTGTCCGACCCTTCTCCGCCTTTGCCGTGGACGGAGACTGCGCACGGCCGGGTCGGCCCGAAGACCACTGGGCGACCTGAAGACTCACCCGCTGTTTCGCTCCTGGGCAGCCAGGATCTCATCGCCGTGCTCGAAGGCCCAAGAGCCGAAGGCGTCTATCGGACCGAGCAATGTCCGTCCCAGGGCGGTGAGTCCGCACTCCACACGGGGTGGCGCTTCGCCATAGGCGTGTCGTTCCACCAGACCGTTGAACTCAGCCGCCGCAGGGTCTCGGTCAAGACCTCGGGGCGAATGCCGCCGATGCGCTCGCCGAGTTCGCCCGGTCTCAGTGGACCATCCCGCAGGACCCACAGCATGGCTGAACGCACATGCGTACGGAGCGCTCGACGTCGGGGGCACGAAGATCGCCGGGGCTCCCGTCGAGCCGACGGCACAATGGCGGCGCGCGTGCCGGCAGCGCGCCACCTCGACGCGGGCAGGGGAAGCGCTCACGCCGCTCCCACGCTGAACAGGGCGCCGCGGGCGGCTTCGGCGTCGTCCCCGGGCCAGCCCGTCACGGTGATCCGGGTCTCCTCGCCGGGGAGCAGGGTGATCAGCCCACGGTCCGCGACGGCTCCGGGCGCGAGCCGGTCGGCCTGCAGCAGGAGGTCCCGGACCACGGTGCGGGCGGTGACGACCACGTCGACCGGGCCGTCCCCGGCACCGGACTCGATCCGTACGTCGTACTCAGGGAACGCGTAGCCGAACTCCTTGTCCACCACCGGGAAGTGGACCGCGCGCAGGCCGTCGGCGTCGGCGACGAGGAACTCGTTGGTGGAACCCTCCGCGGGGAGCAGCTGCGCCGGGACCACCTGCCTCATCACCGTGCGCGCGTCGGCCTCCAGGGCGAACCCGGCCTCTCGCAGCACCGTGCCGTCGGCGTCGAGGCGGCGCAGGGTGACCGTGGTGCCCCAGGGCGAGCCGGATTGGTTGTCCAGGACCAGCACGGGCCCGTCGTCCGCGGGGAGGAGGGCGAGCACGCGGTCGGCGTACACCCGGCGCAGCTCGTGGTAGAGCGGCTTGCGGCGGCCGTCGCCGTCGATGGCAGCCCAAGAGCTCCCCGGCCAGCAGTCGTTGAGCTGCCACACCACCGTGCCCGCGCACACGGGCCAGTTGGCCCGCCAGTGCTCGATGCCCGCGGCCACGGCCCGCGCCTGGACCACCTGGGCCAGGTAGTGCCAGCGGTCGAAGTCCCCTTCGGGAAGGCCGAAGTGGCGCTCGATGCCCCGGTTCAGTTTTCCGTTGCCGTCCTCGGCCTTCTGGCGGTGAAGCATGCCGGGCGAGTCGGGGGCGAGTTCCTCGCCCGGCAGCGCGCGGCGCAGCGTCGCCAGGGCGGCCGGCGCCTGCCAGCCGAACTCGGCGCAGAAACGTGGGACGTCCGCCCGGTAGTCGGCGTAGTCCCGGCGGTTCCACACCTCCCAGGAGTGGTGGGTTCCGTGGCGGGGGTCGTTCGGGTGGTGGTCCCAGGAACCGGACCAGGGGCTGCCGGCCGTGTACGGGCGGGTGGGGTCCAGCTCGGCCACGACCCTGGGCAGGAGTCCGAGGTAGTAGCCCTCCCCCCAGGAATCGCCGGCGAGCGGTTCCTCCCAGTCCCAGTCGCGGAAGCCCCACAGGGTCTCGTTGTTGCCGTTCCACAGGACCAGGGCCGGGTGCGACATGAGCCGGACGACGTTGTCGCGCGCTTCCGCCTCGATCTCCCGGCGCAGCGGTTGCTCTTCGGGATACGCGGCACAGGCGAAGAGGAAGTCCTGCCAGACCATGAGTCCGAGCTCGTCGCACACGTCGTAGAAGGCGTCGTCCTCGTAGATGCCGCCGCCCCACACGCGGATCAGGTCGACATTGGCCTCGGCGGCCTGGGTGAGCCGGGTCCGGTACCGGTCGGGGGTCACGCGCGAGGGCAGGACGTCGTCCGGGATCCAGTTGACGCCCCGGGCGAAGATCCGTACTCCGTTGACGACGAAGGTGAAGGGCGTGCCGTGCTCGTCGGGGGAGCGGTCGACGGTGACCGTGCGGAAGCCGATGCGGCGCTCCCAGGTGTCGAGCGGCTGCCCGTCCTCGTCGAGCAGGGTCACGGTCAGGCCGTACAGCGGCCGGTCGCCGTACCCGCGCGGCCACCACAGCTCGGGTTCCGCGACGTCCAGGCGGAGGACGGCCTCGTCGTCCTCGAAGGTGGTCCGCGCCACGGTTCCGGCGACGGTGGCGCTCAGGGTGAGGGGTCGGCCCGCGCCGCTCGGGGTGCGCTCGGTGCGGACCCTCAGCTCGACCCGCCCGGTGGTGCCGTCCGCGGTGACGAGGGGGCGCACTTCGGCGAGGCGGCCGGTCGACCAGTGCTCCAGTCGTACCGGACGCCACATGCCGGCGGTCACGACGGTCGGGCCCCAGTCCCAACCGAAGCCGCACGCCATCTTGCGGATGTACTGGAAGGGTCCCGGGTAGACGTTCGGGCGCTCGCCGGTCAGGGCGCGGACGCGGTCGGCCTCCTCGTACGCCGACGCGAACCGGACTTCGAGCGGGCCCGTTCGCCCGGTGACGTCAAAGCGGTGGAGGCGGTGCATGTTGCGGGTGCCGCCGAGGCCTTCGCCATCGAGGACGACCTCGGCGGCGGTGTCGAGGCCCTCGAAGACCAGGTGGGCGCGTTCGTGCCCGCTGTCGTGGCGCAACTCGGTGACGTAGCTCCACTCCTGGCGCCCTATCCAGGCGACCTCGGTCTCGTTGTGGCCGATGAAGGGGTCGTGTACGACCCCGGCGGCCAGCAGATCGGTGTGGACGCAGCCGGGGACGCGGGCGGGGAGCAGGGCGTCCCCGTGTCGCAGGATCCACCCCTCGTCGAGCTGGGTGACGTCCTTCATGGTGTGCGGCTCCAATCGCCTTCGGGGCGTGAAGTGCTCCAGGCGCGTGCGGCGTCCGACGCCACCGTGCCGCCGTCAAGAGCATCGCCGAAGAGCCGGGCCGGCGCCCCACGCTCTCCACCCGAAGCGCCAAAGACTTTACCGCCAGGGACACACGCCTCTGTGCGGGCGGCCGGCGCGGCGACGGTCGGGAGCGACTCGGACAGGTCAAGAATTCTTGACATCATGTCGAAGTTGACTGACACTCCGGATGTCTGGTTTTCTTGACATGGGGAGTGGGCGTGGCAGTCGAAGAGAAACGTGCCTGGAGCATGCTGGTGATCGCGGCCGGGTCGTACGCGGTGTATCTCTGGGTGGTGTTGGGACGCTCCACGACAGTCGAACTGTCCCGGGCGCCCTACGTCGAGGCGCTGCTGTGGACGATTGGACTGTCGATCGCCGCGTCGATCGTCTCCCATACCGTGATCGCCGCCTCCACAGCGCGCGAGTCGAACGTCAAGGACCAGCGGGACCGGGAGATCCACCGCTTCGGCGAGTACGTGGGCCAGGGGTTCGTGGTCGTCGGAGGGATCGTCGGACTGGTCCTGGCCATGGCCGAGGCCGAGCCCTTCTGGATCGCCAACGCCATCTTCCTCGCCTTCGTCCTGTCGTCGGTGCTCGGCTCGGCGGTCAAGGTCATCTCCTACCGGTTCGGCTTCCACCCGTGGTGAAGGCGACGAGGGTCACCAACACCATTCGCGCCCAGCGGTTCGCCCACGGCGAGATGACCCAGGCAGAGCTCGCCCGCCGGATCGGCGTCAGCCGCCAAACGGTCATCGCCATCGAGCAGGGCCGCTACTCACCGTCCTTGGAAATGGCCTTCCAGATCGCCCGGACCTTCGGGGTCCCCCTGGAAAGCGTCTTCCAGTACGCGGCCCCGGCCACCGGCCCGGACCAAGCCGGCAACGAGGGAGACACCAAATGAGAGCCATCGTCCAGGACGTCTACGGATCCACCGACGTCCTGCGCCTCGACGAGATCGACCGGCCCGTACCCGGTCGGGGGCAAGTGCTGTTGCGCGTCCACGCGGCCGGCGTGGATCAGGGAATCTGGCACCTGATGGCCGGCATGCCCTACGCCATCCGCGCCGCGGGCTTCGGCCTGCGCGCGCCCAAGCAGCGGGTACGCGGCATGGACGTCGCCGGCCGTGTCGAGTCCGTCGGAGCGGGCGTCACCCGCTTCCGTCCGGGCGACGAGGTGTACGGCACCTGCGCCGGCTCCTTCGCGGAGTTCGCGTGCGCGGACGAGGACGAGTTGGCCCCGCGGCCGGCCCGCCTCACACCCGAACAAGCGGCGGCCGTCACCGTCTCCGCGCGCACCGCGCTCCAAGCCCTGCGCCTCGGCCGGCTGGAGCCCGGCCAGCGGGTCCTGGTCATCGGCGCCGCCGGCGGAGTCGGCACCTGTGCGCTTCAACTCGCCAAAGCCCTCGGAGCCGCCCACATAACCGCCGTGTGTAGCGGTCCCAAGGCGGACCTGGCCCGCTCCCTGGGCGCCGACGACGTCATCGATTACACCTGTGAGGACCCCACCGACGGCGTCCAACGCTACGACCTCGTCCTGGACATCGCGGGGAACCGCCCCCTGACCCGGCTGCGACGGATCCTGACTCCCCGGGGGAGCCTGGTCATCGTCGGCGGCGAAACCGACGGCCGCTGGACAGGCGGAACCCAACGTCAGCTCTGGGCGCTTCTGCTGTCCCCCTTCACCCGCCACCGCCTGCGGGTGTTGGCCTCCGCCCACCGGTCCGAAGACCTGCGCACCCTGGGGGAGTTCATCGAATCCGGCGCCCTGACCCCGGCCCTCGACCGCACCTACCCCCTGGCGGAAGTACCACAGGCGATAGACCGCCTCCGGGCGGGCGAGGCCCACGGCAAGATCGTCATCCGCGTTCACCCCGGCCCCTCCATCGGCTGAAACGGACCAGCACCGAGCCACCGGGTCGCCGTCGCGCTCGTGGAGCTACGCCCCACCGCCGCGTAGCGGGGCGGCGAGCGTCCATCGCCGGGAAGCCGCCAGGCCGGCGCGCGGTCCTGCTCCGCGAGCGGCACCCCCGCCTCGGCCGGAGCCGCGACGACGCGACCAAGGGCCTCCGGCTCGTCGCCGGTGAACCCAAGGTCCCGCCGACCGTCGAGGCGCCGGCAGGGATGGATGCCGGCACGCTGCTCACCGCCCAAATCAAGATCAGCGGCAACAGGGCACGTCATCCGCCTGGGGTGTCCTCGGCCTCCCAGCGCAGGAGGTCGCCCGGCTGGCACTTGAGCACCTCGCAGAGCGCGGCGAGCGTCGCGAAGCGCACCGCCTTCGCGCGGCCGTTCTTGAGTACCGCCAGGTTGGCCGGGGTGATCCCCACACGGTCCGCGAGCTCTCCCACGGACATCTTCCGCTTGGCCAGCATCACGTCGATGTCGACGGCGATCGGCATCAGATCACCTCGTCCAACTCGGCCTGCATGTGCGCCGCTTCGACATCGCGGGCGACGGCCTGGGCGAGCAGCGTCCGCAATACGAGCACGATGAGCGCGACCCCCAGGATGGCAACGCCGACCCCGCCCATGATGACGGTGACACCGGGGTCCTCCCGCTGGCCCGGCGCATTGACGGCCGTGACCGCGAACCACACCAGGGCAGCCGCCACGATCGCGCCGATCACTCCGTCCACGTACCGGAAGGCGGCGTGGGAGAACACGGTTCCGCGTCGCACCATCGTCACCAGCCGCCATACGCAGACCAGGGCGACCTGGACCGTCACCATGCCCGGGATCGTGATCAGGCGCAGCGTGCTCAGCGGGAGTGAACCGTCCTCCGGGTCGGTGGCCAACGCCCAGACCATCAACGCCTGTACGAACACGGTGCCGGCCAGCACCAGCGCGAGCACGGCGCGCAGCGCGCCCACCGTCAGCTTTCCCATGACCCGTCCTTCCATCGACTCGCGATGTAAATCTATCGAATGTCGATAGGTGAAGCAAGCGTTTGAGGCGGAGGTAGGCGGTGGTGGGCCCGACTCGTGTTCCGGCCGTCGATTCGACGCGCAATCGATTGCTATTCGAGGGGTTCTCGCTTGTGCGCTGTCATCGTCGTGGCGCCAGGTTCCACTGGGGACGAAAGGACAAAGGGAATGACCAAGTCAGGGCGCAGGTTCGGCATCGCTGCTGTGGTGGCCGCGTTGGTGGCCGTGATGATCGCCGTCGTGGGACCGCAGGGAGCCAGCGCGCAGGACCAGGCGCGCCGAGGCTGGGACCACTTCGGGTTCGGGGTGCCGTGGGAGGAGTCCTACGGGTACTCGCAGGCCATCAGAGCCGGGGACACGATCTACATCTCGGGTCAGCTGTCGCATGACGCGGCCGGGAACCTCGTGGGCGTCGGCGACTTCGAGACGCAGGTGCGCACGTCGTTCGCCAACCTGGACAAGGTGCTCGCGCATTACCGGATCCCGCGCAGCCAGATCGTCAGCATGAAGATCTACACCAAGGACCTGCGCAAGAACTTCGACACGGCCGCGAAGCTGCACAAGGAGTACGTCGGCAACCACCGCACGACCGACACCATCATCGGTGTCACCGACCTGGCGTTCCCCGATCAACTGGTGGAGATCGAGGCCACCGCACTGGTGTCGCCGCGCTCCTGACCGAGCGGGCCGCGCGGCGACCGCCGCGCGGCCCCTCGGCGCGTCGCCCGCTTCGCCGGGGCCGGCCCGCCCCAAGTCGACCCGTATCGGCTGACCCATGAGGCTCCGTCTCCGTGGTTCGCAATTCGGACACCTGCGGCGCGGCCCGTTCTCTTGCCCGCCTGCCGAGGTAAGAAACACATAAAAATCGCATGCATGCACGGGGTTCCGACGGGCAGAAGGCGCTTCGGAGGTTGATAACTATGGTTCCCCTGCTTCTCGTTCTTCTGCTCGCTCTGATCCTCTTCGGTGCCGGTTTCGCGGTGAAGATCCTCTGGTGGGTCGCCATCGCGGTGCTGGTGCTGTGGCTGATCGGTTTCGTCGCCCGCCCGAAGGGTGGTAGCGGCCGCTGGTACCGCTGGTAGCCGTATGGCGGCAGTGCGGTGGTGACATGCAGGGCGGTGGCCTGCCATCCCTTTCCGGGGTGACGGGCCGCCGCCCTCAACATATTCTCTGCGCTCCCGGCAGGCTGGAATCTGTGACCGCGAGGTGAGGGTTGAACGTGCGGCGCGGAGAGGGTCTCGACGGTATTAAGCGAGTGGAGTATTCGACGCACGAGGGGCCGTAGCCGCGTGCTACTGTCGATCTCGGTTGCAGTCGTGGTTCCCACAACTTCAAGCGCTCCGGCCGGTCTGCGTGCCATACGGGAGTGCTTTACATTCCGGTGATTTCCGGTTGGGGCATCATCGCGGCGACACGACGTCTGTGCAGCAGTGCGGATGCCGTGTACCGCCCCCAAGGAGATCTGACATGGCATCTGGCATCGTCAAGTGGTTCAACCCCGCCAAGGGTTTCGGCTTCATCGAGCAGGACGGTGGCGGTCCTGACGTGTTCGCCCACTTCTCGAACCTCGCCGCCCAGGGCTTCCGCGAGCTGCTCGAAGGGCAAAAGGTCACCTTCGACATCGAGCAGAGTCAAAAGGGGCCGACGGCCGAGAACATCGTCCCTGCCTGACGCTGACGCGCCTTTTGCAGCTGGGGCCCGCATCCCTCGGGGTGCGGGCCCCAGCTGCGCGCATTTCGCGCACTTGTTTCATCTGTGAGATGTCCGCCCTCTTCGGCGCCTCCGACGGTGAAGGTCGCTTCCGATCCGCGGCACGCCGATTTCCTGATTCGATGTTCGCTTGACGTCAATCCGCGCAACACCTGCACCGGTATCGGTTTCCTGCGGTCAGGGTTTTGGGTTTTGCTTTGGGATTCATTCCGACCTGTTCATGTGATTCGCCGCGCCGTTTCTCGCTGCGGGAATTCCGCATCGGCCGCCCGGCGCGCGGTCTGTGCCGATATGGCGGTCGAAGCGGTTCTGTTCGTCATGGACGGCGCCCGCACGGGACATCTGCTCACCCGCGACGAGGACGGCCTGTGCACCGCACCGGTCACCCGCGCCCAGTGGGGCTCGCAGTGTCCGCCGGTAACAGGCGCGTTCGTACGAGCAGGGTCATCTCGGGGAGGGCCGCGCCGGGGCCCGTGTGCGCTCGTGGGCGCGGTCCGCCCGGGTGAAGCTGTCGGTGCCTGGCCGGCGGGCGGGCGCGGTATGGGACGGCCCGGCCGTCGGCCCGTCATGCGGTCGGCCGTGGCCGTGCGGTCACCGAAGAGCCAGTGGCCGCCGGCGGCGTCGTCCGGGTCGGTGGCGCCGAGGTCGTGTGTGATGATCTCCGCGCCCGGCGGGACGAGTCGTCCGGGTGGTGCCGGGGGTGCTCAGCGGTTACCGGCCTTGGCCTGGGCGGCGGCGACGTAGCGGACGGTGAAGAGCATGGGGACGACGAACCCGGCGGCCTGGACGAGCGTTCCGGTTGTCGAGTGCCCCTGACCCGCGTGGGCGAGGGCCGCGAGCGCGCCGGCCGTGACGGTGAAGCAGACGGTCCACACTCCGGTGATGACGACGTTGATCCGGACGAAGCGCCGCCGGCCCCAGACCTCGCGCGGAGTGGTGCGCTTGGCGATGCCCAGGGTGAAGGGCTTGCGCACCAGAAGTGAGGCCCCGGCGATGAGGGCGAGGGTTGCCGAGGAGAGGGCCGCCGAGTAGGGGTGCACGGCCGAGTGCGGGTCGGCGAAGGCGATGACCGCCAGGGCGGCGAAGAAGGCCGCCGAGCCGGTCTCCATGATCAGCGCGTCGAGGTGGACCCCGGTCCGGCGCTGCTGGACGGTCACCACCACGGCCACCAACAGCCCTGCGAGGGCGCCCCACTGCCATTGGGCGGACGGAAACGCCGCGAAGACGATCCACGGAAGAAAAGTGCGGACGTACGACATCAAGGCCCCCGGGGTCATATTCCTGTGCTGACATGTCTAAACTAGAATCTCTGTCTCGACATGTCAAGAGTGGAAGGTAGGCTGAGGGGCATGAGCCTTCGACACGCCCTCCTCGGACTCCTGTCAGAGCGCCCGGCCAGCGGGTACGACCTGCTGAAGCGCTTCGAGACCTCACTGGCCAACGTCTGGCCCGCCACGCAGAGCCAGATGTACACAGAGCTGACCAAGCTCGCCGACGCCGGGCTGATCAGCGTCTCGGCGCAAGGCCCGCGCGGGCGCAAGGAGTACACCCTCACCGACGAGGGGCTGACGGAACTGCGCCACTGGCTGACGGAGACCAAACCGCAGCGCAACACCCGCAGCGACATCCTGCTGCGGGTCTTCTTCCTCAACGTGATCACTCCCGACCAGGCCCGGGGCTACCTCACGGGGCTCATGGAACTGTCGCGGCAGGAGCACGAGGACCTGCGCCGGCTGGCCGACTCCATCGACTGGGGCGACGACCCGCTGTCGGTGAACGGGAAGATCGCCCTGGAATACGGCCTCCGCTTCAATGCGATGCGCCGCGAGTGGGCCGCGTGGGCGGCCGACCAGATCCGCTGAACCAGCCGGAGCCGGCCGACGGGCCGGCTCGGGCGGTCGGCGGCGCGAAGGCCCGTGTCCGAACATGTGCGACCTCGTACGGGTGAAGGCATGGCCTTTTTCGGCGTGGCCCGTGGTGCCGCACTCGACACTTGCGGCGTTGGGCTGCCGCCTGGTTGCAGAACCGCGGGCCGGAAGTGCGGTGGCGCGGACGGTCGAAGGACCCGGGCAGCGGGCGGGACGCGTTATGCGAGGGAGACATCTCGTGGCACATGATGAGGGCCGTGTGGCGGACCTGGCCGAGGATGTCGTGGCCTTGGCGGCCGGCCTCGCCGATCTGGCGTTCAGCGGACTGAGCGGCGCCGTGGGAGCCGTCAGCGGCCTGCTGCGCCGCGCCGATCTCGGGGAACTCCTCGCTGACGGCAAAGAGGAGACCAAGGCGCGTGGCCGTCTGTTCCTCGACCGGCATGCGGCGGCGCCGGCGCACCTGGAACTCTTGGCCCGCTCCGTCGCCGCACGCCAAGCGGAGGGCGGCGGTGAGTGAACGTCAAGAACACGCCCTATTGAAGAAGCGCATCGACCGGGTCCTCAGCGCGTTCGTCACCGCGGAAGCAGAGGCGCTGACCGACATCGACACCTGTCTGGCGCCGGTGTCAGAGCAACTCCATGCCGCGACCCGCCAGGGCAAGCGACTGAGGGGGGCGTTCTGCTACTGGGGCTGGCGGGGGACCGGGCAGCCCGACAGCGAGGCGCTGGTGCGAGCCGCCGGCGCGATCGAACTGGTCCACGCCGCCGCCGTCGTGCACGACGACCTGATCGACCGCAGCCGCATCCGGCACAACCTCCCCACCGCGCACATGGCCCTCCGACAAGCCCTCACCGGGCACGCACGACCGAAGTCCGGTGCCCGGGCCCTGGCCATGCTGGTGGGGGATCTGTTGATGTCGATGGCCGGCCAGTTGTTCACCACGTCCGGCCTGCCCGGTGCCTTCCTCGCCAGGGCCCGGCCGATGTGGGCAGTCCTCGCCCGTGAACTGGTGGCCGGTGAGTGCCTGGAGGTCATGCGCACCGGCTGTGAGCCGGACCCGGACGCTTCGGTGAAGGTGATCCGGTACAAGACCGCCAAATACACCGTCGAACACCCTCTGAGGATCGGCGGCCTCCTTGCCGGCGCCCCACCACGGCTGATCCAGGCGTACAGCGACTACGGCCTGCCACTCGGCGAGGCGTTCCAACTCCGCGACGACCTCCTGGGCCTGTTCGGCGATCCCCGGCAGACGGGCAAGTCCGCGACCGACGACCTGGCAGGCAACCGCCCGACCGTCCTGATGGCCCACGCCCTCGCCCGTGCCACCGAGGCGGAACGGGACGAGCTGCACCTGCTGCTCGGCCGGGCGGACCTCACCGAGCAACAGGTGGATCGGGTCCGCGACATCGCCCACAACACCGGGGCCGTCACCCGCGTCGAAGACATGATCACCGCCCGGCTGCGCGAAGCGCTGGACGCGCTGGCGGACGCCGAAGTGACCGGCGAAGCCCGCCGCGCACTGTCGGCCCTGGTGACGTCGGCGGCCACCCGCACGCACTGACCTCCCTCCCACCGGAGCACTTCGATGACAGACAACCCGGCGTCCATGGACGCCCTGCGCGACCGCGGGGACGAACTCGCCGACGCGACCGTGGCGACACTGTTCGGGCGCGGAGAGGTCGGCAAGTTCAACACGCTCATGCGCTACGTCTCCACCGTCGGCCAGGACCTTCCGGAGGGGCTGCCCGACATCGCCCGTGAGTACCTGCACCAAACCAGCACACCGCCCGACTGGGTGGACTGGGCCGAGATGGAGAAAGCACGGCTGTTCTTCATCGACAACAACGTCCACATCTCCACCGCCCTGTCGTTCGCCTCGATGCCCGCGTGCTACGTCGTCCCCCACGTCGCCAAGCTGCTCTCCGCCACCCACTCGCTGAACTACCCCTCCAAACGCATGGCGGAGACTGGCCAGTTCACCGTCTACCTCATGCGACCCGACGCCTTCGAGGCCGGCAGCCGCTTCATCCCCGCCGCCCAAAAGGTGCGCCTGCTGCACGCCTCCATCCGCCACCACCTCAAGCGCGAGGGCCGTTGGGACACCGCCACCCTCGGCACACCGATCTGCCAAGAGGACCTGATCGGCGGGCAGATGATGTTCTCCATCCAGGTCCTCGACGCCTTGCACCGCCTGGGCATCCACATGAGCAACGAAGGCGCCGACGCGTACTACTACGCCTGGCGGGTGGTCGGCGCCATGCTCGGCGTCGACCAGGACCACGTCCCCAAGGACCTCCACCGAGCCCGCGCGTTCTCCGACTCGTACATGACCCGCCACATGGGCCCCAGTGAGGAAGGCGTACAGCTCACCCGACGGCTCATCGACCTCTACGAGGACGTGGTGCCCGGCACCCTTTTCGACCCGGTGGTCTCCGGCCTGATCCGCTACCTCATCGGAGACACCTGCGCCGACTGGCTGGGAGTACCCCGCAGCAACTGGGACACCGTCGTCAAAGCCGCCCCCGCCCTCCTTGGCCTACTGGAAACCATCGAGGACAGATCACCGTTGGCAGCCTGGGCCCTGGACCGTGTCGGACACCTGACCAGCATGCTGGAACTGTCCTCCCTCACCCGAGGTCGGGTCATGCACTACGCCATCCCCGAACAGCTGAAGAAGGACTTCGGAGTCAGCGGAACCATCCCGCCCAAAAGCCGCTGGACCCCACCCCCGGCGACCATCGGGCAGTAGCCACAGCAGCCGACCGCCGGTGTCTCACCGTCTTGTGTCAGGGCAGCGGCTCGCCGCGCGCGGCGAGCCAGAGGGCGTACCATTCCTCGTGGTCCAACTCCGGTGGCCGTCCGACCGCTTGGCGGCAGGCCCGGATCCGTGTGGGATCGGAGGTTCCGATCACCGGTGCGATGCGGGCCGGGTGTCGCTGGAGCCACCAGAGCAACACCGTCTCGGGGGTGACCCGCTTACGTTCGGCCAGGGCGGCGAGCAGTTCGGCGGCAGCCCGCTCCTGAGGGGTCTCCTGCCGCCCGGTGAACCGGCCCTGGGCCAACGCGCCCCATGCCTGCAACCGGATGCCGTGGTCGCGGCAGTGTTCGAGGGTTCCGAAGGGGAAGCCGTTGGTCGCCGCGGCGGGGGTGTTGAGCAGGATCCCGGCCTCGACCCAGTCCCGTTTGTGCAGGCTCATCTCCAACTGGTTGACGGCGATCGGCAGTCCGAGCCGGGCCTGGAGCACCGCGATCTGCGCCGCACCCATATTGGACACACCGAACCGGCGCACCAGGCCCTGGGCGTGCAGCGAGGTCAGGGCCTCCGCGATGTCGTCCGGATCCGCGAGCGGGTCCGGACGGTGGAGCAACAGGACGTCGATCACATCGGTGCGCAGCCGGGTCAGGCTCTCCTCGACCCGGCGCGGGATGCTCTTGCCGCGAAGGTCGTAGATGCCGGGGCGTTCGCCGTCCTCCAGCCGGATCCCGCACTTCGTTTGGAGCGTGATCCGCCCGCGCAGTGCGCGGTCGCGGGCGAGGAGTTCACCGAACACGGCTTCGGACTTCCCGTGGCGGTAGATGTCGGCATGGTCGAAGGTGGTGATCCCGATCTCCAGGGCGGCGGTGACCGCCGCCTCCGCCGCCTCGATCTCCGCAGCACCGTAGGGCTCTGGTCCCCAGGTCCCGCCCAGGCCCATGCACCCGTACAACGGCCGGCTCGCACTCGCGTTCGTCGTCACACTCCGACCTTACTTGCCGTGTCCGACCTCACGCCGACGGTCGACCGGGACGCCCCGCGACCTGCGGTGGTGGGTACCGCCGGCGCCACGTGCTGCCGCGAGACCCGGCAAGGGTCGGCAACGTCGCGGTGCTAACGGCGGGCGCACGTCCACGCGTCCATGCCCTGCATCCGGGCCAGTCTCTTGGCAACGGTGATCTGCTGTGACTTCGTCGCCAGGTCCGCCCTCGCCGCGTACCTGAGGCCACCGGCGGCCTTCCAGCTCGATCGGGTGAACTGCAGACCTCCGTAATGCCCGTTGCCGGTGTTGGCGCGCCAGTTGCCACCGGACTCGCACTGGGCGATCGCGTCCCAGTCGGCGTGAGGTTTCGCCAAGACCGCAGCATCGGCACCGAACAGTATCGACTGACACAGGAGCGCTGCACTCAGAAGCGTCATGAGGGTGGCTCCGGTTCGCCGGCTGTCCTGGGAACGAGACATACGTCCTCCGTGTCCTGCGCGTCGTCCGTAGGACCGGCCCGGAAATCCGTGCCGGTCCTACGGCGGCCTCCGTGGCCTTGTACGCAGCACAGCACGCCGCCCCGTCACTCCCGGTCCTTCTCACCGAGGCGAACGGGGGACGCCACCCGTACAGCGGCTGCCTCGCCGCCCGCCCGGCCGTCCGTACGCAGCGGCGACGGCGGTCACCCCGGGCGTGAGATCCAGGCAACGATCATGGAACGGACGCTACCGGCACCGGCCGTGTCCGGGGGGCGTCGGGGCAGCCGAAGATCCGCAATGGCTTCCGGCCGGTCACCCCCTCGCCGGGGTGAAAGCCCCGAGATGCTCCAGGCCGGCGAGGCGATGAGTTTGCGGGCACCCACAGGTCTATCTCTTGACGAAGACAACGACTCATCGGGAGCAAGCCATGGGCCTCATCGACATCGAGATGTTCGCGACCCTCGACCTCGTCGGGCAGGCGCCCGGCGGCCCCGACGAGGACCCGGTGGGGTTCCCGTTCGGCGGCTGGCAGGCGCCTCTGCTGGACGAGGTCGCCGGGGCGCAGGTCGATGCCGCGTACGAGGGCACGGACGCCCTCCTGCTCGGCCGGCGGACGTACGACATCTTCGCCGCCTACTGGCCT
Organism: Streptomyces sp. NPDC046557; assembly: GCF_040645975.1. Lineage (NCBI taxonomy): Bacteria > Bacillati > Actinomycetota > Actinomycetes > Kitasatosporales > Streptomycetaceae > Streptomyces > Streptomyces sp. NPDC046557. The sequence goes on from NZ_JBEYZH010000016.1 coordinate 60,165, forward strand.
CACCAGCAGGGTGGCAAGGACAACGAGTTCGCCACGCTTTTCAACAGCGTCCCGAAGTACGTGGCCTCTCGCGGCACGCCCCACCTCTCGTGGGCCGGGTCCACGCAGCTCGGCCCGGACCTCGCCGCCGCGGTGGGTGAGATCCGTGAGCGGCACGAGCACGTGAAGGTCGTCGGGAGTCTGAACCTGGTGCAGACCCTTCTGCGCGAGAAGCTCTTCGACCGTCTCGATCTGTGGCTGCACCCGATCGTGCTCGGCGTCGGGAAGAAGGTGTTCGACGAGGGCGCGGTGCCCACCAACGTCACGCTCCTCGCACCCCCGGTAGCCAGTCCGAAGGGCACCGTGTACCTGCGCTACGGGCTGGCCGAGGGCATTCCCGCGACGGGCGACATGAGCGCACCCGATCGCGGGCTCGGCAGCGATCACTGAGGGACGGATCACGGCGGGGAGGAGCGGCAGGGACGGGCTGCCGGCCTCGTCCGTCGGGGTCGGAGTGCTGTGCCCTCGTTGCGCGGATATTCTGGGAAGCGTGATCGAGTCTGGACGGCTGCGGCTCCGTAGGCGCCCCGGCCCGGGAAGACTTGTGCGGCTGTCGCCGGTCATCCTGACCGTCGTGATCGCCAGCCTGGCATATGCCACTCCGCCGGAATTGGCCTTCAGCCGCCTCCTGCCCGCGGCGCCGGCACTCGCCGCCGCCATGTGGCCGGTGCTCCCCACCGTCCTGCTCGGGACGGTCTGCCTCTTTCTCATGATCGGCCTCAGCCTCGTCTTCCCCGATCTCGGGACGTGGTGGACGGCCGGGGGGATCATCGCGGTCACTGTGGCCGCCGCGTACGGCAGCCATGCCCGGCTCCAGCGGGAGCGCACGCTCTTCCAGGTACGGCTCGTCGCCGACGCGGCGCAGCAGGTGGTGCTGAGCCCTCTGCCGCGCCGCATCGGCGGCATCGAGATCGAGTCGCTGTATCTGGCGGCCGCGGCGGAGGCCCGCATCGGCGGGGATTTCTACGAGGTGGTCGACACTCCCTACGGGGTCAGGCTGCTCATAGGCGACGTGCGGGGCAAGGGTCTGCCGGCAGTGGGGGCGGCCGCGGCGATCGTCAATGCCTTCCGGGAGGCGGCCTACGGCGAGACCGACATGGTCGACGTCGCACGCAGGCTGGACGCGAGCAGCACCCGGTACAACGCCGCCTTCCCCCCCGAGGGGCCGATGGAGCGCTTCGCCACCGCCCTTCTCGTCGAGATCCCGCACGACGGCAGACGTATCGACATCCTCAACTGCGGACACCCGCCGCCGTTGCTCCTGAGCCGCGGGAAACTCCGTGTCCTCGAGTCCGCCACCCCCTCACCCCTGCTCAGCCTCGCGGCACTGATCGGCGATGACTACAACGTCGACACGTTCGACTTCGCGCCCAACGACCTGCTGCTCCTCTATACCGACGGGATCGCCGAGGCCCGCGCCCGCGACGGCGAGTTCTTCCCGCTGGCGGCTTGGATGCGTCGACAGCCTCCGACACCGCCCCGCGAACTGCTCACGGCTCTTCACCGCGACCTCCTCCACTACAGCAGAGGACGCCTCGACGACGACATCGCCGCCCTCGCCGTACGGCTGCGCGAGCCCTGAGGCAGGAAGTCCCGGCGAGCGGCCGAGGCCGCACCGACTCGACACCTGCTCCTGCCGGAGCGGCCCCCTGTGAGGAGGCGCTCGGCGGGCAGCCGGGGCCGCTTCACTGGGGAATGCGGTCACCGCCGGTCGCGCCCAGGCCCGCGAGCAGGCGCAGCCCGTCCTCGGCGGCGCTGCCGGAGGCCGCGGAGAGCACCAGCAGCTCCATGCCGGATTCGTCCGGTAGCGCGAAATTCTCCTGGTGCAGTTCCAACACCCCGACCAGCGGGTGCCGGTACACCTTGCGCCCATGCGTGCGGGCACGCACGTCCGCGCGGGCCCAGAGGCGGCGGAAGCGCTCGCTGCCCATCGCCAGCTCGCCGATGAGCGAGGCGAGGCGGGGGTCCTCGATGTACTTGCCGGCGGCCAGGCGCAAGTGCCCGACCACGTCGCGGGTGCAATTCTCCCAGTCCGCGTACAGGCCGTGCTCGGCCTCCTCAAGGAAGAGGTGCCGGGCGATGTTGAGGCCCGGCAGCGGCCGGCCGAAGAGGAGCCCGGCGAGGCGGTTCCCGGCGACCACGTCCAAGCGGTGGTCCATGATCAGCGCGGGTGCGTCGGCGACCAGAGCGAGTACGCGCAGCGACTCCGGCCGGACCCGCCCGCCCGGCGCCTTGGCGCGGCGCAGGCGCTGCCGGGCGAGCCGGTCGAGGTGGCCGCGTTCGGTCTCGTCGAGGCCGAGTACGCGGGCGAGCGCGTCGAGGACCTGCTCGGAGGGCTGCGTCGCGCGGCCCTGCTCCAGGCGTACGTAGTAGTCGACGCTGACTCCGGACAGATGCGCGACTTCTTCGCGACGCAGTCCTTCGACCCGCCGACGGCTGTCCGTGGGGATGCCGACGGCTGCCGGGTCGACCCGGGAACGTCGGGTTCGCAGGTAGCCGGCGAGATCGTCCATGCCCCCCAGTATGACCTCGGCAAAGCTCGCGAGGGTGGCCCTGTCGATACCAGGAAGTCCCGTCCTACGGACGAGGCGCCCCTGAATACCGGCCGCCGAGACACCCAGGATCGAAGGCGTCGATCCGAATCCGGCTTGAATCCGATCCGAAGGAGTTCCCATGAAGACGCTGATCGTCTACGCCCACCCGGAGCCGAAGTCGCTCAACGGCTCGTTGAAGGACCTCGCCGTGTCCACACTGGAGAACGCCGGGCACGAGGTACAGGTGAGCGATCTGTACGCGATGCGGTGGAAGGCGGTCGTGGATGCCGCGGACTACGGCCCGTACGCCTCAAGACCGCTGAAGGTCGCCCTGGACTCGGGACGGGCCTTCGACGCCGGGACGCTCACCCCGGATGTCCTCGCGGAGCAGGAGAAGCTGCTGTGGGCGGACACGATCATCTTCCAGTTCCCGCTGTGGTGGTACACGATGCCCGCGATCCTCAAGGGCTGGGTGGACCGGGTGTTCACGTACCGCTTCGCATACGGCGTCGGTGAACACAGCGACACCAAGTACGGGGAGCGCTTCGGCGAAGGAACCCTCGCGGGCAGAAAGGCGTTGCTGTCGGTGACCGCCGGCGGCCCGGAGTCCCATTACGCCGCTCGCGGGATCAACGGCCCCATTGACGACCTCCTGTTTCCGATCCACCACGGCGTCCTCTACTACCCGGGCATCGAGGTGCTGCCGCCGTTCGTGCTGTACGGCACCGATCGGATGACCGGCGAGGACTACACGGATGTCGCCAAGGCATGGGAGCAGCGCCTGCTCACCCTGGAGACGACCGAGCCGATCGCGTTCCGGCGGCAGAACTTCGGTGACTACGAGATCCCCTCCCTGCACCTGAAGGAGGGGCTGGAGCCCGCGGGCCGCACGGGTTTCAGGCTGCACGTGCACCGCTGACCGCCGGCGTCATGCGGGCCGGTGCGACGGGCACCGGCCCGCAGACCGAGCGGGGCGGTGTCCACGTGTGGAACTCCACCGGGACCGACGGCGGAGTCCGGGTGGGCATTGAGCCACCCCACGCCCAGCCAACCGGGATCGGGGATCCTGCCTGGCGCGCGCGGACGGGCTTGTTAGTGTGCCTGCGTGACGGCTTGTGCGGAATGCGGCTTCGAATACGACCTTGCGCTGGTTCCTTCGATGTCCGCGCTCGTCAGGACAACCGCGGACGCATACGTGGACGTGCTGCGAGCCGAACCGGGGGTACTGCTGCGGCGCTCGGCCCCGGAGGTGTGGACACCTCTCGAGTACGCCTGCCATATGCGCGATGTGCTGCTCGTCCAGCGGGAACGAGTCCTGGCCGCCCGACGTTGTGACACGCCGGTCGCCGAGCCCATGGGCCGCGACGAGCGGGTCGAGTACGACGGATACGCCGAGCAAGAGCCCACCGATGTCGCCCGCCAACTGCAGGACGCGGCGCTGCTGTTCGCGAACGTTCTGGACCGGCTGTCGCCCGCCGATTGGGAGCGCGCACTGATTTACACCTATCCCGAGCGGAAGGAGCGGTCTCTGCGCTGGGTCGCCTCGCACACCCTGCACGAGCTGCGCCATCACCTGCTCGACATCCGTCGCCAGCTGGAACAGGGCTCCGCTTCGCAACCGCCTCCGTGACCACGGCCGTCCCACCTCGTCCCGCCCGCCGTGGCGGAGGTCCGCCGCCGGTGCGCACCCTACGATCGGCACCATGAGCGACCCGGAGCAGAACAAGGCCACGGCCGAGGCGTTCTACGACCTGATGTTCAACCAGTGCCGTCCCGCCGAGGCCATCGAGCTGTACGCGGGCGACACCTACATCCAGCACAACCCGCATGTCGGCGACGGCAAACAGGCGTTCGTCGACTATTTCGACCGCATGGCCGCCGACTACCCCGGCAAACAGGTGGAGGTCAAGCGCGCCTTCGCCGAAGGCGACCACGTGGTCCTGCACTGCCACCAGACCTGGCCCGACGAGGAATACGCCGGAATCGACATCTTCCGCTTCGACGCGGACGGCAAGATCGTCGAGCACTGGGACGTCCTTCAGATCATCCCGCCCACATCCGAGAACGACAACACGATGTTCTGAGCGGCGTCCTCGACCACCCGCTCCGGTGCGCCCGGACCAGGCCGGCGGGCCGCAGCACCGGTCAGGTGCCGGGAGGCTCTGCCGCACGGCAGCGCGCGAAACAGTGAAGCCCTTCGAGCTCTCCCGTCCGGACGGATCAGCCGGCAGGAGACCCCCTCATGCGCACGTCCACCCCGCCCATCCCACACCCCTCGTCGTTCCGAGCCGCGTGGAACGACGTGTCCGCCACCCACGTCCCAGTAGTCGGACGGCTCACGAGGGGAGTTCCCGTGGACAGAAGTTTGACGTGCGAGATGTGGTGCGACGCTCGCTCGGTTCAGGCGGCCTGCCCGCCGCCAACGGCTGCCACCGGGCCTACAGAGGCGTGATTGCCGACCGCCGGCAGCCCGACCGCCGGCAGCCCCCTTCCTGCGGGCGCTGCCGCAGGAAGGGGGCGGGCGCGGTCAAGAGCCGCTGCCGAAGACCGCCTTCTGTACGTCGTCGGGACCGTCGTACCGCTTGGAGCCGGAGCCTTGGAGCTTTTCGACAACGGTGTTGTCGGCTCCGTTGCTCTTGGCCAGCGAGGCGAGGTCGTCAGCGCTGGCGGGGTAATGGGCACCCTTGAGGGCCTTCTGCACGTCGATGGGGCTGACCTCTGCCATGGTGGTCTCCTTCTTTGATCAGTGCGGCGTTCATACCTTTTATCACCGTTTCCGCTCTTTGCCGCTTCCCGGAATCAGACGTGCGATTCAGGGGCAGGGGTCATTTCTCAGACCGGGCCACCGAAGAGCGGCGGCCCACAGGAGGGGCCGTGTCCGACACGGCATCGACGACCCGCGGAGCCGCCGACCGGCTCCGGCGCACGGCCTCCGGCGTGTTCGGCTGGGACGTCCTGCGGCCAGGGCAACTCAAGGCGATGGAAGCGGTGGTGGAGGGACGGGACACGCTCGTGGTGATGCCGACGGGTGCGGGCAAGTCCGCCGTCTACCAGGTGGCCGCGCTCTGCCTTCCCGGCCCGACCGCCGTGGTGTCGCCTTTGCTCGCCCTCCAGCGCGACCAGATCGCTGGGCTCCTGCGACACGACGGGCCCGAGGGCGTCGCCGTGAACTCCGATCAAGGCGCACGACAGACGGCCGCCGCGTGGGAAGCGGTGAGGGGCGGCGACATCGAGTACCTGTTCCTGTCGCCGGAGCAGCTGGCGAAGGACGACGTGGTCAAGCGTCTGGCCGAAGTGGCACCCTCGCTCTTCGTGGTCGACGAAGCGCAGTGCGTGTCCACCTGGGGCCATGATTTCCGGCCCGCCTACCTGCGCCTGGCTCAGGTGGTCGAGCGGGTGGGACGCCCCACGGTCCTCGCCCTGACCGCGACCGCCGCGCCGCCGGTGCGGGAGGAGATCGTGGAACGCCTCGGCATGGGCGACCCGGCCCTGGTCGTCGCCGGCTTCGACCGGCCCGACATCCGGCTTGAGGTCCGCCGTTTCCTGGAGGACGGGGACAAGCGCCGCGCGGTGGTGGAGAGGGCGGCGGCCGAACCCAAGCCGGGCATCCTGTACGCCGGGACCCGCAAGGGCCATCACCGAACAGGACCTGCTCACCGCAGTCACCGGCGCCTCACCGGCGGACACCGATTGACGGGCATGCTGCGCCGGGACAAGCCGGCGCACGCCCCTGCCGGTCTACGCGGGTTCCCGCTCCGCGGGCTGCGGTCCCGGGGGCCCCACCCTCTGTGCTGCCGTCGGCTGATCTCCTCCGTGGATTCTTCGATCACCGCGCGATCGATCCACCCGATCGGCTGGACGTCGGTGACGAGCGGCACGTTGTCGGGGCCCGCCCGTTCTCCGTGCAGCGGAGCAACCAGGGAGCACGCGGGGGTCCTCACCCGGGCAGGTGGGCGTAGTCGTAGAGGCGGAGGGCGGCCCACACCCGCAACGGTCGCGCACCCCACCACGGCTCGCCGGCAGAAGACCGCCGACCCGCCTGTCAGCCGACCTGCGCGGCCCGTCACAGTCGTTGCGGGGCTGCCTCACGCCTGCCGTCCGGTGGACGCCTCATTCGTTATTCGTTCGGGTGTCTTCGGACGCGACCTCGCATGGGTGCCGTGCCCGGGGGCACCGGCGGGCCGTGTCCGACCTGTCGCAGGTTCCTCCGCGCCACGGGCAGGGCCGCGGGAAACCCCCTGACCGAACCGACCGTAGCCACGAAGGTGGACATGAAGATGTCGCTGCCGATGTGCGTGAGCGATTACCGGGTGGAACTGAGCAGGAACCGGAAGCTGACCCGCGCGATCGACCGGGCGTTCGCGGCCGGAGACGTGGAGGCGCGGTCGGCATTCCGGACCCGGACGCTCGCGGCGACGTTCACCGTGGGCGGGAGGGCCGCGCGGATGGACGAACTCGTCCGGTACGCGGCCCTGGTGATGGCCGCCGACGGTTGCCCCTACCGCTATCACCGGCTGTTCTCCGAGCCGGACCACAGCGCCTGACCGAGCGGATTCCCTGGTGGCGGCCCGGGAGGGGCCTTCCGGGCACGGTGCGGGCCGGTTATGCCGAAGGAGGGCGGAAGTGGCGGAACGAACCGAGTGCGACGAGGCCGAGGCTGCCGCGCGATTGCGGGTGTCGAGGGCGGCGTTGCGGTGGGCGGTCCACATCGGTGCCGTGCCGGAACCGGAAGGGCGACCCCCGGTGTCGTCGTGGTCGTCCACGGCGGTGGAGGCGATGGATGCCGATGCGATCCGCGCCCGCCTTCCGTACGCGGTGTCGGGGGCGGAGGCGGCCGACCGGTTGGCCAGGGCCCTGGGCACACCCAATCCGCCGGACGGGCCGGCGAGGGTGAGTGTGGCGACCGTGCGGGAGATGGCGACAGCCGGGCTCCTGGCAGATCTGTCCGACGACCCGAACCGGCCGTTGTTCCACCCCGACCAGGTGACGGACCTGGCCGGGCGCCCGGACCTGGACCGGCTGATCGCCGACGCCACCCCGCTGGGCCCGGACCAGTGTGCCGCCCGACTCCGAGTGCGCCGAACGGACTTCGACCACCTGGTACGGCTGGGCTGGATCACCCGTGCCCAAGAGGTGCGGGCGAAGTTCGGTGCGGCTCGCGGCGGCACCGTACGGATCCCCCTCTACCGGAGCGCGGACGTCGACCGGATTCCGGCCGATCACCCGGAGGTGGACTGGGTCGCCCTACGCGCCCTCGGCAAGGGCAAACGTTCCCCCCTGGCAAGACTGGCTCCGGGAAGGCCGGCGCAGTGACCGCTGCCGCAGCGTCGACCGGCCCCTACCGCGCCGGGGCGTGCGTTCCCCGGCTACGGCAGCCGGCGCCGGCTGCCCTGCCTTCGACGTCAATCCGAAGCAGCGGTGTCGGCCCTGGGAGCGAAGCCGACGACACCGGCGGCGTGCCCACATGGCCCGGCCGGGTTCGGCTGCTACACAGTCCCCACCCCGCAGTGCCCTCCGCCCGCCGGGGTCTTCTCGCAGGGAGGCGTGCGGTGACCAGTCAGGATTCCGTCCGGCCGCAGCCGACGCCGGCGGCGCGACCCGCGGTCGCGCGCACCGTCGAGGCGCCGGCGGTGGGTCGTGCTCTCGGCGTGCTGATGGCGTCGGTTCCGTGTGACAGCCGTACGGCCCGCCGCATCCTGACCGACGCGGCCGCAACGGCGGGCATCACCGTGGAGGAGGCAGCCGACGGTGCGACAGCGGCGTTGCACGGCGACGGGTCGCCCCCGCCTGCCGCGGTCGAGTCGGCGGTACGGGCCGCGATCGACCGCTCTCTGAGCGCGGATCGCCCGACGTCCTCGTCACTGCTGCCGAACCCGCACGTACTGCGCCGCCACCTCGCGCGATTCAGGGAGCTGCGGCGGCGTACCTTCACCGCTCCGGACGATCCGGCCCTGCGTGCCGGCTACGACGACGCCGCGTACACGCTGTGCGTCCTGCTCGGCCGGCGCCACGTCCACCACGCGTTGACGGCCGCGGAGCGGCTGATCGCAGCCCACCGGCTCGCCCGTCCCGAGCCGGCGGACCTCCCGCACTCCTGAGGCACCTCCCGCGCCAGAGGTGAGCCCCGCGTTGTGGCGCCTGTTCCGGCCGATCCCGAGGCCATGGCAGCCGTGCGCGCCACGGCGGCGCTCTGTGAACGGCACGGCCACGTCTGAACGCGCGCCTCACCGGTGCATGACGGGCGGCAAAGCAGGGCAGGTGCCGGTGGTCCACCCCGCTCCGCCGGGCCTGCTTCGGGCTTCGTGAGAGCGGTCGGTCGAAGGACGACGACGCATGAGGCGAACAGCGAGATCCCAAGGCCGTCGGTCGACCGTGTCGGCGCTCGCCGTCGATGCCGCCGCGACGACGCGGCCTGTCCGCCCGCTGCCGGTGCTGCGGGCGTGTTGGACGCACCAGGCGTTCGTTCATTGGCCTTACCCACCGGGCGAGGTCCAGTCATTGCTGCCCTCCGGTCTCCTCGTCGACACCTTTCAGGGCCGGGCATGGGTGAGTCTCACACCGTTCGTGATGGAGTCGGTGAGCGTCCTGGGAGTTCCCCTTCCGCACCGCACGTTCCCCGAGACCAACGTGCGCACCTACGTCCGGTTGACCGACCGGGACGGTCCGCGCGGAGTGTGGTTCTTCACGCTGGAAGTGGCCAACCCCCTGATGCTGGCCGGCCTGAGCTTCGGCGTTCCGTACCACTGGGCCGACCTCCGCGTGCGCGGCGCCGGCCCGGAGCACCGCTACACCGGGCGTCGCCGCGCCAACGGCCCGTCGTACCGGCTGACCGTCCGTACGGGCCCCGCGCTCCCGGCCACAGATCTCGACGCCTGGCTCACCGACCGCTCCCGCGCCTACTCCTACCGGGCGGGGATCTTGTGGAACACGCCCGTACAGCACGAAGCATGGCCCCTGCGACGCGCGACTCTCACTGACCTCCAGGAGAACCTCACCCGCTCGGCGGGCCTGCCGCCCCCCAGCAGCGAACCCCTCACGCACACCTCGCCGGGTGTATGCCCGGTCCTGTTCGGTCCGCCCCGCCCCGTCGCCGTCGGACGTCCCCGGGTCGTGCTTAAGAGGTGACCCGTCCGGGGACCAGGCGCAACTGCCGCACCCCGACACGGGTACCGCCCGCGCGGGCCGTCTGACCGCCCCGGACGAGGGCGCGCATCGCGGTAAGCCGTTGTCCGTGACGGACCGGGGGACGGGGCGAAGGAGGCGCCGGCCCGTCAGCCGATCTTCTTGAGCTGGACGTCGACGACGTCGCCCGGGAACTTGGCCTCGCCGCCGAAGGCGTAGAAGGTGGCCAGGGTGTTGCCCTTGCGTACGGCCACCAGGTGGCCGGGGGACTTCTCGCCGTTCCCGAGGTCCATGACCACGGTGTAGTGCACCGCCTCGTCGCGGGCGCTGATGGGACCCGGGGTCACGCTGTCGAGATTGGTGTTGTCACCCTCGGCGGTCACCGCGTACCCGCCGGCGCACGCGGCGCCCGCGGCCTTGACGGAGGCGAACGCTTCTTCCGCGCCCTTGCCGCCGTAAGAGCCGATGCTGATCAGGGTCTGGTCCGCGCCGAGCGCCGGCAGGCCGGCCTTGAGCTTGTCCTCGGGTGAGGCGTTCGCGGCCGACTCCTTGGGCTTGACCTTGAGGGCGGTTCGGGCGACACCGGCGGGCGCGCCGACTTTCTGGGCTGCCTGGATCCGGGCGAGCGGCTCGCAGGCAGCCTTGTCGGTGGCGACCGGAGCCGCGGCGGCCGCGGAGTTCCGGCTGCCGCTGCTGATCGGGGTGTTCGGGTTCGCCGCGTTGTCGGCGGTGATCTTGAACAAGGCGATGAGCCTGGTCGTGGTGATCGCCGCCCTGCCCGCGCGTCTGGCAGCGGTGTCCTTCGGCGAGTTGGGGTCGCACTGGGCGATCGCGGTCAACCTGCTGGCGGGCAGCCTGCTCGGGGCCTGGGCCGGGGCGTCGTGGGCGGTGCGGATGCGGTCCACGACCCTCTACAGGGTGCTCGCGGCCCTGATGGTGGGCATGGCCGGCGCGCTGGTCCTGACGCACACCACCGCCGTGGGCTCGCTCGATCTGCCGGCCGGCGTGCAGTTGATGGCCGGGGTGGTGACCGGGTTCGGTATCGGCGCGGTCGCCGCGATCATGGGCGTTGTCGGGGGCGAACTGCTGATCCCCACGATCGTGTTGCTGTACGGGGCGGACATCAAGTTGGCGGGCAGTCTGTCCCTGCTGGTGTCCTTGCCCACCATGCTGGTCGCGTTCGCCCGCTACAGCCGTGACGGCAGCTTCGCCGTCCTCGGCGCCAACCTCCGCTTCACCGCCCTCATGGCCGGCGGCTCGATCACCGGCGCGCTCCTGGGCGGGCTGCTCCTGGGCGTGATCCCGGACGTGGTGCTGATTCCCGCACTCGCGGTCATCCTGCTGGTCTCGGCGGTCAAGGTCGCCCGCCACGACTGACCCGACGCGCCGACAGGGCGCCTCTCACGACGGGCTGACGGGCCGTCGGCGGGTCGTGCTCCCTTGCCAGATCCTCCGTTCGTGCCGGAGAGTCCCGGTAGGACCGGCCCTGCCCCGTCGGTCACGGCGGGGGGACCGGGCGCGGGGATCGACCAGTCGAGGGAGCAGCCATGCAGGGCGGTACGGTCGCGGTGGTCGGCGGAAGCATTGCCGGATGTGCGTTCGCCTCGGCGGCGGCACGCGCCGGGGCGGACGAGGTGGTGGTGCTGGAGCGCACCCGCGGGCGGCTCGCCGACCGGGGACTCGGGCTGTGCATCCACGACGAGCGGGCCGCCGAACTCGCGGCAACCGGCGCGCTGCCCCCGGGCCTCGCCGCCCACCGGCTGACCCGGCGCCGGTGGGTGGTCCGTGACGATGTCGCCGGGCCGGCCGGGCGGATGTTCTGGGAGCAGCCGTTCCCCTTCCACTCGTACCACTGGGGGCTGCTGTGGAGCGGGTTACGGGAGGCGATGCCCGCGTCGGTGGTCTACCGCCAGGGCGTGGCGGTGACCGGTGTGGCCGCCAATGGCGACCGGGCGGAGGTGCGGCTCGCGGGCGGGGCCGCCGAGGAGTACGACCTGGCCGTCGGGGCCGACGGGTACCGGTCGGTGGTACGGGAGACGGTCTGTCGTACCTCACGTCCCGAGTACGCCGGGTACGTCTGCTGGCGCGGGAACTTCGACGCCCGGCGGCTGGCGGAGACCGGAGAGGCGGACTGGCCCCGCGACGCCGTGACCACCGTGTGCTTCGAGGGCGGCAGCTGTGTCGTCTACCGCATCCCCGGCCCGGTCGGCCCGCGGGTGAACTGGGTCCTGTACGCGCGGCCCCCGCGGAGCGGGCGGCTGACGCTGGACGATCCCACCAGCTTCCCGCCCGGCAAGGTAACGGCCGAACTCGCCACCGAGCTGGGCGAGTTGCTGGAGCGCGGGTTCCCGCCGTACTGGGCCCGCGTCATCTCGCTGACGGACGCGGAGCGCACCTTCGTACAGCCCATCTACGACCTGGCGAGCGCGCACGCCACCGCGGGCCGCTTCCTGCTGGCGGGTGACGCGGCGGTCGTGGCGCGCCCGCACACCACCAGCGGGGCGGCGAAGGCCCTCCAGGACGCCGGCGCCTTCGAGACCGCCTGGCGCCGGTCGGCCTCCTGGGACGAGCTGCTGGACGCCTACCGGGCAGCGCGGGGGCCCGCGGGCCGCGAGCTGGTCGCCTTGGCCCGCAGGCTCGGCCGGGCACAGGTGGAGCGGACGCCCGCCTGGGCCGTGATGGACGCCCGCGAGGCGCAGGCGTGGTGGGGGGACCAGCTCGCGGACGCGGCGGACATCGGCGGCCAGGCCATGACCACGCCGAAACCGTCCGCCGGGTGATCATGTGACCGCCCGGACCGCCGCCCCCATCGCCACCCGGATCGCACTGCGCGGGCAGGGCGCCGCGTGCCACAGAGACGCATCACCCAGGCCGGTAACAAACCTCCGGGGTCGTCATGCGTACCCGTACCGCTTGTAGCCGCTCGGGCCGAAATGGCCGCGGGCGGGGCCCAGCCACTCGTCGCGGTACCCGCCGGGTTCGCCCGGCATGCCGTCCGCCCGGCGCGGGTCACCTGCCATGACTCGTGACGCCCCGACAGCTAAAACGGTCTGTCGGGAACAGGCCCGACGCGAGCGGTGAGCAGGGCGATGTCGTCGTCGGCGGACGCCGGGACCAAGCGGGTGATCAACGAGTCGCACAAGTGGTCCAGCGACTGCTGCGGCTCGGTGAGCAGGCGGGTGAGATCGTCGAGGCGTTGGTCCAGGTCGCTGCCGCGCGCCTCGACCAGGCCGTCGGTGTAGAGGACGAGCACGCTGCCGCGGGGCAGGGTGAGGTGCGTCGTGGTGAAGTCGATTCCGCCGACGCCCAGCGGCGCACCGGGCGGGCTGTTGACCAGGTAGGCGGTGCCGTCGGGTTCAACCACGGCCGGAGGCGGATGGCCCGCGCGGGTGACGTCGCAGTGGCCGGTCGCCGGGTCGCACAGGACGTAGAGGAAGGTGGCCAGCATGGGCTCGGCGAGATCGGCCAGTGTCGCTTCGAGCTGTTGCAGCATCGCGATGGGGGGCATGTCGAGGCGACCGAGGGTTCGGACACTGGCGGACAAGCGCCCCATGACGGCGGCGGCGCCGATCCCGTGGCCCATGACGTCCCCGATGAGCAGCGCCGCCTTGCCGCCGGGGAGGGAGAGGACGTCGTACCAGTCCCCGCCGACCTCGTTCACGTCGCTGGCCGGCAGATACCGGTGCGCCACCTCGATTCCCGCCGGAGGGGTGATGTGCTGCGGCAGCATACTGCGTTGCAGGACGACGGCCGTCTCGTGTTCGTGCTGGTAGAGGCGGGCGTTGTCGATGCCGACGGCGGCCCGGGTGGCGAGTTCGACGGCGAGGGCGGCGTCCTCCGACGCGAACGGGTCCCCGGGTCGGGTACGGCAGAGCGTGGCGAGCCCGAGAACCAGGTCCCGGGCGGTGAGGGGGACCATGAGGAACGAGTGCACACCGGCGCCGAGCAGTTGGGCGGGCACGGAGGAGTAGCGGGCCGCGGCGGCGATGGACGACTCGTCGAGGTGGGTGATCACGAATGGCCGACGTGCTGCGAGGACCTGGGTGTAGGGGGCGGCGGCCGGGAAGCCGAGGGTTCTGCCGAGGGGTGCGAGGATGCGGGTCACGGCCGATCCGGTCAGCGGCGCTTTGCCCAGGCGCCGCAGTTCAACGCCTCCCGACAGGCCCGCGCCCGGTTCGTCACCCCGGGCGAGAGTCTCCAGTATGTCGACGGTGACGGCGTCGGCCAGGTACGGGACCGCGAGGTCGGCGAGAGCCTGGGCGGTGCGCTCCAAGTCGAGGCTCGCCCCGATGCGGGCGCTCGCCTCGTTGAGCAGGCCCAGTCGGCGCCGGCCCGCTTCGGCTTCGAGGTGGTCCCGTCGCTGGACGGTGATGTCGACGAGCGTGGCGATCACGCCGATCGGCCGGCCGCCGGGGTCCTGCACGTGCGTGTAGGAGCACGACCACATCCGGTCGTGTCCCGGATCCGCGGGCGTCCGGCCGATCCGGTACCGGTCCAGCGCCGGCTCGCCGGTGCGCAGGACCTCCCGCATGGCCGTCTCCATCTCCTCGGCGTTCACCTCGGGAAGCACCTCGGCCAGGCGCCGTCCCAGATGGGAGGACTCCGGCAGCCCGTTCATCGCTTCGAGCGCCGCGTTGACCTGGAGGAACCGTAGCTGCGTGTCGAAGACGGCGATGCCGACGGGGGAGCGGGAGAACAGCCCGTCCCACACCGCCGACGAACCGCGTATACGGCGGGCCGCGTGGGCGTCCGCGGCGAAGACGAGCACCGCGGAGGCTCCCTGGCGGCGATCGGGAACGGGCGAAGCCCAGATTTCCAGTTCGAGGGGATGCCCGTCACGGTGCCAGGCCGTGACCGTACCCATCACCCCGTGGCCGGCGGCGGCGGTCTCCCACAGGGCACGGCCCAAAACGCGGTCCGCGCCGGGGTGCAGCAGGTCGGCGATGTGGCGCCCCACCACTTCCGGCGGTGTGTAACCGAGCAGTTCCTGCGCGGAGTGACTCCACCGCACGACGGCGCCGTCCCAGCCGGTTGCCATCTGCGCCACTGCCAGCGCGCCCACCCAACCCCCGGCGTCTTGGGCGGCGCCGCTGAGCAGTTCCTCGATCGGCGTCTGCTCACCCATCCGACGCCCCCTGCGGCCGACGAGCCGCCCTACGCCGACGCGGCCAGGGGCGGCGACGGAAGCGTGGCGTAACCCGCCTCGGCTGTGGACGGCGGGGGTGGCGCACACGGCTTCCCAGGCCCCTGACGGCGGTCCGCGAGCACACCTCTTCCACGTGCCCATCGTCTCCCGCCTCGCTCCGCACCGCGTCCTGACCGCCAGGGGGACCCGTTCGGCCTTTTAGATTGCGCTGGGGGCCTGTCAAGTCCCGACTTTCCGGAACGTGACCGGGGTGTGCCGGGCGGGGCTTACTTGTGGTGCGGGCCTCACCGAGAAGGAAACGAGGCAAGACGGAAGAAGCGAAATACCTCGCAGAGGATTTTTCCCTCGCCGATGTCACCGCATTCGTCCCGGAATTCCGAGACGGTCAATCACCCCTCACGACACGTAGGAGAAGTCATGAACCGCAAGATTCGCACCAACAATGTCGCCCGTCCCAACCGCCGAGGTTTCCGCCTCGCGACGCTGATCGCTTCGGCTGCCGTGGTCACAGGAGGAATCGCCCTTCCGGCCTCCGCGGCGGTGGCCGCTCCGGTACCCACTCACGTGGTGGCGGCCTTCCACACCGGTGGTGGCGCCGGCGGGGACGGCGGTGACGGCGGGGGCGGCCTCGTCGGTGGCGGTGGCGGCTCCGGCGGCTCCGGGGGCGGCAGCGTCCTGGGCACCGGCGGCACCGGCGGCAACGGTGGCAAGGGCGGGGACGGCATCCTCTCCGGTGGTGGCGGCGGTGGTGGCGGTGGCGGCGGCGACGGCGTGATCGGCGGCAACGGCGGCAAGGGCGGAAACGGTGGCGGTGGCCTGTTCGGCGGCAACGCCGGTGGCGGCGGTGGCGGCGGCGACGGCGTCCTGGTCGGCGGCAACGGCGGCAAGGGCGGCAAGGGAGGCGACGGCGTCTTCCAGGGCGGCACCGGTGGCAAGGGCGGCAAGGGCGGCGGCGGGATCTTCGGTGGCCTTGGCGGCGGCGGTGGCGCCGGAGGACACAGCATCTTCTGAGCCGGCCCGTGTTCCCGGGGTGGAGGCTTACGAGCCTCCACCCCCCAACCCCCTACCTCAACTCTTCCTCGTCCCCTTGATCGGTCCCGACCGCCAATCCGGCGACACCCGGGACGCAGCGCGCAGGCCAATACCCGTGCGTACGGAAACGGAGAATCCGATGTTCAGAAGTACCTGGCAGCGTCCGCTCATCCTGGCGGCGGCCTCCCTGGCTCTCTTCACCGGCACGGCCTGCGCCGCGCAAGCGTCGGAGCCCCACGTCCCGGCCGGCATCAGCACCCCGGTAGTCGCCGACCACCCGAAGCCCTGCGCCGGGATCGGCAAGGGCGGGGAAGGCGGGGAAGGCGGCAAGGGTGGCCTGGGCGGTCAGCCCGGCCAGCCCGGTCAGCCCGGCAAGCCCGGCCGCTCCGGATGCCTTCGCTTCGACGACCTGCCCGACAAGCCGAAGTCGAAGCTGACGGCGGTGGACAAGGTGTACATCGTCATGGTGCTCATCGCCGACGACTCGGACGCGACGAAGGAGAAGATCGCCAAGAAGTACGACGTCTCGCACGACCAGCTCGACACCTGGAAGAAGGACTACCTCGACGGCGACTGGTTCGCCCTGATGGGCGGGGATTTCGCTTCCTGAACCCGCACGGGGCGAGGGTGTGAATCAGGGGAAAGTCTCGGGGACGAAACGAGGCCGGCGGATCCAACCGTCGGCCTCCGTCTACGAAAGTCGCGGGCGGCGATCGAGCGGAACCGCGAAACGGAAAAGCGATCTCAACGACAAGGGTGAATGTCATGCGTGTACGTTCTTGGAAGTTCCGTCTCGGTCTCGTCATCTCCTCGACCCTGGTCGGCGCCGGTGCGATGGCCCCGGCGGCCATGGCGGCGCCGACGTACGAGCCGGCCGCGGCATCCGTAGGCCACTCCCTCGGCTCGCCGTTCGGCAACGGTGACAGTCGCCCGGGCGCGGCCCGGTTCGGAGCCGACGGCTCGGTGCTCGGCAACGTCAAACTGGGCAACGGCAGCGTCAAGGTGGGTAATGGCAGTGTCCGCGTCGGTGATCGGATCTGCGCCGGTAACTGCACGGGGTCGGTCAACGGCACCAAGGGCGGCAACGGCGGGATCTGCGCCGGGCTGTGCAACGGCAGCGCCAACGGTGGCAACGGCACCGACGGCGGGCCGAGCGGCAACGGCACGAACGGCGGCAAGGGCGGGATCTGCGCCGGGGTCTGCAACGGCAGCGCCAATGGTGGCAACGGTGGCAATGGCGGGGCCGCGCCCCCCGGTGGTGACGGTGGCGACGGCGGGCGCGGCGGCGACGGCGGGATCTGCGTCGGCACCGGCTGCGAGACCAGCGGTCAAGGCGGCCGCGGCGGCAACGGCGGCGCCGGCTGACGACCGCCGGGGACCCCGGATGCCCCTCCGTCGAGACGACGGCTCGACGGACGCTGTCACCCGGCACACATGTGGATCACTGGATAGACTTCGGGTAGGCAGCGTCGTCCGCTGGGCGACGCTCGTGTCCGGCGGCGCGATACGGATCGTGCGTGCGCAGGCCGGTCGCGGACCATCGAGGACGGGGTCGGCATGATCGACACCTTCACCCACGGGCACCATGGCGGCACTGGGCCTCGTCGGTCCGGCGCCGGGCCTCGTCGGTCCGGCCGGGGGACGGGGGCGCCTGATGAGTTCGAAATCTGACCTGAGCCCGTACACGGATCGAGCCTCCGGGCTGATCGGCAAGCAGATAGCGGGCTACCGGGTCGACAGCATGATCGGCCGCGGGGGCATGGCCGTCGTCTACTGCGCGAAGGACCTGCGCCTGGACCGTACGGTCGCGCTCAAGCTGATCGCCCCGGAACGCGCCCGCGACGACACTTTCCGGCGCCGCTTCACCCACGAATCGAGAGTGGCGGCGCAGATCGACCACCCGCACATCGTGCCGATCTACGAGGCCGGTGAAACCGACGGCGTCCTCTACATCGCCATGCGCTACGTGGCCGGTCCGGACCTGCGGGTCTTGCTGGACCGGGACGGTCCGCTCCCCGTCGCGACCGCCCTGCGCATCGGCACCCAGGTGGCATCGGCACTCGACGCGGCCCACGAGCACGACCTGGTGCACCGTGACGTCAAGCCCGGCAACATCCTGGTCACCACGGGCACCGACAGCGACCACCCCGAACACGTCTACCTCACGGACTTCGGGCTGACGAAGAGGTCACTGGCGCTCACGGGTTTCACCACGGCGGGAGAGTTCGTCGGCACCGTCGACTACATGGCGCCGGAACAGATCTCCGGCCGGCCGGTGGAAGGCAGGTGCGATCTCTACAGCCTCGCCTGTGTCGTCTACGAATCCCTCGTCGGCGGCCCGCCCTTCGAGCGTGGCGACGACGTGGTCGCGCTGCTGTGGGCCCACCAGTACGACCCGCCCCCTTCCCTGACCGAAAGGCGGCCGGGCATAGCGCCCGCCGCCGATGACGTCATGGCGAAGGCCCTGGCGAAGATCCCCGAGGACCGTTACGGCTCTTGTCTGGAATTCATGGCGGCGCTGCGTGCCGCGACGGGAGTCGGCGCCGGCAAGGGCGCCGAGGTCTCGCCTCCGGTGGCTTCCCGGCATCCCGCCACCGTGAAGAGCACGCCGCCGCCGCAGCCGCCCCGCTGGGCGCGACCGGTCTTCCGCCGCCTTCCGGGCATGGCGTAGTGCGGCGCGGCGCACGCACGAACGTCCCCGCCCCACCCGACGGATGCGGGTGGGGCGGGGACGTGCGGGTAAGTGGGTCGCGGTCGGCGATCGTCGCTCGTGAGACCGGGGGTCACAGTCCCAGGGAGATGGCCAGTCGGGTCATTTCCGCCGTGCTGTTGATGCCCAGCTTGGCCCGGATACGGCGGAGGTAGGCGTCGACCGTGTGCTTGGAGAGTCCCATGTGGCGCGCCGTCTGCAGGTAGGTGCGCCCGGCGGCGATGTGCCGCAGCGCCTCCTGCTCCCGCGGGGCCAGCGCGGGTGCAGCGGTAGGGGTGTGCGGCGTGGCGAGTGTGAGGCTCATGGGTTCCTCCGACGGATCGGGTCGGTCATCGCTGCTCGCGCCCTCGGAAGCAGGGGACATATCTGTGAATGTCGCTGTTTGTCCCTGTTGAAAAGCCTGCTCCCGCCACGTCATGACGGTGTCCGCCGACTGTCACAGGCGTGTCACACGGACACCGGGTGCGATGGTTCTCAAAACCCGACGAGGGACTGCTCGGCCCAAATGGTCTTGCCGACGGGGGCGTGGCGGGTGCCCCAGCGCTGGGCGAGCTGGGCGACCAGCAGCAGGCCCCGCCCTCCCTCGTCGAAGATCCGGGCCCGCCTCATGTGGGGTGCCGTGCTGCTCGCATCGGACACTTCGCAGATCAGGGTGCTGTTCTCGTTCTCGTGGATCAGCCGCAGCTGGATGGGCGGCTCGCCGTAGCGGATGGCATTGGTGACAAGCTCGCTGACCACGAGCTCGGCGACGAAGCCGGCCTCTTCCAATCCCCAGGCCGCCAATTGGTCGGTGGTGTACCGACGGGCCTGGGCGACGACGGAAGGGTCGGAGGCCAGGTCCCAGACGACGACCTGGTCGGCATGGAGGGCTCGGGTACGGGCGATGAGCAGGGCGACGTCGTCCTCGGGAGGGTGGGTGAGCATCGCCGTCAGGACGCGGTCGCAGACCGTCTCCAGCGTGGAAGCGGGTCGGATGAGCGCTTCGAACATGTTGTCCAGGGCTTCGTCGATGTCGTGGTCGCGGGCCCGAAGCAGACCGTCGGTGTAGAGGGTGAGGACGCTGCCTTCGGGAAGCTCGATCTCGGCGGCTTCGAAGGGCAGGCCCCCGAGGCCCAGCGGTGGGCCGGCGGGCACGTCGAGGAGGTAGACGGAGCCCTCCGGGGAAACCACGACGGGCGGCGGGTGGCCGGCCCGGGCGACCGTGCACCGGCGGGTGACCGGGTCGTAGACCACGTACAGACAGGTGGTGCCGATGCCCCCGGCGGCTTCCGCGTCGGCGTCCTGGTCGGCCTCGTCGGCGGAGAGGTGGATGATCAGGTCGTCGAGATAGGTGAGCAGCTCGTCGGGCGGGAGGTCGACGTCGGCCAGGGTCCGAACCGCGGTGCGCAAGCGGCCCATCGTGGCGGTGGCACGGATACCGTGGCCGACGACATCGCCGACGACCAAGGCCACCCGTGCGCCGGACAGCGGGATCACGTCGAACCAGTCGCCGCCCACGCCGGCCCCCGTACCGGCGGGCAGATAGCGCGAGGCGATCTCCAGCGCGGCCTGCGTCGGCATCGTGTGCGGAAGCAGGCTGCGCTGCAGGGTCATCGTGGTGGTGTGCTCCCGGGTGTGCCGGCGTGCCTTGTGGATGCCGACCGCGGCCCTGGTCGTCAGTTCCTCGGCCAGCCAAAGGTCTTCCGGCAGGAACGGTTCCCGGTGCTGGTGACGGCTGAAGAAGGCCAAGCCGAATGTGATGCCGTCGGCGCGCAACGGCAGGACCATCATCGAGTGGGTGCCGTCTCCGCTGATCCAGGCGGCTCCGGCGTCCTGGGTGACCCACCGGGCGATGCCCGGGTCGGCCCTCCCGTACACGGCGCCTCGGCCGGCGGCCAAACATTCCACGGGGGGTGACAGCGGCGGATAGACGGTCGTTTCGCCGACCCCGACCTGGGCTTCCGTATTTCCCGGAAGGATCGACCGCGCGGCGGTACGGCGCGCGGCGACGGGCCCTGCCCCCGGGCGGGAGGACGGGTCGTCCCCTCCCGGGGGCGGCTCCAGCAGGTCGACGACCGCGAAGTCGGCAAGCCGGGGAACGGCGATGTCCGCCAGTTCCTGCGCCGTGCGGGCACTGTCGAAAGTGGTGCCGATGATCGGCTGGTCGGCGGGGTCCGGCAGGAGCATCTCCCGACGGTCGGCCTCAACGGCGGTCCGGTCGTGCGCGGCCAGGTACACGGCGACGACGCGGCCGTCCGGATCCCGCAAAGGGGCCAGCGAGGTGGCCCAGCCACGCTTCTCCGTGGCGACGCCCGGGGATCGGATGAAGGCATCCACGTACTGCGGTTCACCCGTTTCAAGGGTCAGCCGCATATTGCGCTCGGTTTCGTCGCTCACCGGATCCGGCGCGATTTCGGTCAGACGCAGGCCGCGCATCTCTGCCTCCGTGAGGGAGAGCGTGCGTTCCATGCCGGTGTTCGCCCGTACCAGTCGCAACTCCGCGTCGAAGATGGCCAGGACGCAGGGTGACTGGGTGAACGCCCACTCGTTCAACGCATCGTCCAGAGGTTTGCGCGCACCGGCCGTCACGGCGGACACCACGGACCATTTGGTGGTCCCGCCGGTGGACGTCCAGCGATGCGCGAGCACTCCCTGTTCCATCCGTACGCCGTTACGATGCCGCAGCGCCACGGTGCCGCTCCACCGTTCCAGCCCGGGCGGCAGCCGCAACGCCGTGTCGGCGCCGTCGGCGAGCAGGTGGGCGGCGGGCAGGCCCACGACCTCGGAGGCGGCGTAACCGAGCAGACGACGGGCACCCTCACTCCACTCGGTGACGGTGCCCTGTTCGTTGATGCCGGCCGTGGCCGAGTATGTCGGCTCGGGGGAGGCGTCCGTCTTCTCCGGGTGCTCACCAGGAGAGGTGGGAAGTCGCTCCATCGTCGCTCATCTCGCCCTCGCTAGTTTCCTGCCCGCTGTCCCACGGGAACCTGCTCGGGGCTCCACTGACAAGCATCATCCGGCCGGGCGGCGAGCACCAACGCAGCGCGGCGACGAGGGTCGCCGGAGGTGGCGCGGCCGGTGACGTGGCTGCCGGCTGATGACGTGCCTGCGGGTCGGGCTCCTTGTCGAGAGCCCGACCCGCAGGGCTGCGAAAAGACCTCGGATACTTTCCGAGGTCTTTTCCCAGGGCACTGCTTTCGCGAGGCAACTGCTCCGGCGTGGCCGTTCGCCCCGGCCGTGCTTGTCAGTGGTGCCAGTTGTCGTGGTCGTGGTCGTGGTCGTGGTCGTGGTCGTGGTTGTAGTGGTGGTGGTGCCAGTTGTCGTGGTCGTGGTCGTGGTCGTGGTTGTAGTGGTGGTCGTGGTGGTCGTGATGCCAGTCGTGGTCGTTGACGACGCTCGCCACCGGCGCGGCGGGTATCGCGGACAACGTCGCCGCGGAGGCCGGGAGGACAGCGGCACCGGACAGCAGGGCGCCCGAGACCAAGATCATCGCGAGGCGGAAGCCCCGACGGTTGGGGCGGGTGCTGTCACTGATGTAAGCATTGCTGGTCATGAGTTTCTCCTACCGATGAGTGTGCCGATGTTTGAGTGAAACCGGCGGACCGTCCCCGGGGTGGCTATTCGATGCGAAGGAATTCTCGGAGAGGATTCCGTCTACCGTCCTGCCGCCCCTTTCGTCTTCTCGGTGGGTCCGTGCTTCAAGTAAGCCCGCCCGGCTCGGCAGGGTCATGTTCCGAGGACTCGGGACTTGACGCGGTCAAAAGGGCGAGGTAAAAGCCGTGTGAAGTCCCGCATACGGGCGATCCGGCCCTTCCGCTCCGGAAATGCGAGCCCGGGTCGTCGTGGCGGAGGGCCGGTCCGGAGCGGGCACGGGGCGGCGCGGCGGCTGTAGTGGAGTGGGTCGGCGTCCCGTCCCGGTCGATTGGGGGGCGGTGGGCGCGATCGGCGGTGCGGACCGGCGGGCCCGGCGGCGGTCAGGAGCAGCCGGCCGCGATGCTCTCTTCGCCCCTGCCCTCGCCCTTCGCCGGGAGCGCCGGTGCTTGTCAAGTCCCGAAAAGTCGCGCCATGACGCGACCCGAGGCCAAAGGCTTACTCAGGACATGGGCCACCCCGGCGAGTGACCCATCCGCACCCGGCTCGTGAGGGGACGGGGCCGTCCGGCTCCGTCTTCACCTTTTTTCGCCGTAGCGGAATTTTCATGATTCCCGTCCCAGGGACGTGGAGCCATAATGGTCAGAGGAGTAGGCAATGCGTATAACCATCGTTTCCCCGATGTCCCACGACGAGGGGAGAGTGTCGTGACTTCCCTACCTCCTTCGTCCGAGCGCCCGACCGGCCCTCCGTCCGGTCCGTTGTCCGCTCGGCCGACGGACGAGCAGCCATCGCCGCCCGGCTTGCCGCCGCCGGCGGGACCACCCCCGTCAGGGCCGCTCGCCCCGCCGACGGGTGGCGGCGAGCCGGGCGAGCCGGGCGGGCGCCCCGGGGCGCCGGCTCGCGGGTGGCGGTCGCGCAGAACCGTGCTGGGTGCCGGGGCGGCCGTGGGCATCGCGACGGCGGTGGTCCTCGGTTTCACCGTCATGGGCGGTAACAATGCAAGCGGCGGCGAGGTCTTCCTCCAGGCCACCTCGGCAGCCGGTCTCGATCCGTTCACTCCCTCGACGGCCACTGCGTCCGAGGCGACCGAAGTCACGCCAGTCATGGCCAATACGTCGAAGTCGGGCGCGAGCGGTACGCAAACCCTTGAGGTCAATGGTGCGCAGCCGGGGCTGTACGGAGGAACGCGGAACGTCGCGAGCTGCAACGTCGAGAAGCAGATTCAGTTCCTCGGTCAGCACACGGACAAGCGGAAGGCGTTCGCCGAACCCCTGCACATCCAGGAGTCCGGCGTCCCCTCTTATCTGCGGTCACTGACGCCCGTTCGGCTGAGCTGGGACACCCGGGTCACCAATCACGGATACAAGAACGGCGCCACCACCAGTTACCAGGCGGTCCTCCAGGCAGGCACGCCCGTCCTGGTGGACAACCACGGCGTACCGCGTGTCCGCTGCGCCTGCGGTAACCCCCTGGCTCCGCCGATCGCGGTCAAAGGCAACCAGACGTACAGCGGCAAACAGTGGTCGTCTTTCCGGTCCGCCCATCTCGTTGCGGTCAAGCCCGCCGAGAAGCCGGTGAAGACGGTCACGATGTTCGACCAGCACCGCAAGGGTTGGTACCAGCGCCCGAGCGGCGACTTGCAGGGCAAGCACGACCGCGAGATCCCAGCCCCCAGCGGCCAAAAGCCCGAATCGCCGTACCCGGTCCTTCCGATGCCCGCGCAGGAACCGGTGGTAAAGCCGCCCGACACGAACAAGGTGCCTGACAAGAACCAGCAGCCGGGCCAGCAGCAGCAGAACAAGCAGGATCAGAACAAGGTGCCTGACAAGAACCAGCAGCCGGGCCAGCAGCAGCAGAACAAGCAGGATCAGAACAAGGTGCCTGACAAGAACCAGCAGCCGGGCCAG
>NZ_JBEYZH010000016.1:84324-84459 GCF_040645975.1 Streptomyces sp. NPDC046557
AAGCAGCAGCAGAACAAGCAGGATCAGAACAAGGTGCCCGACAAGAACCAGCAGCCGGGCCAGCAGCAGCAGAACAAGCAGGATCAGAACAAGGTGCCCGACAAGAACCAGCAGCCGGGCCAGCAGCAGCAGAAC
>NZ_JBEYZH010000016.1:84556-120113 GCF_040645975.1 Streptomyces sp. NPDC046557
AACAAGCAGGACCAGAACAAGGTGCCTGACAAGAACCAGCAGCCGGGCCAGGACCAGGGGAGCACGCCGAACCAGGGATGACGGTTCGGCCCCCTTCCTGGGACCAGGAGTTCATACAGACGCCCGACTGGGGATTTCCAGTCGGGCGTCTGATCTGTGGTAACTCGGGTCGGGCTCAGCCCTGGCCGGCGACGGCCGGCCGGGCTCCTGAAGCATCGCCCTCCGGTAGGCGTCGGACAAGCAGTCGTCGGCGAGCGGCAGCATGATGGAGGGAGCGGCGTGCTGCCGCCCGGGGCGAGCCCGGGTCCGCCCCCGGACGCGTGAAAAAAGGAGGCGCACCTGCGATGACCGATCACCAGGGCGGCCCGTCGGCCCAAGACCTTGAAGAGCGCGTGCTGCTCCGGGAGCTGGAGGCCATCCACCGCACGCGCCACGAGACTCTGCTGCACGGGTCCGACGATGCGTTGGTCACCCACACGAAGCGGATGAACGAGCTGGAACGGGAATACCTACGCCGTCACCCGCAGCGCGCCCAGACCCCGGCCCGCACCCGCTCGGGCGCCCGTGCCCGTACCGCCGAAGGGGACTGAGGCCACGGGCGCGGCGCGCAGCCGGTTCACCGAGGCCGGTTCGCCGTACTGTGGACGGGACCGGCCGGGGTGGTCAGGACCCGGTACGGGCGGCGGGGTCGACCGTCGCCGACGGGGCGGCCGAGCGTGGCCGGTAGCGGGAGATCGCGACGCCGGCCAGGCAGAGCACTCCGCCGAGCAGGGTCAACCACCCGGGCACCTCGCCCAGCAACGTCCAGCTCAGCAGCACCACGATCGCGGGGACGGCGTAGGTCGTCGCGCCCAGCTTGCCGGCGGGTGTGCGGGCCAACGCGTAGGTCCAGGTGATGAACGCGAGGGCGGTCGGTACAACGCCCAGGTAGACCATGTTCAGCGTCGCGGAAATCGGCGCCCTCGGCAGTTCCGTGACCAGTTGCCCGGCGAATGGCAGGCAGGCCACCGCTCCCGTCATGCAGCTGTAGGCGGTGATCTGCAGCGGCGTTCCGAAGGACAACGCGGGCTTCTGCGCGACGACGCCGCTCGCGTAGGCCACGGCTGCGAGCAGGCACAGGACGACGCCGAGCGCCGAGGTCGACGCACTGCCGCCCGAGGACATGGACAAGCCCACGACGACCGCTCCGACGAAGGAGAGGGCCATGCCGGACAACAGGCGCGGCGGCAGCGCCTCCCCCAGCAGACGGGCGGCGAGCAGGGCCATGAGGATCGGCCCGGTGTTCACGAGCAGGGCAGCCGTACCTGCGTCGACCAGCCGTTCACCCCAGTTCAAGGCGACCGTGTAGCCGCAGAACCACACCGCACCGGAGATCAGGATGCCCCGCCAGGCCCTCCGGGGCGGCAGGCCCTGGCGGCGGATCAACAACAGCGCGGCGAGCACCACGGAACCGGCGAGCAGACGCCCGAGGGCCAAGGCCCCGGGGGAGTAGGCGGCGCCCGCGCTGCGGATGGAGACGAAGGCGGACGCCCAGGCGAACACCGTGAAGGTCACGGCGCATGCCGTGAGGACGCCGGGCGATATCCGACTCGGGCGGAGGAAGGTCATGTGTTCACCCTATCCCAGAACAGTTTGGTGTCCACCGAAGCGTCAGGCTCGTCGGCACTCATCTGCGCCCACCGCGACAGACGTGCTCAGCTCCAGTCGGCCGGAGTGATCCCCAGCAGGTCGCGGAAGGCGCGCTCCCCCACCCCGGTCACCTCCAACGCCCGCCCGCCGCCCGCCGGTCGCACCACCCACCCGCGGTCCAGGGCCCGCGCGCGCAGTCGTGCCCCCACGACGCCCCCCAGGTGGCGGCGGCGCTCCGTCCAGTCCAGACAGGAACTCGCCGGCCGCCTTCGCCCCCCGGGTGCGAGGCTGATGCCCACCTCTGCGCACCATCGCCGGCCGGCCTCCGTCAACTCGAAGACGCCGTCCGTGCGGAGCAGCTCACGCCGCTCCATCGCGTCCGTCACCGCCATTCCCAGGCGTCCCGCGAAATGGTCGTAGCAGGTACGGGCGCGAGCCAGCGGGTCGGGGGCCGTGACCACGGGCACCGCGTGCGCCGCGTCCCGGTCGGGAATCGCGTACGAGGCGAGCTCGTCGAGGAGGCGGGCGGTCGCGGCGTCGGCGATCCGCACGTGGCTGTGCCGGCCCTGCCGCTCGGTCACGCAGAGACCCGCGTCCGTCAGCCGGGCCAGATGGCCGCTCACGGTGGACGGCGCGACCGCGGTGATCCGGGCCAGCTCGCCCGCGGTCCAGGCGCGCCCCTCCAGCAGGGTCATGCAGATGGCGGCCCGTGTCTCGTCGGCCAAGGCCGCGGCGAAGGCCGCGAGGCGTGCGGCCGGGGCGACGCCTTCCGTCGGTGTCCCGTCGCCCGGTGTCCCGCCGCCCGGTGTTTCGGCATGCAATTCGTCCATGCATCCCAGGATGCCTCATCGTTTCGGTGAATGGCGAACCGTTGCTTACTCCAGGTCGATGTCGCAGCGTGACGGCGTCGAGATGGGGCCTGGGTGTCGCCGATGGCGGCGACCGCCGAGTCGGGTCGGCGGCAATGCCTGACCCGCCCCGACCCGAGGGTCCGCCGGGCTCGCTCTCCCGCGTGAGTCCCCCGAACGGCCGAGCGTTCGGCCGCGCCCACGGGGCATGCGCGCGCCGCACGGTCGGCAGGTGACCGAGCTCGGGGATGAGCGCGCCGTGCCCCCTTGAAGGAGGGGACGTCACCGTCCCGACCACTGTGGTCGGGACGGTGACGGTCAGCCGGATGCCGGATGCCGGATGCCGGATGCCGGATGTCGGATGCGACGTGTCGGTGTCTGGGGGCGCCGAGACGATGGACCGCCCGGACGCGCGTGCGCGGCGGTCGGGCCGGCGCGCACCACCCTGGAGGTTCGCCTGGCGCCGTGAGTGGTCCGCACCCGGCCGATCCGCGCCCTGCGGAAACAGGTTCGCTCGTCTCACTCGGTGTATGAGGGGACCGGGCGGGCCGCCGTCCGTGTGGGGGCTGGTGGTGATGTCGGCGTAGAAGAGCCTCAACGGCACGACCATGAGCGAGAAGGGAGGCTGCCCGGACCCGCCCGCCGATCCTGCCTGCGCGGCGCTCGGCGCCTCCGTCTGTTTCCCGGGGCGCAGGGCCGCCGCCGGGGTCGCGGCAGGGGTCGGGTTCAGGTACGGCCGGGTGTCGTTCCGCCGCGGACGCGGAGGGCGGTGCGCCAGGCCGGGGGTTCGGCGTCGGGCCGGGGTGTCGCCCGTCGGCCGCCCGTGGCGAAGAAGGCGGACAGCGGCAGTGTCGCCGCGCCGACCGTCACCGCGTCCGGACCCAGCGAGCCCATGCCGACGGTGACCCGGCCGGCGGGGTGGCGCAGGGAGTACCGGGTCGCGTGCTCGCGTACCGCGGGAAGGATGTGCGGACCCAGCATCAGGCCCGCCCAGCCGCCGATGAGGATGCGCTCGGGCCGGAAGAGGTTGATGAGGTCGGACAGGCCCGCCCCAAGGTACTCCGCCGTCTCCTCGAGGACCTCCCTCGCGACCGGGTCCTCCTTGCCGGCCGCCGCCAGCAGGGCCGAAAGCGCCTCCTCCTCGTCCATGGAGCCGACCGGGCCGCCGCCCCGTTCCGCCCACCGCTCCAGTAGGGACTCCGCCCCCGTGTACGCCTCCAGGCAGCCCAGCGCCCCGCACCGGCAGCGTCGGCCGCGCACCGACACCGTCAGGTGCCCCCACTCCAGCGCGGTCCCCTCCGTCGCCCCGCCGTCCGGCGAACCGTCGGTGATCAGGCTCGCCCCGACGCCCGAGCCGAACAGCACGACCAATGCCTCCCGCGCCCCGCGCCCCGCCCCGAACCACATCTCCGCCTGGCCGAGGGTCCGTGCGCCGTTGTCGATGATGTACGGGACCTCCGGCGGCAGCGCTCGGGTGCCGCGCAGCAGCTCCTCCAGCGGTACCGCGTCCCACCCGATGGTCTGGCCGTGGACCACGGTCCCGCCCGGCGCGGTCCGGTCGACGATGCCCGGCACCCCGACGCCCACGCCCAGCAGTCGTTCCGTGCCGATGCCGGCCTCGGCGAGAACCGCGGTGATCCCGTCCTTGACGTGGTCGACGATGGGGCCGACGTCGTAACAGCCGCGTGGGAGCAACGGCATCTCGACGCGGGCCAGTTCGGTCAGCGTCAGGTCGAACAGCTCGACGCGGACGCGGGTCTCGCCGACGTCGACGCCGATCATGTGGGCACTGCCGGGCGCCACGCGCAGCAGGGTACGGGGCCGGCCGCCGTCGGAGTCGACGACGCCGGCCTCCTCCAGCAGCTCGTCCCCGACCAGTTCCCCGACGACGTTGCTCACCGACCCCGAGCTCAGCCCCGTGGCGGGGCCCAGCTCCTGGCGGCTCATCGGCCCGCCGAAGTAGAGCCGTTGGAGGACGGCGCTCCGATTTCCCCGCCGCAGGTCCCGCACCGTTCGCCCGCTACGCCCCGTGGTCATCCGGCCCCTTCCGCAGTGACATCGTTCGCAACATACCCTTGCCCGATCCCTTGACGCGACCCTTTCACGAGGCTTAACTCACGTCCTAAATTAAGGCCTTGGGGGATGTGCGCCACGCCGGCCTTCCCCCCAGCCCCGCCGAAAGGGACCGAGCCGCCATGCGCAGAAACCGAGCCGCTGCCGCCGCCGTCACAGTCTCCCTCCTCGCCGCCGCCGTCACCGCTTGCGGTGGCGGATCGGCGGACGGCGGGGGCGGTTCCGACACCGCCCCCAGGGAGCTCACCTACTGGGCCTCCAACCAGGGCCCCGACGTCACGGCGGACCAGGCCACGCTCGCTCCCGAACTCAGGAAGTTCGAGCAGCGCACCGGCATCAAGGTCAAGCTCGAAGTCATCCCCTGGTCGGACCTGCTCAACCGCATCCTCGCCGCCACCGCCTCCGGTCAGGGGCCCGACGTCCTCAACATCGGGAACACCTGGTCCTCGTCCCTCCAGGCAACCGGAGCGCTGCTTCCCTGGACCGCCCAAAACTTCCAGGCGATCGGCGGCCGGGACCGCTTCGTCGAATCCGCCATCGGCTCGGCAGGTGCGACGGGCAAGGACCCGGCCGCCGTCCCGCTCTACTCGATGTCCTACGCGCTCTACTACAACAAGGAGACGTTCCGGGAGGCGGGCATCGACAAGCCCCCGGCCACCTGGGACGAGCTCGTCACCGTCGGCCGGAAGTTGTCCAAGGACGGCAAGTGGGCGCTGGGCGCCGAGGGTTCGAACCTCTCCAACAACATCCACCAGGTCTTCGTGCTCTCCAAGCAGCACGGCGCCGAATTCTTCGACGCAGCCGGCAAGCCCACGTTCGACACCCCCGCCAACGTCGAGGCCGTCAAGCAGTACGTCGACCTGATGGCCAAGGACAAGATCATCGCGCCCGGCAACGCCGAATACGACAAGAACCAGTCCCTCCAGGACTTCGCCAACGGCAAGACCGCCATGGTCCTGTGGCAGAACGCGGCGAGCAGCTTCAAGGCACACGGCATGAAGGAAGGAGACTGGGGCGTGGCCCCCGTGCCGGTCCCCTCCGGCGGCGCCCCCGGCACCGGAAAGAACACCAACTCCATGGTCGCCGGCATCAACATGGCCGTCTTCAAGAACACCGACAACATCGACGGCGCCCTCAAGTTCGTGAAGTTCATGACCAGCGACGAGGAGCAGACTCTCCTCAACAAGGCCTACGGCTCCGTCCCGCCGGTCAAGGCCGCCCAGAGCGACCCGGCCTTCGCCGGCGAGGACCTCACCGTGCTCCGCGACACCCTCGCCACCAGCGCCGCACCGCTCCCGCAGGTCCCCGAGGAGTCGCAGTTCGAGACAGCCGTCGGCACCGCCGTCAAGGAACTCTTCGCCGACGCCGCGGCCGGCCGGCCGGTGACCGCCGAGTCGGTCAAGGCGAAGCTCGCCAGGGCGCAGCAGCAGATGTCGAACTGATCCGCGACCGATGACCCCCGCGCCCACCACCCACGCCCCCGACGCCAAGGCGCGCGGGGACCGCCCCACACCGCCCCGCGGGCGCCGACCGGGACGCGGTGCGTCCCGCCCCGGACGGCTGCGCCGTGCCGCCCTGCCCTACCTCCTGCTCCTGCCCGCGCTCCTGCTCGAACTGCTCATCCACCTGGTGCCGATGGTGATGGGCATCGTGGCCAGCTTCCACGCACTCACCCAGTTCCACATCCGGGACTGGACCGGCGCCCCGTGGACGGGCTTCGACAATTACGACCTCGCCGTCGACGTCAACCGGCCCGTCGGCGAGGCCCTGCTCGGGTCCTTCCTCACCACCTGCCTCTTCACCCTGTTCTCCGTCGCCCTGTGCTGGCTGATCGGGACCGCCGCCGCCGTGTTCATGCAGGAGACCTTCCCCGGCCGGGGACTTTTGCGGGCGTTCTTCCTCGTCCCCTACGCCCTGCCCGTCTACGCGGCTGTCATCACCTGGTCGTTCATGTTCCAACGGGACAACGGCCTGGTGAACCACGTCATCCACGACCAACTGGGCATCGGCGGCGCCGAACACACCTTCTGGCTGCTGGGCGACAACAGCTTCTGGGCCCTGCTCACCGTCTCCGTCTGGAAGGGGTGGCCGTTCGCGTTCCTGGTCGTGATGGCCGCGCTGCAGAACGTTCCCAAGGAGCTCTACGAGGCCGCCGCGCTGGACGGCGCCGGCAGTTGGCAGCAGATCCGCCGCATCACGCTGCCGTCGGTCGGCCGCGTCAACCAGGTGCTCGTCCTGGTGCTGTTCCTGTGGACCTTCAACGACTTCAACACGCCGTTCGTGCTCTTCGGCAAATCGGCGCCCGAAGCGGCCGACCTCATCTCCATCCACATCTACCAGTCCAGCTTCGTCACCTGGAACTTCGGCACCGGATCGGCCATGTCCGTCCTCCTGCTGCTGTTCCTGCTGCTGGTCACCGCCGGATACCTGCTCGTCACCACCCGCGGACGGAGGAACGACGATGCCCGCTAGACCACGCAGTCCCCTCGACCCGCCGCCCTCCTTCCGAGCGGTCCGGGCCGCGTTCCTGACCGCGCTCGCCGCCTTCGTCCTACTGCCCGTCTACGTGATGGTCACCAGCTCGCTCAAACCGCTGAAGGACGTCGCCGGCCGGTTCCGCTGGATTCCCACCGGCCTCACCATCCGCCCCTACATCGACATCTGGCACACCATCCCGCTCGCCGAGTACTTCCTCAACTCGCTGATCGTTGCGGGCACCGCCACCGCCTGCTCCGTGGTCATCGCCGTCTTCGCGGCCTACGCCGTCAGCCGCTACCGTTTCCGGGGCAAGCGCCTGTTCACGGTGACCGTCCTGTCCACCCAGATGTTTCCGGGCATCCTCTTCCTCCTGCCGCTGTTCCTGATCTTCGTCGACATCGGCAACAGCACCGGCGTCGCCCTCTACGGCTCCCGCGGCGGGCTCATCCTCACCTACCTCACCTTCTCCCTCCCCTTCTCCATCTGGATGCTCATCGGGTACTTCGACTCGGTGCCCCGCGACCTGGACGAAGCGGCCACGGTCGACGGCTGCGGCCCCCTCGGGGCACTGCTGCGCATCGTGATCCCGGCGGCCGTGCCCGGCATCGTCGCCGTCACCGTCTACGCCTTCATGACCGCCTGGGGCGAGGTCCTCTTCGCCTCCGTCATGACGAACGACACCACCCGCACCCTCGCCGTCGGCCTGCAGGGTTACGCCACGCAGAACGACGTCTACTGGAACCAGATCATGGCCGCCTCGCTCGTCGTCAGCATCCCCGTCGTCGCCGGATTCCTGCTGTTGCAGAAGTACCTGGTGGCCGGACTCACGGCAGGAGCCGTCAAATGACCCTCTCCGAAGGCCTCCCCCTGACCGCCGCGCACGCCATCGACCTCGCCGCGTTCCCCGCCGACTTCGCCTGGGGCACCGCCACCTCCGCCTACCAGATCGAGGGCGCCGTGGACGAGGACGGCCGCGCCCCCTCCATCTGGGACACCTTCAGCCGCGTCCCCGGCGCCATCGAGGGCGGTGACAACGGCGACACCGCCTGCGACCACTACCACCGCTGGCGCGAGGACATCGCCCTCATGCGGGAACTGGGCACCAACGCCTACCGGCTCTCCGTCGCCTGGCCGCGGATCCTTCCCTGCGGTGACGGACCCGTCAACGCCAAGGGCCTCGACCACTACGACCGGCTGATCGACGCCCTGCTCGCCGCCGGCGTCGAACCCAACGTCACCCTCTACCACTGGGACCTGCCCCAGGTCCTTCAGGACCGCGGCGGCTGGCCCGAGCGCGCCACCGCCGAGCACTTCGCCGTGTTCGCCGGCCTCGTGGCCGACCGCCTCGGCGACCGCGTCACCGAGTGGGCCACCCTCAACGAGCCGCTGTGCTCCGCCTGGATCGGTCATCTGGAGGGCAGGATGGCACCCGGCCGGACGGACCTCACCGCCGCCGTCCGCGCCTCCTACCACCTGCTGCTCGGCCACGGCCTCGCCGGCCAGGCCGTTCGCGCCGCGGCCCCCGGCGCGCGGATCGGCATCGTCAACAACCTCTCCACCATCGAACCCGCCACCGCCGACGAAGCCGACCGGGCCGCCGCCCGCCGCATGGACGGCCACGTCAACCGCTGGTGGCTCGACCCGGTGCACGGCCGCGGCTTCCCCGCCGACATGCGCGAGGTCTACGGCGTCGACCTCCCCGAACGACCCGGTGACCTCACCGCCATCGCCGCACCCCTCGACTGGATCGGCCTCAACTACTACTTCCCGCAAGTCGTCACGGCCGACCCGGCCGGCCCCGCGCCGTTCGCCCGCCAGGTCGACCGGCCCGGCGTCCCGCGCACCGGCATGGACTGGGAGGTCGACGCCGACGGCCTGGAAACGCTCATCATGCGCCTGCACGAGGAGTACGGGGCCCGGCGCATCCACATCACCGAGAACGGCTCCGCCTACCCCGACACCGTCGCCGCCGACGGTAGCGTCCACGACCCCGAGCGCACCGCCTACCTGACCTCCCACCTGGCCGCCTGCGCCCGCGCGGCCGGCCGCGGCGCACCGGTGGCCGGCTACTACGCCTGGTCGCTGCTGGACAACTTCGAATGGGCCTACGGCTACGACAAGCGCTTCGGCCTGGTCCACGTCGACTACGAGACCCAGGTCCGCACGGTCAAGTCCAGCGGCCGCGCCTACGCCGGCATCATCGCCGCCCACCGCTCCCACCGCTCCCGCTGAGCCCGCTCCGCCCGCCCGCCCGCCCCGCCGCCCCGGACCGCGCGCCGCCCGGCGAGGTGGGTCGGGCGACGCGCGGTATCCGGAAGGGGCCGGCAGCCGGTCGGTGCCACTTCCAAGCCCGGCCCTTCGGTGCCGGGTCACGCCGACGGACGGATCAGGGGAAGGAGACGACGGTCGAGGGGGTGGTCGAGGTGCCCGAGGTCGGGGCTCCCGTGGCGTTGACGACGTGCTCGTACTGGCCCTTGCCACCGAGCGAGACGACGAGCAGGTCGTGGAACCTGACACCCGGTTTCACCGGTACCTCGAAGCCGTGGTCCTGTCGGATGGTCGGGTCCACGTTGTAATAGCAGTAGCTGCCCAGGCCCCAGCCCTCGTGGGTGTTGACCGAGTCGGCCACCTTGTAGGCGGCGAAGCCCTTGGTGGAGCCGTTCTGGACGGCCGCCTGGTTGGGGGCGTCGTACGCCTTCTCGTTCTGGAAGAAGATCGTGCGGCCCCGCTCGCCGTTCCATTGCACGTCGTACTTGTTGAAGTGCTCGACGAACAGACCGGTGGCCAGGACGTCGTCGCCGTTCACCCGGAACCCGTAGTCGGAGCGGTTGGTCTCCCAGCCGACCCCGTCACCGTGGTCGGCGCGCCAGATCCAGGTGTGGTCGACGATCGTGTCGTGGTTGTTGATCACCATGCCGAGCGTGGCCTTGCCGGCGCCCGCGCCACCGACCCGTACGAAGACGTCCTGCACGGTGGTCGGGTTCGCCGCGTGGTCCGTGGTGGTACCGGTGGGACCGACCTCCAGGAGGCTGGGCGAGTTGACCGGGCCCGCGTCGATCAGGAGGCCGGCGAGCTTGACGCCGTCGACATCGGCGACCCTCATCGCGGTCACTCCGTTGTCCGGGACGATCGTGGCCAGGCCGAGGCCCAGCACGACCGTGTCCGGGCGGTTGACCTGGATGGTGCGGTCCACGTGGTAGACGCCGGGGGTGAAGAGCAGGTGCAGGCCCTGGGCCAGTGCCGCGTTGATCGTCGCCGCGCTCGCGCCCGGCTTGACCACGTAGAACCGGCTCAGCGGGATCGAGGATCCCTGCGGCGCGCCGTTGCCCCAGGAGGTGCCGCGGGCACCGGTGCGCTTGGCCGGTACGAAGACCTTGTACTGGGCGCCGTCGAGGTAGAGGAAGGGCTTCTCGCGGGAGACGGGTGTGCTGTCGAGCGTGGTGTACGGCGCGTTCGGGAAGCTCTGTGCCGGTGCGCCCTGGACCCCCGAGAACACCTGGTTCCAGACGGCGTTGGACCAACCGCCGATCGAACTGTCACGGGTGTACCACTGCTGCTGAGAGTAGTTGCCGACCTGCCCGTCGATCTTGGAGTCGGCGATGTAGCCGCCCGACGCCCAGCCGTAACCGTCGGGCGCCAGGTTCAGGCCGCCCTTGACGTGCATCCGGCGAAACGGCGCGGCCTGCGAGACGGCCCAGCGGTCCGTGCCGCTGACGGGGTTGAGGGCGAGGTTCTCGGCCGAGCGCCAGAAGTTCTGGGTGGCGTTGCCGCCGAACCAGCCGGCGTCGACGGTCACGTCACCGTTGATGGTGGTGTCGTCGGGGTCCAGGCCGAGGCCGGAGATCGAGGTGTAGAAGCCGATCTGGGCGTTGAGGCCGTTGTAGGTGCCGGGCTTGAAGAGGAACTGGTAGCGACCGGAGCCGAATTGGGCCGACTCCTGCTGGGCGAAGACATGGTCCAGCTTGGCCTGGATGTCCGGCATCGAGGGGTCGAAGACGATCACGTTCGGTCCGAGGTCGCCGCCGCCGGGGATCACGGGGCCGCTGCCCGTGGTGCCGTAGACCTGGAACTCCCAGAGCGAGTAGCCGTACGCGGTGGCCCGTTGGGTTCCGTAGACGCGGACGTAGCGCGCGGTGCCCGTGATGTCGAGGGTCTGGACCCCGCCGGAGCCAGCGGTCGTCGAGTAGGCGGTGGACCAGGTGGCGCCGTCGGTGGACAACTCGACCCGGTAGGACTTGGCGTACGCCGCTTCCCAGCGCAGGACCACCTGGTTCAGCTGGGCCGGGGCGCCGAGGTCGACCTGTATCCACTGCGGGTCGGCGAATGCGCTCGACCAACGGGTCCCGTTGTCGCCGTCCACGGCCGCGCCGGCCGGGGTCCCGGCGCCCTCCACGCTGGAGGCGGTGGCGGGCTTGCCCTGGGAGAGCAGGACGGGGGCGGCTTGGGCCGGGGTACCGGGCAGCAGCACGAGGAAGGCCGCGATCAGGACGGCGGTGAGCGCCGCGACGGTGAGCCGCGGTGGGCGATCGGAGAGGAGGGGCATGTGGGGTGCTCCTGACGTGATTGACCGTGGGGATCGAAGCGTGAGTGAACTGCCCCGCAGGTGGGCCGTCAAGGGTTTCGGCGTTCAGGAACTGAAGGCCGAGCGAGAGCGCAACCGGGTATCAGGTCCGTGAACTTGGGGTTTCTTCAACTCTTGTGAAAAGCCTTGACGAAAAAAATCCACACGGCTCTACTGGGTTCACTTACCGCTCGGTCCATGCGCCCCGCCTGGTGGACAGGGGTCGTGGCCGACTTCGGGAAGTGGCCTGGACCCGGCGCCACTTGGTGTGGTGTGTTCGTTACTCGTCGGGTGCCGTCCTCGCCCGACTCGTCACCGGTCGGGACCGGGGTGTTCGCCCACCTCCCCTTGCGGCGGGCGTTCACCCGGCGGTTGCCAGAAATTACCTACCGGCCAGTAGAAAACGCGGGGGATCTGACCGACTCTTTTCGCGTACATGCCATCCGCGACCAGGAGTGAGTGACCTGTGACCCCCATACGCAGAGCCCGCACCGCCACGGCCATCACCGCAGCCGCGGCCGTACTGGCCCTGGCCCCGGCCACCGCCGCTAACGCGGAGACGGAGGCGCCCGCGCAGGCGCCTGCCGCCGTCACCACATGGGCACCCGGCGGAAACGCCGCGATCCTCGGTATCGACTACGCCACCTGGCAACGCGACGTCGGCGCCGTCATGGGCGCCGCCCGGCCCTACGTCGAGCAGCGCCTCGATTCCTCCCCCGCCGGCGAGAAGCCCGCCATCGTCCTCGACATCGACAACTCCTCGCTGGAGACGGACTTCCACTGGTTCTGGACCACGCCCACCCCCGCGATCGCCCCCGTTCTCGACCTGACCCGGTACGCGAACGCGCGCGGCGTCGCCGTCTTCTTCGTCACCGCCCGCCCCGGCATCCTCCACTCGCTCACCGAACGCAACCTGACCTCGGTCGGCTACCCGGTGTCCGGACTCTACGTACGCGACCTGCCCAACCTGTTCAGCGAGGTCAGCGCGTACAAGACGGCCAAGCGCAGGGAGATCGAGAACCGCGGCTACACGATCATCGCCAACATCGGGAACAACGAGAGCGACCTCGTTGGTGGACACGCGGAACGCACCTTCAAGCTCCCGGACTACGGCGGCAAGCTCTCCTGACCCGCGCGGCAGGGCGCACGAGCGCCCGGATACCGGACGTAGCACCACGGCCCCGGCCCTCAGCCGCGCCCCTGGTGGGCGTTCGGGCGGCGGTGCGGGGGCTGGTCGGGAGCCGGACCCGGCTTGAGCGGCGGGATGGGGCGGGACATCGGGGTGTCGGGCCGCAGGACGACCGGATCGCGATGGTGGTGGATCGTCAGGGTCGGGCCCTCCAGCAACGTGTAGGTGGCACTCTGGCGGTCCACCTCCGCCCGAATCCGACGACCGCGGAACTGCAGCGTGAAGGCGAGGCGGCTGAACTTCTCCGGCAGCCGCGGCGCGAACCGCAGGTCACCCCCCGCTCGGCGGGTACCGCCGAACCCCGTGACGAGCGCCATCCACGTGCCGGCCAGGGAGGCGATGTGCAGCCCGTCGCGCGTGTTGTGCTCCAAGTCCTCCAAGTCCATCAACGCCGCCTCGGACGCGTAGTCGTAGGCGAGGCGCATATGACCCGTCTGCGCGGCGATCACGGCCTGGACACAAGCCGACAGCGAGGAGTCCCGTACGGTCAGGGGCTCGTAGTAGGCGAAGTTGCGGGCGACGTGCTCCTCGTCGAACCAGTCACCGCAGGTGTACATGGCGAGCACGAGGTCGGCCTGCTTGACGACCTGCTTGCGGTACAGGTCGAAGTAGGGGAAGTGGAGCAGCAACGGATACTGATCGGCTCGGGTGCCGGCGAAGTCCCACCGCTGGTTGCGGGTGAAGCCCGAGTGCTGTTCGTGAACACCGATCTCGTCGTTGTACGGGACGTTCATGGCGTGCGCGGCGTCGCGCCACGCGGCGCTCTCCTCCTCACCGGCGCCCAGCCGCTGCGCCTCCTTCGGATGCCGTTCCACGAGTTCGGCGGCGGCCAGCAGGTTCGCCCGGGCCATCAGGTTGGTGTAGGTGTTGTCGTCGGCGACGGCGCTGTACTCGTCGGGCCCGGTGACCCCGTCGATGTGGAAGGCGCCGTGGTGGTCGTGGTGGCCCAGCGAATGCCACAGGCGGGCGGTCTCCACCAGCAGCTCCACCCCGGTGTCCCGCTCGAAGTCCTCGTCTCCGCTCGCCGCCACGTAGCGCGTCACGGCGTGCGCGATGTCGGCGTTCACGTGGAACGCGGCCGTGCCCGCGGGCCAGTACGCCGAGCCTTCCTGCCCCGCGATGGTCCGCCACGGGAAGGCCGCCCCGCACAGCCCGAGCTGGGCGGCGCGCTCGCGCGCGGCGGGCAGGGTCGACTGCCGCCAGCGCAGGGCCTCGGCAACCGCTTGCGGCGCGGTGTAGGTGAGCACGGGCAGCACGAACATCTCCGTGTCCCAGAAGGCGTGTCCGTCGTAGCCCGAGCCGGTCAGACCCTTGGCCGGGATGCCCCGTTGCTCGGCGCGGGCGCCTGCCTGCAGGACGTGGAAGAGGGCGAACCGTACGGCCTGCTGGATCTCCTCGTCGCCTTCGACCTCGACGTCCGCGCGCGCCCAGAAGTCGTCCAGGTACTGCCGCTGTTCGTCCACCAGCGCCGACCAACCGCCGCGCGCGGCGGCCGCGAGCGCCGCGTCGACCTGGTCGCTCATCGCGGGCAGTGAGCGGACGCCGGACCAGCCGTGGGCGACCACCTTCTCCACCCGCAGCCGCTG
The DNA here is from genome assembly GCF_040645975.1 of Streptomyces sp. NPDC046557. NCBI lineage: Bacteria > Bacillati > Actinomycetota > Actinomycetes > Kitasatosporales > Streptomycetaceae > Streptomyces > Streptomyces sp. NPDC046557. The sequence continues at coordinate 98,921 of NZ_JBEYZH010000016.1, forward strand.
CCCGGGCTCCAGGACCGAGGTAACGGTCAGTCGGGCCAGATCGGGATGGCTCTCACTCGCGGTCGTCGTCGACTCGGGGCCGTCCACGACGTGATCGGCGGCCACGGCCACGCGCAGTGCGCTGCGCCGGGTGCGGTGGACGAGGCGCAGCCGGCTGCCGGAGGCGAAGTTCTCCTCCGGCTCCAGCGCCGCCTGCAACGCCATCGCCGCACGCGGGTCGCCGTCGGACTCCGGCAGTTGCTCGTTGGAGACCAGCTCGGACTGGATCACCACGCGCACCTGGTGGTCGACGGCCTCGACCTCGTAGGCCACGGCGGCGATCGCCCGCTGCGTGAGGGAGACCAACCGGGTGGCGCGCACCCGGATGCGGGAACCGGCGGGGGAGATCCATTCGCAGGTCCGCGTGAGCGTTCCCGCGCGCAGGTCGAGAACGCGTTCGTGCGAGACGAGCCGGCCGTAGCGCAGGTCGAACGGCTCGTCGTCGACGAGCAGCCGCACGATCTTGCCGTTGGTGACGTTGATGACCGTCTGACCGGACTCGGGGTAGCCGTAGCCGGCCTCGGCGTACGGCAGCGGATGCACCTCGTACACGCCGTTGAGGTAGGAGCCGGGCAGGCCGTGCGGCTCGCCCTCGTCGAGGTTGCCGCGCCAGCCGACATGTCCGTTGGACAGCGCGAACACGGATTCGCTCTGCGCCAGGACATCGAAATCGAGCTCGGTCTCCCGCACGGCCCAGGGTTCGACGGTGTAAGAGCGATGGGTGATCACGCGGCGCCTCCCCGCTCCCGGAGCAGCTCCGCGAGGTCCTTGACGACCACGTCGGCGCCGTGCGCGTACAGCGCGTCGCGCTGGCCGACGCGGTCGACGCCGACGACGAATCCGAAGCCGCCGGAGCGGCCCGCGTCCATGCCGGCCAGCGCGTCCTCGTAGACGGCGGCGTGGCGGGCGTCGACGCCGAGGTCGTGGGCGGCCGACAGGAAGGTGTCGGGGTGCGGCTTGCCCGGCAGTTCGCGTTCGGCGGCGACCACCCCGTCGACACGTGTGTCGAAGAGGCACTCCGCGCCGATCGAGTGCAGCACGTCCAGGGTGTTCGCGCTGGAGGAGACGATCGCCGTCTTCAGACCCCTGTCCCGGGCCGCCGCGATGTAGCGCAACGTGCCGTCGTACGCTTCCACGCCCTGTTCGTGGATCTTCTTCAGGACCAGCCGGTTCTTGCGGTTGCCGACGCCGTGGACCGTCTGGGCGTCCGGCGGGTCGTCCGGGACGCCCTCGGGCAGTCGGATGTCGCGGGAGTCGAGGAAGGTACGCACCCCGTCGGCCCGAGGCCGGCCGTCGACGTACTCGTCGTAGTCGGCGACCGGGTCGAAGGGCCGGAAGCCCTCTCCCTCGCGCTCGCGCAGGAACGCGTCGAACGTCTCCTTCCAGGCGGCCGCGTGCACGACGGCCGTCTTGGTGACGACCCCGTCGAGGTCGAAGAGGCACGCCTGGATCTCTTCGGGCAAACCGAGCTCTGTTGTCATACCGCCAACCCTTCCCCGTGTCGCGGCGCTGAGACGGTGGTGATCGCCGGGGCGGGGTTCCGGTGCGGTGGCCCGACCGTCCCGCACCGGCTGCCCGAGGCTTACATACGGCCATGGCCCGGGACGGGCAGGCACAACACGCCCTCCCGCCGACCCCGGCACCTGACGGCGGGTGAACGGGTGACACCACCCGGACGGCGCTGCGCGCGACCCGACACGCGGGGACACCGCACCCGACTCCTGCCGGGCGAGGCCCCGCCGACCCGAGCCCCGCCACGGCTCGCAGGGGACCGAGTGCGGCGGCCCGGCGGGCGGGCAGGGCAGCCGCGACGGCGCCGACGCACAGGGAGAGCAGGTGCCGAAGGCGCCGGCCTCACCCGGGGCCGATGGCCACGCGAATCCGCCCGCCGGTGGTGAGGTGCCGGTGGCGGGCGAAGCGCTGTGAAGCCGGCCTAACGCCAAGAGGCGGCGACGAGTGATCGGCGGGCCGCGGTCAGGTGGGTGGCCGCCGCCGGCCAGGCCCACGCGTAGTGCTCCGGGGAGGGGTCGATCAGGCGGCCGAAGCCGTCCCGGTCGCGGCGGTCCGCCTCGGTGGCGAGGGCGGCGGCCAGTTCCGCCGCCGTGGTGAACCCGGCGCGGCCGAGCGGGCCGCTCGCGGCGAGCGGCCCGGCTCCGCGGGCCGCTTCGGCGACGGCCCGCAGACCGCCCGCGACCCCGGTTTCGAGCAGGCGGCGCACCCGCCACAGCGGGGAATCCGCCAGCGGGTCGGGATCGCCCGCGTCAACGGACGCCGGCCGGGAGCGGCCGGGGCGGGAGGGAAGTTGCCGCCCTGGAGCCGGTCGTAGCCGAGGTCGGCGCGGCCGAGCCATTCGTCGGGCAGCCGCAGGGTGTACTCCGCGCCGGGGACGGGGCCGACCACCAGCGGGCGCAGGGTCGCCGCCCGGTCCAGGTCAGGGCGGCCCAGGACACGGACCTTCAGACCGGGCCGGGCGGCCAGTCGGCGCAGGTTGTCCGCGTACGGCAGCTCCGGGTGGGGGTGGGCGGCGCGCTACCGGAGCAGCGGGGCCTCCGGCCGCGTCTCGCGCACCAGGATGTCTTCGCCGTACGGACCGACGACCTCCACGTCGCAGCCGAGCTGCGCGGCGCCGGCCACCGGGTCCCGGTCGAGGTCCGCTTCCGGGGCGACGGGTTGCGCGGCCGCCGCCTCCGCGGCCGGACGGGCGAACAGGGCTGCGGCCGGTTCGTCGGTCCACGCGGCCCCGCGCAGCGGCGACGCCCGCCATGCGCATGCCTTCGAACCAGGCCACTGGTCCCACTTCCGCCAGGCTCAGCGCCCGGCCGTCCTCGTCGTGCCAACTCAGGGCGCCGGTGGTCGATTCGTCGTCGTAGTAGGGTTCGCCGATCCACACCGCGGCCTCCGCGCCGCGACCGGTGTCGCGGACCTTACAGGTGGCGTAGGCCCCCGACACCCGATAGCCCAGGCCGGTGGCCCGGGCGGCCAGGCCGGAGCGATTCGGGAACTTCCCGCCCGCGTAGTCGCGGACCTCGGGCATGCCATCAGTACGTGCCCCTCCGCCTGCCCGATCCGGTTCCGCGCAGCGTCGACCGGGGGAAAGCCCCCTGAGCTGCGGTATGCCGGGAGACTGGCGAGGGCCACTGACAACGCCCGCCCAGGGGTGGCCGCGCCAACTGATCGGCACGGTCCACAGAGCGTCAGGTACCGCCGGCGGAGGTACGGTGACGGCTTGCCCTGACGTCGACGTCAACTTCTACTCTGCCGCCATGACAAGCGCGGCGGCTATGGAAGAGGTGTCGATGAGCGGCAGGACAGGCAGGACAGGCAAGATAGGCAAGATAGGGAACGTCGGCCGATGACGGTCATTCACGGCTCGTTCTCGGTCCCCGCCGACTTCACGGTGGCACCGGCGCAGGTGTTCCGTGCCTTCGCGGAGCCCTCGCTGCGGAGCCGCTGGTTCCGGCTCCCGGGGCCGTCCGCGACGGCCCACCACGCATTGGACTTCCGTGTCACCGGGGGAGAGGTGGCCCGGAACGTGTTCACCACGTCAGGAGTGGAGGAGTGCCTGGAGTACCGGTCCAGGTTCATCGACATCGTGGCGGGCGAACGCATCGTCCTCGGTTACGAGACGTACGTGAACGACTGCCGCCGCTGGATCTCGCAGGTGACCGTCGAACTCGTCGAACGGACACGGGACGATGTGCCGGGGTGCCGGCTGACCTGGACCGAGCAGTTCGCGTTCCTGGTGGTCACCGGCGACGGCAGTCAGGACATCGCCCACCTGCGGGGGAGCACCCGGCTGCTGCTCAACGGCCTGTCGACGGTGGTCGAGCCCCACCGCTACCCCCACCTTGCCTGACACCGCCCCGGTAACCGAACGCACTCGCCCGCGCTCCACCGCCCTTGAGCGAGGCCCGTTGACTCTCCAGTCGCTGGAGACCGGAGAGTGGGGGCCATGAACGGCACGACGCCCCTGTACTCGATCGGCAGCCTGTCCACGCGTTCCGGCGTACCGGTGCGCACGATCCGGTTCTACTCCGACATCGGACTGCTTCCCCCGGCGGATCGCACCCCGGCCGGCTACCGCAGCTACGACGATGCGGCCCTGACGCGGCTGCGGGCCATCTGCGTCCTGCGCGAGCTGGACGTCGACCTCGCCACCGTCGGCCGGGTCCTCGACGGCGACCTCTCCGTCGCCGACGTCGCCGCCGTACACGCCGACGCCGAACTCCGGATCCGCGTCCTGCGCCAACGGCAGAGCATCCTGCGCTACCTGGCCCGACGCGAGCCCAGCCCCGAGGAGACCCTTCTCGTGCACGAGACTTCCGGGCGCGCGTGGCGTACGCGGCGCTGCCGCCCGCCGACCAAGACGCCCTGCCGGGCGTAGCCCCCGAAACGGCCGCGGACCTCGTCCTCTTCGTCCGCCGGGCGGTCGCTCCCGCGGTGGAGGCGGAAATCGATCCGTACAGCGAGGAGGCGGCAGCGGTGGTCGAAGCCGTCGTGAGGCGCTTCGCCGCTGTTCTGGGGCGTCCCGCCGGTTCCGAACTCCGGGAATGGATGGCCCGGCAGTTCGAGCACGGCCACGATCCGCTCGTCGAGCGCTACTGGCGGCTGGTCTGGACCGTCAACGACTGGCAGGTGGTCCCCGCCCTCCTCCCGTTCCAGCCCTGGCTGACCGAAGCCCTTCGCGGTCAACGAGCGCATGCGCAGCCCACCGGCGGGGGCGTTGGCCGCCAGGACGTCCAGGGTCCGGTTGATGGCGAACGCCGGCGCGGCAGGATAGCCCTCCAGTAGCCGGCGCGGGGTGGGGCTGAGCCGGCACGTGGTGTGGGCGAACCGGCCGGGCGACACCGTCCCCGCCGGCTGGTGCCGGTGCGCGTGCCCGTTCGGGTCCGGCTACAGGGCGCGGCCGAGCACGTCGAGCACCTGGGCCGGTGGGGGCATTCCGGCCCGTGTTCCAGCCGGGTGTCCCCAGGGGCGCCCGGCGTGCGCGCAGGAACTCGCCCAGGTCGTTGTCGGCCACGCCCCCACCCTTAGGACCATCGCGGGCAGGAACTTGACCTTGCGAGAGCGTTCAGGCCGCCCGGGCGGGGGCGATACTGGTGGCGACAGTCGTACGGCCGTCGAGCCGGCTCCTGACGCGGGCCGGCCCGGTGGCCAGGGACTTTCGTCGATGTCTCCGAGGGGAGCTGTGCATGTCTACGGCAAGAGACCTGTTCCTCACCGTCATGGACGCGAAGCCGGAGCACGGCGTGGGACAGGGTGACCTGTCGCTCGCGCTGGCCGGGGCAGAGCTGATCGATCTCATCGGTGGGGGAGCCGTCACCGTGGACGACGACCGCATCGTGCCGGGCTGGCCGCCGACGCCGGACGATCGGCTCCTCGGCGAGGCCGCGGCACGGCTGACTCGGGAACCGCCTTACGAGCTGATCGAGGACTGGTTGTGGCGCCGGGGCCGAGATCTCTCGGCCGTGTACCAGGCCGCACTGGAAGAGGAGGGCGAGCTGACGCGGAAGCGAAGCGGCCGGTTGCCCTTCGGCTCGGAGCGCGTCGAACCGGTCGACACGCCCAGCCACCGTCGGGCAGCCGACCGCTGGCAGGACAAGGAACCCGTCCTGGCCGGCCTCGCCTCGGCCGTCGGCATCGACGGAGGACGACCCGATAGCGAGCCCGGCGTCAATGACGAGGCGGTGACGACCGTATTGGCCGCCGTCCACGACGCGGTGATGGAGCTGGAGGCAGTACGCCAGAGGCGGACCATCGAGAACGCGGCCTTCGCCAACATCTGGCGCGCACCGTAAGTCGGATAGGCGGTCGCGTCGGCCGCCCTCCCGATCAGGCCCTGAGCGCGGTGGTCGATCGGCGATGCGTCAGTGCCGGTCTCGCCGTAGTGCTCAACCGCAGTCGCCCAGGATCGGACCCGATCCGTCGGAGTTGTAGGAGGCCCACAGCATGAACAGCTCCAGCGGGATCGTCAGCACACAAGGCCACGCGCCGACGTAGGACACCAGCCCCCGCTTCGTTCCCGAGGGCGGGACGCCGTGGCGTCGCCGGATGTGCTTGGCGAGCAGTACGCAGACGACCACGGCTGATACGCCGAGGATCGGGCCCGCCCATGCGGCGACATGCTCAGCCTTCGGGAAGGGCATGTGCCGGCATGCGTCCTGTTGTCTGTCGACCCAATCACCGTGGATGACCTGCACGTAATAGGAACTGGCCACACCCATGGCGGTCGCGAGCGGTACCCACAATGTCGCGATCACCGAGCCGGGCGTGACCCGGCGCTTGTGCGCGGCGCCGTGAGACGCGGCGGAGGAGCGGGGCGTTTCCATCAGTACCAATTCGGGTGCGGTCGGACGATGTGGATGCGCTGCTCGCCGTGGTTCTTGGTGGCGACATGTTCCCGACTGTCAAGACTCACGTTCTGGAACGAGCTGGTGTGCTGGCTCAACTTGATGTCGCCGTCAGGGGTTACCGAGGTGACCACGGCGGCGTGATAGATCTCGCCCTGGGGCTCGTCCGGGTCGGGAGCCACCTGCTCGTAGAAGATGACGTCACCGGGACGTGCGTCCGATCTGGTGATCTCCTCGCCTCCATTCTGCAGCAGGAAGCCGTGCAGACCCTTGGCCTGCGCCCATGAACGCGAGTGGTACGCCCGTTGGTCGATCCAGTCCCACCCCAGGCCGCTCTCCCGGCCCCAGGTGTTGTCACCGCGGGGTCCCGTCCAGAAGTCGAACTTCTTCTGCATGCCTCCGGCCTCGAGGGCAGAGGACACGAAATTGGCGCAGTTGTTCTCGAACTTGACATCGTCTTTCTTGTCCCAATGGTCCAGCGCGTACCGCACCATCTCTACCCGGTCGATCTTCCCGTCGGGCCCCCTGAGCTCGCGCCCGACCTCCGGCGGAAGGCCCTTGAGGTCGGCGACGGTCACGGGATCGGCCCGCATAAGGGCTTTTTGCTGTTCGGGCGTCAGGCTGTCCCACCAGGCACGGACGAGGTGTGGGTCCTTGCCGACCGGGATGTCCGCCCTGAGCATCTCGAATTCGACATGTGAGGCTTCGACCAGGATCTCGTTGTGCGCCTGGGAGGGGTTGGCGACGTTGATGGTCTTGGCCAGCTTGTCCAGTTCAGCGGATGCCTTCGCGTCCGCCTGTGATGCCTCGCGCAGCGCTTCCTCTATCAGCCCGTCGACTTCGGAGATGCTGCCCAATTCCTTGGTGTAGGCATCACGCACGCTCTGTGGGACGTTCGGTCCCGTGGGTGCGGCGCCCGAGTACGCGCCCACGGCGCGGCCGTCCTGGACGCTCAGCCCACGGTCCCCCGCCAGCTCGACCGCGTGGAACAGGGTGCGCTGGGCGTATCCCATGGAGTGGGCGAGCGCGTCGAGGACCATGGCGACGCCCTTCATGATGTCGCCGCCCCCCTCCAGGCGGTTGGCGAGGTCCGCCAGGCGTTTGCCGGCTGTTTCGCCGGTGGCGTCGGCCCAGTGGTCGTCGAGCGGTTTCTTGCCCTGTGCGCGGATGTCCTCGGAGGCTGTGAGAGAGCGCCGGGCAAGGTCTACCCAGTCGTCGGCAGCCTTCTGCCACTGGTCCACGCGGCAGTCGTACAGGTCGTGATAGGCGACCACGGGTCAGATACCCCCGAATTCGCCGAGGCCATGCTGGAGCCGGTCGAAGGCGTCCTTCGCCTGGGCGTCCGTGGTGTCATAGGCGTGGGCCGTGGTGTGGAGGTTGTCGGCCATGGTGTTCATCTGCTTCCCCAGATCGACCATGTGGTCCTCCCAGGCGGTCGCGCAGCGCTTCAACGCGGCGGCCGAGGCCCAGCCGTGGTGGCCGCCGGCTGCCGTGTCACTCGAATCGAGGGACCGGCGAAGGTTCTCGAGTGCTGCTTCGGCGGCCGTGCGTGCTCCTCCGGCGCCTTGTCGTACGTAGTGCGTGTTGATGTCTGTGTCCACACAATCCCCCATAAATAGCCGGGGACAGCCTAGCGTTGATCTCGGCTGAAGATATGACAGTAAGTATGGTCGTCAGCTCGGCGACGTTGGTTGTCGTCGCTGTGATCCGGTGCAAAGACACGGCCCCGGCCCCTACCGGAGCGCCTGCCTCCGCCGTCTCGGCGGTTGCGCCATCATGAGGTCCCGTCAGCACCTGCGGAAAGGACCGGACATGTCGAGGCTGCGGATGGGAGAAGGCGTACTGCGCCGCAAGCCGATCGAGCACATCGACGAGACCGAGGGCGCCCCCAGCGAGCAGCTCACGCGGACCCTCGGCCTGTGGCAGCTCACCGCGATCGGCGTCGGCGGCATCATCGGCGCCGGCATCTTCACGCTCGCCGGCACGGTGGCCAACGGCATCGCCGGACCGGCCGTACTGGTCTCCTTCCTCATCGCCGGCGTGGCCAGCGCCGCGGCCGCCTTCTCATACGCGGAATTCGCCGGCCTGATCCCCAAGGCCGGCTCCGCCTACACCTACGGATACGCGGTCCTCGGCGAGCTGGCGGGCTGGTTCATCGGCTGGGATCTGCTGCTGGAATACACGGCCATCGTCGCCGTCGTCGCCATCGGCATCTCCGGTTATTTCAACTTCCTCCTCACGGACACCGGCGCCGGCCTGCCCACCTGGATGCTGGGCGCGCCCGGGACGGGGGAGGGCCACCGCGTCGACCTGATCGCCGTTGTCCTCTGTCTGTTCACCGCCTTCCTGCTCAACCTCGGGATCAAGAACGCCGCACGCTTCGAGACGGTCGTCGTCGCACTCAAGGTGCTGGTCGTCCTGCTGGTCATCATCGTCGGCTTCTTCCACATCGACACCGGCAACTACACCCCCTTCTTCCCGTTCGGGGTGGGAGGAGCCTTCACGGGGGCCGCCACCGTCTTCTTCGCCGTGTTCGGATACGACGCGATGAGCACGGCGGCGGAGGAGTCCAAGGACGCGCAACGCCACATGCCCAGGGCGATCATCTACTCGCTGGCCATCGCCATGGTGCTGTACGTCCTCGCCTGCCTGGTCCTGACGGGCATGCAGAGCTACACGGAGATCGACCCGGAGAGCGGATTCTCCAGCGCCTTCAAGTCGGTGGGGCTCGGGGCGTTCGCCGACGTGATCGCGGTCGGGGCGATCATCGGCATCCTCACGGTGATGTTCACCTTCATGCTCGGTGTCACGCGCGTGTGGTTCTCCATGAGCCGCGACGGACTGTTGCCCCACTGGTTCGCCAAGACGCATCCGACCCGGCATGTCCCGACCCGCGTCACCTGGATCGTCGGCGTGGCATCGGCCGCCATCGCGGGCTTCGTGCCGATCGGCGCGGCCGCCGAGCTGACCAACATCGGCATCCTGCTCGCCTTCGTGGTCGTGTGCAGTGCCGTCATCGTGCTCCGGTACCGGCGCCCCGACCTGCCGCGGCAGTTCCGCGCACCCTTCATGCCCTTCACCCCGGCCATCGGTGTGATCGCCTCGATCTGGCTCATCACCTACCTCCAGGTGGTGACGTGGATCCGGTTCGTGGTCTGGTTCCTGATCGGGTTGGTCATCTACTTCGGCTATTCCTACCGGCACGCGGCACTTGCCAAGGCCGGCCGGGACGGTTCCCCGAACAGGCCGGACGGCACCCTCTGAACGAGGCGTCCGCACCGGACATGCGCATCGGCGCCACCCGGAGATCCGGGCGGCGCCGTGCACGACCGTCGAGCGGACCGGTGATCAGTAGTGTCGGCTCTGCCGCGCCAGGGCCGGTACGAAGCGCGCCGCGTCGATGGTGCCGAGACCCGTCGCCATGTCGTAGCCGTCGACCGCGGTGTAGCCGGTCACGCCCGCATAGCTGTTGTTCGTGCCGTCGTTGACGTCCACGAGACCGCTCGACGGCTTGTAGCCCTCGTCCTTGTACAGGGAGTACAGGGCCTCGTTGAGGTTGCCGATCCGGCGACCGGCCGCCTGGTCGGCGAGGGCGACGATGCCGGAGAACAACGGCGCGGCCTCGCTGGTGCCGCCGGACACGTCCCAGCCGACAGCGGTGGGGTCGTAGCTGGAGTACACCCACGCCCCGCCGTTGACGGCGGCGGCCATCGAGATGTCCGGAGTGCCGCGCCGATCGCCGACGACGCCGCGGACGCCGTTTTGGAACGCGGGCCGCTCGAAGACGTGCGACTGGCCGCCGCCCCCCGCCCCGTTGTCGTTGTAGACGCTCTCGGGGCTGAGGCGGTTGCCCTTGTCGTCGAGGTGCAGCTGGGTGCCTCCGATCGAGGTGACGAGCGGGTCGGACGAGGGCCAGGAGTTGACGCGCTCCTTGTAGTAGCCGCTGCCGTCCGCCGTGCTGTCCGTGGCGCCACCGTCACCGGAGGAGGCGAGGACGGTCACATCGTGGGCCGCCGCCGCCTTGAAGGCATACCGCAAATTCTTCAGGCTGGAGAAGTCGCCCTTGTCGAAGCCCGGGAAGGTGTTCTCCGTCGCGCCGAAGCTCTGGGTGATGACGTCGCCGATGCCCCGGTCGATCAGGGACTTCTCGGCCGACATCATCTCGGGGAAGCCGGTGACGCCCTCGGTCTCCGCTACCGCCGTCTCCACCAGCACGATCTTGGCGTCCGGAGCCATGGCGTGGGCCATCTCGACGTCGAGCGTGGATTCGCCGGCCCAGCCGGTCATGTCGGCGTTCTTCGGGTCCCAGGCCGGGACGTTGCCCCACTTGACCACTTGGACCTTGCTGCTGGGAATGCCGAACTGCTTGCTGTACACGTCCAGGTCGTGCTGGATCGTCGGCGAGCCGAACGAGTCCACGATCACGATGGTCCGACCCTTGCCGGTGATGCCGGCCTTGTAGAGCGGGTCCAAGTGGTACGCCTGGCGGTACTGCAGCGGTCCGTAGCAGGCGATCTTCCACTTCGCCTGGCACTGCTCCGTGGACAGCGGGCTGCCGACGGCGCGGACCAACTGGTGCCCGGCTACGGCCGGAACGGGCTTGACCTGCCGGCCGGCGACCGGGGCGGCCGTGGCGGCCCCGCTCAGAGGTGTGGCGACCAGGGCGGCGGAGGCGAGGGCGGTGGCCCCTGCCGTGGCGACCGCGGCGCGGAGCGGCGGGCGAGGTATGCGCATGAGTGCTCCTTGTGTGGGGTGGAGCCGCACGTAACGGCTCCCGTGATCCCATCTGGAGGTCATGCACAGGACAAGGATCTTTGTCGCTTGATGTCGAACGCTTTGCCTGACTCTCAATCCTTTGACGCTTCCTGACCGAATCATGGGCGGTGTTCGGCGGCGGATCTGTGAGGAGGCCGCTGCGAGCGGGCATGGACGCGGACGGCGACGGCGCGGTGGAGTGCGCCGAGTTCGTGTCCGCGATGCTCAAGGGCGTCGACAAGCCGGCGGTAGGAGCCCTGTTCCGGACGGCGGACACCGACGGCAGCGGACATCTGTGCGCGGACGAGTACCGCGTCGTGTTTCGGCCGCCCGCGGGCGTGGTGCTGCCGGGGCGCCCCTGAGGCGGGGCTCCCACACGAGGAGCGGGCGTTTCCCGGTGCGCAGCGGCCGTCGTAGGCTCCCGCCATGCGTGCACACCTGCATCAGATCGTCGTGGACTGCCGTGATCCGAAGGCGCTGGTCCGTTTCTGGGCTCGGCTGCTGGGTGGCGACCCGGTCGACCGTGCCCGTGGCTGGTCGCACGTCGAGCTGCCCGGGTCGGCGCGGCTCACCTTTCAACCGGTACCTGAGGGCAAGGCAGTGAAGAACCGGCTCCACTTCGATATCGCCGTTGCCGATATCGATGCCGCGGTCGCCGAAGCGGTAGCCCTGGGCGCGGCCCGGATCGGCGACACGGTCACCGACGACCAGGGCGCCTTCCAGACCATGCAAGACCCGGAAGGCAACGAGTTCTGCTTCGTCAGCGCCGCCGAGGACCCCAGCCCCACTGCCTGACCTGTGCGGAGGGCCCGCAGGTGACTCGGGGTGGGCCGACCCGGCAGTCCACGGCGCCGGCAGCGGCTGCCTCAATACAGTGAACCCCATGCGTGAATCGGCAGACGATCTCAAAGAGCTCCAGGCCCTTCTCGACTTGGGCGTGTTCACGCACGGCACGGTGGAGATCCTCAACCCGCAGGACGGCGATCCGGCCGCGGACTGGCCGGGCCTGCTCGGCTACTTCAAGACTTTCTACGGCATCGAGCCTTCGACTGGGACAAGGACGTGGTCTACTACCGCCTGCATCCGCAGTGGACGACCGTCTACGCCCCCGACATCGCGAAGCTCACATCGACCGCGCTTTCCCCGAACTCGTCGCCCATGCAAGAGGCATTCGCGGAACGGCTGCTCGCCGACCCGGCCGCTGTGCGGGCGCGAGTGCGCCACACCCTCGAACAGTGCGCCGAGGCGTTCTTCGACGCCGCCTGGACAGGCGTCTCCGTGCGGCTCGCCACCGACCTGCGCCTGAAGAACGACCTGCTGAAGCGGCAGGGCATCGGGGCGGCACTCGCATCGGTCTCCGACGCGGTCACCCTCGCGCCGGACGGCGACTGCATCATCGTGGGCGAGCTGCAGGACAGGGCGACCGCAGCCCACGGTGCGGGGGTCACCTTCATCCCCAGTGTCTTCGGCCGCCCGCACCTGGTGGCGGTCCACTCGCCCGGCTGGCAGCCGGTGGTGCAATGCCCCGTGGTCGAGCAGAGTCCATCGGAGCCGGTATCAGTCGGCGGTTCAGGCAGGGCCGGGGATCGATCGTCGAGGCCGTTCGGCCCGGTCCGGCAACGCGGACCGGCCTCGGCTTCGACTGGTTCACAGTCCCAGGGCGAGCCGGTAGTACGCCTGGTTCCAGCGGAGATCGCGCCGGAACTGCCTCGGGGTGGTGGTCTCGTCGATGAGGACGAGTTCCAGGCGGAGCATTTCCGCCAGGTCGTCGAGGTGGTCGGAGGTGAGGGCGGTACTGAGGACGGTGTGGTGCGGTCCTCCGGCCGTCAGCCAGGATTCGGTGGAGGTCCGCAGGTCGGGGTGGGGCCGCCAGACGGCGCGGGCAACGGGTAGGGCGGGCAGCGGGTGAGGGGGTGCCACCACGTCGATGTCGTTGGCGATCAGACGGAAGCGGTCTCCGAGGTCGGCTAGGCCGACCACAACGGCCGGACCGGGGGCGGCGTCGAACACCAGGCGCACCGGGTCCTCCCGCCCGCCGATGCCGAGGGGGTGGATCTCACAGTTGGGCCTGGCGGCCGCGATGGTGGGGCAGACTTCCAGCATGTGTGCGCCGAGGATGAGCTGGTTGCCGGCCGTCAGGTCGTAGGTGTAGTCCTCCATGAAGGAGGTGCCGCCGGGGAGGCCGGTGGCGGCCACCTTGAGGGCGCGCAGCAGGACGGCGGTCTTCCAGTCGCCCTCTCCTCCGAAGCCGTACCCCTGGGCCATGAGCCGCTGGACCGCGAGGCCGGGTAGCTGGCGCAGTCCGCCCAGGTCCTCGAAGTTGGTGGTGAACGCCCCGAAGCCGCCCGTTTCGAGGAAGGTGCGCAGCCCGGCTTCGATGCGGGCCGCGTAACGCAGCGAGTCGTGCCGTTCGCCTCCCGGTCGCAGTTCCGGCGTGAGGTGGTACAGGTCCACGTACTCCTTGACGAGGGACGTCACGTCGGTCTCGTCCGCGCTGTCGACGACCTCCACCAGGTCATTGACGCCGTAGGTGTTGACGGAAACGCCGAAGCGCAGTTGGGCCTCGACCTTGTCGCCCTCGGTGACGGCCACGTCGCGCATGTTGTCGCCGAAGCGGGCGACCTTGAGGGTGGCCAGTTCGGATCGTGCGGCGGCCGCCCGTGCCCAGATCGCGATGCGTTCGGTCGTCACCGGATCGGTGACGTGGCCGGCCACGGTCTTGCGGGGTACGCCGAGCCGGGCCTGGATGTGCCCGAACTCGCGGTCCCCGTGGGCGGCTTGGTTGAGGTTCATGAAGTCCATGTCGATGGTGTCCCAGGGCAAGGCCACGTTCGACTGGGTGTGGAGATGCAGCAACGGCTTGCGCAGCGCGTCCAGTCCGGCGATCCACATCTTGGCCGGCGAGAAGGTGTGCATCCAGGCGATGAGTCCGATGCACCGGTCGTCGGCGTTCGCGTCGAGGCACAGCCGGCGGATGGCGTCGGCGTCCGTCAGTACCGGTTTCCACGCCACACGCGCGGGAATTCCGGAGGTGTCGGCCAGCGCGGTGGCGATCTGCCGCGACTGTTCGGCGACCTGCTTCAGCGTCTCTTCCCCGTACAGACCTTGGCTGCCGGTGAGGAACCAGATTTCCTGGGCGGCGGATGTTTGGCTGGTCACATGGACTCCTGAAGGCGACGTCCCGCAACGGTGGTGAGGGCGGCGGGCGGGGTGGGGGAGCGGGGGCGATCGGCGGGGCGGATCAGCCTGCGGCGTGGGTCATGTCGCGGATGTTCCTCAGGCGGTGCAGCAGGCCGCCCGTGCCGAAGTGGTCGTGCAGGAGCCGGTACTCGGCGAAGAGGGCGTCGTAGGCGTCGGCTCGGGAGGCGTCGGGCGTGTAGACGGCGGGCCGTCGGCGGCCCATGGCGGCGGTGGCCGTTCGCACGTCGGCGTACGCGCCGGCGGCTACGGCCGCGTGGATGGCCGATCCGAGGGCGGGCCCCTGGTCGGACGCGGCGAGGGAAACGGGGCGGCGCAGTACGTCGGAGTAGATCTGCATCAGCAGTTCGTTCTTGGCCAGTCCGCCGGCGACGATGAACTCGTGCACCGGTACGCCGCCCGCCTCGAGGGTCTCCACGATGACGCGGGTGCCGAACGCGGTGGCTTCGAGCAAGGCGCGGTAGACGTCCTCGGGGCGGGTCGTGAGGGTGAGACCCACGATGACTCCGGAGAGGTGGTGGTCGACGAGGACGGAACGGTTGCCGTTCAGCCAGTCGAGGGCGACCAGTCCGTGGCCGCCGACCCGCTGCCGGGCGGCTTTCCGGGTCAGCAGGGTGTGCAGGTCCTCGCTGCGGTCGGCGGCCTCGGCGAGGTAGTCCGATGGGACGCCTTGGTCCAGTACCCAGGCGAAGATGTCGCCGACCGCGCTCTGGCCGGCCTCGTAGCCGTAGGTTCCCTCGACGATCCCACCGCCCACGACACCGCAGATGCCCGGGACGTCGGCGAGGACGGGAGCGTTCACGACGTGGCAGGTGGAGGTGCCCATGATGGCGAGCAATTGCCCGTCCTCGACGGCCTGGGCCGCCGCGGCGGTGACGTGGGCGTCGACGTTGCCCGCGGCCACGCCGATGCCGGGGCGCAGCCCTGTCCACGCTGCGGCTTGCTCGCTGAGCGAGCCCACTCGCGAGCCGAGCGCGGAGAGGGGGAATTCGAGGCGGGTGCGCGCGAAGTCGGCGAACCGGGGGTTCAGGGCGGCCAGGTACTCCTCGCTCGGGTAGGCGCCGTCCTGGTGGATGCCCTTGTATCCGGCCGTGCACGCGTTGCGGGACTCGGTTCCGGTGAGCTGCCACACGATCCAGTCGGCGGCCTCGATCCACCGCGCGCAGGTGTCGTAGACGAGCGGAGCCTCTTCCAAGACCTGGAGGGCCTTGGCGAACTGCCACTCGGCGGAAATCCGGCCGCCATAGCGGGTGATCCATTTCTCCCCGCGGGCGTGGGCGAGTTCGTTGATGCGGTCGGCATACGGCTGGGCCGCGTGGTGCTTCCACAGCTTGGGCCAAGCGTGCGGCCGTCCGGCGAGCTCCGTCTCGGCGAGGGGAGTCCCGTCGGCCAGCGTGGGCAGGACGGTGCACGCGGTGAAGTCGGTGGCGATGCCGATCACCGCTGCGGGGTCGATCCCGGCCGCCGCCACGGCCTCCGGGACGGCGTGACGCAGCACGTCACGCCAGTCCTGGGGGTGTTGCAGGGCCCAGTCCGGAGGCAGTTGGGCACCGCCGTTCGGCAGGTGCCGGTCGATGACGCCGTGCCGGTAGGCGTGGACCGCCGCGGCCAACTCCCGACCGTCGCGAACCCGCACCACCACGGCGCGGCCCGACAGCGTGCCGAAGTCGACGCCGACCGTGTACTGCTCCGATTCCCCGGAATACGGGGTGGGCGCGGGGGGATGGGATGACGTCAACACAGTGCCTTTCGAAGGAGCCGTGGGGGAGGTAGGCGGCCGGGTGGCCGGGTGGCCGGGTGGCCGGCTGGGCGGCTGGGCGGTCCTCGTAGTGTGAGCGCTAACAATGTCGATATGCAAGAGGTCTGCGGGGCGTACGGGGGGCTCGGCCGCAGCGACTCGGCACTTCCCCGACTCCGTGAACCGCCCCGACTGCCCGACGGTCCTCCTGCGCCCGGGTGAGTAGTACCGGTCCACGATCCAGAGGTTCACCACGGTCACGACCTGAGCGGGACGGCGCCGGCCGGATCCCCGATCCCTGGGCGCGCGGGGTCATTCCCCGGGGGGAGGGCTCCTGCGGGCCGTACTGGCGCGCACGATGAGCTCGGGCGCCACCACCAGGTGCCTCGACTCGTCGGTCCGGCCCTCGATGTGGTCCAGGAGCAGCCCGATGCTGTCGCGGCCGAGCGAAGCGAAGTCCTGACGGATCGTCGTCAGCGGGGGCGGGAAGAACTCCGCCTCGGGGATGTCGTCGAAGCCGGCGACCGCCACGTCCTCCGGCGTGCGCAGGCCCGCTTCCCGAAAGGCCCGGAGGACACCGAGGGCCATCTGGTCGTTGGCGACGAACACAGCGGTGAGCCCCACTCCTCGCCCTCGTGACGCCCGGACCCGACCCGCGAGTTGCTGGCCGGCCCGGTATCCCGACAGTGGACTCCAGTCGCCGCGCAACAGGGGTGGTACCTCGGCGCCGGCCTCTCGTAGCGCGTCTTCCCACCCCTGCGTGCGGGCTTCGCTCTCGAGCCAGTCGGGAGGGCCCGCGACATGCCACACGGTGGCGTGGCCAGATGCGAGAAGGTGTTCCGTGATCATGCGAGCGCCGAGGTTCTGGTCGAGCGACACCCCCGGCAGGTCCAGGGTATGGCCGCCTTCCACCGTGACCACCGGGCACGGCGCTTCCAATGCCGCCAGGGCCCTCACCGCGTCGCGTTGGGGGGTGACGGCGACGATCCCCTCCACGCCCCAACCGGCGAGGTGCCGCATGGCTTCGGCGAGGGCTGTCTGCGTGGCGGTACGAAGCGTGACGGCGGACGTGAGATAGCCGCGGTCCCGAGCCGCCTCCTGAACCCCCGCCAGGGTGCTGGCGGGACCGTGCAGAGTGGTGTTCACCGCGATGACGCCCAGCGTGTGGGTCCGGCGAGTGGCCAGAGCCCGAGCTGCCGAGTTACGGCGGTACCCCAACTGCTCGATGACCTGTGTCACCGCGGCCCGCGTCTTGGCGCTGACGTTCGGGTGGTCGCTGAGCACCCGTGAAACGGTCTGGTGGGAGACGCCGGCGGCGCGCGCGACATCCGTCATCGTGGGCGCTCGCGAGACGTCTGGGAGCTGGGTCAACTCTCTTCCTTTCCTCACCGAGCGGCCTTCCCTCAAGGTGCCGAACCGGTGTTGACGCTCACATTGTCCGGCGATGGGAGCATGTTGTGGGCAAGAATCTCACCTCGTATCTTGAGATTTCCGCTTGTTAGCGCTCACAATCTGATCGGGACGGCTGCGGTCCGCGCAGCCGCGATGCCTGGCGCGGCCCCGATCAGTCCAGCCCACTGGTGCGCGACTGCGGGGCCCGGCCGACGCCGGTCCCGAGAAACCGCCGCGCATGTCGGAGAGACGGTGAAAGCGTAGTGAGCAAGTCCCTCCTCAAAGGCCTCCGTCGCGAGGTCCTCGTGGCCAACCTGCGCATCCCGCAGGCCGGCCTGGCCACTCTCACCTGGGGAAACGTCAGCGGAGTAGACCGAGACGCCGGCGTTTTCGTCATCAAGCCGTCCGGGGTCTCCTACGCCGACCTCACCGAGGAGGACCTGGTGGCGGTGGCACTGGAGGACGGACGGGTGGTCGACGGGCACCTCAGGCCGTCCACCGACACCGAAACCCATCGGTGCCTCTACCTGGCGTTCCCCTCCATCGGCGGCGTCACCCACACGCACTCGGCGCACGCCGTCGCGTTCGCCCAGGCGTGCCGCGCGATCCCCGTGCTCGGCACGACGCACGCCGACACCTTCAACGGGCCCGTCCCCGTGACGGCGGACCTCACCGCCGAGCAATGCGCGCAGGACTACGAGTACAACACCGGACAGGTGATCGTCGCCCGGCTCGACGGTGACCCACGTCGGGCAGACGAGGTCCCCGGAGCGCTCGTCTCACGACACGGCCCCTTCACCTGGGGTGCCACCGCGAACGCTGCGCTGGAGAACGCCATCGTCTGCGAGGCCGTGGCGGAGATGGCGCTGCACACGCTGGCACTGGGGGCCCGCCTCGGGGACACCTCCGAACCGCCGAGGCATCTGCTGGAGCGCCACTTCACCCGTAAGCACGGGCCGGACGCCTATTACGGCAACGGCAACGTTCCTCACGCCCCGGGCATCTGAGGCCATGCTTCGCCTCGGCGACGCATGATCCGGCCAGACCGTCCGACACTCGCGGCTCGCCCCGCGGCCGTGCCCTGCGGCAGGTCACCGGTGGCTGCCGGCGCCGGCAGGGGAGGGAGGCGTCAGACGGTCGGACCGCAGACCGGCCTGCGACCGGTTCCCTTCGATGCGGATTCTTCCGGGAAATCCCTCGACTGAACTCGGGGCCCCGCGCCACACTCCACCTCATGGCAGCCGGCATGTGGGCACGTCCGTGCGGAGGTTGTGGACACACGCGGGGGGTCCACGCCCCCTCTCTGCGGCGCTGCCTCGGCGCCCCCGACCGCGGGCCGGCCTGCGACTGCACCCTGTTCTGGCGCGAGGACGAGCCCGTCGACGGCCGACCCGGGCCGCAGCCCTGCGAGGAGTGCGGGGCGTCCCGGACCGCACTGTGCCGGTGCGTGACCCAGACGTCCCCCTGGCAAACCGGCGAGTGGCTGGTGTGAGGGGCCGGCCCCTCGTGAGCGGCGCCGGCCGAGCCGACAGCCCGCCTCCCCTGAGGACGGCGGACCCCCGTGGCAGGGCCGGCGGAACACCGGCCCGGCCCGGACCGGCGCGGGTACGGCTACCGGAACCCGAAAGGTCAGGGTCGTGGCCGACGACGAGCCGTGGGTGAGGGCAACGACGGCGTACCAGGAGGCCTGTGGAGAGCGCAAGATGGGCGGGGAATTCGCACTGCATCCGCAGGCCCGGGCGGAAGTGTCGTGGCCGTTGAAGGTCACCGGCAAGAAGTAGCCCCCGCGTCCGCAGCGCACTGGCGACGCTGTGCGGCGCACGGCATCCGCGACCTGGCGGCCGGCCCAGGACGCCGGGGCCGGCTGCCAGGCGGGCCGGTGCCGCCGGCGATGACACCGGCTCCACCTCCATGTCGCGTCCGGCCCGGCGGTCCCGACCGCGGTATCACCGCGGGCCGATGAGTGGGCGCCCACGGATAAGGGCCGTCGCACCGTCCGTACGGGTGGAGGTTGCCGCCCCTCCGCCACCCGGCGCGGGCAAGGGGGGTTGTCCGGGCAGGACTGTCCCTGCGCGTGAGAAAGCCGGTGCCCCCCTTATGAATGTCATGCTCCGTCCCGCTGTGCTCCGGACGGCGGTTGCCGCCGTTGTCACCGCTGTTCTGTCCGCGGGCTCTGTGGCTGTCGCGGACGAGCCCGAGGGCTGGAAGGGCGAGGGCGGCCTCACCCTGACCGCACGGGAGAACAACGAGGTCGACGCCTACCTGGAGCACGCCCGTCAGGCCGAGCGCACCATCAGCGTGCAGGTCCGGTCCGCAGCCGCTCTCTCGGGGGCGGAGCTCGTCGGCTTCGACCAGCGGCTGAAGTCGCCCGACTCCCTCAAGCGCAAGGTCGCCACCGCGCTCCTCGACGAGCCGGGCCGCGATGTCGACACCGTCCTGGCCGGCATCACCGATGCCGTGCGCTACACCCTCCTGTGGGACGACACCGCCTACACCCCGGGTGTCACAGCCGTGTCCCACACGCTCGCCGGTTGGGACAACCAGAGCACGAAGTGGTCCAACACCTGGGGCCGCACCAGCGGCTACAAGGCCCTGAACACCGGCTGGCGCGCACCCCGCTCGGGCCAGCTGTTCGAGATCCAGTTCCACACCCCGGCGAGCAAGCACGCCCAGGAGGCCACTCACAAGCTGTACGAGGAGCAGCGGCTGCCCTCCACCAGCCCGGAACGCAAGAAGCAGCTCCAGCGGGAACAGGACGCGATCTTCGCGGCCGTCCCCGTTCCTGACGGCGCCGACTCCCTCACAGCCCCCGCCACCCAGCCCCGGCCCGTCCCCGCGTAGCCCGGCCGGCCCGACTCCCGAGGTGCCTCGACGGCCACACTGAGCGGGACCGGATGGTCGGCCCGGGCGCGCTCGGTCTACTTGTCGATGGCGCTCATACGGCGCGCCCGTGTCGGCTCAGCACCGGGTGGAGCTGTCGGCGCCCACGGTGGACGCACTGCGATGACCCCGCCCGGTGCGGGGTGGCCCTCCTCCGGAGTCGGTTGGGGCCGGCGGGGCCCAGGCGCCCCTTTCCTTCGCTCGGCGCTTGTGCCCTTCCTGGGGTCGTCTGCCCGGCTCCTGTCACGTGCGCGTCTGCTTCCCGTCGCTGTTCGACTCCGATTACCTCTCCGTCGAACGCACAGAAATCTATCTTGCTCGGAGTAGACATCGGGCGGTGCTGTGGTTATGGTTCTCTCGTAACCAGCAAGACCGAAGGGCCCGGCAGAGACGAACTGCCGGGCGGCACTAAGCAGTACCCGCAGGTGCAGTACCGCAGGACGGTGCGGCGGCGGAGTTCCGGAGCCAGGGTTTGTGCAGGACGGTGACGGGACTGGCGGCCGGACCGGGTGGCCCGCAGTGATCAGGGGCCGCCATGAGCAGGACCGCAGTGAAGTCGGTATCGGCAACACCCTCGGTGAAGGCGTCGGCTGCGGGCGCGCGCATCGGGAAGTCCGGCAGTGGGGTTCCAAGCCAGAGCAGACGCAGGATCGGCGACGGGGCTGGCTGCCGGAGGAGTGGCGCTGTGACAGGCCACAAGCAGGTCGCGGTAGAGCAGTACCAGCAGTACGCATTTCTGGTAAGCGAGTAGTTGATCAAGAGGGAAGAGCGGAGGGACGAGCGCCATCAGGATCGCCCGGGCGTGAGCATGAGGGCCCGGGTACCGCAGGACATCGTTAGT
>NZ_JBEYZH010000017.1:0-118472 GCF_040645975.1 Streptomyces sp. NPDC046557
CGACGCGCCGATCTCCACCAGGGACTGCTCGAACTGGCCTGCAGCCTCATATGCCTCCGCCGCCTGCGAACCTCATTTTGAAACGATCAGTAAGTCCAGCGCGGCACCGACCCGACATGCTCTCAGTTCCGGCGCCCCAACTCGGCGACTTGCCGATCCGCTCACAATTCACCGGCCCCCACCCACCGGCGACTCACCACTTCACTCACCACCCACCCGGACGCACGCACCGGCGACTCATCAGGTACCGACACCGCACCCCACGCCGCGGCATCTCAACCCGCGGCCACGGTTCTCCCCTCCCCGAACCGGGGCACGTCGCCCACCGTGACGCCCAGGCGCAGGCGCTTGAGGCGGACCGGGTGGCCCTGGACCAGCGGGTCAGCCGCCAACGCCGGGGTAGCGCAGGCGGTCGACCCGGCTTTGACAAGTCGGTCCGTACACGCCGTAACGAAATGGAGCGGACATTCAATGCGCTCAAATGCTTGCGGGCCGTCGCCACCCGTTTCGACAAGCGTGCCTACGTCTTCCACGGAACGGTGACCATTGCCTCGCTCCGGCTGGACCTGTCCCGTCCGGTTTCGCGTTCCCGCCGGACACCTCGGTGGCCAGAGAGTAGGCAAGATGCGGTGAACTCGGCGGCTTTCTGAATCCCATGAGGTGTTACCGCCGACAACGACTCGGACGTCGTCGTCCCAGTCTTCGTTGTCGGTGAGCGGCACGACGCCCGACGCGGCAGGGGTGGCGTCGGGCCGCCGCGGCGCGGGTGGGCGTCAGCTCCCGGTGATGCGGGTCCAGGTGAACGGGCCGAAGGAGGTGGCGGTCGTCGGGTTGTGGGCGCCCGGGGTGACGGTCAGCTTCAGCCATTCCAGCGGGGTGGTGCTGCCGTGTACGACGATGCGGTGGAAGTTGGGGACGTCGTACGACGGGTGGCTGTTCCAGGCGTCGTACGCGCAGACGTCCTCGTCGCCCGTGCAGGGCGCGGCCTGGGTGAGCGGATTGTCGGAGCGGTAGACGTGGGAATCGCCGACCAGTAGAAGCACCGGCTTGCCGAAGCTCTTCGTGTGCTTGGCCAGACTGGACACGACCGGCTCGTAGTTCGCTACGTGCTCTGCGGTCTTGCCGTCCAGGGCCCACATGTCGGCCTGGGTCGTGATCACGACGTTGGACATGCCGCCGACGTTGGCGAGCGCGAAGGCGGTGTTCAGCCAGCGCAGGTCGGCGGCGGTGCGGTGGGCGGCCTCATCGCGCTGCTCCCGGGTGGCGGTCGGCGCGCCGTACCAGGGGTCGGCGTCGTTGTTGGAGCCGCCGGGCACGTTGACCGTTACGAACAGGGTGCCGTTCTTGATCCACAGTACGTTCTCCACGTACTTGGCGTCCTCGGGGTGTGCCCGGTTGGGTATCTGTGCCTGCGACAGGACGCGCAGCGTCCCGCTGCCGAGAGTGTGGCCCGGCTGGGGGAAGAACGTCTTGCGGACCAGGTCCAGGTTCGCGGCCGGGTTGCCGGAGGCGTAGTCCACAGGCTGCCCGGTGGCTGGGTCGAGTACGGGGTCGATCTGCCCGGTGAGCGGGTTGTACGTGCCGCCGCCCTCCTTGGCCTTATGGCAGTCAGCCCACTCGTTGTCGCCGGGGGTGTAGACCAGCGGGTCGGTGAAGGTCTTCCACAGGGCGGCGACGGACTGGTCGTACGCGGCGGTGCAGTACTGCTTGCCGGAGTGGATGTCACCGACGTGGATCACGCCGCTGACGTCCGGGTCCGCGTTGACGTTGGCCACGAACACCGGTGTCGCGTCGAACTCGGAGGTGTCGGTGGGGGAGGTGCCATACGGGGCGTCGCCGTACACGGCGAGCGAGAACGGCGTTTGGGCCCCGTGTCCGGAGTCGCCCGCGTTCGCCGTCCCGGCGGCGGCCGGTATCACGCTGAGCGCGAGGGCCAAGCTAACGGCCGCGTACGATCTTCTCTTCATCCTGGCTCCTCGATAGTTCGACCAGTGCCGCAGCAGCCTGCTGGCGGCACCCGTCTCCTCGGGGACGGGCAGGTGAACAGGAATCGAATACGACCGCGCAGGGCAGCTCTCTTCGCAGCCTGGCAGTTGGTGTGGCGTGACCGGCTGCAGATGCGATTTCGGCTGTGTCTGCGGGCCAGCGGCGAGGGCTGTGGTCTTCTTCACCTCATTCGGGCCCGGGCCAGCGGCAAGAGGGCCGAGGCGAGGACGGGAGTGTGCTGGACATCTTTCCCTGCCAGCTGCGGGCCGGTGCTGGCGCCCCCGCACGGCCGGCCCCGCAGTCCACGCTGACCACCTTCCGCTCAGCCGTCGCACTCTTCGGCCAAGGGCTGGGGCTCAACGCCTTGAGGTGTGGGCGCGGGCTGTCAGACGGTTGGTGACCCCTTGTAGTCGTGGCCTTCGTAGCCGCGCTCGTCCTTGTGCCAGTTCAGATAAAGGACCGCGTTCGCGTACGCTCCGCTTCCTGCTCGATGGCTGATCGTCGGGGTTCGGTAGTGGCCGTCCCGGTCACCACCGGAGGTGGCTGTCTCCAGCCGGTCCTTGAGCTGGAAGTCGTGCTCTGTCACCACGGGGTCGGTGCCCTTCCGGGAAGCCATGATCTGCAGTCGGACCTTGGCCCCGTCTAAGATCGTCGCATTCTTGTTGGCGTAGAACCTCGGTCCGTCCCAGCGGATGTCGGCGTAGGCGTAGACGGTGGGTCCGGAGCGGGCCGCGCACGTCTGGATGGTCACGTCCCAGTTGTCGGGGGCAGGGCCGGAGTATCCGGCGTCGTCGATCGTCTGGGTGCTGGTCGAGCAGCGGTAGCCGGGCGCGGCGGCCGGGGTCGCTGTGGCGGGGGTCGAGGACCATGTCCGCCGATTTCTGACCGCCCACACCCAAGAAACGACGTCCGCCCACGCTGCCGCTCCCGAAGGAGAGCAGTACGCATGACCACCGCTTCGATGCTCGAGCCCCCCACCGAGGACACCCATGCCCACCAGGCCCTCGCGTTGATCGCCCAGCACCGGCTGCTGACCACCACACAAATCCACCAGATGCTCACCCCCGACACCCCGCCCCGAAAGATCCACAAGGTGCTGGTTCCGCTGCGCGAGCAAGGACTCACGGACCAGACGGCCCTGGGCAAGAGCGGCCTACAGGCCCACTTCCTCACCCTCGCCGGTCAGCAGACGGTCAGTGACTGGCCCGAGCTGCGCGGACGAGCTCCCGCCCCGATCCAGTCACCGGCCGCCGCCTCACTGCGCGCCGCCCACACCCTGACCGGAGTCCGCGCCCACCTCGCCTTCCTCACCGAAGCCCGCACCCGCGGCGACGAGTACCACCCACTGGACTGGGTGCCAGAAGTCACCCACCGCTTCCCCGACACAGGAGGCGAGGACCGGCTCATTGCCGACGCCGTCCTCCACTACACCGCCACCCGACCCCGGCGTCTGCAATACCGGGCCTTCGTGGAAATCGACCGAGCCACCATGAGCAGCGAACGCCTCGCCCGAAAACTCATCACCTACGCCCGCTTCCACGACTACACCCCCCCAACCGATCGGCAGGCGCGCCATCGCCGACCAAGCGGCCATGCTCGCCTGGCAACGCACCTACCCCCGCTTCCCACGCATCCTGTTCATCCTCACCGGAGCCCCCCGCCCCACCCTCACCCACCGGATCACAGACCTGCGGCACATGGCCGCCACCCACGACCTGGTCCGTCAGCTCGCCGCTCACGTTTCCCTCGGCGCCGCCATCCTCGAAGACATCGAGGCCCACGGCCCCCACGCCAAAGTCTGGACCCCACTCGCCGGCGATGCCGAACCCCGCGGCTGGACACAGCTGTGATCCTCCGGCCTTCGACCGACCGCCACTGCGACCGTCGCCCAGAGTCTGACTACAAGCAGGATCAAAAAGCGGGATGTCTCGTGCAGTTCGTACGGTCGCCGACACCGATGGCCCCTGGCGGGTGGCGTACGAGCACGAGCCTTGGCCGTTCCGATGGATGTGCTCTTCTTCCAGGGAGATGTGCTCCGCCGTAGTACACCGGTTGCGAACGGCGAGATACCAGCCCTGACGTTGCTGACCCGGCCGGGGACGGAGTGGCTCTCGGACGGTCGGCAAGGATGGAGACGACGATCACAACCGATCCACGGAAGTAACGCTCATGGCAGACATCTGGGTACCTGGTGCTCGGCACGCAGGTCGAGCACCTCGCCCGCCCAGGCCGGGCTTTCCGCGACGGGCTCGACGGCCCGTGCCTGTTCCATGACTGACCACTCCACTTCGAGGGCACGGTCTCAACGCCCGAGCAGCGTTCCGCCGTTGAGGAACTCTCCGGTGATGTAGCCCGCCTCCGGTGCGGCCAGGAAGGCGACCGCGGCAGCCACGTCCTCGGGCTCGCCGACCCTGCCGACCAGGGTCTGCGCCCGTCTGCGTGAGAGTTCCTCCTCGGTCGCGGGGCCGCCGAAGAAGTCGGTCCCGGCCACGTAACCGGGCACGACCACGTTGGCGGTGGCTCCCCTGGGCCCCAACTGCCCGGCCAGCGTGTGGTTCCAGGCCTGCAGGGCCGCCTTCATCGCCCCGTAGGCCCCGTTGCCGCGCAGGGCGGCGATGGACCCGACCGTGACCACTCGGCCGCCCGGCGAGGCGAGCCGGGGCAGCAGCGCCTCGGTGAGCAGGACCACCGGCAGGACGTTGTTGTCGAAGTCCCGCCGCCACCGCTCGGCGACCTCCTTCAGGCCTCCCCCGGCCGCCGCGGGTGTGCCACGTCCGCCCGCGTTGTTCACCAACACGTCGACCTGCTCGGGCAGTTCGGACAGCCTGGCTTCGATATCCGCGGGGTCGGACAGGTCGACGGCGACGGTGCGCACCGGGTGCGCACCGTGGATCATGTCCGCCGCTGCCCGCAGCACCTCGGCGCGCCGGCCGAGGATGGTCACCCGGTCACCCTGCCGGGCGAACCGGGCGGTCACGGCCCGGCCGATTCCCGTGCCGCCACCGCTGATCACTACCGACCGTTCTGTGCCGTTCATCCGTTCCTCCGGGTCCTCGCCGATCACGTCACCACCACCCTTCCACGCGTACCGTCCACCTCCATGACGGTGTCCGGCCCGAGGCCGGCGAGGGCCTGGGAGCCCGCTCCGGTGACGCAGGGCAGGGCTGATGTATCCGCACGCCCTCACCGTCGGTTCCGCCGCATCGGGACCGAAGGCCCTGCGGCAGGCGGTGATACGCATTACGAGACCGTGAGCGATCATGTCATGTAGTGCCTCGTCGTGCTGTGCGGTGACGTTTTTCCTGATCAGAGCACGTGCCGCAGGTTGCCCTGTGCCACCCTGTGATGCACGGTCCGAAGGCGTCTGTCCACCGGTTGTCCACCGGCGGCCCCGTCACTGAGGTGACCGGGAGCCCACCGCAGACCCGCCCACGAGGCCACACGCCATCACCAGGAAGATCCGCGAAGACGGAGACCAGGCCGGTATGACGGCCTGCGCCACGCCAGAGGCCAGCAGCGACTACCTGCGACGAGGTGAATCTCGTGGCCAGTTCCCCTCGGGACCTTCCGAGAGGAGTTAACGACACACATCAACCAGCGATCAGATGATCTGGAGTAGGCGGCCTGGCACAGGGTCACACTGAATGGAACGGCGGCTCCCAGGCCCGGCCTTGGAACATTCCGGCCGCGCCGCCCGTGCACGACCGTCACGGCCGCAGGTGTTCGGACGGGCCAAACCGGCGTCTGCTTCGTCATCCGAAACGTGTGCCCCGATCGAATCTGCACAGGAACGCCTGCCAGCTCAGATCCACATCGGTGCCGCCCATTCCGGTCCTGGGAAAACCACAGCCACGGAGGCAGCGGAGCGCCGCCGCCGGGCAGACGATGGACCTTCAGACGGACCAAGGTCCCTCGGTGAGGGAGTTCTCGTCCTGGTCGATCCAGGCCGAGCGAGTGGTAAGGCGAGGGTGGGTCCGGTCCCAGGCCACAGCCACAGCCTGGGCAGGACCGTAGCGGTCGGTGACCTGGACCGTAGCCTCGTTCGGCTCGGCCGCAGGTCTCCGGCTTGGCGAACCGGAACCCCTTGCCTTGTCGCCTGGTTCCGTGAACGTCTGTCACGACCGTGACAGGCATCAAGGCACCGTGAACCAGCAAATGTCACCGGAGTCGGGCAACCGGGAATGCGCGTCGACCTCTGCTGCGATTCGCGCCAAAACCCCAGCCTTGTCCGAATTCCATGGCAGGAAGGGGTCCTGTTCCGACTGCGTCAGGTCGCCCGGTCGCGCCCCTGCGTCGTACAGATCGGCGACGATCCGCAGGAGCAATCCCAGCTGTTCCTCGAACGTGGCGCCTCGTCCGAGCAAGCTCCCCACGGCTCCGCTGACTACCGAGAAACCGAGCCAGTCGTCGTGTGCGTACTGGCTCAGATATTCCAGCTCGCGGCGGTATGCGTCCTGGTTCACCATGGCTCAGTCCTCATGCTGCGGGACGTGGAATCGTTTCATGTCCAGGCCGTTCACGTCGTTGTAGTCAATGGTCGCTCCGCGCCGGACTTGCTGAACGGCCGATAAGTCACAGTCGCTTTGGGGTCGTCCGACAACTGCCACACCTCGATGTTGCCCTTCGGCGTGGGCTTGACCTCGGGAACGCCGAGTTTGGCGTGCGAATCCAGGCGGATCCTCTCCAGCTCCACCTCGTCGACCATCCTGACGCCGGGGCTGTCCTCCTAACCGGGAGTGTTCAATCAACGGCGGATCCGATGATCAAGGAGACGCCAGATGAGCGAGACCATCTTTGTGACCGAGGCCGTCGAGGGGCCGGTCGTCGAGTTGGCTGCGGAAACGGTGTCGGACGACCAGTTGATCAGGATGCTGGTCGAGCGGGCCCGGTGGGAGGGCCTGCAGCTGACCGGTGCGGGTGGGCTGTTGCAGCAGCTGACCAAGCGGGTCCAAGAAGTGGACCATGCGCTGGAAGGCACCCCTGAACGCCTTCCAGATCGAGTTCGAAGGCCGACTCACCCCGGCCGACCACTGACAACCTCAACAACCAAGATCAGCCGCTAATTTGACACACCCGCTCCAGGCGCGGTGCAACGCGCCTGCGCACAGCTGCGTGAGTCACTTACACCACAACCCTGGCCGCCGCCCCGGACCCCTGCCCTGGTCGTCACCGCAGACGACCGCACCCGCCGCGCTCGGGTCTCTGCCCCGGGTGCGGCGGGGGCTCGGAGGGCGCGGCCCGCGCACGGTCCGGCGCCAGCTCCGTATCACTGGCGCCGGTTCACTCTCCCGTCCGGCCCACCACCCGGTCAGGAGCCGCTCCTCATCGGCCGGGCCTGCTCGAAGCGCAGGTACCGTTCGACCGAGCGGGCCAGCACCTCGTTGCCGCTGGCGGTGACCACGCGGTCCCACCAGGCGCCGGTGAGGTCAGCCACGGTCGCCTCCGGTCAACTCGGTCAGCACGTACGGGCGGCTGGGCCGCCAGCCGAGTTCGGCGAGGGCGCGTCGGCCGGAGACCACCTGGTTCAAGCCCAGGGCCTCGGCGAACGGGCCGCCCACGGCCTCGGCGGCCTGCTCCATTGGCCAGGGCTCGGCCCGGCCGGTGCCGCCCGCGGCGATGTCGGCGGCTGCGGCGAGTGCCGCGACCGGCACCGCTTCGTACGCCACGCCGTGCAGCACGCTGCCCGCGTCGGCCTTGGTCGCCGCCAGTACGAAGAGTTCGGCGAGGTCGTCCACGTGCACCATCGGCCAGCGGGTCGCGGCCGAGCCGACGTACCGGCCGCTGCCGTGCTCGCGTGCCCAGTCGGTCATCAGGCCGGGTATGCCGCCACCGCGGCCGTACACGATGCCGGGCCGCACGACGACCGCGCGCACGTCCTCGGCGACCTCGGCCAGCACCCGCTGCTCGATCCGCGGGCGGTAGCCGACGATGGCGATGGCGTTGGTCGGCGCGTCCTCGTCGAGGGGCGCGTCGCCGGTGGCGCCGAGCACCCAGACGCCGCTGGTGTAGACGAAGGGGCGGCCGGTGCCGCGCAGCGGGGTGGCGAGCGCCTCGATGACGGCGGTGTCGACGTCGGCGTCGCCGCTCGGGGGAGCCAGGTGGATCACGGCCTCGATCTCGGAGGTCACCGCACCGGCCAGCGAGGCCGGGTCGGCGGTGTCGCCGACCAGCTGGGCGTGCCAGGCCCGGCCGGCCTGCGGCTCGGCGTTACGGGTAAGCGCGACGACCTGGTGGCCGGCCGCGGTGAGGTGCTCGGTGACGGCGGAGCCGATGTAACCGGTGGCACCGGTGAGCAGAACCTTCATGACGTTCCTTTCTTTGGAGCGAGACGTCAGGTCTCGCTCGATGGGATGGTGACGTGCTTCGAAGCTGCGCGGTGTGCGCAGGGTTTCGCCTCAGGGATTGATCATGTGCCGGCCGGGCCGTGCGCGGCTTCCTCGACCGCCTCGCCCAGGGGCGGATGGGCGTGCACGCTGCGGGCCGCCTCGTGGGCGGTGAGCTCTCACCACTCAGCGAGCGTCAGCGCGGTCGCGTCGGGCCCGATCAGGTGGGCGCCGATGATCGCCGATGCGCCGTTCCTGCTTTCCGATCATCCGGCTGACCCGAGTCCGACCGGGCCGGACGGCAGAACGCTGCCGAGTACTGGCCGGCTAGCCGGCGCGGCCCCGGCTGAGCTTCCTCGGCTCGGCGGTCTCGCCGCGTGCGGGCGGCACGGCGCCGACCGTCGTGGTGTACACCGCCTCGGCCGGTAGCCGCTGCTCCAGGGCGAGCAGCATGACGGCCCCCGCCGTCGAGCTCGCCGCCAGCACCAGCCAGGGCAGCCGGCCGTCGACCGCCAGCAGCCCGGTGAACAGTGACGGCGCCAGCGTCTGGGACAGCGCCCAGGACAGCTGGTAGGTGGCCAGGTAACGGCCGCGCGCCTCGGCGGGAGCGGCGCTCACCGAGAGCGCGCCCGCGCTCGGGCTGTGCACCAGTTCACCGATCGTGTACAGGACCAGAAGCCCGACCAGGCCGGCCATCACGCCCTGGCGGGGCATGCCGCCCAGCAGGGCGTAGCCGAGGAACGCGGTGGCGAAGACCAGGGCGCCGACCGCGGCCACCCGCGTACGCCGGGCGAAGCGCCGGCCGAGCCTGCCGACCGGCACGCCGGCGAAGGCACAGAGCGCGGTGTTGACCGCGAACAGCGGACCGGCCACCGAGGCGGGCAGGTCGAACTGGCTCACGGCGTACACCGGCAGCAGCACGCTGAGCGCCGAATAGCCCAGGGCGATCAGGAAGTTGGCCAGGGTGAGCCCTGCGTACGGGCGATCGCGCAGCACGGTGCGGTAGCCGGCCGGCTGTCGGCCGGTTGCGGGGCGGACCGGGTGGGGGGTCCTGATCCGCAGCGCGAACAGTGCCGCGACGAAGAAGGTGGCCGCGTTCAGCCAGGCGACCGCCAGGAAGCCGCGGTCCCCGCCGAGTTGGACCAGTCCGGCCGCGAGCAGGCCGCCGGCGCCGAGGCCGGCGTTGTTCACGCTCCGGGCGAGTGCCATCAGCCGGTCCCGGTGCTCCCCCTGGGCGAGCTCGCCGATCAGGGCCTGCTGGGTCGCGGGGAACGCCTGGGCGCCGGCCGCGGTGAGGGTGGCGACCAGGGCGAAGACCGGCAGGGTGGTGCCGAGCGGGAAGGCCAGGAAGCCGAGGCCGCGGACCAGGTAGAGCGCCAGCCGCACCCGCCGGGCACCGAACCGGTCGACGGCCCAGCCGCCGACCGGCATGGCGCCCATCGCCAGCAGTCCGGCGACGGTCAGGACGATGCCGATCGTCGGCAGTGGCAGTCCGGTGATCCGCTGGAAGAAGACCAGGCTGAACGGCACGTACATGCCGGTGCCCACTGCGTCCACCAGCATCCCGGCGATCAGGTTCCGCTCGCCGGGCACCCGGTGGTCCTTCGTCTTCATACCCTCTCCCCGAGTGCGGGGTGCGGGGCGGACACGTGCTGCCTTTCCCGGCCGACCGTGTCGCGCAGCAGCTCCGCGGCCGCCGTCGCCCCGCCGGTGCGGACCGTGTCGGCCACGGCAGCCGCTCGTGCGCGGGTCCCGGGGGTCAGGGCCGTCTTGAGTGCGGCCGACAGGGACTCGTAGGTCAGGGTCGGACCGTCGTGTGCCACGCCGATGCCCAGCTCGGCCACCCGGCCCGCCCAGTACGGCTGGTCCGCCATCTGCGGTACCACCACCTGCGGCACGCCGGCCCGGGCGGCCGTCGTCGTGGTGCCCGCGCCACCGTGGTGCACGACGGCGGCGACCCGGGTGAACAGTGCCTGCTGGTTGACCTCGCCGACGGCGAAGCAGTCGTCGCGGTCGTCGGTCAGGGCCAGGTCGGCCCAGCCGCGGGAGAGGAGGACGCGCCGGCCCTGCGCGCGGACCGCCTCGACGGCCGTCCGGGCGACGCTCTGCGCGTCGTGGACGGGCATGCTGCCGAAGCCCACGTACACCGGGGGTGCGCCGGCGTCCAGGAACGCCCCCAGGTCGGCCGGGAGCGGGCGGTCGTCCGGCCGGATCCATGCGCCGGTCTGCACCACGTCGAGGTCGGCCGGCTGCGGCCACGGGCTCAGGGTCGGGTCGGCCGCCAGCCACGGGCGATCGGTGAAGACGTGGTCGCGGACGTTCTCCACCGGGGGCAGGCCGATCGCGGCCCGGTGGGTGTTGATCGCCTCGCCGAACAGCGCGTGCATGTGCTCGGTGTTCAGGTCCCACAGCACCCGGTTGTCGGTCACCTCCGGCGGGAGCGGCCGGCCCGGCCACGCGAGCGGCGGGTGGTGCGGCGACGGCAGGTAGGTCGGGAAGTAGGCGACGAATACGTAGGGGACGCCCAGCTTCTCGGCCACCGACCGCGCGGCGGCCGCGGCCGGGATCAAGCCGGTCGCCACCACGACGTCGCATCCCTCGGCCACCGCGGCGGCGGATTCGTACGTCTCGGCGACCATCCGGGCCGCACGCTCGGACAGGCTCTCCGCCGGCAGCGGCTTCCCCGTCCCGGTCACCGCCCCGGTCGCCATCGCGCGCAGCGACCGGCCGAGCGGCACCAGGGGGATGCCGGCACTGTCCAGCAACTCCGCGAAGTCCGGCGGCGCGCACACCTGCACTTCCGCGCCGAGCGCCCGCAGTTCCGCCCCGAGCCCGAGCATCGGCTCGACGTCCCCTCGCGAACCGTACGCCACCAACAACACACGCATTTCAGGATTTCCTTTGCTTTCCGTGGATTTCGGCCCCGGCCGGCGTGGCGTCGCCCGTGGTCTTGCCGTAGCCGAGGGACTCGACGATCCGGCCGTCCCGCACGAGGATGAGGTTCACGCCGCGGACGGAGTCGGTGGGTTCGTTGCCGAAGTAGTACCGCCAGCGGACCGTGGCCCGTTCACCGGTGACGACGACGGCTTCCGGCTCGAACCGGCCCGCGCGGTCCTCGGCGAGGGCCCGGCAGAACTCCAGGCACTCGGCGCGCCCTTCGTAGCGGGCTCCGTCGGGGGCCGGCCCCCTCGCCTCCATCACGCAGTCGTCGGCGATCAGCTCGGCGAGTGGCGAGGTGTCATGGTCGAGGAAGACCCGGTTGAAACGGTGGACGACCTCGGCCGTGGTACGGGACGACATGCCGCATCCCCTCAGCAGTCCCACGACCGGTCGGTCACGGGTTCTCCTGGCGAGGCTTCGGCCGCCGCGTCCTCGACCGCGGTGACAGGGCCGGGCACGCGTCCGGCAGGCCGTTTCGCTGGGCGTGCTCGACCTGGGCAACGAGGGTGACGACGGCGCGCACCTCCTCCTGCGAACCGGTGACGCCGGCGACGAGGGGCTTCATGAGGGTGTCCTTCCTGGGTGTGCGGGTGTGCTGGCGCCCTGGGACAACGGCTGGTCTCCCGTCCGGCACGCTGTCGGCGGCCGCAGGCGGGCCGCCGGGCGGTGCGGTGTCACCGGTACGGGCGCCGCACCGCCCACGGACCACCGCGCGGCGGTTCCGGCCGCTGTCAATCTTCCAACTCCCCACCGCGCCCATCAACGTCGAAGATCAGTAAGATCCGATAACCGAGACTTATGACGGGGGTCGGCACAGGTGGAAATACGCGACATCGAGATCTTTCTGACGTTGGCCGAGGAACTGCACTTCGGCAGGGCGGCCGCCCGGTTACACCTCACGCAGGCTCGCGTCAGCCAGGTGATCGGACGCCAGGAGCGAAGACTGGGCGGCTTGTTGTTCGACCGTTCCAACCGCCGCCAGATCCGCCTGACCCCGCTCGGCCAGCAGCTCCGCAGCGACCTGCGGCCGGTCTACGCGAACCTGCGCGACAGCCTCGAACGCGCCCGGATGGCCAGCCGCGGCAAGACCGCACGCCTGCGCGTCGGCATGCTGCCGTTCAACGTGCCCGACATGTACCCCTACTGGGAGACCTTCCGCTCCCGTCATCCCCAGTGGGAACTGCAGCTGCGCCGGGCGCCTTACCTCGACCCGTTCGCCAGGCTGCGCGAGGGCGACATGGACGTCTTCCTCACCTGGCTGCCGGTCGACGAGCCCGATCTCACCGTCGGCCCCATCCTCTTTCGCGACCCCCGCGTCCTGGCCGTCGCCGCAGGCCACGAACTCGCCGAACGGCACTCCGTCCCGTTCGAGGCCCTGGCCGACTTCGCCCATGCCATGCCACCTGACATGCCCGACTACTGGGAAGACGCCTACCTGTCGTTCCACACGGCCCGGGGAAAGCCGATCGAACGCGTCGAACAGGTCACCAACGCCGACGAACTGATCCACCTCGTCAGCACAGGCGAGATCGTCCACCCCTTCCCCTCCCACGTCACCCGCTACTGGTCCATGTCCCACGTCCGCTTCATCCCCGTCCCCGACATGGGGACGATTCCCTACGCCCTGGTGTGGCGCAGGGACGGAGAGAACGACCTCGTCCGGGCCCTCTCCCAGACCGTCCGCGACATCGGCGTCCTGCACTTCTGACGACGCCCGCGTGCAACCGTCGCCACCTGTACCCGGCTTCGACCTGCCGAGGTGTCGAGCTGATGCGCCAGCAGGTGTCCACCAGCAGCTCCCGTTCCTCCAGGCGCAGCCGCCAATGGCCGGTTAGTCGAGTTCCTCCTGGGCGGCCTGGTCGAGGCCGCCCTCCTCGATGGCCCTGAGCGCGTGGGCGTCCAGGGTGACGGAGTGGATGCGGCGCAACGCGTCGAAGAACACGGTGTCGTCGGGTTCGGCGCTGAAGCGCAGGCGTCCGGGCCGCTCGGGCAGACCTCGCTCCGGGGTCCAGCGGTACAGGAAGCGTTCCACCAGGAGTTCGTACCCTGCGGCTCGTGCGGCGGCGAAGCGCGCCTCGGCGCCGGCGCGCAGGTCGGTCTTTTCCCGCCAGCCGCCGGGCAGGTTGATCTCGAGTTCGACCTGCCAGGGAGCGGTGCGCAGGAGTTCGGCCCCGGCCTCCTCCTCGCCCTCGGCCACGTCGAACCAGTTGATGTTGACGGGCTCCGAGTCGTCGGGGCCGCCCCACCACGCGCCGCGTGCGACGACCTCGCCGTCGCGCAGGGCGACGCGCTTCCAGTCGGGGCGGAACTGGGTACGCCGATGGCCTTCACGGGCATCCAGGGGGTCGGGGAGTGCGTCGAAGAGATGAGCATCGCTCGCGGAGAGCGCGCGGATGACCGGATTGGTCATGGATTCCTCCGGGATACAGGCTGCTTGGAGCGCTCCCGGTCAGAACTGGCGAACCACGCCGGGATAGCGGAAGAGGGAGCGCTGGAATGTTGTGAACTGCACGGCACTCGCCTCCTTCCGTCCATCTCAGGGCGTGGAGCCACACAGTACGTGATCTTCCGCGGGTCCGTCCACGGATTACCGCGCCCCTTGAAGGAGGGATCGCGGGACGATGCAGAGCGCTCTCGAAGGCCCGCGGGGCCTTGAGCGGACTGTAGTGGTCCAGCTGTGTGGATCGTGATCTCGCTGGTGGGGGCCGGTACGGGAACGGGCGCGGCCGACGTTGATCATCGTGGGTGTGTGGACTGACGACGAGACGGTGGCCACTGGCCACAGCATAGATCCCGCACGTTGGCGGGAGGCGTTTGAGGTGGCCATGGGGCGGATCGCGGGCCGGTTCGCCCGCTATGAACCTCGCCTACGGCCCGGGCGGTTGGTGCTGGGCCTGCTGTCGGACCTGCCACGCAAGAACTGCTGGACGATCGCGGAGTGGGCCGGGAGGCCAGCCCCCACGGGATGCAGCATCTGCTGTGCCGCGCCTCATGGGATGCCGATGCCGTGCGCGATGACGTGCGTGAGTACGTCGTTGAGCACCTTCACGACGACGCCGCGGTACTGGTCGTGGACGAGACCGGCGACGTGAAGAAGGGCACCCACACAGTCGGGGTCCAACGCCAGTACACAGGCACCGCGGGGGCCCGTATTTCAATAACTGTCAGCGACGGGGTCCTTGGGGGTTGTTCGGGCGTGTAGCTGCTCCAATGTGCGGGCAGGCGATCCGGGTAGCGGTGTGACGAGGATCCGGTGTAGGTCCAGGAGCCTTTTTCCGTCCTGGTACTGGATGGACAGGTTGGTGCGGTTGACGCCCAGTAGTTGGGCCAGGAATATCATGGTCACCGCTCTGCGGCGGCGCAGGATGGCTGCCAGGAGCCGGTGGGTGTGGTCCACGCTGCTGGTCTGCGGGTGGCGGTAGCTGCGCGGACGGTGGAAGCGTCGCTGGAATGCCGCCTCGGCCATGGCATCCCAGAAGGGCTCCGAGACCGAGGGGGGTAGCGGCAGGCCGTGGCGTACGGGTGCCGCCCGCCGGGCGAGCCGGAGCGGGGGCAAGTACACCGAGGCCCTGCGTAGCGCGACGACCAGCGATGTGCCGCCTGCGCCCCACGCTGGAACAGGCGGTGGGTACACCGATGGCGAGAGCGGCGGTCGCCGCTGAGCGGGTTGGCGAGGAGAGCAGCTACCTATGGCCTACCTGACAAATGATCATCTGGCGGGTTCGTGGGACCAGGAGCGCGGCCAGGGGTCGGCCTCGACGCAGAACCGCCGGTTCGCTGGATAGGGAGAGCGAGCCGGTCGGCGGTTGCCCGGCTATCGATGTACTCGTCTCTGATCGTGCGGAGGTCGTGAGTTCGAGCTGTGACCAGGTAGAGGGTCGGCTTGGTGACGCCCCGAGGCCGCCTCGCGGGTTTGAGCCCGGTGCTGCGACTGACGAACCTGGAGAAGAGTCGTGTCCTACCGGCTCGAGGCGCGGCCAACCGCCCCCGCCACGTCCTACTCCTCCGGCTCCCAGGCGCGGAGCAGGTCGAGCAGCCCTGCGTCTCCGTCAACGTGCAAGGAGTCGACGGGGATACGGTCGTACAAGTAGAGGACCAACTCACTGGCCGTGCCATGGATGGAGGCGCCGGCTGCGTCCGAGTCCTCGCCGGTCGCGGCAGTGGGCGCGGGGATGCGGGTGGAGCGTGCGCCGTCGCCGTCGACCGTGAGGCGCCAGGAGCGACCCTCGGCGGTGTGGAAGTCGAAGGCCGTGGGCTTGTGCAGCCAGGCGCTGGGCGTCGCGACGCAGGTGAACAGGAACTCCTCGACACCGTCGAGTGCGACCTCGGCCGGCAGCGGCTGCGGGGCGCCCGCGGCGAGCTGGGCGTCGTAGGTGTGCACCGCGCTCTCCTGGACCCGGTGTCGGGCGACTCCACCGGAGGTCCGCGGCGTCTGCAGGGCACTCCACCACGCCCAGCAGCCGGCGTCCGGTCCTGCCTCGCGCAGGGCGCTCAGCAGAAGCTGCGTCGACGCGGCCAGCCAGGCCAGCAGGGCCTCACGCTCCCGCGGCACTTCCAGAGCGGCGCGCGCAGCGGTGGCCTCGGCCGGGGGAGCGTCGGCAGGCCCCGCGCTGACGATGGCGGCCCAGAAACGGTCTCCCCCACCCAGGTGCTTCACCAGATCGAACAGCGTCCACTCGGGGCAGGTCGGCACCTGTGCGTCGAGACTGGGCGCGGCGGCGACCGCGGTGCGGAAGGCGGTCGACCGTTCATCGATCAGTCGCAGCAGGTCAGGGAACTCGAGATTCTTTTCCACGCCGGATGTCTATCACCGTGCTCCGGTGATCGGACAGCGATTTTCACAGTCGCCGCCGGTTGGCCATTGCGGACGTCGTCCTCGCCTCCCACCGCTCGCGTGACATGCTGCGCACTGCTGCGAGGACGCTGGTGGTGGCGGTACGCCCGGCGTCGTGCCTGTGGGTGCTCTGGCCTCGCCGCGCGGCCGGGCACCTCAGCGACGTGACGTCCACCCGGTGCGCGCGGTCATGCTGCCGTTCGATGTGATGGACGCGGAGGTCACGACGGCAGGGGAGGACCGGTCGGGTCGGAAGTTCATGTCGCGCCAGGAGAACCGGCCGGGCCGGGTCCGGCGGGTTCGGCGCCGGCAGGGATGGGGTTCGGCCGGGACACCTCAGGCCGCGGCGGACACCGGGGCGGATACCAGACCGGTGTCCGGACTTGCGGTCCTGATCCGCAGCGCGCGGACGTCGCGCACCGCGAGCATGGCGACGGTGCAACCGAGGATCACCACAGCGGCCCCGAGCAGTGTCGTGTGCACGCCGATCGCGGCGCTGAGCGGGCCGACGGTCGCCTGGGCGAGTGGGATGGCCACGAAGGAGCCGAGCGCGTCGTAGGAGTAGACGCGCCAGCCGGTCCTCGGGGATCTCCTGACGTTGACGTCGAAGTAGTAGTGACCAGCGAACGCGACCGCCTCCGGGTGGAGCGGGACCGCCTCACCGGGGGCGACGTGCCGCCGGACCCTACGGGGACGGGCGACTCCGGCCTTCGATGCACGCGCAACCAAGTGGGGCATCGAGAGCGGGCCTGGCCGTTTTCACAGATCCTCGTCATTGCAGCCAGACGCGAACCTACGGCGTCGAAGCGGGCCGCGTAAGGCCGTCTGCTTCAGGGGTGAGGATGCGCTGCTCATGGTAGCGGGCCGGGTCACCGACCATCGTCGTCGGTGGATCGACGGCCTGGTCAACTAGCTGTGTAGGACTCCGGTACGGGCGGCGATGCCTCGGAGTTCGGGTGTGGTGCGCCCGGAGAGCAGCAGGCCGGAGACGAGGGATTTCACGGCTGGGCGGGCGTGGGTTTCCTGAGGGGCCCAGTACTCGGCCTGGAGGAGGGCGCGGATGCATTCGTCTCGTCGGCCCCATTGAGCGAAAGCCTTCGCGCGGTCGGTGAAGTAGAGCGCGCGCCGCTCGGTGGTGGGGAGCGCTTGGGGTGCGAGAGCATCGGCGGCGGCGATGGCGGCTGAGGGATCACCGGCGGTGTTCTCCGCTGAGATCAGATGGAGCTGCACGGTGGCCCAGCTGAAGCCGCCGTTGGTGTCCTGAAGGTGGGTTACTGCGGGTGTCGCGCGACGGCAGCCTGGAGCGGCGGCTCGCCGGCCAACTCCCGGGGCGTGAAACGTCCTGGTAGTGCCGCATCAGGCAACGTTCGCCCGGGCGAGGCACGAGTGATGATCTTTGTGGTACCTTCGGCGCCGCCGTGCACCATTGCGAATTGGAGGAGGTGAGACCGATTAACACTGTGACAGGTCGGGGCTCCCTCCTTTGCATGGTCTAAGGGTTGTCCCGTAACTGATCTTTAGCAGCACGAGAGTGGCTCGCCGGGATCGCATCCCAGGTTCCCTTTGGGGAAGCACCTGACCTCGGTTCACCCCTGCGACCGCACGACACAGCAACGGGTAGCAGGTGCCTCCTCCCGACAACGTGCGGACCTACCGACCCGGGGAGATGAGCAGGGCCCCTGCTATCGTGCGCCGATGTCAACGATCAAACAGTTCCAAGTGACCTTCGACTGCGCGGAACCTGCGCGGCTCGCCGCCTTCTGGTGCGAGGTGCTGGGGTACGTCGTACCGACGGTCCCGGAGGGCTTTGCCACGTGGGGGGAGTACCACCGCTCGCTGCCGCCCGAGGACGAGATCTACTTCGCGTGTACTGATCCCTCGGGTGTGGCCCCGCGCCTGCTCTTCCAGCGGGTTCCCGAAGACAAGGTCGTCAAGAACCGGGTGCATCTCTGTGTGCGGGCCGGTACCGGGCTCGTGGGTGACGAGCGCCTGGCCACACTCGAGGCCGAATGCGCACGGCTGATGGTGCTCGGCGCGAAACACGTGCTGACGCAGCGCGCCGATGGCGTCAACGAGTCGTGCATCACGATGCAGGACATCGAGGGCAACGAGTTCTGCCTCGCCTGATTCTCCTCCGAGACTGCGTGGTGGGGAGCCGTCTCCCGTGGACCTCTCAGGTCCCGCATGCGGCGGGAGCCATCCCGTGAGAGCAAGGTTGTGCAGGCGGGCAACGCCGTGCATCGCGTGGCGCACACCATCGCCTCTCAGGCGGCAGTCCCGCAGGATCTTCCAGGTCTTCATCCGGGCGAATGCGTGCTCGACGCGGGCGCGAACCCGTTTGTGACTCTTGTTGTGGGCCTCCTTCCAGTCGGGCAGTTCCTCGCCCTTGCGCCGGCGGTGCGGCATGATCAGGCCGGTGCCCAGGTAGCCGCCGTCCGCGATCGTTGTAGCGTTGCTGCCGACCGCCTGCCGCGCACCGGATTCGGCCCAGGCCCGGCAATCGTTGCGGTTCCCCGGCGGCGGGCGGCCGACCACCACAACCAGTCGGGTGTCGGCGTCGAAGACCACCTGGTGGTTCGTCGAGTAGCGATAGTTCTTCGACTGCTCGGCGACCTGGTGGTCGCGGGCAGGTACCAGTGTGCCGTCCACGATCAGCACCGCGTCCTTGGCGAATC
This sequence comes from Streptomyces sp. NPDC046557, assembly GCF_040645975.1. Classification (NCBI taxonomy): domain Bacteria; kingdom Bacillati; phylum Actinomycetota; class Actinomycetes; order Kitasatosporales; family Streptomycetaceae; genus Streptomyces; species Streptomyces sp. NPDC046557. The sequence goes on from NZ_JBEYZH010000017.1 coordinate 18,759, forward strand.
GCCTACGCGGGGCAAGCGCGAGCCTGGGGCCGAGATGGTCGATGACGCGATCGGCGGTGGACTTCGACACTCCGAAAAGCGGCGCGAGTTGGCGCAGAGTCAAGTTGGTGTGCCAGTACGCGGCCACCAGTAGCACCCGGTCCTCCAGGTACAGCTTCCACGGCCGGCCACGGCCCGGCGCGTCGCCGCCCTCGCGGCGCAGCTGCCTCATCAACTTGCCGAAGGCGCGCGGGCTCAGTCCGGCGAGCGGGGCTATCCAGGACGGCTCAGACGCCGTGATCACACCAACCACGGCCAAGATTCATCCCACGGCAAGATCACTTACGGGACAACCCTTAGGGAGCGCCCGCACAAGGCATCCCGAAAGGCTTGAAACGCTGATGCGCTTCACCTCCCAGACGTCGTCGGACGGCGTCACTGAACAGTTCTTCACCCTTGACGAGATCCCCGGCGTGCTGTGGACGCCGGAAGACGCCTGCGGTAGTCGCCCCCTGATTCTGCTGGGCCACGGCGGCGGGTTGCACAAGACGGCCCCCGGCGCCGTGTCCCGTGGGCGCCGCTTCGCTGCCGAGGGTTTCGCGGTCGTCGCGATCGACGCGCCCAACCACGGTGACCGGCCCAAGGACGAGGAGTTCGGCCGGATCACGGCCGGGATGCGGGCTGGCATGGCCGCCGGTGAGAATCCGGGCGCGCTGGTCGCCGGCATGCACAGCTATCTGGCCGGTCAGGCTGTTGCGGACTGGCAGGCGGCCCTGACTGCGGTCCAGCGCCTCGACCAGGTCGGCGTCGGCCCGGTGGGTTATTGCGGCATGTCCATAGGCTGCGGGCTCGGCATCCCGCTCATCGCTGCAGAGCCCCGGATCCGCGCCGCGGTGCTGGGGCTGCTCGGTGTGCACGGGCTGGCCGAGGACGCCGCGCGGATTACCGTACCGGCGACAACTACTCACCGCACCTGACGACGAAGCGCTGCCAGCGGGTCGCGACCTGGGCGGCGGCGAACAACGTCGAGATCGCCTACACCCCTACCAAAAGCTCCTGGCTCAACCGGATCGAGGCCCAGTTCACCGCCCTGCGCTACTTCGCTCTCGATGGCACCGACCACGCCAGCCACAAAGAGCAGGGAAGCATGATCCGCCGCTACATCGTCTGGCGGAACAAGCATGCCGCCGACGAACGCCTCCGCGAGATCGTGAACAGGGCGAACGTTGCCTGATCCGCACTAGTGGGTGATCCGGCCGCCGGTGACGTCGATGGTGAGGCCGGTCAGCCAGGAGGCGGCGGCGGAGGCGAGGAACAGTGCGGTCTGGGCGACGTCGTCGGTGGTTCCCATGCGGCCCAGCGGATGCAGGGCGGCGACCTTCGCCTGTACATCGGCGGGCATGCGGGCCTGTACTTTTTCGGTGCGGATGGTCGACGGCGCGATGCAGTTGACGCGGATTCCGCGCGGCCCGATCTCGGTGGCCAGGTGGCGGGTGAGCATGACCAGCCCGGCGTTGGCGACGCCGTAGGCGAGGTTGGCCTGGCTGGGTTGGCGGCCGGCCGCCGAGGACATGGTGATGATCGAGCCGCGGCCGCGTTCGAGCATGCCCGGCAGGAACGCCTGGATGGTCAGGAACGTTGAGGTCAAATCGGAGTCGATGACCTGACGCCAGCGCTCTTCGGTCAGGTCCACGGAGGGGACCGGGAAGCCCTGGCCTCCGGCGAAGGCAGCGAGAACGTCGACCGGGCCGAACTGAGCTTCGACTCGCCGGCGCAGGCGGTCCAGAGAGGCGGAGTCGGTGACGTCGGCGACCACGGCGATCGCGGTGCCGCCCTTGTTGGTGATGCCGGCGACGACCGTGGCCAGGGCGTCCTGGTCGCGGCCGACCGCGCAGACTTTGGCGCCTTGGGCGGCGAAGGCCCGTGCGGTCTGGGCGCCGATGCCGCGGGATCCGCCGGTGATGACGACGCTCTTGCCGGTCAGATCCGGGTAACTGCTGGACATTGACGGGGCTCCTTGAATGCGGGCGGCAGGGCAGGATGCGGCAGCGCGGAGGCTCTTACTGGTGGCGTGAAGTGCGGGTGCGCGGCAGCAGGGCGGCGGCGAACACCAGCCATACGAGGCCGCCGAAGCGGACCACCGGCAGGAGGTAGCCGAAGCCGAAGGCCAGCAGGCTGAGCGTGGAGAGCATCCCGGCGGCGGCGAGCACCAGTCCGGTCCAGGTCACGGCGCGTGGCAGCAGCCCGGCAAACAAGCCCGTCACGGAGATTCCGGCGACGAGCAGGGCGAACATCACCGCGTAGGCGGGGCCGCCGGACAGGAATGAAAGGTCGGCCAGGGCGCGGGCAAGGCCGGGGCCGACGTCCGCCGGCAGGCGCCCGCCGCTCCAGGTGAACATCGCGCTGAGCGTCAGCGCGGTGGAGGCCAGCACGCCGCCGACCAGGGTGATCGCCGAGCCGGGCGCGGTGATGCCCAAGGCCCGCAGTCGCCGGTAGAGCACCGCTGCCGTGAGCGCCAGGGGCACTGCGGAGGCGAACATCAGGAAGGCGCCCAGCTTGATCGCGGCGCCGTGGGGCTGGGCGTAGGCCAGGACTTCGGCGCCCGAGGCGTCGGGGTGCGGGGTGGACCGATTGACGACGACGTAGGCGACGGTCAGCGCGGCGAAGGCCAGGACGGGGGCCAGCAGCGGCGGACCGGACTGCGGGCGACGCCCTGTGCTCTCAGAACGCTGCGGGATGGAGGTGGGGGTCATGGCTTCTCCTCAGTCGGTCATCTGCGCCGAATAATGATTACAGATTAGAACGATTGTCAAGCAGTTATCATGTCTCCATGAGTATGAATCGTGAGGATGGGAGGCCCGGGCGCCAGGAGGGTGCCGCCTTCCTGCTGGCCCAGCTCGGGGCGCACGCGGCCGGACTGTTCGCGCAACGGATTGCCGGGCTCGGCCTGACCCCCGCACAGGCGGGACTGCTGCGCCTGCTGGCCAGGACGCCCGGCCGCAGTCAGCGCGAACTCGCCGACGTCCTGGGGATGCCGCCGAGCCGCTTCGTGCCGTTCGCCGACGATCTGGAGGAGCGCGGGCTGATCGAGCGCCGCAGGAATCCCAGCGACCGTCGCCTGTACGCACTGTTCCTGACAGAACAGGGCTCCGGGTTGCTGGCCGAGCTGCGCAAGGCGGGTGCAGCGCACGAGCAGCAGGTCTGCCAGGGGCTCTCCCCCGACGAGCACCGACAGCTGACCTCCCTGCTCCGGCGCATCGCCGAGCAGCAGGAACTCAGCCCAGGAGTACACCCCGGCTACCGCTCGATCCGGCCGACCGGCCCACTCGCACGCAATGAGCAGTAGCCACCGACACCCCGGCCAGCGACACGAGCCGGAACGGGGGCTGGGCGGCGACCGGAGCACCGGTTCGCCACGCCTCTCACACAAACGAGTGCGGATCAGCCAGCGTGCCGGGCCTTGCGCACACCACACCGGCGAGTGAGATGCGTCCCGAGCCGGCGGCCCGGACGGTGACGCGGGGCGTGTGACCGCGCCGGGACCAGGTCCGTGCTTTCGGCGGCCGGAGCACCTGCGTCCTGGTCCCTCACCGTCTTTCCACGCTCGGCCAGGTCTCCTTCAGCCAGGTGGCCACCGCCTCCTCGTCACGTCGGCGGCCCGCCGCTGAGGGGCCTGAACGCTCCAGCTGATCTGATGCAGGAAGCGCCAGGTCTGCGCAGGGCTGAAGCGGACGTGGAAGCGCCGCGCAATGACGGTGGCCACCCGGGCCAGTCCACCGCTGGTCCTCCACCCAGCCGTGCGCGGCCGGTTCCTTCTCCAGCTCGGCCGCGAGTCAGTCCCGCCAGGCGGGCTTCATCCGCGAAGACGCCCGGACAGCCCCTTGAACGCAGAGCCTCCACACTGTCAACGGTCATTGAGATACCCAGGTGGGTGGTCGTTTGGTTGAGTGCCCAAGATCAGGGGTCAAGGCCCGTGGCGATCCTGGTCGTTGTCCTGGGCATTGTGGTTGTCGCCGGCTGACGCGGGGGCGTCGGGGCGGTGACGTCGGCGAATGTGCCACACGATGAGGGCGACGGCTACCAGTGCGGCGAGTAGCAGGGCGATGGCGCGTCCGATGAGGCTCTCGACTCGGGTGTAGGCGGTGCCGGCGAAGTAGCCGAGGGCGGTGAACCCGATGCCCCAGGTGAGTCCCCCGAGGACGTTGAAGAGGAGGAAGCGGCGGTAGGGCATGCGGGAGGTGCCGGCGAGGGCGGGCATCATCGCGCGGAAGAAGGCGATGAACCGGCCGAGGAAGACGGCCGCTGCCCCGCGGTTGCGGATCAGCTCGCGGGCTTTGCCGACGCGGGCCTGGTGGCGTCGTAGCGGGCGGGTGTCCAGGATGCGTGGTCCGAAGTGACGGCCGATCTCGTAGCCGACGCTGTCTCCCGTGATGGCGGCGAACACGACGACCAGCGCCAGCCACCACACGGACACCTTGCCCTGACTGGCGAGGACGCCGCCGAGCACGACGGCGGTCTCTCCGGGAAGCACGAACCCGAAGAACAGGGCGTCCTCGGCGAAGACGAGAGCGCCGACGACCGCGTACACCACCGGCCCGGACAGCCCGCCGAGCCAGTCGGTGATCGTATGCATGGGACTCCCTCCTGTTCCACGCTACGGCGCGCGGTACGGCGCCGCCGCCGGACGCGCAGCACGGCTTACCCGACCGGCGCGCCGCCCGGTGGCGAGCCGGCCGTGTCGGCGCGGGCCAGGATCAGGGCGGCGGCGGCCAGCAGCAGCGCGAGGGCGGCGTAGCCGGGGGTCAGCGTGGCGATCGTGGCGATGGCGCCGACGAGCAGGGGGCCTGCGGCGTCGCCGAGTTCGCGGCCGAGTTCGGCTGCTCCCACGGTTTGCCCGAGTCGCTCTTGCGGGGTGGAAGCGGCCAGGGCGGCGAAGCCGATCGGGGTGATGGCCCCGGTCCCGGCTCCGATCAGGGCTGCGGCGATCAGCACGGGGGCGATGCCCGGGAGCGTCGCGCTGGCCAGGCCCGCGGCGGTGATGAGCAGGCCGGCGCCGATTCCGGCACGGGTGGTGATCCGTCCGGCGTCCAGGGCGCGGCCCGTTCCTGGCTGGGTGACGGCGGCGCAGGCCGCGAGCACCGAGACGGCGGCGCCGGTGGTGACTGGTCCCATCCCTGCGGCCGTGCCGGAGACCGGCAGGAATCCCACGCCGACCGAGAGGGCTGCGGTGGCGCAGGCCAGGGCGGTGGTCGGTCGCAGGAAGCTGCTTTGGTTGAGCCGGCGGCCGAGGTCGAGGACGGTCTGCCGGGCGCGGGGCAGTGGCGCAACGCTGGGCACTGTCAGGGCTGCCCAGATGGCTACGGCTGCCGCGAGGGCGGTCATCACGCCGAAGAGGAGTGACAGGCCTCCCGCCCAGACGGTGAGGCCGCCGAGGAGAGGGCCGGCGGTGTAGCCGAGGCTCTTGTAGAAGCCGTAGGAGCCGAAGGCCCGTCCGTGCCCGGCGGCGGGGTTGAGGCGGGCGACGAGCGTGGAGGCTGCGGGTGAGAAGGCGGAGGCGGCGGCGCCCTGTCCGAGGCGGGCTGCCCAGAGCAGGCCGGTGTCGTCGGCGAGGACGAACGCGGCTGAGGCCAGCGCGAATCCGATCAGGCCGCCGAGCAGGACCGGGCGGGGCCCGATGCGGTCGGCGAGGGTGCCGAAGACCGGTTTGAGGAGGACTTCGGCGCCGTCGTACAGCGCGAGGAGGCCGCCGAGGACGAGGAGGGATTCGGCCCGGTCGGAGGTGAAGTGGCCGAGGTTGGCGGCGATGCCGTGGGCGCCGAAGGCGGTGGTGAACCCGGCCGCGTAGAGCGGCCGCATGCGCCACCGCGGGGCGGTCGGCGAATCGGGCATGCGTGCCTCCTGGCGGGTTCGGTGCCGGACATCTTCCCAGCCCGACCTACGGGCCCGGTGGTGCGTCCGCCGGCGGGGCCGGTCCCCGCCGACGGACGCGGTCTGTCACCCGGCGGCGATGGCCACCAGGACCTTGGTCCGCGCCGCCTTGAAGGCCGGCAGGATCGCCGCCGCCAGGCCGGCGAGGGCAGCGCCTGCGAGGACGGCGAGGATGGTGGTCCAGGGGATCGTCAGCGTGGTGATCCCGTAGAGGGTGAGGACCTTCTGTCCGGTGATGCCCCAGGCAAGGCCGAGGGCGAGGCCGAGCAGGGCTCCGTGGACGGCGATCAGGACCGATTCCAGGCGGATGAGGCGGCCGATCTGGCGGCGGGAGGTGCCGATGGCGCGGAGCAAGCCGATCTCACGGGTGCGCTCGACCACCGAGAGGGCGAGGGTGTTGATGACGCCGAGGATCGCGATGACGATGGCGAGGGCGAGCAGGCCGTAGATGAGGTAGAGGACGGAGTCGACCTGGCCGGTGATCTGCTTCTTGTAGTCGGCCTGGCTCTGGACGCTCACCTGGGGGTAGCCGGTCAGGGCGCTGTCGAGGGCCTGCCCGAGCTGCTTGGCGGCGCCGGGGGCGGCGTTGAGGTAGAGGGTGAAGTCCTTCGCCTCGGGGGCGTAGCGGCCCAGGGTGTCGAGAGAGACCTGGAAGGTGCCCGCGTCCTTGCCCGCGCCGGCCGGGGGTTTGGTGATCGCCCCGACGGTGAGGGTTGCGGTGTTGCCGTTGAGGAAGTGCAGCTCCACCGTGGAGCCGATCTTGAGGTGGTCGGTGTTGGCGGTGGTCTCGTCGACCATCAGCTTCCCGGCGGCGATGTCGGCGGTGGAGCCGGCGACGTACTGGGGTTTGACGGCCTGGTCGACGGTGGCGGTGTCCACGCCGGAGGCGATGACCTGGAAGCCGTTCAGGTGGGCGACGGCGTATCGCTGGCGGGTGACCGCCTGGACGCCGGGGATGGCGCGGACCTTGCCGGTGATCTCGGGGCCGATGGGCTGCTGACCGTTGCCGCTGACGATGTAGTCGGCGCCGAAGGTGTTGTCGACATCGCGGTCGACGGAGGTGGTCAGGGAGGCGGCCAGGACCGCGACCGCGCCGACGAGGGAAAGGCTGATCATCAGTGCGCCGGCGGTGGCTCCGGTGCGGCGGGGGTTGCGTACGGCGTTGAGCCGGCTCATCCGTCCGACGGCGCCGAAGAGCGCCGGGTAGGGCGCGCCGAGGGTGTGCACGACGACCCGGGAGAGCGCCGGTCCGAGGATGACCAGGGCGACGAGGGTGGCAACGATGCCCGCGCCGAGCAGTCCGGCGCCGGTCACCACGGTGTCGTGGTGGGTCGCGGCGCTGTAGAGGGCTCCTGTGCCGGCGAGCAGGACAAGGGATCCGACCACGGTGCGGATCGTCAGCGATGTGGCGGGCGGCGCGGCGGCTTCGCGCAGGGCGGCCATCGGGGAGATGCGGGCGGCTCGGCGGGCAGGCAGGTACGCGGCGATGAGAGTGACGAGGACGCCGACGGCGTAGGCGGCGGCCGGGGCGGGCCAGTTGATGACCAGGGCGGTGCCGGACAGGTCCACACCGAAGTGGCCGATCAGGGACTTCAGTGCGGCGGCGAGAGCGATCCCGACGCCCAGCCCGAGGGTGGAGCCGGCCGCGCCGAGCAGCAGGGCCTCGGTCAGGACGGAGCGAGTCACCTGGCTGCGGCTCGCGCCGAGGGCCCGCAGGAGGCCGAGTTCGCGGGTGCGCTGGGCGACCAGCATGGAGAAGGTGTTGAGGATCAGGAAGATCCCGACCAGCACGGCGATGCCGGCGAAGCCGAGCAGGGCGTAGGTGATCACGCCGAGGAAGGCGGTGATCTGCTGGGTGGCGGACTGGGCCTGCTCCTCCTTGGTGGCGACGGAGTAGCTGTCGCCGAGCGCGGCCTTGATCCGCTGTTGGACGGTGGTGTGGGTGGCGCCGGGCGCGGTGTCGACTGTGACGGTGGTGAAGACGTCCGGCTTGCCGAGCATCACCGTCTGCGCGGTCGCGGTGTCGGTGTACACCAGGGTGACACCGGGGTTGGCGGTAGCGAAGGTGGCGATGCCGACCACGGTGGCCGGTGTGGACCCGGACGGACTGATCACGTGCAGCGCGTCACCGAGGTGCACGCCTTTGTGTCGGGCGCTGGCCTGGTCGAGGACCAGCTCCCCGGCCTTCGACGGGGCACGGCCGTCGCTGATGCGGACCTGCGGGGTGTCGTACCAGTTCTGGCCCATGGTCGGGGCGCCGGTGGTGGCGCCGATGGGTTTGTTGTCCTTGTCCACCACGGTCAGGGTCTGCAGGCTCACCTGGCCGTGCGCGGCCTTCACGCCTGGGACCTGGGCGATTTTGGCCACCACGTCGGCGGGCAGGGTGGGAGTCTCCCCGGACAGGGCGCGGTCCTCGACCTCGGGGTTGAACGCCTGCTTCGGCTTTATCGTGACGTCGGCTGCGGTGGAGGTGGAGATCGAGGTGAATGCGGCGTTGATGGTGTCGGAGAAGACCAGGGTGCCGGAGATGAACGCGACGCCGAGCATCACGGCGAGCGTGGACAGGGCCATGCGGCCCTTGTGGGCGAGGAAGTTGCGCAGACTTGCCTTGATCACGGTTCGTCAGCTCCTGCGTCCGGCGCCGTCGAACTTGCGCATCCGGTCGAGTACCGAGCCAGCCGTCGGCTCGGCCAACTCGTCCACGACGTGGCCGTCGGCGAGGAAGACGACGCGGTCCGCATAAGAGGCCGCGACCGGGTCGTGGGTGACCATCACGATCGTCTGCCCCAGATCGGTGACGGACCGGCGCAGGAAGGCGAGGACCTCGGCGCCGGCCCGGGAGTCGAGGTTGCCGGTCGGCTCGTCGGCGAAGATGATCTCCGGGCGGCTCGCCAGCGCGCGTGCGCAGGCGACCCGCTGCTGCTGGCCGCCGGACAACTCGCCGGGCCGGTGGGAGAGACGTCCCCGCAGGCCAACGGTGTCGATCACCTGGTCCAGCCACGCCCGGTCCGCCTTGGTGCCGGCGATGTCCATCGGCAGGGTGATGTTCTCCAGTGCCGAGAGCGTCGGCAGCAGGTTGAACGCCTGGAAGATGAAGCCGATCTTGTCCCGGCGCAGCCGGGTCAGGTGCTTGTCCTTGAGGGCGGTGAGTTCGCTTTCGCCGATCCAGGTCTGCCCCGCGGAGACGGTGTCCAGGCCCGCCATGCAGTGCATCAGCGTCGACTTGCCCGACCCGGACGGGCCCATGATCGCGACGTACTCGCCGCGCGTCACGGACACGTCGACCGCATCCAGCGCCACCACGCGGGTCTCGCCGGAGCCGTAGGCCTTGGTCAGGCCCGCAGCCCGGGCTGCCACCGTGCGTTGGCCCGTCTGCGGGGCCTCGTTGGCCGTTGTTGCTGTGCTCACGCACGTCCTCCTGGGGGCTCTGGGTGCGCCGGCTCGCTGCGTGCCGGTGCGCGGGCGTGGCACACTCGGGGCATGCGAGTAACTTCTACGAGATCGTAGAAGTTCTACGTGATCGTAGAAGATAGCGCAGGAGGAACCGCACCGTGGACGCACCCGAAGCCGCCGCACCCAAGGGCCGGGCCAAGGGCGAACTGGAGGCCGAGGTCCTCGCGGCACTGCACCACGCCTCACCCCAGGCCCTGACACCGGGCGACGTCAAGGACCGCCTCGGCGGCGGCCTCTCGTACAGCACAGTGGTCACAGCCCTGTCCCGTCTCTACGCCAAAAACCTGCTGACCCGCAGCACCCGGGGCCGCGCCTTCGCCTACCTCCCCATCGCCGACGAATCCGGCCTGGCCGCCCGACAGATGCGCCAGGTCCTGGACGCCCGCACCGACCGCGAAGCCGTCCTCAGCCGGTTCGTCGACGACCTCTCCGACGACGACGAAGAGCTGCTGCGCAAGCTGCTCGCCCCCGGACAGTAGGCGCCGCCCCATGCGCTACGCCGTCTACCTGCCGCTCCTCTTCCCGCTCCTGGCAGCCCTGGCCGCCCGGCCGCTGGGCGAGCGCCTGCCACCGCGGCTGGCCACCTGGATGCTGAGCGCCGGCGCCCTGGTGCTGGCCGCCGCGAGCACCGCTGTCCTGGCCATGCTCACCACCACTGGCCTACTACGCTTCCCCCTGCTCGCCCGCCTGGCTCACGGGCACTGGTCGGCGCAGGCGGCCCAGCAGCACGACCCGGCCTCGCTGTCCGTGGCCCTGCTCGCGGGTGTCCTGCTGGCTGCCGCCGGTGCGATGGCCGCCCGCATGGCGTGGCGCCGCACCCGCGCCCTGATGCACGCCGCCACCGAGGCCGCCTGCCTGCCGGGCCACGACCAACTCGTCGTCGTGGACGATCCCGCCGCCGACGCCTACGCCCTGCCCGGCCGCCCGGGTCGCATCGTGATCTCCACCGGCATGCTCACCGCCCTGAACCCCGCCGAACACGAGGTCCTGCTCGCCCACGAACGCGCCCACCTCGCGCACCACCACTACCTGTTCGTCGCCTCCGCCCATCTGGCCGCCGCCGCCAACCCGCTGCTGCGGCCCGTTGCAGCCACCGTCGCGTACACCGTCGAGCGGTGGGCCGACGAAAGCGCCGCCACCCACACCGGCGACCGAAGGCGCGTCGCCCACACCGTCGGCAAGGCCGCCCTGGCCGCGAAACGCACCACAGGCCGCGCATGGATCCCCGCCGGCGCCCTCGGCATCCTCGGCCGCCTCGCCCCCGCCGGACCGGGCCCCATACCCCGACGGGTCGCCGCCCTCCTCGCCCCACCCCCACACAGTCACACCCTGACCGTCCTAGTACTCGCGGGACTCCTGCTGGCGAGCGGCCTGTGCGCCGCCGAAGCCGCCCACGACCTGGAAGCCCTCCTCGAACTCGCCAAACACGCAGCGTCGCGAGGCTGAGCGGTCAGGCCGCCCGGGCGGCGGGCAACAGCCAGGTTCCTCTGACAGAGGACCGCGGCGCCAGATACAGGTGCCGCAATCCCCAACGCCCCGGCGGCGGCCGAGTCTGCGTCAGGGGCGTCGCGCCGGCCCAGGCGCAAGCGCTCGACGTAAAAGACAGCCTTGCATAATCAGCTCGCCGCGACCTTCCCCACCGTCGTCTGCAAGCAGGGATGCTGAACCTCTGTCGGGCCGTGACCCGCCGCCCCTGAACTTGCAGGTGTTATGGAAACTGGCCAAGCTTGACCGGCTTGCAACGGGCGCGTCCCGGTAGGCCGAGGCCAGGCCATCGGCTGACGGCGGCACCGCCTCCGCCACAGCGCGCTTACCCACGACGCCGTGGCACCTCCACCCCCATGCTGCTCACCCGCTCCCGGCACGCCTCCGTCCGCTCCCTGGAACGCCCCGCAGTGGACGCAGTCGCCGCCCACGTCGCGGCGCGGGATCCGGCTGCCCGACGGAAGCGCTGACGGGCCGTCTGCGTCACTCCTTGGCCCGTTGCCTGTTTCGGGCGTATTCGGTTGCCCTCCTGGTAGGCCTGACAACAACGTGTACCTGTCTGGGGCATCAGCCGCGAGACACGGTTGGTGCCCCAGACAGTCAGCAGGTGGCGGGAGCGTCCCACGCAGGCAGGGCTCGCCCTTCCCGCGTAGCCCTGCATCTGGCCTTCGCCAGGCCCAGTTCCCCACTCCGATCGGCATCCCTCAATGCGAGGGTGGCCAGTCCAATCTCGGGGAGGAGGGCGCGGGCCGCCCAGGCCGCGGCCGAGTGCCGTCAGCGCTCGAGCCACCGAACCGCCTGCTTGCGGGGAGGGGGCGTTACATAGTCGCGTACACGGAAAGCGTTACCGCCGCGACCTGTGGGAACGTCACGTTGATCTCCGTGTATCACGAACGATCGTTACCGTTCCCGGCCCTCCCGCGCATGGCGGCGAGGTGGGCCCGAGCGGTCAGGGTGTGGACGTGGTCCGGGCCCAGCACCCGAAGCATGTGCTCCAGCAACTCTTCGGTCGCGGCCACCATCCCCGCCACATCCCCGGCCCGCCCCCGCATGCCGGCGAGGTGGGCCCAAGCGGCCAGTGTGTGGAGGTGGTCCGGGCCCAGCACCCGGAGCATGTGCTCCAGTACCTGCTCGTAGTCGGCGGCCGCTCCGGCCGCATCCCCCGCCTCCCCCCGCATGGCGGCGAGGTGGGCCCGGGTGATCAACGGGGCGGCCGCCCCGGCCGCATCCTGGCACACCACCGCGGTGCCCCGGCCCGCCACCGCTTCCCTCAGTGCCGACACGGCGGCCCGGTCCTGGAAGTAGCCCAACTTCGTGGGCAGCACGCCGACCTGGTGCGGGAACGTCACCGGCTCCCGGCGCGGCTGTATGTACGTGAAGATGCCCGAGTTGGCGATGCCGCCCCCGGACGCGGTGGCGTCCCCGGTTCCCGAAACCCGTGTCGAGGCGCCCGCTCCCGGGAGCGGGACCCGGGGGGCCGGGGCCCGGTATCCGGTCACCGCCGTGCCCTCCCCCGTGGCGCGGTCACCCCCCGTGTCCGTCACCACCACCGTCGGCTCGGGCTCCGGGTCCGGCTCTGGCGTCGGCGTGACGGCCCGTACTTCCTTCATGAACAGCCCTGTCCTTCCTCCTTTGTGTGGCGTGCTTCAGCTGTAGTCGATGCCGGTACTGGCGCTGCTGCCAGCGCCGTCCGCACTCGCGTCCCCGGTCCGCTCCGCCGTCGCCGACCCGCTGCCCTCCCCCGCTGGGCGCCGCACCCCGGTGCCGGCACTGCCTCCGCCGGTGGCCTCGGCCTTCCCCGTCGAGACGGCCACATCCACCGGACCCGGTGCCTGCCCGGTGGGCGGCTGCTGGAACAGCGCCCAGACCAGGGCGGCGATGGCCACCGCCGCCTGCACCGAGGCCCCCACCAGTTGCCCGGTGTCCGGGCTGTTCAGAAGCCAGAACAACGGTGTCGAGACGATGCCCGCCACCGCCACCACCACGACCGTGATCTTCCAACCCCGCGACACGACCCACCCCTCCCGGAACCAGCCACCGCCAGAAACTGACGGCCCCCACTGATAGCAGCAACACACCCCGGCCACCACGGGTTCCGACGTTCCCGAGCCGATCACCACACAGTCGGACAACAAGGCGCCAGGCAAGCATCAGCCCGGACACCAGCCGGCCACTACAGCCCGGCTCCGGGCTCGTCCACGGCCGCGGTCCGCAGCGGCCGGTGTCCCCGCTCGCTCGGCGAGTTCGCGTTCGTAGTCGACGGTGAGGGAGCCGTAGTAGTTGACCACCTGGCTGCGGGCCGGGGAGATATGCGACGGCACCTCAGCGTCCACCTCGCTGCCGGCGCCGCGCAGTTCGTCCACAGCCAGGGCGAGGTACTCGTGTGCCGGCAGACCACCGCGTTCGTCACGACGGTCAGGCACCACGCCTGCTCGTTCTGCTGCTCAGGCTGACGCCGGGTGGCCCTGCCTTCGCGGGCGTAGTGGAGCCGGCGGCGCAGCGCGTGGAGGGACTCGCCGTTGTTCAGCTGACGGGCGATCTTCCTGCGGTTGGTGGGATCGGACAGGTACTTCGCGGCGTAGATCGTCGGGCGGATCGCGCGTATTCCTTGAGACACGGCGCTGTGCATGATCGGCGGTGGTCAGGTCGGCGAGCTCGTCCAGCGCAACCGAGAAGTTCGCCCTTGCCTCTGTGCCCATGGTGGTCAGTCTTGCGGGAACGGCGACCCGACGGCTTCAAGCTCCGAGGTCCCGGCGGAGCGTACGCGCGGGTCAGGGTTTCCACAGCTGCGAGACGGTGCCGCCACCCACTTCCAGAAGTTGTTGTCGTCGAGGCTGGCGAAGAGCACCAGGTCTTCGTCACCGCTCCGGGCCCGTGTGCGGGTCTCGCCCAGCTTGGCCAGCAGTGCGGCGGCCGCGCATGGATCGGCCCGTGGATGGAGGGCCGACTACACCCCTGGGCGTAGAGACGGTGGTTGGTCAGTCGTGAGGGCCCTCGTCCCGCTCTCCTGTCGCGGGCTCCTGGTCCGGCTCGGCGTGGTGTCCTGCATGGTCGTGGCTGTCGCCGGGTGCGCCGCCCATCGTGCGGAGCATGTCCATTCCGCCGGTCCGGAAGAACGGGATGAGGAGAGTGCCAGCAAGGACGAGGAAGGCGATGTTGAGCCAGGTGGTGTAGTTCCAGGTGATCCCTTCCATGGGGATTTTGGCGTCGGCCTGGTCGGGGATGAGACCGAGTCCTCCGAAGGTGAACTCCACCATGTACCCGGCGATGACGGTAGCGACGTAGAAGGTGCCGAGCAGGAAGAGGGCCATCTTCGCGCCGTAGTACTTCCGGTAGATGTTCAGGATCGGCAGGATCAGCAGGTCGGCGAAGATGAACGCGACGACGCCGCCGAAGCTGATGCCGCCCTTCCACAGCACCACCGCGAGGGGCACGTTGCCGATCGAGCAGACGAACGAGGCGATCGCGACCAGGGGGCCGATGATGGGCCCCCACAGCTTGGACGCCAGGGGATGCCCCTCGAAGAAGAATGTGCGCCAGAACGAGTCGGGCACCCAGGCGGCGATGGCACCGGCGATGAGCAGGCCGATCACGAGGTCGCGCAGGATCGCCGCCCACTCCATGACGAAGACGTGGCTCGTGGACGTGAAGCCCTCACGCGACAGCAGGCGTCGGGCGAAAGACCCCTCCCGCTGCACGGACATGTCCATCGCCGCGTGACCCTCCATCGAGCCGGCCAGCCCGCGTTCGGCCTGCTCCCGTGCCCGGCGCAAGAGCGTGTCGCGCAGGAACGGCCGGAACAGCACCGCCAGCACGACGATCATGATGGGACCGCCGACGAACTCCGCCGCGGTGAACTGCCAGCCCATCAGCAGGGCCAGGATCACCCCGAGCTCGACGACCAGGTTCGTGGAGGCGATCTCGAAGGCCATCGCGGCGGTGAAGTTCGCGCCCTTTCGGAACAGCGAGCGGGCCAGCGCCACTGCGGCGTAGGAGCAGGACGAGGAGGCGGCCCCGAGGCCGGCGGCGATGGCGAGAGTACGGGGGCGGTCGTCGCCCAGCAGCGAGACAACGGTGGACTTGCGTGCGACCGCCTGGACCACGGCGGACAGGGCGAAGCCCAGGATCAGGGCCCAGGTGATCTCCCAGGTCATGGAACCGGCGATCGACAGTGCGTGCAGTACGGCGTGGATCATCCCTGAAGCCTTCCTCCCGGAGCGCGACGTGGAGCCCACCGACACCCGGCTACGTGCCGGCGCCCTGTGGTGGAGAGGCGTCGGGGCGCCGCCTTGCCAGGCGGCGCCCCGACGTGTGTCAGCCGACGTTCAGGGTCAGGGTGCGGTGTGGAGCTTCCCGCCGGTCCGGAACTGCAGAAACAGCCGCCAGTTCCCGGCAGTGGGCAGTTCAGCGTGGAAGGAGGGCCGCCGTGGTCGCCGTTGACCTTCGTCGTGGGGTGGAGGTGGGCGAACTCGCTGTTGCCCTCGTAAAAGGCGGTCAGGTGGGCGTAGGTGTCCAGATAGGGCTGGAGGTCGGTGACGGGCGTGCCGTCCCTGGAGATGGTGACGATCAGCGGTCCCTCCGTGCCTGCCATCGGCTTGCCCTTGACGGTGACGGTGTACCCGTCGGCCTCGGTGGACTCTGCCGCGGCGGATAGCGGGGTCTTACAGTAGCGCCGCACCATGGCCGACAAACCCGACGACTGGCTGACGCTGCTCCTGGAGTGCGCCGCCGAGGACGGCACCCCGCTCACCGCCAAACAGGTCCGCGACGAGGCGCTGAACATGTTCATGCCCGGCCACGAGACCAGGGCCACAGCGCCCGGCCAGGAACGTGTGGAAGGTGCGCTCCAGGCGTTCGATGGCCCGCCGGTAGCGCAGGTTCGCCGGCGTGGGCCATTTGATCCGGCGCCGTTCACCAAAGGCGGTCCAGTTCCCGGTGGCGTTGCGCACGGTGTCGTCTCGGTAGCGGAGCTTGCCTACGCCCCTTGATGTTCGGGGATCCGTTGCGGGAGATGACGGGCAGGATCCGGCGTTTGTACAGCTGGCCACGGTTGGGGTTGGAGTCGTAGCCCTTGTCGCCGAGCAGGGCGTCCAGGCGTCTGCGGGGCCGGCCCGGGGGGCCCGCGACGGGCGGGATGCCGTCGACCAAGACGAGGGTCTGGGTGACGTCATTGACGTTTTCAGCGGTCGTGATGACCTTCAGCCGGGGCGCCGCGTCCGTCGCAGATCAGATGGTGTTTGCTGCCTGTCTTCCGCCGGTCGACCGGCGACGGACCGGTGTCGGCGCCCCCGTTACCTTCTTCATGGCCCCGCAACAGGGCTCCCGGCCTTCGGGGCCCGGCATGACTGAGCCCCCTTGTCGATCAGGATCGAAAAAGTGGTGTCACCGGGATCGAAGGCATTGGCAGACCGCTGATTAGGGGCACGAGCGTTGATCCCGGATGGGAGAAGCAGTCTCTTCGTAACGTGGATGCCGGCACGCTGATGCCGCAGGTGAGGCCGGGAAGAACGCGCTTATGGGGAGCAGGCACGTGATCGGTGAAGGTGGCATCGACGTCTATCTGGGTCTGGACGTCGGCAAGGGCGAACACCACGCGACGGCGCTGACCCCGGAGGGCAAGAAAGTCTTCGACAAGCGGCTGCCCGACACCGAGCCGAAGCTCCGTGAGGTCTTTGCCAAGCTCCAGGCCAAGCACGGCACTGTCCTGGTGGTGGTCGACCAGCCCGCTTCCATAGGTGCACTGCCTCTGGCCGTGGCTCGTGACGCGGGCTGCCGTGTCGTCGCCTATGCGCCGGGCCTGACGATGCGACGGATCGCCGCTCTCTACCCTGGCGAGGCCAAGACCGATGCCCGCGATGCTTATGTCATCGCGGACGCGGCCCGTTCGATGCCGCATACGCTGCGAGCTATCGAGGCGGCCGACGAGACCGTGGCCGAGCTGGAGATGCTGACCGGCTTCGACGATGACCTGGCTACCGAGGTGACACGGACCGGCGCGGCCGGTGCCTGTGCCGGATCGTCGCGGGCGGCTTCCAGACGGGCGGCGAGCGGCCGTCCCGCGGGGCCCAGGAGGACCGTCGTGCGGGCGGCCCGCACCACCGACCACCGGGACCAGGGGCTCTCTTCGGCGCGTGCGAAGACCGAGTCCAGCATGGCGACCACACCGTCCGCGTCCCCCGTGACACGCCACAGAGCCTCGGCGAGGGCCGTGTCCGTGTCCAGCGCGTGCGTGGGGTTGCCGTCCTGGCCACTGAGCACCGCACGCAGGGCGGGCGCAAGCGACGCTCCTCGGGGACCGAGCGAGCTGGCCATCCTGGCGGCCTCCCTGAGCTGGCCGGCGCCACGCCCGAGGTCTTGTTCGAGGCAGTGCAGCAGGGGCGGGAGCTCGCCGTCGAGGTCGTGCAGGGCCTTCGCCGCGGGTAGGACCCGCTGCTCGGCCGCCGCTCGCAACGAGGTGACGGCCCGGGCGCGGGCCGCCGGCGCGCAGTCGGAGGCGACGGAAGCGATGGCCCGGGCGGCCTGGCCGGGAAAGTGCGCGAGCCCCGCGCACCGCGGCGGCGATGCGCGCCGCCGAAGTGGCCGCGGACTTCCCCCTCCTGTTCATGGCAGTCGACGGCGCATCAGGCTCGCTCAACGGACGTCTCGGTGCTCTGTGGTTCGACCTTGGACTGATTGTCTCCTTACGTGATCCTCTGGCCCACCCGCGCTCCATAGCGCGTGGCGATCGCGGTGGCACGGTCATGCAGGGATGTGCGCAGCCACTGCGGGGCCAGGACTTCCGCGTGCGTGGCGTGCTGCCACAGCGCCCATTCGGCGTGTCGCGAATCTTGGAAGGTCACGTTCAAGCGCAGGCTGCCGTCCGCGTCGGCTTCTTCTGCGCAGACGGCCAGCACGGTGGCCACCAGGTGCTCCCGACGCGCCGGGTCCACCCGTACCAGGACGGTTACTTGGTCGCCTCCGGTCCGAAACTGCGCGTTGCGTTCCTGCCAAGCCCGGTCCAGATCCACGGTGTCCGGTCGCTGCGCGGGTTCGTCGAGTGCCTCGGCGGCCAGCACCCGGGCCAGCCGGTAGGTGCGGTCCGCGCCACCCCTCGTGGCCAGAAGGTAGCCCTGCTCGCGTACGGTGACCAAGCCGATCGGGTCCACCGTGCGCCACTTGGGGGTCTGATCCACAGCCGCGTACTGGATGCGCAGCTTGCGTCCGGCGAACACCGCGTGCCGGACCTCGGCCACTATGGTGTCGGACACCTCCTCGGCGGCCACGCGGCGCGACAGGAGGTCGGTCTCCGGGTCGATGAGTAATCGCTGCACCGCGTCGGCCGCCGTGTCCCGAAGGCCATCGGGCAGTCCGTCGACCACCTTGAGCATGGCCGAGGCGAGCGCCGAGCCGAGGCCGAACAGCTGCGCGCCGCGCCGTGATCCGGCGACCAGCAGCGCGAGCGCCTCGTCGTGGTTCAGTCCGGTGAGCGCTGTCTGGAAATCGGGCAACAACGCGAACCCTCCGTGCCGGCCGCGTTCGGCGTAGACCGGGACGCCGGCTGCGGACAGTGCCTCTATATCGCGCAACACTGTGCGGGTGGATACCCCCAGCTCGCGGGCCAGAGTGTCTGCGGTCAGCCGACCGCGCCGGCGCAGCAGTAACACCAGTGAGACCAACCGGTCAGCGCGCATGTAAGAACTTTATCGAGATACATGACTGAAGGTGTCATGTTTTGTTGGCAGGCTCCTTCACACGACGTCAAAGCTTGGCGGCTGCCGAGCCGATGGACGTACGTACTGTCAGTGAACCGAATGGAGCTAGTGCGGCAATGGAACGTAATGCGGTCAACCCGGTTTCGTGGTCAGTAGAGATGGGCTTCAACCAGGGTGAGGTCGTCTCCGGGCACTCGCGCACCCTGTACATCTCGGGGCAAACCGCGATGACCAGCGAAGGCAAGCCCGAGCATGACGGTGACATGGCGGCGCAGCTGACTCTGAGCATCGACAACATCGAGGCCGTGCTCGCCGAGGCCGGCATGTCTCTCGCAAACCTCGTCCGGCTCAACGTCTACACGACCGATGTCGACCTGCTCTTCCGGCACTACGGCGTGCTGGCTGGACGGCTGGGCGCCGCCCAGGTCGCGCCGACCACCACGATGCTCGGAGTGACGCGTCTGGCGATTCCCGGCCAGATGGTCGAGCTCGAGGGCACCGCCGTCGCGTGATGTGACCTCGGCCCGTGCCCGTGCCCGTCAAACCGGCACGGGCAGCGGGCAGCGGGCAAGTGGGGGAATTCCGCCGCTCGTGGTGGCGGCGTTCGCGTCTCCGGCTGCGCCGGCACCACACCGAACTCAGCGTGTGCTCACCGCCGAGTCCTCCTGCCGCTACAGCTACAGCTACACCACCGAGATCCTCGACCGCGCCGACCTCGTACCGATGTTGTCGGCGCTTCGGGACGCAGGCCGCGGGCCACTCCGGTGACACTGCCTCTACTCGCCGCGGACGGCACGGCGAAGCTTCACGAGGCGCTCGTGCAGGATGCGTTCCCCGCCGTGCTGCGTGGGGCGGTAGTAGTCCTTCCCCACGAGTTCGTCCGGCGGGTACTGCTGCTCCAGAACTCCTTCGGACGTGCGGTGGGGGTAGCGGTAGCCGATCGCGTTGCCCAGTTCCCTGGCGCCTGTGTAGCGGCCGTACCGCAGGTGTGCGGGGACCTCGCCGACGGCGCCCGCCCGGACGTCGGCCATGGCCTCGTCGATCCCGAGGATCACCGTGTTCGACTTCGGCGCCATGGCCAGATGCACGGTGGCCTGCGCCAGGGCGAGGCGGGTCTCGGGCATTCCGATCAGCTGGACAGTCTGCGCTGCGGCGACGGCGGCCTGCAGTGCCGTGGGGTCGGCCAGCCCGACGTCCTCACTGGCGAGCACCACCAGCCGCCGCGCGACAAAACGCGGGTCCTCCCCGGCCACGAGCATGCGGGCCAGGTAGTGCAGCGCGGCGTCGGGGTCCGAACCACGGATCGACTTGATGAACGCGCTGACGACGTCGTGGTGCTGGTCGCCCTGCCGGTCGTAGCGCACGGTGGCCTCGGCGACAGCCCGCTCCACGGCCGGCACGTCGATCTCCGTGGCGCCGGTGTCGGTCACCCCGTCGGCACTCGCCTCCAGCGCGGTCAGCGCGCTACGGGCGTCGCCGGCCGCGAGGCGCACCAGGGCGTCCTCGGCCGCGGGAGACAGCGAGACGGCACCGTCGAGGCCGCGCTCTTCCTTCACCGCGCGCCGTAGCAGCTCGCGGACCTCGTCTTCGGTCAGAGACTGGAGTTGCAGCACCAACATCCGTGAGAGCAGCGGCGCCACCACGGAGAACGAAGGGTTCTCCGTGGTGGCGGCGACGAGCAGGACGAGCCTGTCCTCGACAGCCCCGAGCAGCGCGTCCTGCTGGGTCTTTGAGAAGCGGTGCACCTCGTCGATGAACAGCACGGTCTGCCGGTTCTGGCGGTCATGGCGACGACGCGCGTCGTTCATCACGTCGCGCAGTTCTTTGACTCCGCTGGACAGCGCCGAGAGGGCGACGAAGTGCCGGGTGGCGACGGTGGCGAGCAGGCGCGCGATCGTGGTCTTTCCGGTGCCGGGCGGCCCGTAGAGCAACACCGACGCCGCCTCCCCGCCCTCCACCAGCCGTCGCAGTGGCGCGCCGGGACGCAGCAAGTGCGCCTGGCCGACGACCTCGGCGAGTGTACGCGGCCGCATCCGCACCGCCAGTGGCGCCGTGGCGCGCACGGGCTCGGCGGGCGGAGTGTCGTCCGACGTCGTCAACGCGAACAGCCCGTCGTCCTGGGCGGCCATCACTCCATCCATCCCTCGACACAGAGCACGCCTGGGTGCCGGCGCCGATCGTCCGTCCGAAGACCTCGGTCGCCTCGGCTTGCCGCAGTCCGAATGGTCGGCCGCGCCACGTGACGATCGAGGGAAGATGCTCTGCTGGACACGCGCGACGGCCTCTCACCTGTGGGTTGGTCACTCATACGTTCTCGGCGACTACGCGTACAGCGTCCCCCGGGCGACGGCCACGGCAGACCCCGCCACCTGGACCGACTCGATCCGTTCCGGCGTCCCCATGGCCCGAGCACGCATCGTCGAAGGACGGCCGATCTCGACCCCCTGACGGATCTCGATCCACTCCCCGAAGGGGATCAGGGCGTGCCGGGCCAAGTGTACCGCGAGCGAACCGGCGGCCGAGCCGGTGGCCGCGTCCTCCACCACGCCGTAGGCGGGGGAGAACATGCGCAACCTCCACTGAGTCTCCGAGCCCGCGAAGCAGTTGGCGGCCATGTCGGGCAGCCTCGCGAGGATCCTCTGGTCCGGCTCCACGTCGGAGAGTGCGGCGACGCTGTCCAGACCGACGAACACGTGCCGCGGCCCGTTGTTGTAGACCTCGATCGGCAGGGTGCTGCCGGTGGCCACCAAGTCGAGGCCGGCGAGCAGTTCGTCCGCACGATCGTAGGGCTCCCACGTCGGGAGGGGCTGCCACATGCCGGCCGCGACGGCCCGGCCGTCGTCGTCACGCTCGAGTTCGAACTCCACGATGCCCATGGTGGTCTCCATCCGGAGCTCCTTCGCCGGGTGCGACTCGCCGAGCACCACGGCCGTACCCAGGGTGGGATGTCCGGCGAACGGCAGCTCGTTCACCGGGGTGAAGATGCGCACCCGCACGTCACCGTCCTCTTCCGCGGGGAGGACGAAGACGGTCTCCGACAGGTGCATCTCCTGCGCGATTCGCTGCATGCGCTCGGGGGAAAGGCCGGTGGAATCCAGGAAGACCGCGGTCGGGTTTCCTTCCAGCGGGACGTCCGTGAAGACGTCGGCTACCACGTACTTGTACGTACCCATGGCTTCCGTTCTCGTAGGGGGCATCGGGGCTCGTCCGTCGGACTCCCGGGCGAGGGTCGCTTCGACCTCGCCGCCGACACGCCGTGTCTCGGGTCAATGGGTGTCGAACAGGGCCTGGTACTGAGCGACCGCCTTTTCCGTGGCCGCACGCTCGTCGAAGGTCGGACTGAAGGGATCCGCAGCCGGGGGCAGGGCACCGAACTTGAGCAGCGCGGCCATGAGGAGCATGCGCGCCTTGGTGGCCGTGAGGTTGTTGCCCGAGATGAAGGTCGGGTCGGTCCGGTACGCCATGCCTCCGGTGTTGCCGCGACCCGTGCGGACCACCGGCATACCGGCGAAGATGGCGACGCTCAGCGCCGCGTTCCTCGTCGGGTCGGCCATCCCGAACGGCGACATGCCTTCGCATACGAACCCGGACAGTGGCGCGTTGGCGAGGTTGGCGTCGATCCGTGCGAGGATCTCGACTTCCTCGTCGGCGACGGGCGGGTTGTCGATGCCGGTAGCCGTCGCCGCGTACCGGCTGTATTTGGTGATCGAGACGTGCGGCATGGCGGCGGGTATGAGTCCGTCGGGGTCCTTCGTTTCGACGTCGACCGAAGACACGCCCGTGTCCAGGCTCCCGGTGACACCGTCCACCCGCTCGGGGAGGATCGTAAGGCGCAGCTCCGAGCGATGGGTGTGCCTGCGGGCGGGGAGGTAGGTGAGCTGTGGGGAGCCGTAACCACCCAGGTCGGCGACCACACCCCCATGACCGCCGGTGACTTCGTAACCGCCCGGTCGGGCGTCGACCTTGGTCACGTCCCGGGCCGAGTAGACGAGTTCGTCGACGATCACGCAGGCACCGACGCGGTCCTCGCCCCGTTCGTCCAAGGCGACGCCCGAGGCTATGAACTTCACGCCGTCAACCACGTTGCGGTCGCCGTCCGCGCTCAGGGACTGGTGGCGGCGCTGAGCCGCGTGTCCGACGAGCGGCACCTTCGTGTCGACCACAAGTCCGAGCCAGTAGAGGGTCTCGTCGACGGTCGGACTCCCTTCGAGCCATTGGACGCCGGCGTACTCTCCATTTGCGAGGACGGCCTGGACCTGGTTGGTCGCCTGGGCGAGGTTCGCCAGGCCGGGCTCGCTCTGGAGGTGGTAGGGGTAGTAGACGAAGAAGTCCTGCCCGAGGCGCTCGGAGTCGGGACCTGTGGTGTATCCGCCCGACGGAGCTGCGCGGAAGAACTCGAAGTCGGCGATCGACCACAGCTCGACGGGGGTGCCGTGGTCGCCGAGGCCGAACCGCTCGATCTCCTCGTAGAGTCGGCGGGCGTCGGGGTAGAACGTCTGCCGAGCGGCTCCCGGTGGTGCGAACGGTGCCGTCGAGGTCTCCTCCCACGCGGATCCGTCCGCCTGTCTGCCCATGTAAGGGAGCGGATAGAGACCGTCGGCGGGGTCCAGTTCGACGACGTACACCGGTGTAGCGTCGTCGAAAGGCCGCTCAGCGTGGACCGTGCCGTCCTCGTCGAGCCAGCCGTCCGGCGGGGCGTACAGGCCGGCCGCGTCTCGTTCGAGCGGATGCGCACTGAACGCCTCGACGTACAGCGTCACAGGAGCCGCGAGCCGCTGGGGACGCAGGACGTCGAAGTGGGAAGGGCGCGGCGGCAGGCCGTGGCGTGCGCGTGCCTTGTTCGAGGTGACCAGGTCCGGTGTGTTCAGGATCGTCGCCGTCGGTCCGGCGAACACCGCGATCCGCGGACGCGGTGCGCCGCCCGGAGGAATGTCGTCCATTACAGCGGCCTCAGATGTTCGATCGTGATGGGGTGCTGCTCGGCCAGCCGCTGGGCGACCAACGACCGGTGGCAGGCCTCGGGGTCGCGCTCGACGCAGAACAGCGCCGCGATGCCGCTGCTCGGCAGCGCCGACACGATCGGCTCGAGATCGGCCGGGTCGAGGATCTCGGCGGTGTAGCGGCGGGTGTACTCGGCGGCGAGCTCGCGGCGGGAGCGCTTGCCGACCCCTTGGCGGTCGTCCTCGGCGTACTGGAGGTGACGCAACTCCGGGGTCGGGGCGAGGTCCCGGTGGTGCTCGTAGGCGATCCCGGCCCCGGCGAGGGCCGCCTGCAGCCGGCGCGAGTTCGCCCAGGCGTAGTCCGGTCCGCGGACACCGCGGCGCTGACGTACGTCGATCAGCAGGCGCACGTTCGCCTGTCGTAGTCGTTCCAGGAAGGAATCGCCGTCGAAGCCGTAGACGCCGATCGTTGCCAAGGTGACCACCGGGGACCTCCTCTTCGCGCTGATGCCCGTGCGGGGCGGATTCCGTGCGTACCCCTGCTGCCGCTACGGGATGCGCGGCGCGGCGATCAGGGCGGTCGTCTCCATGGGCAGCTCCGCGGTCCCGGCGATGTCCAGCCCGGCCCGGTTCAGCAGCCGCGTGATCCTTTCGAGGGTGCGGTGTTCGCCGCCCGTCGTCACCAGGAGGTGCAAGTCCCACAGGGCGGGGAGCACGGTGGAGTTCTCGTCCTCGACGAAACGGTCGAGGATCAGCAGGCGCGAGGAGGAGTCCGCCATGGCGCGGCGGCAGTTCTCGAAGACGCCGACGACGGCTTCGTCGTCCCAGCCGGCCAGCACGCGGCAGAGGATGTAGACGTCCCCGCCCTGCGGGACGCCCTGGAACATGTCGCCGCCGACCAGCTCGGCGCGGTCCAGGCCGACGGTGGCGGACAGGTGCTCACGCGCCTTCGGCATCATGTGCTCACGGTCGAAGAGCGTTCCCCTGGCGTCCGGAGTGGCGCCGAGGATGGTGGCGAGCAGGTGCCCGCCGCCGCCGCCCACGTCGACGACCGTCTTGCCGGAGAAGTCGAAGACCTCGGGCACCTGGTGGAAGAACATGCTCGCGGCGTTCATGGTGAGCTGGAACCGCTTGGCGGTGGCCGCGTCCTGGCCCAGGTATTCGTAGAAGGACCGGCCGTAGGCGACCTCGAATCCCGAGCTCTCCGTGCTGATGGCGTGGTGGGCGTGACCCCACGCCGCGTAGAACTCCTCGCCGTAGAGCAGGCACATGTCGCGCAGCGACTGAGGTCCCTCCAGCAGGGCAGCGCTCACGCGGGTACCGCGGTAGCCGGCGGACTCGCTGCCCTCGAATATGCCCATGGCCACCAGAAGGCGCATCAGGCGGTGGATGCCCTGCTCGTTCGCCCCGGTCGCCTTGGCGAGCTCGGCGTCGGTGGCCCGGCCGGCCTCGATGTGGTCGGGCAGCCCGAGTTTGACGGCGGTGTGCAGCGCCTGCGCCCTCCATCCTCCGGTGATGATGTCGACCACGTCTCGAGTTGCCTGCACGTCGACTGTCATTGAGACCTCACATCCCCCGCGACACAAAGCGGTGCGTACTGCTTCACGATCAGGACTGCTGGCAGGTGATGTTGAACATCCAGGTGATCCCGAACTTGTCCACGAGCGTCCCGGCCTCGTCGCCCCAGATCTGCTGCTTGAGGGGCATCGCCACGGTGCCGCCGGCGGACAGCTTCTCGAAGTACCCGCGGAGACCGGCGTCGTCCCCGCCGAGGTAGAGGGCGACGTTGGTGCCCGGGTTGAAGGGAACCCGCTCCGGAACGTCCCACGCCATCACGGTGAAGGCGTCCGAGGTGGTGAGCGTGGCGTGCATGATCTTGTCGGCGTCGGGCATCTCCGTCGAGCCGAAGTCGGCGAAGGTACCCAGCTCCAACTTGCCGCCGAGGACTTCGTGGTAGAACTCCATCGCCTGCCGGGCGTCCCCGTCGAAGGCGATGTACGGGTTGAGCTGAGATCCCACCTGATGCTCCTAGCTGTATGTGCGGACGATGTGAGCGGGCGACGGGCACCGGTGGACCTTCCGGGGCCCGTCGCATCCGGTTCGTGGAATGCGGAGGGAGGTCCCCTGGCCCCTAGGTGGGGATTCCGCCGCGGTTGACCTTCGGCACCTCGATGCCGAGCGCGCGCAGCTGCTGGAACGGATTCATGAACTCGCGGTTCTGCTTGATCTTTCCGTCTTCGAGCAGAAACGAGTGGATGAAGTGGTTCTTGTAGTAGCCCGGCGGGTAGTCCGGGTAGAGGATCTGGCCCTCTCCGTCACACTCGACCCAGAACCTGTTGGGGTCCTGTGTCTCGAAGATCTCCACGTTCTTCCACTCCCAGTCGGGGAACATGCGCAGCGACCACTCGCCGTGCGCCTTGAGCTTCTCGTGCCCCTGGGAGGTGATCGGCTGTCCGGTGTCGCTGGTCCACAGGCCGGCGCTGCCGTCCTCGGCGAAGAGCTGGTAGCGCGTCAGCCGGTTCTCGCCCTTGCGGCTCATGTAGTCCGCGACGACGGCACGGTGCCGGGCGCGCAGGTCGAGGTCGGTTTCGAACCCCTCAGGCTGGGCGTTTTCCGTTCCCATCTCGTATCTCTCAATCCAGTACGGGCGTGGATGTTGACGCGGTGAGTGCGATCGGGACTTCGGCCGTCAGAGCCGGAGTTCGGGGCGGTAGACGTCCAGCCAGGTGCTCAGGTCGAGCACGCGCTCCATGCCGTTGCGGACATCGATCGGCATGGTGGCCGAGTCCTGCCGCGTGATGTCCTGCAGCCAGCTGCGGTCGACCAGGTCGAAGACCGGGTCGTCTGTCGTCAGCAGTTCCTTGGACTGCTGCAGCAGCGCACTGGTGTACGCCGGGTCCAGGGTGGCGGGGTAGGGAGCCTTCACCCGGTTCAGCACCGACTTGGGCAGCAGGTCGGCGGTCGCGGCGCGAAGCAGGCTCTTCTCCCTGCCGTCGAAGGTCTTCAACGACCACGGGGTGTTGTAGACGTACTCCACGAGCCGGTGGTCGCAGAAGGGGACCCGGACCTCCAGCCCGACGGCCATGCTGATCCGGTCCTTGCGCTCCAGGAGCATCCGGACGAAGCGCGTCAGGTGCAGGTGGCACATCACCCGCATCCGCATCTCGTGGTCGCTCTCGCCCTCCGCCCGCTCGACCTCGCCGACCGCCTCGGAGTAGCGGTCGCGGATGTAGGTCGGCAGGTCGAGAGCGGCGGTGATGTCGGCGTTGAACCGGTCCGACACCTGGGCCCGCGCGCCGCTGACGAAGACGGCCATCCATGGGAAGGTGTCCGCGGCCTGGACCTCCGGCTGGTGGAACCAACGGTACCCGCCGAAGACCTCGTCGGCGGACTCGCCGGACAGGGCGACCGTGGACTGCCGGCGGATGGCCTGGAACAGCAGGTAGAGCGAGGCATCCATGTCACCGAGGCTGAGGGGACTGTCCCGCGCTGTGATGACGGCTCGGCGTACCGCCGGGTCGGCGATCGCGGCGTGGTCGAGCACTATGGACTCGTGCTGCGAGCCGACGTGTGCGGCCACCTCGAGCGCGTACGGGGCATCCGTCGTGGCACGCAGATCATCGGCGACGAAGTCGTCCTCCCGTCCGACGAAGTCCACCGCGAAGCTGCGCACCTTTTCGCCGGCCTCGCCGTGCTCCCCGGCTCGACCGAGCTTGGCGGCAGCCAGCGCGGTGATCGCGCTGGAGTCCAGGCCGCCGGAGAGCAGGGTGCAGCGCGGGACGTCGGAGACCATCTGTCGGCTGACGATGTCCTCGAGCAGTTCGCGCACTGTGGCGACGGTGGTCTTCCGGTCGTCGGTGTGCGGACGGGTGGGCAGCGTCCAGTAACGGCGCTCACGCAGGCCGGAGCGGTCGACGGTGACCACGCCGCCCGGGACCACCTCGCGCATCCCACACCACACCGCACTCCCGGGCGTCTGGGTGAAGCTGGCCAACTCCCGCAGTCCGGCGAGGTCGACCGCGCGGTCCGCCAGCGGGTTGGCGAGAATCGCCTTCGCCTCCGAGCCGAACAGCACCCCGTCATCGGTATTGGAGAAGTAGAGCGGCTTGACGCCCATCCGGTCGCGGATCATCACGAGCCTCTCGACCCGGGAATCCCAGACGGCGAACGCGAACATGCCGTTGAGCCGTTCGGCGACCGCTTCGCCCCACTCCACGTAGCCGTGGAGCACCACCTCGGTGTCGCTGCGGGTCTCAAAGCGATGACCCCGACGGAGCAGCTCGCTCCTGAGCTCGGTGTAGTTGTAGACCTCACCGCTGTAGGTGATCGCCACCGGGCCGTCGTCGGTGTGCACCGTCATCGGCTGGGTGCCGCCTTCGAGGTCGATGACCGCCAGCCTCCGATGACCGAGGGCCGCGTGCCGGTCGAGCCAGACGCCTGCGGCGTCCGGCCCTCGGCAGGCCATGGTCTCCGTCATCGCGTCGAGTCGCACGCGCTGCTGAGTCAGATCCCGGTCGAACGAGACCCAGCCCGTAATTCCACACATCGGCTTGCCCTTCTTCCTCTGTAGTCCACGGTCCGGTGCACAGTCAGGGTTGGAGTCGGCCCGTACGCCAGCCGCGACCGTCGCGCTCGTAGCGCAGCCGCCGGTGCAACCGGTCAAACTGGTCGGCCTGCCAGAACTCGACCGACGCCGGCTCCAGCAGATAGCCCAGCCAACGGACCGGGCGTGGCAGGGTCACGCCGCCCCGACCCAGTTCCCGGGCCCGTTCCCGCAACGCGTCCTCGTCCAGCAGCGGCGCGCTCTGGTGCGACGCCACCGACATCGGGTGCGTGCCGACCGGCCGGGCGGCCCACAGGGCGTCGGACTCCTCGTCGGGCAACGGACGAGTCGGGCCGCTCACGCTCACCTGGCGGCCTGCCTCGCGCCAGTGAAACACCCCTGATGCCCACCCTGTCTCGGCCAGCTCCCGGCCCTTGCGGCTGTCGGCGTGGCTGGCGAACACCAGACCCGTATCGCGAATCGTGAGCACCTGCACGATCCGGTTGGAGGCGTGACCGCGGGCGTTGGCGGTGGCCAACGCCAGTGCGCCCGGCTCGCGGACGGCGTTCGCGACGGCGGTGTCGAACCATGCCCGGAGCAGGTCCATCGGTTCGGCAGGCGGGGTGGAGAACTCCGTGGCCACCCCAGGTGGGGGCGATCCGCTCACGACGGCTTCCCGATCGATTCGAAGGCCAAGCCGCGATCGACCAGCCGGCCGGAGTGGACACCCTCGACGATGGCCTCGATGTCGGTCACCATCCGGTCGGTCGGCGGGTACCCGATGAGCTCGGTGGCCCGGTTCGGCGGCATCGGCGCCGCCAGGTCGGCGGCGAAGTCCCACAGCATCACCGCGCCCCAGCGGTTGGTCTGCCGGTCGGAGATCCAGAACTTCAGCCGCAGTCCGTGAATCTCCGCCCACGGATCCACGCCCTCGTCGCGCAGGTAGACGCGTAAGGAGTCGATGGTCTGGTCGGACCCGGACAGGTCCCACCAGGAGAGGGTGGCTTTCATACGTTCAGTACCTCCGCGGTCTCCATCAGCGGTACGAGCAGATCGGCCAGGACACGCTCGCTGTCCTGGGTGAGCACGGATTCGAGGTGGAACTGCACCGAGCCGAAGTGCGGGCCGCGCAGGGCGTGCACCTCGCTCGTGCCGGCGTCGAGACTGACCTCCACCTCGCCGACGCCGGGGCACTCCAACCGCTGGGCTCGGGCGCGTGCCACGTAGGAGTTGTAGAAGCCCACCCGCTCCCGTGAGCCGAACAGGTCGATCTCCCGTTGGGTGCCCTGGTTCGGCACCTCCCGGCGCTTCAGTTCGAGCCCGAGGTGCCGGCACAGCAACTGATGGCTCAGGCACACGGCCAGGAAGGGGACGCGCCGGGACAGCAACTGCTCGATCGCCGAGGTGAGGCGGGTCAGTCTGGGGTCGTCGATATCCCGCGGGTCACCGGGTCCGGGGCCCATGACGACGAGATCGTGGTCGTCGAAGCGGTGGGACGCGTCGAAGCTGCCGAGTTCCACGGTCAGCCCGATGGAGCGCAGTTGGTGCGCCAGCATCGAGCTGAAGGTGTCTTCCGCATCAACGATCAGGGCCCGGCGGCCGTCCAGCACCGGATGTGGTCGGGCGCGCGACTCGGTGTCGCTGAGCCAAAAGCGTGCGAGCGTCTCGTTGCGCCTCCGCAGAGCCTGCTGGATCAGCGGGTGTTCGTCGAGCCGCTCCTTGGCTCCCAGCGCCGAGAGCAGGCCCGCGGCCTTGGTGCGGGTCTCGGCGACCTCGGTGTCGGGGTCGGAGTGCCGGACCAGGGTCGCGCCCACCCCGACCTCGACGTGCCCGCTGTCGCCGACATCCGAGGTATGGATGTCGGCGGTACGGATGAGGATGGCCGAGTCCAGGTTGCGTGCGCCGCCGGCGTCGCGGCCGATGAGAGCCGCGATGCCGCCGTAGTACCCGCGGCCCCGCGGCTCGTGGCGTGCTATCACCCGGCAGGCGTTTTCGAGCGGGCTGCCGGTCACGGTGGGGGCGAACATCGTTTCCCGCAGGATGTCCCGGGGATCGAGGTCGCTGCGCCCCTCGATGACGTACTCCGTGTGCGCGAGCCGAGCCATCTCCCGCAGGAACGGCCCCTTCACCCGGCCGCCGCCGCGGCAGACCCTTGCCATCATTTTCAGTTCCTCGTCCAGGACCATGTAGAGCTCGTCGGTCTCCTTGCCGTCGGTGAGGAACTCCATGACTTCCGACAGGACAGGCCCGGCGGGTGGGTAGCGGTAGGTGCCGCTGATCGGGGTCATCGCCGCCACGCCGTCCCGCAGGCTGACGTGCCGCTCCGGTGTGGCGCCGACGAAGGTCCGGGTGCCGGTGTGCACGAGGAAAGTCCAGTAGGCGCCGTTTTCCCGGGTGAGCAACCGGCGGAACAGGCTCAGTGCGCTGCGCGTCGAATACCCGGTGATGGTGGTGACGAACGAGCGCTTGATGACGAAGTTCGAGCCCTCTCCGGCGCCTATCTCGTTGTCGAGCACGGCGCGGACCGTGTCGGCGTATGTCGCATCATCGGCGTCGAAACGCCCACCGGTGAGGGCGATGGGCTCGTCGGGCAGGGATTCCAGCGCCTCGGACATGGTGATCTGGCTTTGGTCGGTTATCGACATCGCGAGCAGCGGTGAGCCGTCCGCGGCGGCGGCGAAGCCTCGCTCGGCGATCTGCTGGTGGGGTACCAGGACCAAGGTCTCGTGCCGGGCTTCATCGGGCCGCCCGCTCTGGTCGGCCGAGGGGATGTCGGCGAGGCGGGCCGGGGTGCCGACCTGGCCCAGCAGGATCTCCACGCGGTCCGGGCCCAAGGTCTCGGGGCGGTGCAGGAGGGCGAAGGCACCCGGATTGGGGCCCGACACATGTTCGAGCAACTGCGTCGAGTTCATCGGAAGACCTCCTCGGTGGTGGTGACCACGGAGCAGCGGGCGGCCGCGTAGTCGAGGGCCAGCCGGTGGTACTCGGCGGAGAAATCGCCGACTGCGTCGGCGACCAGGAACGGCTGGATGTCGTTGGTGAACGCGTCGAGGGCCGTCGCGAGTACCCCGACGTGCGCGTACACCCCGCAGACGATCAGCTGATCTCGGCCTTGGGCGCGCATCCGCGCCAGCAGGTCCGAGCGGAAGAACGCGCTGTAACGCCACTTGGTGAGCACCTGGTCCGTCGGCCGGGGCGCGAGTTCCGTGACGATCTGACGATCGGCGGGGTCCACCCTCATGCCCGGACCCCAGAAGTCCTTGAGCAGGCCGCGTTCCTCGTCCGTCATTCCACCGGGTTGCGCGGTGTAGAAGACCGGGACCCCGAGCGCGGCACAGCGCTCCCGAAGCAGCGCGCAATGGCGCACCAGCGGGTCGCGCACCGCCGGCGCAAACGGCGCGAGGAAGTAGCGCTGCATATCGTGCACGAGCAGTGCCGCCCGGCGTGAGTCGGGTTTCCACTGGGCCTTGCCAATGGGAAGTTCCACCGCCGTCGGCAGGGGGTAGGCGGGGATTGGGGCTATGCCGGGCACGGTTCTCCCTCCGCTCTGTTCGTCGTCTTCTGCGGCTGCCAGGCCGAAACCACCGCTATCGCCTGGCGAGGATTGAGTCGCGGGTCGCACAACGTCGTGTACTTCTCACCGATCCGGTCGGTGTCGTGGGGGACGTCGGCGCATTCGGTCACCGCGTCAGGGGTGGTCTCCAGGTGGATCCCGCCCGGTGTTCCGCCGGCTGCGCGGACGGCGGCCTGGAAGGCCGTGACCTCCCTGATGATCGTCTCCACGACTCGGATTTTGCGTCCCTCGGCGGTGGTCACGGTGTTGCCGTGCATCGGGTCGACCAACCAGATCACCGGGTGGCCGGCGGCGCGCACGGCCCGGACCAACGGCGGCAGCAGATGCGTGGTCGCGTCGGCCCCCATTCGGGCGATCAAGGTCAGCCGGCCCGGTTCCTTCTCGGGGTCAAGGCGCTCGCACAACGCGAGCAGTTCGGCGGCCGTCATACGCGGCCCGACCTTGCATGCGACCGGGTTCACCACATCCGCCAACAGCGCGACATGGGCCCCGTCGAGCCGGCGGGTTCGCTCGCCGATCCACGGCCAATGCGTGGAACTGAGCGCGATCCGGCCCGCCCGGTCCCGACGCAGCATCGGGATCTCGTAGTCGAGCAGCAGAGCCTCGTGGCTGGTCCACACAGCCGGGGCGATGCGCGCCTGCGACGTCGGACAGAGGTTGGCCATGACCCGGTTCGCCGCCCGGTAGCCCGCCAGCAGGCGCCGGGGATCGGGCCGTCGTGCCTCCGGGTCCGGCTCCGGACCGTTCACCATGTGCCCTCGGTACACCGGGATCTCTACGCCGCCGACCCACTCGGTGTGCGCCGACCGGGGCTTGGCGTACTGGCCTGCGATCCGGCCCACCCGCACCACCGGCCGGTCGGTGATCGCGTCCATGACGCCGGCGAGCACGTCGAGGAGTCGCATCTTCCGCTCCACGTCGCCTGCGGTGCATTCCGCGGGGTCCTCCGCACAGTCACCGGCCTGCAGCACCTGCGCGCGCCCGGCGACGACTTCGGCGAGCAGGCCGCGGAGCCCGCCCAGCGATTGGGTCTCCACGAGCGGGGGGAGGGTCGCCAGTACGTTCCGGACCTGTTCGACCTGCGCCGGGTCTCCCCACTGAGGCTGCTGCTGCGCAACCGGGGCTGATAAGCCTGCGGGCAAGCTGACGTCCACGTTCGCTCCAAACCTCCGACGTCTCGGCACATCACTGTCCGCGCGCGTTGGGGTGACCGCTGTCGACCATCCAGGCCCGATGGCGAATGTCATTGGGCGGCAGGAATTCCTCGAAATTCCCGATTTTCCGCGCGCCGGATCGAAACTCCCTTTTGCACGGCCGGTTCGACGACGGCCGGATGAGCAGAAAGGAGCCGGATCTCCGAGGTGGTCGGATCAGTGGTGGGCGGCCGCCGGCGCCGGCGTACCGTGGGGCGGGTACGGGTTGTCCTGCACGTACAGCCACGTACCGTCCGGCTGTTCCTGCACGGTGTCGCAGAAATTGCCGGTGAAGCTGGTGCGGGTACCGTCCGCGGCGTCCTGCTCCAAGCTGTAATCGCCCATGATGGCCGCCGTGCGGCTGTGTACCTTGCCGTCCCACCCGCGCCGCCCTCCCGCCGGCACAGTCTGGCGAGGGTTCACCGTGAGCGTCGGATTGGACTTGAACCAGTCGATATAGAACGCCCGGATGTCCTTGTGGCCCCGGATGATCGACCCGTCGTAATTGACGATCGCCGCTTCGGGCTCCTGCAGAGCAATGATTCCGTCGATGTCCTTGGCCTTGATTCTCTCGCCCAGGAGCTGTAGCAACTGAGCGGGGGTTTTCGCGACTGTCCGCGTACC
Source organism: Streptomyces sp. NPDC046557 (assembly GCF_040645975.1). NCBI lineage: Bacteria > Bacillati > Actinomycetota > Actinomycetes > Kitasatosporales > Streptomycetaceae > Streptomyces > Streptomyces sp. NPDC046557. Next base: position 52,169 of record NZ_JBEYZH010000017.1, read on the forward strand.
CGGGATCTCCCACGGAGCCTCCGTGGTCGCCGGATCTTCCGTGGGCGCCGGGGCCTCTGCGACGGTTGACGTACTCGCGGCCGCCGACTCGCTCCGGATGAAGCCGGGACCGGCGATGCTGCCAGCCGTGAAGACAATGGCTGCGGCAGCGATCGGAAGCGTGTATCTGATCTTGCTCATTGCGTCTCCCCCAAACTCGGAGATGGCAACGGGTCAATACGATGCGTGCGCCGGTGCTGAACCCCCGGCCGGCCCCCATTTGCCATCCCGCCCCCGTGACGACAGCCATACAACAGTCCGGAACTGGCGCCTGTCAACGTTTCCAAAAATGTAGGGCGCGTAGGTGCGCAATTCCGCCCGCCCGGAGGTTGATGTGGAATATCGACCACGCCGGGATGACCTGCTGCTATCACTGTTCTCGGAACGCGCACGGAAGCGAACCGGGCGACGGGGCCGGACAGTTCGCAGCCAGGAATATCCCATTCCGGCGATCCATGCCATCCGTTTGCGCCATGTCTGCGCCAGTTTGTCCATCACTGCAAGGCTCCCCGGTGACGAGTGTCACATCGTCGCATCCGGCCGACGGCCGCGCTCACTGTGCGTGAATAAAGAGGGCGATGTAAGTAAGACCTGAGCGACGGAAGAGGAAAGTAGGATTCCGGCCAGGCCGAGCGGATGGCGCAAAATGCGGCTCGACGTCAGGGAAGTCCGCGACTAAGAGCTCGTAACACGATCTTGGTGAGATGCCCTGGTTGGGCGTAACCGGTGTGACGATTCGACCGTTCGGGACGGTGTGACTACTCGGCCGTGGACCGTTGATGACGACTTGTGGGCGCTGATCGAGCCGCTGTTGCCGCCTTGGCCTGAGCGGTCTCCGGGGCCGCGGCCGGTGCCGGACCGGCTGTGTCTGCAAGGCATCCTGTACGTCCTCTACAACGACATCGCCTGGCAACTCCTGCCAGCGGAGCTCGGGTTCGGCTCCGGACAGACGTGCTGGCGACGGCTGGAGCGCTGGCAGAAAGCCGGGGTCTTCGACCAGTTGCACCGTGTCCTGCTCGCCGAGCTGAACGCGGCCGGCCGGCTCGACTGGTCAAGGGCCTGCGTGGATGGTTCCCACATCCGCGCGAAAAAGGGGGCGCCGACACCGGTCCGTCGCCGGTCGACCGGCGGAAGACAGGCAGCAAACACCATCTGATCTGCGACGGACGCGGCACCCCGCTGAAGGTCATCACGACCGCGGCCAACGTCAACGACGTCACCCAGACCCTCGCTCTGGTCGACGGCATCCCGCCCGTCGCGGGCCGCCCCGGCCGACCCCGAAGGCGTCCGGAAGCCCTGCTCGGCGACAAGGGCTACGACTCCAACCCAAACCGGTATGAGCTGCGTAAACGCCGGATCCTGCCGGTCATCTCCCGCAAGGGCGCCCCGAACATCAAGGACATGGGCAAGCTCCGCTACGTCGTCGAGCAGACCTTCGCCCTGCTCCACCAGTTCAAACGCCTCGCCGTCCGATGGGAACGCCGCACCGAACTCCACGACGCCTTCGTCTCCCTCGCCTGCAGCCTCATCTGCTGGCGGCGCCTCAACAAGCCCGACTCATGATCGTGTTACGAGCTCTAAGGGCTTGCAGACATTACTGAGGTTGAAGTCGTGGTGTCGTGCCGTTGTTCAAGGGCGCCATAAATGATCTTTGGCGTGCGGGACGGCCCGGTCGCTCCCCTTATCCGGCGAGCGTGAGGTTGTGCAGTCGGGCGATGCGGAACATGGCGTGGTGGACACCATGGCCTTTGAGGCGGCAGTCGCGGAGGATCTTCCAGCTCTTCATCCGGGCGAAGGCGTGCTCGACCCGTGCGCGGACTTTGTGGTGGGAGGTGTTGTGCTCCTCTTTCCAGGTGGGGAGTTCTGCCTGGCCGCGTTCGCGGCGGTGCGGGATGACGGGGCCGGTGCCCCGATAGCCGCCATCGGCGATGTCGGTGCTGCGTCCGACGGCCGCCTTGGCTCAGAGAGTTCCCATGCCTTGCAGCCGAGGGCACCGGGCAGGCGGATGACGACACCACACAGAGGTGACGCACCGCCGCCCGCAGCGTGGCACCATCAGGAGTTGTTTCTCCTCGCCTTCTGCGCCGGAACCGCTCACGGGTACACGCCGGGCACACCGGGCGCCCACGCCCGCGACTGCACCGCGGGTTCGCCCTCCTCGCCCTCAGACTCCAGAACAGCAATCACGCTGACCAACATTCACACCGTTCCCGGTCGGGCTCCTGCTTACGAACGGTGGTGGGCGCGCCAGGCCCGGCACAGAGCGCTGAAGTCGCGCTGTCGCGCGGCCAGAAGGTCGTGGGGCCGTTGCAGGTGATGGTCCAGAACGTGCACGCCGTCGGCGAAGGGCTCGAAGCCGATGCGTGACCAGGTGCCCGCGAGCTTGGCTGCGGCCTCGCGGTGCTGGACTTCGGTCAGGTCGCGGCCGTCGGCCGAGCCGGGTTCGCAGGCGACCGCGACGCAGTTCTGCGACAGGCCACGGATGGCCGCGCCCGCCAGGACCGGGCCCAGTCCGAAGCCGCGCCGCGCGGGTTCCAGGGTGACTCGGTCCATGACCAGTAGGTCTCCGACCGGATGGGCCAGTCCTCCTTCGAAGAAGGTATCCCACTCCCCCGTGCCGAGTTCCAGCACCGTCTCGCCGATGCGGGAAACGTCGCCGGTGTAGGAGTCCATCGCTTGGAATGGATCCTCAGGGCCGTACATCCGCACCCGTACGAATGACATCCTGCGCAAGGCGAGATGGATCAATGACGGGTCGGTGGGCAACCACTCGACCTCGGAGAGCACAGTGGTCACCTGGTCAGCGCAGGGATTGATCCAGAGACGGCCGGCGAGCACGACGAGCCGGCGGTCGTTCAGTTCTCCTCTGGCTCGGATCGAGGGTCGCGGGTGCAGATGTGCGCCGACGGGCAGGCGGAGCACCCCTTGATCCGAGCAAGGCCGGCGACGGCCTACAAAGACTCGCGGGCCCGCTCGGCGGAACCGATGCCGTCGTGCCCGGCGAACTCCTCCGGGTCCGGTTCGGTGCCTTCGGACATGTGGAGTCGGACGAAGGCCAGGGCTGCGAACTCGTCGCGGAGGTTCACTGGTAGTGAATGTCGTGGCGGTGCGCGGCGCAGTCTTCGCTGTACGTAAGACGTGTCAGCCGGCGAACGGGCGGCCGTCCAAGGTCCAGTGCGGGTCGATCGTACGGCCGAGGGCGGCGTATATCTGGGCGGCGACGTCGACGTGGCGGACGGGGCCGGCGGGCACGCCCGGCGGGAAGTGCGGGCCGGTACCCGCGAGCCAGGCGGTGCGCTCCTCGGGGCTGTCGCCCCCGTGGCCGCCGGCGTCCACGTGACCGTGGTCGGTGACGACCAGGACGGTCCATGCCTCCTCGACGCAGGATTCGCGGCGGCGGATCGCCGCGAGCAGCCGGCCGAGGCGTTCGTCGGCGCGGATCACCGCCTTGCGGTAGTCGTCGCCGCAGCCCAGCAGGTGGCAGGTCTCGTCCACGGCGCCCAGGTAGACGAACGACACCTCCGGGTCGGAGGTCGACAGCACGTGCACGGCCTCGGCCGTGATCTGCTCGTCGCACTCCTCCCACGCCTCGGCGGTATGCGCGGCGGGCGCCACATAGGACAACCGGCTCGGGGCCCTGAACAGCGGCCCGCCGTCCCGCTGGATCACCAGCGGGTCCCAGCCGGCCGCCACGAAGGTGCGCCGCCCGTCCAGTCGGGCCAGCCGGGTGGCGAAGTCGGGGAAGACGTCCAGGCGGTTGCCCGCGAAGTTGTTGCCCCAGACGCCGTGCTTGGCCGGGGTGACGCCGGTGACGATCGTGGCCCAGCAGGGGCCGGACATCGTGGGGGTGCCGGGGTCGATCTCGACGGGGGCCAGGAAGCCGGTCTCCGCGATCCCGTCCAGGTTCGGGGTGGGCAGCTCCTGCAGCAGGTCGTACCGGACGCCGTCGATCCCGACGACGAGGACACGGGGCTGAGGGATGGTGGGGTTGGCGGACATCGCCGGGGTCCCTTCGGTGGTGCGGTGCGGGCACCACGATGCGCCGGGCAGGTACCGGGCACTGGCGTACGGGGGAACGCAAGGTGTCGCCCGCATGGCGTTTCGGGGACGTCGATTCGGGGTGCGGCGGCCCCTGGCGGTCAGTGCCCGGCAATACCCGGACCCGCCTGCCGGGCCAGAGGGTTGGAGCCTATGGAATTGTGCACACTGAAGTTGACCACGTCCGGGCGGTAGCGGTCGTCGGACCACTCCACGGGGCGGCCCGTACGGGTGGTGGTGACGCGTCGGACTCGCAGCAGGGGGCTGCCGCGCCGGACGCCGAGGTGCTCGGCGTCGGCGGTGCCGGCCGCCACGGCGTCGATGAGGTGCTCCCCGTAGCTGAAGACGAGCCCGGTGGTGTCGTAGAGCCGCTGGGTTACCGACTCGCAGTCCGGCTCGATGCGTTCGACGTCCGCGGCGACCCAGTCCGCGTAGACGGTGCGCTCCAGCAGGACCCGTTCACCGTTGAGTCCGCGGACACGCAGCACCTCCAGCACGTCGGCGCCGTCCGCCAGGTGCAGCCGGGCGGCGTCCTCCGCTGTGGCCGGCCGACGGCTGCTCGAGATCACCTGGCCGGTAGAGGTGTGCCCCATGGCGTCGGCCCACTGGGCGAAGCTGCGCAGCTCGGCGAAGCTCTGGCTGCGTCGACCGGCCAGGACGACGCGCCGCGCGCCCTGCCGAGAGCCGATCAGGCCTTCGGAGGTCAGGGTCGCGACCGCCTGGCGGACGGTGCCGCGCGAGACGCCATAGCGGGCGGCGAGCTCGGATTCCGACGGCAGGCGCGCCCCGACCGGGTACTCCTCGGCATCGATGGCGCACCGCAGCTCGTCGGCGATCTCCTCGTATCGTGCCCCCACCAGTCCCCCCTCCGTTCCGCAGCGCCCACGAAGTCGCTGTGCGCACAGTCTCCCAGTGGGGGCTCAGCGTAACTGACGCCTGGGCCTGTGGGCAGCACCGGTCACCCGACGCCTCTGACCATAGAAGTAGCTGATCACGAGGTGCTTGATTGACTCCTCGACGGCGACCTGCTTTCCCTTCTCGTTCACCTTCCGGTCACGGACGCCGTGCCTACTGAGGCCAACTTGTACAGACAAGCTTGAGGGAGACATCCGTGATCACCATCCGGAACCGCCGGGCCGCCCAGGCCCTGCCCAAGGCGGCCGCCATCACCTGCGGCCTCGCCGCGAGCGCACTCGTCCTGGCCGCGTGCGGCTCGGGTTCCTCCGACAGCTCCGGCTCCGCGGCCGGCGGCAAGGCGGCGACGGCGGCCTCGGCCAAGGACCTGGGCGGCATGGACGCCCTGGTAGCCGCAGCCAAGAAAGAGGGCACGCTCAACGCGATCGCCCTGCCGCGCGACTGGGCCAACTACGGCGCCCTGATCGACGGCTTCACCGCCAAGTACGGCATCAAGGTCAACGTCGACAATCCCAACGGCTCCAGCCAGGACGAGATCAGCGCCATCACCTCCCGCAAGGGCCAGGACCGGGCCCCCGACGTCGTCGACCTCGGCCAGTCCTTCGCCCTCAGCGCCGCCCAGCAGGGCCTGCTCGCCCCGTACCGGGTCGCCTCCTTCGACCAGATCCCCCAGGCCCAGAAGGACCCGCAGGCTCGCTGGTACAACGACTACGGCGGCTACGTGTCCATCGCCTGCGACGCCAAGCGCGTCAAGGAGTGCCCGAAGACCTTCGCCGACCTGCGCAAGCCCGAATACAAGGGTCAGGTCGCCCTCAACGGCAACCCGACCAAGGCCGGCGCCGCCTTCGCCGCCGTCTACGCGGCCTCCCTCGCGAACGGCGGTTCCTTCGACGACATCAAGCCGGGTGTCGACTTCTTCGGCGAGCTGAAGAAGAACGGCAACTACACGCCCGTCGAGGCCACCCCGGCCACCATCGAGAAGGGCGAGACGCCCATCACCATCGACTGGGACTACCTCAACGCCGGCTACGCCGAAGAGTTCAAGAACAAGGGCGTGGACTGGCAGGTCACCGTCCCCGAGGACGGCAAGTTCTCCCTGTACTATTCCCAGGCCGTCAACAAGGACGCACCCCACCCCGCCGCGGCCCGCCTGTGGCAGGAGTACGTCTACAGCGCCGAGGGGCAGAACCTCTACCTCAAGGGCCACGCCCGCCCCGCGCTGATGGCCGCCCTGGACAAGGCCGGTACCCTCGACAAGGACGCCGCCGCCAAGCTGCCGCCGGTCGCCGGCACCCCGGCCTTCCCGAGCGAGGCCCAGCAGGCCAAGGCCAAGCAGGCACTGGCCGCGGGCTGGGGCCAGGCTGTCTCCGGGTGATGCCCTCCATGACCTCAGCCGCCCTCGCCCCCACGGTCCGGGAGCAGGCGCCCACGGCCGCCATACAGCGCAGGCGCTCCTGCGCCTGGCTCGCGGCCCTGCCACTGCTCGCTTTCGCGGCCGTGGGCTTCGGAGCCCCTGCCCTGGCCATGCTCACCGGTGCGTTCACCGTCAAGGACCCCGCCACCGGCGCCGAGGCCTTCTCCGCCGCCAACCTCACCACCTCCCTTCACGGTCCCTACCTGACCTCATTGCTCGGCAGCGTCAAGCTGTCCGCCGTCTCGGCGGGGATCGCCGCCGTCCTGGGCCTGCTGCTCGCCCAGGCGGTGGTCTCCTTCGGCTCCCGGACACTGCGGGAGGCGGTGCTCACCGGCTCCGGCGTGCTGGCCAACTTCGGCGGGGTGCCGCTCGCGTTCGCCTTCGTCGCCACCCTCGGCAACTCGGGCGTCCTCACCCGGCACCTGGGTCTGGGCGACGCGGGCTGGAGCCTCTACAGCTTCTGGGGCCTGACTCTCACCTACCTGTACTTCCTCATCCCCCTCATGGTGCTCACCATCACCCCCGCCCTCGAGGGACTGCGCGTCCAGTGGCGCGAAGCCGCGCAGAACAACGGTGCGACCACGGCGCAGTACTGGCGGCACGTCGCCCTGCCCGTGCTGGGCCCGTCCCTGCTCGGCGGCCTGGTGCTGCTCTTCGGCAGCGCCTTCGCCGCCTACGCAACCGCCGCCGCCATGGTCGGCAGTTCGATCCCGCTGGTCACCCTCCAGATCGCCGACGCCATCTCCGGCAACGTCCTGGTGGGCCAGGAGAACGTGGCCCTCGCCCTGAGCCTGGACATGGTCGCGGTCGCGGGCCTGGTCATGGCCGTGCACCTCCCCCTGCAACGACGGAGCACCCGATGGCTCGACTGACGGCACCCCGCGGCAGCGCGACGCTCGCCCTGGCCGGGCTGTATTTCCTACTCCCCCTCGCCGCCTCGGTCGTCTTCACGATCGACGTCCCCGGCAAGGGCCTGACCGCCGACGCCTACCAGCAGATCCTCGACGCCGACGGCTTCCTGCCCAGCCTGCTGCTCTCGCTCGCCCTCTCGGCCGCAACCGTGGCCCTGGTACTGCTGCTGGTGGTACCCGCCGCACTCGCCGTACGGCTCGGGGCGCCCCGGCTGCGCCCGCTGCTCGAGGTCGTCTGCTCGCTGCCACTCGTCGTCCCGCCGATCGCCCTCGTCGCCGGCATCAGCACGGTGCTGCGCTGGGGACCGGACCACCTTGCCGGCACCCCGCTGTTCCAGGCGTTCACCGCCCTGCAGAACCCCTCCTTCCCGCTCGTGCTCGTCATCGCCTACGCGGTGATGTCCCTGCCCTTCGTCTTCCGCTCCCTGGACGCGGGGCTGCGCGCCATCGATGTACGTACCCTCGTCGAAGCGGCCCGCAGCTGCGGGGCCGGATGGCCGCGCGCCGTCGCCGGCGCCGTCCTGCCCAACCTGCGCGGGGCACTGCTCAATGCCACCTTCCTTACCCTCGCGCTCGTACTGGGCGAGTTCACCGTGGCCAGGGTGCTCGGCTTCCAGCCCTTCGCCGTCTGGATCGTGGGGGCCAGCGGCTCCCAGGCCCGGCTGTCCGTGGCCGTGTCGGTCCTCAGTCTGCTCATCACCTGGGTGCTGCTGCTCGTCCTGGCCTTCCTCGGCGGACGCCGCGCCAGGATCTCCACCACCGACCGGAAGGTTTCCGTCCGATGACCACGATGGCCACGATGACCGCTGAGGCTCCCACCACGGTGACTGCCGCCTCTGTCGAACTCCGCGCGTTGCGCCGCGCGTTCGGCACCACTGTCGCCCTCGACGGGCTCGACCTGACCGCACGACCCGGCGAACTCCTCGCCCTGCTCGGCCCGTCCGGCTGCGGCAAGACCACGGCCCTGCGCATGCTCGCCGGCTTCGAGCACCCCGACTCCGGGCAGATCCTCGTGGACGGCCAGGACATCACCGCCGTCCCCGCGCACCGCCGGGACGCCGGCATGGTCTTCCAGTCCTACAGCCTCTTCCCGCACCTGACCGCCCTGGACAACGTGGCCTTCGGCCTGCGCATGCGCAAGGTGCCCGCGGCGCAGCGGCGCGCCCGTGCCGCCGCGTTGCTGGAGCTGGTGGGCCTGCCCGACAAGGGCGACCGCTTCCCCCACCAGCTCTCCGGCGGCCAGCAGCAGCGCATCGCCCTCGCCCGCGCCCTGGCCCTGCGCCCCCGTGTGCTGCTGCTCGACGAGCCACTGTCCGCGCTGGACGCGAAGGTGCGCCTCACCCTCCGGGAGGAGATCCGGCGCGTCCAGCAGGAGCTGGGCATCACCACCGTGTTCGTCACCCACGACCAGGAGGAGGCGCTGTCCATGGCGGACCGGGTCGCGGTTATGCGCGGCGGCCGTATGGAGCAGTGCGCCACCCCCGCCGAGCTGTACGGACGCCCGGCCACCGCCTTCGTCGCCGAGTTCGTCGGCACCATGAGCCGCATCCCCGCCCGTACCGCGGGCTCCGGAACCGTCGAGGTATTCGGCCGTCGGCTGCCGGTCGACGGAGAGGCACCTGCCGGTCCGGACGTCGACGTCCTGGTCCGCCCCGAGGCGGTCCGCGTCACGGCCGCCGAGGACGGCGAGGCCCGCGTCACCGCCACCGCCTTCCTCGGCGCGGTCACCCGTCTGACCGTGACCCTGCCCGACGGCACAGCGGTCAAGGCCGACCTGCCCACGTACGATGCCGCGACCCTCGCCCCGGGCGCCTTGGTTACCCTCAGCCTGCCCGACCGCCCGGTGCTCGCCGCCGCGCGCGCATGACCCCGACGTCCCCCGACAGAAGAGAACCCGTGTCCCACAACAGCACCGACACCCCCGACGCCCCCGCCCTGAAGGCTGTCCTCTTCGACATGGACGGCACCCTCGTGGACACCGAGGAGTTGTGGTGGCAGGCCGTCCAGCACACGGCGGCCGGGCTGCAGTACGAGCTCACCGACGCCGATCTGCCCGACGTCCTGGGCCGTCCCGTCGAGCACACCGCCGCCCATCTGCACAGCGCCGCCGGCAACACCGTCCCGCTCGCCGAGCTCACCGCCGGCCTGCACCGGGAGTTCGCCACCCGCGTCGAGGACCGTATCGTGCCGCGGCCCGGTGCCGTCGAGCTGCTCGACCGGCTCCACGAGCAGGGCATCGACATCGCCCTGGTGACCGCCTCCCCGCGCTCGGTGGCCGACATCGTGCTGCGCAGCCTGGGTCCCGGGCGGTTCGCGGTCTCTGTGACCGCCGACGACACGGCGCGCACCAAGCCCGCCCCCGATCCCTACCTCGCGGCGGCCCGCGCCCTGGGCGTACCGCCCGCCGCCTGCGTAGCCGTGGAGGACACCCCGACCGGCGTCGCTTCCGCGGAGGCCGCCGGCTGCCCCGTGCTCGCAGTGCCCTCCCTCACGCCCATAGCCGCCGCCCCCGGACGTACCGTCCTCGGCAGCCTGGAGCAGGCGGACGTCGCCCTGCTCGAGGCGATCGCGTCCGGAACCGGCGCCTCCTTCCTGGTCCCGGCCTTCACCACGCGCAACGCCCGCGTCGGCGAGCCGCTCCGTGCCACCGTCTCCGGCCTGTTGCGCGGGGGTACGGTCGCAGGGTTCGTCAAGGCGTCCGGCCCTGACTGGGCGCACGTCGGCGCCGATGGGACAGTCACGGGAACGCCGGCCGAGGCGGGATGGGCCGAGGTCGTCGTCAAGGCCACCGGTGGTGCCCGCGTCACCGTCCGCATCCCGGTCGTCGGCGCGGACGAGCCCCTGGTACGCGAGCTCAAGGTGATGAGCTGGAACCTGTGGCTCGGCGGCGCCCCGGTCGACGGCCACCGCGACAAGCAGCTCAAGGTCCTGCTCGACGCGAACGTCGACATCGTGGGCCTCCAGGAGACGGCCGGCACCTCCACGAGGGAACTCGCCGCGGCCCTCGGCTGGCACCACCACCAGGCCGGCCACAACCTCGGCATCCTCAGCCGCTATCCCATCACCGCCCGCTTCGGCGACCCCGCGCCTTCCGGCTACGGCGCCGCCGGCGTCACCGTCCGCCTGGACTCCCGGGACGGCGTTCCGCAGGACGTCACTGTCTGGAACGCGCATCTGAACTACACCCCATACGGCCCCTACGACGCGAGCTTCGACCGGTTGCCCGTACCGGTGCTGATCGAGCACGAGACGGCCTCCGGGCGCCTGCGCGAGATCCAGGTCATCCTCGGAGCCATGACGCCGGACCTCGCCACGTCCGGCACCACGCCCGTGCTGCTCGTCGGCGACTTCAACGCGCCCTCGCACCTGGACTGGACCGAGGCCGCCGCCCCGCTGCACGGCGGGTGCGGCCCCGTCGAGTGGCCGGTCACCAAGGCGACCGAAGCCGCCGGGCTGCGCGACTCCTACCGGGTCGCCCACCCCGACCCCGTCCGCGCCCCGGGTACGACCTGGTCCCCGCTCCACCCTCTGCACGAGGACGGCAGCGGCCGGGCCGAGCCCCAGGACCGCATCGACTACGTCCTGTTCTCAGGGGACCGCCTCGACGTACGGGACGCCGTCGCCCACGTCACCGGCGCTCCGCGCCCGTATCCCGATGTGAAGGCCAACGAATGGCCCTCCGACCACGCCGCCGTCATCACCACCTTCACCGTCCGCTGATGCTGTGGCTGCTTCTCGCCGGGGCCATCGGAGCGGAAGTCACCGCCACCGTCGCGCTGCGCGCCTCGCACGGCTTCAGCCGACCCATACCCTCCATGGTGGTGGTCGCCGGGTACGTCACCGCGTTCTATCTGCTCTCGCGTGTGCTCACCCGGGGACTCCCGCTGGGAGTGGTCTACGGCATCTGGTCGGCGGTCGGCGTGACAATCGTATCGGTCATCGGAGCGGTGTACTTCGGTGACCGGCTCACGTGGACGCAGATCGGCGGCATAGCGCTGGTGGCGGCCGGGGTGCTCGCTCTGGAACTCGGTCATCGCTAGGACTTGTCCGGGCGATCTTCGATGGCTCGTGCGATGAGGCCGTGGATCAAGAACTCCCCGGGTCTGCGGTTCTCTTTGAGGCGGGCGAGGTTGTCGCGGTTGAACCAGTCGTGGGCAGAGTGCTTGGACCATTCCAGTGTGGGGTGGCCCAAGTCGCCGTCGACCTCGACGAGATAGTCGGCCTCGTGCCGGAGTCCATCGCCGTCGTCCCCCGTCCAGGTTGTGGTGCCAAGGAACCGCCGCACGTGGATCAGGCGCCAGCCGGTCTCCTCCTCAACCTCGCGTGCGAGGGCCTCCAGAACCGTTTCCCCGGCCTCGACGTGGCCGCCCACGATGTCCCAGGTGTCGGGAAACAGGCGACGGTGTGGGCTCCGCTTCTGGGCGAACGCCCGGCCGTCATGGTTGAGGATGACGGCGCCGACGGTCCAGACCTCGCCTGAGGCGGGAACGGGCACGTCGTCGTTGACAGTGAACGACGGGTTGTGAGTGGGCATGACCGATAGCGTGAGACGGGAGTTTCCCCGGCATGCCGATTTCGTTGTGGTGGGCATGGGACGGGGATGCCGAGTGGGAACGGCTACGGCCGTTCCTGCCGGTCAGCAATAGGCGTTGTGGCAGGTGGAGGGATCACCGGCAGGTAATCGACGGGATTCTGCACCGGGTGCGGACCGGGGTGCAGTGGCGTGACCTGCCCGAACGGTTCGGGCCGTGGAAGACGGTCTACGAACGGCCCCGACTGTGGTCAGCAGACGGGACATGGGAGCGTCTGCTTCAGCAGGTCCAGGCGGCGGCGGGTGCGGCGGGTGCCCGCACGACCCGCCGCCGGCGCCCGCCTCAAAGGGGGCCGAAGGGTCAGAACATCAGGACGAAACGCCGTGGCAGAGTCTGCACGCCCGCCTGGTGGAGGTGGTGCGGGAGGTGAGGGCCTGGGCCGCTCGCGCGGCGGGTTCACGACTAAGCTCCACCTGAGCGCGGACGGCCGTTGCCGCCCGTTGTCTCTGATCGTCACACCCGGTCAGCGAGCGGACTGCACCCAGTTCAAACCGGTGCTGGAGAAGATCCGAGTCCCGAAATCGGGGCCGGGCAGGCCTCGCAAGAAACCCGACAGCGTCGCGGCCGACAAGGCCTACAGCAACGGGCCCTGTCGTGAATACCTGCGGCGCCGTGGCATCCGGCACACGATCCCGGAGAAGACCGACAGCCAGGCCGCCCGCCTGCGCAAAGGCTCACGCGGCGGGCGGCCACCCGGCTTCGATGCAGAGCGGTACAAAAAGCGCAACACCGTTGAGCGAGCCATCAACAGGCTCAAGCGCGACCAGCACCGGGCGGTGGCTACCCCCTACGACAAGCGCCGTTACATCTACCTCGGCACCGCCACCGCCGCAGCCCTCACTATCTGGCTCCGCACATGATCGACCGGACAAGTCCTAGGCGGTCGGGGGCGGGGGCAAGTCCCGGTTGATGACTCCAGCAGCGCTTTCAATGGTGGCGATGCCTTCTTTCATCGAGCGGTTGTCGTGCGAGAGCACGACGATTGCGTAGTCGTGACCGCCGCCCGTGAATGCGCCGATGCTGTGGACCCGCCAGCCGTTGGTCGCGCGCGGCAGCCACCCGTTCTTCACATGGACAGTCGCCGTGCCGGATACCCCGGCCGGCACTCCCCACCGCTGGTCGGGGATGACTCGGTTCATCAGGCCGAGGACGTAGGAGCGTGCGTTCCGGTCGAGGACGGAGTTGTCGGAGGTGAGTATCCGGAGCAACTGCAGCTGGTCGTCGGCGGTGATCTGGGTGTGCCCCCACAGTCCCTGTGGTCCTGGAACGGTGTGCCACATTCCCGCCAAGGAAAGGAAGCGCTGGATGTCCTTGTGCCCGACCTCTCGCCACAGAGCGGATGTCGCGTCATTGTCCGACTTGGTGATCATGGCCGTGGTCAGATCCACCTCGGCCGGTGTGAGGCCTCGGTGCTCGGCGGTGGCCTTGCGCAGCAGAGCTCCGAGCACTGTGACCTTGACCACGCTTGCCGAGTCGAAGGTCGCGTCGCCCCGGAATGTGCACGAGGTGTCCGTGGGGCGGTCGTAGAGCGCGAGAGCTGAGGACCCCCGGCTTCCGCGCAGTGCGTCGGCGATGTCCTGCGACAGTCGGGCCGCCAGCTTCGGCTGCCGGGAAGTGCACGTGACCTGTGAGCTGCCGACCGAGGCACTGGCGGAGTCGGCGGCGGCCGCGGCCGGCGCGGCGAGTGTTACGAGAGCTGCCCCGGCGGCCGTGATCGCAGCCAGACGCCGCAGCGCGCGGCGCGATGTGCACGTTCCGGGCATGAAGCTTCCGTCCTTTTCTCTTTCCTGTCGCCACGGCTGGTCCCGACGCAATCGGCAGCGAGTCCGAGGCCCTGTGGAAGTAGGCGGCCGCGGCCCGCGATCGTGCTTCCGGGGCGAATGCCCCGCGCGCCGGGCGAAGACCGGCACGGCTGAGCGGGCGCCGGCGCAGGGGTATTGGAGGTGTTCACCGGCATAGCCTGACGAACTTCCAGGTCCGGGAATCCACGGCGACAATAACAGGGGGCCTTCGGACTGCAGCACGGCGCGGATGACCATATGTCCCTATTGCGCACTTTCGTAAGTGTGATGTTCGTCAACCCATTCGTCGTCCGAGCCCATGAGTTGCCGTCTCCTTGCGGACAGGGCGGCGGTGGCGGATCCGGGCGGCGGGTACGGCGACATCGTCCTCGGCATGCTGGCCGTGCAGGCGTCCCCACAATGCCGATCTTCTCCATCTCGGAGTGGCTGCTGCCTTACCGGCATCTCCTGGGCCGGACGCCTACGCGCTGCCGGGCCGGTAGGGCCGGCGGATGGCCGCCGCCGGGGTGCTGCGCAGCCTGCGCGCCAATGAACGAGAAGTCCTCCTCGGCCATGAGCGCGGACTGGCCGGACGCCACCCCCTGTTCCTCCTCGGTGCCGCCCTTGCCGTCTGCCCGCACCCCACCCGGCGGCCCGCCCGCCACCCGCTCGATTCCCAGCCGGAGCAATGGGCCGACGAAACCGCCGCAGCCGCGGTCGGTGACCGCCGCCTGGCGGCGCGCGCGGTCGACGAGGTCGCCCTCGCCGCCTCCGTGACGCCCTCGCACGCCCGCCCCGCACCGGCACGCTCCGTGAGAGGCCGCGCCGGGTGGCCGCCTTCCTCGCGCCGCCCCCGTACCGGCCCAGCTCCCACCGGGCCGCCCGGTGCGTCCTCCTCGTTGGCTGCCTGCTCTTGTCCTCGGCCGCCCGATCAAGGCGTGGAGGGACTTGCGCTCACCGTCGAAACGCAGTCGCCCCCCTCGCCTCACCCCGGGCGCCGCAGAGGCGTCTGTATCTGGGCCTCTCCCCATCCGCGATCCGCGCCTCCCGCGCTGTGCATCCCTGCGCGAGGATGCCAGGCCGCCGCCCCAGAATGACGGCAGGCAAGGCAGCCGGGTCCGGTGCCACGGGTCGGGCGGCTGTGTTCCGGCCGATCCCCTCTACGGCTGCCACCGTGGCCCGCCCGGCTCGGTGGCGGGTGCGGTGCCGATCCGGGACGGCCGGATCGGCTTGCTGCACTGGCCGGTGGTCGCGATGGTCCGGAGGCGACGGGCAGTGGTGCCGTTCCTGCTCTGGCCGAGCGGTACGGAAGGGCACCACGGCCCGTCCGGTCACTCCTTTCCGGTGAACCGGTGGTCGACGGAGCTGTTGGCGTCGGCGTGCCCGCCGGGGCCGTCGGAGACACCCTCCGATGCCTCGCCGGCCCGCTGCTGCTCCTGACCCTCGCCGTTCGTGCCGCGGTCACGGGCGTTCTGGTCGCCCTGCTGGATGTTGTCGCGGTCCGGGCCGGTGGAGTTCTCGCCCGGGTCAGGGGTGTCGTGCCTGACTGCGGCGGCCGGTGTGGTGACCGGCGCTGCGGTGACGGTAGTCGCCATCGCGATACCGCTGCCCGCACCGCCCGCCAGCAGCGCCGCTCCCGCGATCAGCGCCAGCCTGCGTCGGATGATGGTCATGATCCCTCTTTCCCTGGTGGGAATGGTCTTGTGAACGCACCCAGCCTGCGACGAGGCCTCTGAGAGGAGGCTGAGAGGCCGGGGAGCTCTCAGCCTCCTCTCAGCAGGCGCTCCCTACGGTGCGGCGTACGGTAGGAGAAGAGGCGGCTATGCGCGTGCTGGTGGTCGAGGACGAACGTGGGCTCGCGGCGGCCATCACCCGCGGACTCACCGAGGAGGGCTTCACCGTCCACACCGCCCTCAACGGGGTCGACGGACTGTGGAGCGCCACGCACCAGCCACATGACGTCATCATCCTGGACATCATGCTTCCCGCCCTGTCCGGGTACGAGGTTCTCAAACGCCTCCGGGCCGCACGGGTATGGACCCCAGTGCTGATGCTGACCGCCAAGGACGGCGAGTACGACGAAGCAGATGCCCTGGACCTCGGAGCCGACGACTACCTCAGCAAGCCCTTCTCCTACGTCGTGCTCGTCGCGCACCTTCGGGCGCTGCTGCGGCGCGGGGCGCCGGCCCGCCCGGCCGTACTCGCGGCAGCCGACCTCACCCTGGACCCTTCCCGCCGCAAGTGCCAGCGTGCCGGTCAGGAAATCCCGCTGACGGCAAGAGAGTTCGCGCTCCTGGAGTTCCTCATGCGCCGCCCGGACGAGGTCGTCAGCAAAAGCGACATCCTCACTCACGTGTGGGACGAGAACTTCGACGGTGACACCAACATCGTGGAGGTCTACGTCCGCTACCTGCGACGCAAGATCGACACTCCCTTCGGCCGTCACACAATCGACACTGTCCGCGGCGTCGGCTACCGGCTCAACACCGAGGGGTGAGCAGTGCGCACCCGCATCGCGTGGTGGTGGGCCCGAAAGTCCCTACGCCTGCGCCTGACCGCCGCCGCAGCAGTCGTGACCGCGGCCGGTCTCGCCGGAGCCGCCGTGCTGCTGGTCACCTGGCTGGATGCCAGCCTCACCGGCGGCCTCGACCAGACCGCTCTGCAACGCGCCCAGGTCATCGCCGCCGCCGTCGACACCGGCAGGCTCACCCCCTCCCTCCCTGCCTCCGCCGAAGGCGACACCGCCGTACAGATCATCGACTCCAAGGGCGCCGTGAGAGCCAGTTCCGCCAACCTGGAGGGTGAACCGCGCCTCTTCACTTTCGCCGCCAGCACCTCCGGCGACCCCCACGCCCACACAGTGCGCGGCCTGCCCCTGGGCGACAACGGATCCTGGCGCACCATGGCCATCCCCGCCGGCCGGCCCTTCGGCTCGCTTACCGTTTACGTCGCCGTCCCCACCGCCACCGTGGACCACAGCCTGGCCCAGCTCAGCGCCGTACTCGCCGCCGCCGTGCCCGTGATCGTCACCCTCCTCACCGTCATCGCCTGGCAGCTCACCGGACGCGCGCTGCGCCCCGTGGACACCCTGCGCGCCCAGGCCGCCGCCATCACCGCCACCGACCTCAACGGTCGCCTTCACGTCCCGGCCTCCCACGACGAACTCGGCCGACTCGCCAGCACCCTCAACGACCTGCTCAGCCGACTCGACACCGCCACCCGTCAGCAGCGCCAGTTCATCGCCGACGCCGCCCACGAACTGCGCAGCCCCCTCAGCAGCCTGCTCACCCAACTCGAAGTCGCCGTCCGCCACCCCGACTCCACCCACTGGCGAACGCTGGCCCCCGACCTCGTCGAAGAAGGCGAACGCCTCTCCCGGCTCGTCGACGACCTCGTACAACTCGCCCGCCTCGACGCACGCCCCCAACTTCGCCGCCGTCAGGTCGACCTGGACGAGATCGTCTTCACCGAAGTCCGCCGCGCCCGCCAGGGCGCTCCCCTCGCCATCGACGAACACGCGGTAGGCGCAGCCCGGCTCGACGGCGACCCCGACGCCCTCGCGCGCGTCGTACGCAACCTGCTCGACAACGCCACCCGCTACGCCACCAGCCGCATCGACATCCAGCTCGGCGTCCACCACGCCACCGCCCACCTGGTCATCGCCGACGATGGACCCGGCATCCCCCAGGCCGACCGGCAACGCGCCTTCGACCGGTTCACCCGGCTGGATAATGCCCGGGCCAGAGACGCCGGTGGCAGCGGACTCGGCCTCGCCATCGTCCGCGACATCGTCGCCGCCCACCACGGCACGATCCACATCGAGGACAACACCCCGGGGGTCCGCGTCGTCGTACGCCTCCCGGCCGACGAGGACTGACAGTGAGGGTGAGACGTGGTTCCTCCGGCGAGTCTGACTCACGGACCGACTGACGCCGACCGGCTGTCCTTCGCTGGATCTGTCGGCTCGTTCGGAGGGGCCATCGCACGACCGGACGGGCGACCATCACCTCATAGAAGCTTGGTCAAGAAGCCCCGCCACTGTCTTGTCCGCCGCCCGGCCCCGGTGGTGGGCAACCCGGACACCTTTCCCGCAGCTGACCCCGGCACTGACCCGGCAGCCCGGCTTCCTGCCGTTCCTATGCCTTCGACCGGCTTCGCTGGTGCCGGTTCCTGACCGCGTTGGATGTCGCAAGGAGCCGTGCCAAGCGCTACGCAGCGCCCGCGCCCGGTTCCACTCCTTCAAGCGATGGAACGCCCTCCAACGCCGGGTCCGGGTCTTCTCCTGGCTGCTCCTCGACGTGGACGCTGCCACCGAGCCGTATTCCGACACCGCCCCAGGACACCCTCTTGGAGGAACACCGCCACCTCACCGCCAAAAAAGATCGCCGCGAAGGATACCCGGCTCGGCACGTACTCCGCCGTGCTCAGCCTGGCCGGCCGTATGGTCGGCGGACCCCGTACCGGCATCATCTACACGGCGCTCTGCGCCATGCTGATCCCCGGATGACTCACCCTGGCAGCCGATGCCGTCCTGGCCCTCTATGCCGGACAATCCTCCCTCACCCGCCTCGTCGGAGTCGCCCACCTCGTCTCCGAGCACGCCCTGTCGGCGGACTGGGCGATTGTGATCGGACATGGCTCGTAGAAGCCCGGGGAAGCCGGGGAACGAGGCGCGCACCGGCCGGCTGCTGTCTGACCCAGGCAAAGTCATCCAGCGCGCCCTGACGCGGGAGATGGTCCTATGGCGGGGACGACTCCACGACGCGGGAGAGACCTGATGGCGAAGAACGCTGAGCAGCACAGCCCCGGCGAGCGGGACGACCATCGTCCCGGCCTGCTGCGACGCTGGCGGGAGACGGTCGACGAGCGCACCGGTCCCACCCAGCGCTCCCTCCTCGCCACCTGGCTCGCCTTCGGGGCCACGTTCGGCACCGCCCGCCTGATCACCCATGGCATCCGCAGCGGACGACTGCCCTGGGGCAATGTCTCGGCCGGCGGCACCCATCTGCATCATTACAACCTCGGAATCGCCATGCTGGCCGGCGTGGGGCTGGTCGCCGTCCGGGGGGACGCGCCACTCGTCGGGCACCCCGGCGTCGGGGCGGCCTACGGCGCCGGGGCAGCACTCATCGCGGACGAATTCGCGCTTCTTCTGGATCTCCAAGATGTTTACTGGGCCAAGCAAGGCCGGATCAGCGTGGACGTAGCGGTCGGCATCATGTCCGGCCTCGGTCTCTATCTCACCGCTGTCCCCTTTTGGCACGAGTTGACCAAGGTCACCCGCCGACACATTCTGGAAGGACATCGGAGTCTGTAAAAGGAGTTTGTTTGACAGACCCGTGCGGCAGGGCGCCGGCACGTCACCGACAACAGCTCGACAACGGCATCGAGTGGCGCTGATCAG
Source organism: Streptomyces sp. NPDC046557 (assembly GCF_040645975.1). Lineage (NCBI taxonomy): Bacteria > Bacillati > Actinomycetota > Actinomycetes > Kitasatosporales > Streptomycetaceae > Streptomyces > Streptomyces sp. NPDC046557. The sequence continues at coordinate 71,263 of NZ_JBEYZH010000017.1, forward strand.
GGCGGCGCCCCGGGTGGTCGTTACCGAGGCATATCTCAAGGGCCTCGGCACCGGCGTCAGCCGCAGCCTGGACCTCGACTACCTCGGCGATCCCGGACTCGGCGCCTCGGCCCGGCCGCCCGGCTGGGACGGTCAAGGACATCCCCGTCGGGGCGAAACACGCGGCGGCACCGGCCCTCAAGCGGGCACCGGTCGGTGGCCCCGCCGTCGTTGTCCGTACGCACTTCCTCGGGGCGCTGGACCACGCAGCGACCCAGGCGTTGACGGGTTCCTGACGGAAGCCCGAGTCCTCGCATCAGTCAGCCGGCTGACCCGCGGGGACACCAAATCCTTTTGATCATCCGAAGTGCGGAACCTCTCGCTTCGTACGCGTGTCTCCATGGGTGTAACCGACACCCGGGCCCGATGAGACATGCAGCGCGACCCGCAGCGAGTTCCTTCGATGACATACACCCCGCCGACCACCCGCCAATCCCGGCGCCGCAGGCCCTCCTGCGGCAAAGACTGGAGCCTCATCGCGGCGTGCACGGCCGTACTCGGCGCGGCCGCCTGGCCGACCCTGAACTACTTCGATGCCTTCTCGGGCAACGGTGACTCGATCGCCTTCGGCGGCACGGCTCCCTCCGATGGCGGGAGCCGGCAGTCGGCCGGCTCCAAGCCCCTCATGGCCACCGGGCCTGCCGCCGACTTCAGGATCTCCGGTACGGTCCCCGAGGACGGCAGCAAGATTGCTGTCACGACCTACCAGGGCAAGAGATCCGGCTTCACGGGCAAGGTCTGGGTCATCGAGTCGTCGATCTCCAAGTGGTCGCAGGAAGGCAAGAGCCTGCCCTTCATCATCGCCATGCCGGTACTCAACCCCGAGAACCACGACAAGGACCCCAAGAACCCGCAATCGGCCCTCTACTGGGACGGCAGCGACATCCCCGGGCAGCCGAAGATGGGTACCTGGCTCACCGAGGACGTCCCGGACCTGATCAAGGCAAACTTCCGCACAATCAAGTCGCGTGACGGCTGGGCTTTCATGGGCTCTTCCACCGGCGGCTCCGCGGGCCTGAAATCCGTCCTGCAGAAACCGGAGAAGTTCAAGGCCGTCATCGCCTCCGGCCCCGACATCGTTGCCGACTCCCGCCTGTGGGCCGGCCACCAGAAGGGAAAGGCGCACAACGACTCCAACGTGCTCGCCCAGCGGCTCATAGCCAAAGGCAGCCCCGACGTGTACTTGGGGCTCCAGGTCGGTTCCAAGGAACCGGCCAAGCCCCCGATCGACACGTTCATCGCGAAACTCGGCAACAAAGGACCGGTCAAGACCAAGTACGACGTAATTCAAGGTGGCGAGCACAACGCCGCCACTTACGTGCCGAACATGGAGAGCAGCGGCCTGATCCAGTGGATCAGTGAGCGTTTTCAGCTTCGCCACTCCAGGGTGACGCCGTGGCCCTCGCTTGAGTCCTGGAAGCTCCGAGGCTGGGCCCGCCGGGCACGGTGGGTTGTCTGTGAAAAGTCGCGGGCGGTCACTTCGCTGAGGGGCCGGCCCTGCGCTTCGGGGCGGAAGATGATCGTGGGGAGGGATGGAACGCATGCTCGAAGTACCATCCCTGCAAGGTTCTCCGGCCGGCTTCCCAACCTCCGCAGTGGCGTAGTCGGACGGAGACATCCCTGTAGAGAGGACAGAGGGCAGAGGGCGATGAGTGTGGCTGAGAGTTGGTCGCGTGTGATGAGTCTTCTTCGGGAGCACGCGCCGGCCGATCACGCGGATCTGCCGGGGCCCGCTACGGAGCAGATGCTCGCAGCAGCCGAGGAACGGATGGGGATCTCCCTTCATGGGGACCTGCGGACGTGGCTGTTGCAGAACAATCTGGATCTGCCGGAGGAAGATTTCGACGACGACGTGATGTGCTGCGGCTTCGACGGGTTTCCAGACGAGGGAAGCTTCTTTCTGGGCATCCGGGCGATGGAGAGGCTCTACGCGAACCGCTCCACGTCCTGCGGATTCGACCCTCCGGACCAGCCGGACTACCCGTTCTGGCGTAATGAGTGGATCCCGTTCCTGTCGGACCAGGACGGCTGGATGGGAAAGTTCATCGATGTGCGGGACGGGCGTGTCGGCAGGTGGTTCGTGGGTGAGATCACGGTCACGGGCGAGTACGAATCGCTGGCCCAGTATTTCGACTCCGTAGCGGAGATGCTGACGAAGATCGCCGATGGCAGCTACCCGGTCTGTGGGGTCACCGAAGGCCGACTCGTTTGGTCGTGAGACGGTTCCCAACCGCATGTGGCTGCCGTCGCCAATCCGTCCTCGCCCTGGAGCGCCAATGAGCTTCGTCAGCGTTGACGTTCCAGGGTGAGGATGGCTGCGGCGATGGCGGTCATGCGGTTGGGGCTGCAGCGGGCTCGGCGGAAGATCCGCCAGGACTTGAGTTGCGCGATGCTTCGTTCGACCGGTGCTCGTGCCGCTGACAGGGCGCGGTTGACTGTTCGCTGAGTCGTGGTGAGGTCCTGGCGAGGAGGCCGTCTGATGGGTGTGGTCACCCAGGGGCCGGCGCCGATGTAGGCGCGGTCGGCGAGGATCGGAACACCCTGGCGTTCGCAGATCCGGATGATGCAGTGGGTGCGGGCCGCGGTCAGGTCGTGAGTGCGGCCGGGCAGCGCGGGCGAGATCCACAGCAGGTTGCCGGTGGGATCGGTCACCACTTGCACGTTCACGCCGTGCCGGCGGTGCTTCTGGGAGAAGTCGGCCCGGCTGTCGCCGACACGGTCGCACTCGGCGAGTGTCCCGTCGAGCAGGACGTGATCAGGGTCGGCTTCCCGCAGGACCCGCAGCAGTCCGGGCGCCTGGCGGGACAAGTGCTCGACGACGGCCGTGGCATAGGCATAGGCGGTGCCGACGGATATCCCGAAGCCGACAGCGATCTGTGCGAGCGGGTCGTGCCGGCGCAGGTAGACGAGGCCGACGAGAGCACGCTGGTGAGGCGGCAGCTTGCAGCGTCGGTCACCCTCACGGGTGACGATGAGCATGGATACCCACTCGACCAGAGCATGAGGCAGGTCGAGTGCGGCAGGATGGGGAACCAACAGCACTCCTGTGCCGATGGGTTGAGACTTCGAACACCTCCCTCAACGGCGCGGGAGCCTTGTGCGTTGCGGTCCTCATCCTGACTCATCCTAGGTCACTCGATCAGTGGCCACTCTGAAAGAGCTCAGTGAGCACATGCAGGGCCCCACCGAGTGACGCGAGGAACGCCCGCCCTGCGGTGCGGGGTTTCGGCGTAGTGGCAGGTCGTTTGTTTCGTGATCATGGCAGGCCGAGGAGGGGAGCGAGCGGTCCGCGTCGCGGGCGTTGCGTCGCAGGGCGGCGACGATGTTGGTCGCGCCGGCCAGTCACAGGCGCCGATGGCGAGGTCGCGCCAGGTGGCCATGCCCAGGACGCGTTGCCGGTTCGCAAGTGCGAGGCGCCTTCGACGAACGTGATGTCTCCGACGTGGCGCAGGGCATCGATCTGGCAGTGCTCACGGATCAGGGTCGCGAACTGGGCGGGATCGGCCTGCCCGACGGTGAGGCTGGTTTGACGGCATAGACGGTCTCGATGCTGTTGAGGTTGTCGACGGCGTTCTTGGACATCACCTGAGGATCGGCACCGGCGTTGGAGCCATCACCGAGACTGATCGCGTACACGCCGGCGATGCCGGTGCTCGCACATCCTTGAGTACCGTCTCCCCGGGGAACTACGGGGTCTGGGGCAGCACGGCGACGAAGACGGGCCTGCCCGCGTCTCTGATCTTCTTCGCGAGCGCCTCCGCCTCCGGCTTGGGCAGCCGGCTCTCGGCCCGATGGTCGACGTAGACCGGGCTCTTCTTCAACGCATCGGCCACATCGGTCGTACCGCTTGCGGCGTGCGCCGTATCGGGGATGAACGCGGCGGCCGTGATCAGCAACAGCACGACCAGTGCCGTAGGCCCGGAGCACGCCGCTACTACGACACATCCATGTTCGTCGGCTGGATCGCTGCCGGGCTGCCACTACGCCCGGCGAAGCCGATCAGCCAAGGCTGCCCCTGGCGAGTCCGGTGCCGGTGAGGACCGCCGCCGCCGAAGCTGAACAGGGCCTGCGCGGCCCGGTCGGACACCAGGCCTGGAGGGGCAGAATCTCTCCGCCCCCGCATTCGCCCGGCGCTCCAACCGCCGTTCCGCGAAGATCGGCACGGGCCCCGAGCCGCAGACCCGCCGCGTCGAGCGGGGCCACCGCTCGGACCGCAGACCGCTGACCGCGCAAGCCACGATTCACCCAAGGTCACCCCAACGCCGGGCCATGATTGCGCATCAGCCATGACCTGTTCATGCTCACCACCTACCCGGATCGGCCGCAGATTGTTGTCATGGCTATGCCAGAGCCTATCGGCAGACGAAAACGTCGATCAAGGAGTCCCCCATGCCCCGCATGCGCCAACTCGCCCTTTGCGCCTCCTCGTTGTTTCTTGTTCCCGGTAGCATAATCGTCGGCACCGGCGCCGCCCACGCCACACCCGTGCCCGCCCCCACCACCACCTGCTCGCAGAGCTACCTGCCCCTGCCGGACTCTTCCTGCCAGCCCGGCGCACTCAACTCCGCCGTCACGCAAAGCACCATCCACAGCACGATCTGCGTCTCCGGCTACAGCTCCTCCATCCGGCCGCCCGTCAGCTACACGAATGCGCTGAAGGTCCAGCAGATCGGCCAGTATGGCTACAGCGACACCAACACCGCCGACTACGAAGAAGACCACCTGATACCGCTCTCGCTCGGCGGGAACCCGCGCAGCCCGCTGAACCTGTGGCCCGAGCCGCGGTATTCGGCGGGCGGCTCCACGGCGGTCGACAAGGACACCGTGGAGTACAAGCTGTACAAGGCGGTCTGTGCAGGAACGGTTCAGCTCGCACCGGCGCAGAACGCCATCGCCACCGACTGGACCACCGCGCTGTCCAGGCTCGGCCTGAGCTGATCCACCGGCCGGCCGGGTCGCTCCCGCCGCCAGTCCGTCGTGGCGACGGGAGCGCCCCCGCCCCATCCGACGGGGCCCCTCTCTCCGCCAGGACCGGCCCTCGGGCACGACGAGACGTACCGCCGCGTGTTCGGTGGAGGGGAGGCGTGAGCTACGAGGTCATCCGGGAGCCCGAGGCCCTCGCCCAGGCGGAGCGGTTCGCCAAGGGCCATCCGGACGGGGTGCGAGAGGTGTTCAGTGACCAGCAGGTCCGGATCAGCGTCATCCGCTTCGGACGCCTACGCTGAACCGGGACCGAATGGGCCGCCTCCGGGAAGGGAGCCCCAGCCGGTCGCCTTGGCGGTGGCGGTGCCCGCTGCGGCAGGGCTGTCCCTGCCGGTCGGGATATGCGGAGAGGCAGTCGATCGGGTACGCCTGTGCGTCGTCATCGTGCCGCTATCGAGGTGCCGGCTGGACTGGAGATGGGCGGAATCCTCGTGGTCACGACCTGGAGCGGCATACGAGGTCGGGTGTAGATCCGATGAGGGTGATGCGCGGGAGTTTGGCTTTTCCGGGAGCTGCACGGGCTGCTGGAGACGGGCCAGACCGAGGAGCCGCAGCTGGTGGTTACGCGGGAGTGGCGGCCGAGCTAGTGACCGCACCGGATGAGATCGGAGCGTCGTTTCATAGAGAACCCTCAACCAGGTCGTGACCGGCCCGCGGTCACAGTCACCGTACGGGTGAGCGCCGTCAACGCCGTTGGCGAGGCACCACGAATAGGCACCGGCTCGCCACGGCCGAGTGGGTCGACTGCTATCACCACCGCGACTCCACGATCAGATGGACCACGTCCCGCCCCGAATACGGGACCAGCTACTACACAAACCACGAGAGCCCAGGTCACAGCCACAACCTGAGATGTCTACCCAACCCGGCGCGGTTCAGCGCCCTGTAGGGCGCCTCGGGCGTGGAGCAGAGGTGTGAGCCAGCCTGGCTATTGATCGAGATGCATATGGGACAAGGTGCGGCAGAATGGCATAGGGGGAAACCCATGACAGAGAGGTTGCGAGTAATGGGAAGCCGAATCGCACGCGCTCTTGCCACCGGTACCGCCGCAGCAGTACTGGCCGGTGGAGCAGCAATCGCCGCAACGGGGACCGCCATCGCGGCGCCGACGACAAGCACCAGCGCGGCCGCCACGAGCCAGCACGCCACCACCGCGAAGAACTGCCACAACGTCAAGGGCTACTACAAGACCGTCCACAAAAACGGCAAGGCATCGAAGGTCTGGGTCAAGCCGCACAAGGTCTGCACCAAGAAGTAGGCCATTCGCCGGCGATGTGCTCTGGCCAGGGACCAGCGCCCCGCTCTCCTTCGGGAGGGCGGGACGCTGGTGTGCTGCGTCACGCGTATTTGCGGGCGGCGGCGCCCGCCGGGGCCAGGCTGCGGTGCCGGGCAACTCGCGCTTGATGGTGGCGAAGAGTGACTCGGCGAGCCCGTTGTCCCAGCACTGTACGGTGCGCCCGACCGAGAGTGGAACGCCGAACTCGGTTTCCAGGGCGGTGAATTGCCGGCTGGTGTGCTGGCAGCCGCGATCCGAGGATCACCGGGCGGGTGTGGCGGCGCTGTCGGCAGGCGGCCCTGAGGGCGTCGGCGACCAGGTCTGTCCGCAGGTGATCGGCGGTAGCCCAGCCGACGACGCGGCGGGAGGCGATGTCGATGGCGGTGGCGGTGGCCAGATAGAGCCATCCTTCCTGGGTCGGGATGCGGATGATGTCGCCGCAGCCAGCGGGCGTCCAGCCCGGTGGGGTCGGGCCGGAAGTCCCGGGCGATCAGGTCAGGCCGGGCAGCGGCCTGCGGATCGGAAATGGTGGTCAGGTGCCGTCGTCTGCGGTGCCGGTGTCAGTCCGGCGGTCCGCATCAGCCTGGCGACCCGGCGCCGTCCGCATCTTTCGCCCTCGCGTCGCAGGGCGGCGTGGACGCGCGGGGCACCGTAGGTGCCGCGGGAGTTCTCATGGGCTTCGGTGATCTTCTCGGTCAGCTCCAGGTCGCGGACCGCCCGGGGGCCGGGAGTGCCGTTGCGGCGGGCGTAGAAGGCGGTGCGGGAGACCTTGAGCAGTTCACAGGCGCGTTTGACGTTGTGGTTGCTCTGCTTCTCCGCCTCGATGAACGGGTGCACCGTCACCGGGTCTCCTTCACGAAGAAAGCCGTGGCCCGCTTGAGGATGTCGACGTCCTCGCGCAGGCGGCGGTTCTCCCGCCGCAGCGCGGCCAACTCCTCGCGCTCGCTGCTGGTCAGCCCGTCACGGCTCGCCCGCGTCGACCTCGGGCTGGGGTGAACTCGGGTCCGGCCGCTTCCGCCGCTGCGCCGCCCGCCGGCGCGCCGGGCCGGCCCGTCGAAGCTCCCCCGCCGACCGGACTGTCGCGAACGCGGCACCCCACCCCGTGCAGGCCCCCGAAGAGAGTCGTCTACTGTGGAGCGCCCTCGTTGTGGGCGGAAGAAAGACGAGCCGAACGCTGTGATGTCGCTATCCGAAGGTACGCCGCCGACTCTGCCTGAGCTCACGGTGGGACGGTTCCTGTCCTCGTGGGAGCCGGACGTGCCGGCACTGCTCGTGATCATGGTGCTGGCCGCGCTGTACGGCTGGGGCCTGCTTCGGCTGAAGGGCCGGGGCGAGCCCTGGTCCGCCGCCCGCACCGCGGCCTTCGCGCTGCTCGGTCTCGGCACCCTCTCCGTCGCGACGATGTCCGCGCTCGCGGTGTACAATCGTGCGCTGTTCTGGCCGGCCGCCGTCCAGAACGTACTCCTCGACCTGATCGCACCGCTCGGCCTGGCACTGGGCGATCCGCTACGGCTCGCTGTCCAGGCTCTCCCTGAGCACGGCGCCGACCTCGTTCGGCGGCTGATGAGGGGTCGTCTGGTGCGCGTCCTCACGTTCCCCCTGGTCAGTACCGCCCTGGTACTGACAACGGAACTGACGGTGTACTTCACTCCCTACTTCGAGACGGCATTGGCCAACGGCTGGCTCCACGAGCTGATGTACCTGCAACTGCTGCTCACGGGAAGTCTGTTCGTCGTGCCGGTCCTCACGCACGAGCAGGCACTGCCCGCCTGGTGCACCCATCCGGTCCGGGCCGCACTGGTTTTCGTCGACGGGATCGTCGACGCCGTGCCGGGTATCGTGGTGATGACCCACAGCACCTTGATCGCCGGTGCCTGGTATCTGAGCCATGCGCCGTCGTGGGCGCCGGAGATCCACCAGGACCAGCAGCTCGGAGGTGGCGCGATGCTCAGCATCGCCGAGCTGGTCTCGGTGCCGTTCCTCCTCGCGATCCTGGTGCAGTGGGTCCGGTTCGAGCGTGCGCAGACACTGGCGCTGGACCGCCGCCTGGATACGGAGCTCATCCCCGCGGCGCCCGCGCCGGGCCAGGCGCGGAGCGCGAACCCCGATCGTGTACGCCCCTGGTGGGAGACGGAGAACAGCACGGTCGCCGAGCGCCTGCGCAAGCAGAGCCCTCGGACGTAGTCCCCGTCCGGACCGGTTCTGGGAGTGTCCGTTGGGGGACGCCATCGCGGGCGTACCCGCCACGATCATAGGTGTCGGTGCGGCTGGGAATCAGATCCCGGCGGCGGTGATGACGGCGTCGGTGGCGAAACCGAGGAACAGGCCCAGCATGATCATCCAGGTGGAGAGCTCCTTGAGGGCGGCGCGGCGTGCGACGGCCAGGAGTTCGATGATCACGTAGAGGATGGATCCGCCGGCCAGACCGAGGAAGGCAATGGAGAGGGTGTCGTTGACCAGGTGCTGGCCGACCAGTGTGCCGATGAAGGTGGGGCCGCCGCCGATGAGGCCGAGCACGGCAAGGGTGCCCCACGAGGGGCGGGTGCCTGCCGCGGCGAGGGGGGCGACGATTCCGAAGCCTTCGGTGGCGTTGTGCAGGCCGAAGCCGACGACGAGGAGCACGGCCAGCGAGATCTCGCCCTGGGCGGCGGAGTTGCCGATGGCGAGGCCCTCGGCGAAGTTGTGCAGGCCGATGCCGGTCGCGATCATCAGCGCGAGGTTCCCGGCCTCGGAGCGGGTCTTGGGGGCCAGTTCGCTCGTGGCGGCCGCTCCAGGCCCCTCGGACGAGGGTGCCGGCTCGGCGCTCTGACGGCGCGCGGTCCAGCGGTCGTAGTAGACGAGACCGGCAAGACCGGCCGCGAAGCCGGCGGCCAGGACAAGACCACCGGAGGCGGCGGTGCCCCATTCGCGGTCACTCAGGGCGGCGTCGGTGGGCTCCCAGGCGGCGCTGAGAACATCCCAGAGCAGGAAAGTCAGGACGCCGATGGCGACCGCGTTCAGAGCCGCCCTCAGGCCGGGCGCGGGATTACGCAGACGGCCTATTGGCAGGCCGAGAAAGATGGTGAAGCCGGCAATGGCGCCGAGCAGGGTGATCTGCGAACCGGACACGGAGCGCTCCAAGTGGCTGCGGACGGGGAGGAGGGGCGACCAGAACATAGAGCAGGTGAGCCTTACCTAACAACTCACACAGTGTCAGGTATCGGCGACGACTCGGTAGCCCAAGCTCGGTCAGCCAGGGTGCGGGCGAACCGCCGGACGCACACGATCACGAATCGCGTTTCTTGAGGCGCCTCCAGCAGATGAGGCTGCAGGCGAGGTAGAGCGAGCAGGTCGGCATGAGCGGCGTCCAAGTTGTCGACACCTATTCCTATATGGGCCTGCTTCTCCTGTGAGGCGTCCGGCCAAGTGGGGCGGCGATACGTTACAGTGCGGAACCCGCGCCACCCGTCAGGGGTATCGCGGACGGCTCCCGGCAGCTGGGAGGGTAGGCCCGTGATGAAGCGACGGGAGACGCAGACACGGGCCTGGGGTCGGAGTGCAAACGAGGGCGGGATGGGGCGTCGTGGATTCCTCACAGCAATGGGCGCTGCCGCCACTACCGTGGCCATGGGCGTTCCCGCGTACGCTACGGGCGCAGCGCGTGATGGGGGAACCGCTGACGGGTACGTCGACGTACAGCTGCTCAGCATCACGGACCTGCACGGGTATCTCCAGGGCGCGCCCGCCGGGTACTCCGTCATCCACGGCAACGGCGGTAAGAGCTATCTGGTCGGTGGCGTCGCCTACATGGCCGCCCACCTCGAGCGGCTCCGCGATGGGCGCCTGAACTCCATCTTCTTCGCGCCCGGAGACCTCTTCTCAGGCTGGGAGTTCGATTCCTGCGCCTTCGCCGACGAGCCGACCATCGAGGCCCTCAACCGCATGGGCCTGGACTTCGCCACAGCGGGGAACCACGAGTTCGACAAGTCGCCCGGCATGATGCGACTGCACATGGAGAAAGGCGTTCCGTTCCCTGTGGCGGGCCGGGACACCTCCTTCCCCGACTCTTCGGGCCGTGTCTTCCACGGCGCCGACTTCCCCTATTACAGCGCCAACACCACCTGGACAGCCTCGGGGCTGAACGTCCTGCCGCCGTACAACATCGAGTGGGTGCGCACCCCCGGCGGCGGGAAGCTCCCCGTCGGGTTCATCCACCTCACCGCCCTCGGCACCGAGTCGTTCCCCGGGTCCTTTCAGCCGGGCATCTCCACCCTGGACGAGATCGCCACCGCCAACCGCTACGCTGCGGAGCTCAAGAAGGTCGGGGTCAACGCGATCGTCCTCAGTGTGCACGACGGTGCCGTGGCGGGCGGTGACTTCAACAGCGGCGTCGACCCCTCCGGCCCCGCGTTCGACCTCGCGCTCCGTGTCTCCCCGGACATCGACGCGATCGTCGCCGGCCACTGGCACACGCGCTTCAACATGATGGTCCCCGACCCGGACGGTGTCCCGCGGCCTTTCGTCGAGGCGGGGTGCTACGGACAGGTCATCAACGAGATCAACCTGCGGCTCGACCCGAGCACCGGCGAGGTGATCCGCCAGCTCACCACCTCCACCAACCACCCCAACAGCCACGACATCACCCCGCACCGGGGGCTCACCGACCTCACCCGCTTCTGGGCGGGGCAGGCATCCGAACGCGATCGCAGCGGGATCGGGCGGCAGACGGGCTCCTTCCTGCGCACCCGGAACGCGGCGGGTGAGAGCACCATGGGCGACCTGGTCGCCGACTGGGCGCTGTGGGCGGGCCGCAGGCCGACCGACCCCGCCAACGACGCCAACATCCACCCGAATGCTCCGGCCGAGCTCGCCGTCGTCGCCGTCGCACCCAGCGCCGGCGTGGCGATCATCGCCGGCGATCTGGTATACGACGCCGCCTCCGACGGTGTGATGACCTTCGGCCAGGCATGGCGGGCCGTAGGGTTCGGCGACCCGGTCGTCGCGGCGTGGGTCAGCGGGCAGCAGATCCACGACGCCCTGGAAGAGCAGTGGACCCTCACCCCCACCGGAGAACTGCGCTTCGCGCCGCTCGCCGTCTCCCACAACGTGCGCTACAGCTTCGACGCGCTCGGCGCCCCGGGCGACCGAGTGGCGCCCGCAGACGTCCTGATCGACGGCCGCCGGCTCGACCCCGCCCGGAGGTACCGGCTGGCGGCCCCCTCCTACACGTTCCTCGCCTCCGACGGCTACCCGGCACTCTCCGGCTTCCAGGAGCCCTACCGCCACCAACGCGACTACGAGAGCTTCATCGCATTCATCCGCGACCGGCAGTCCCTCTCACCCCGGCCGACGGACCGTGTCACCGTGAAGCAGCCGACAGCGGCCACCGCCGACCCTGGAACCGTCGTAGACCCCGTGCTCCCCCTGTTGCCCGACGGCACCCCCATGCCGCGCACCGAAGCCGCGCTCCTCACCGCGGCCAGGCTTATGACAACCGCGCCGCCCGGAACGGGCGCCTTCCGACCACCGTGCTGAACCGGGAGATGCCGTCGGCAGGGCCGTCGGAGCCCCCATGGGCCACATCGAACTGCCGGCCACGCTGCCGCGTGCAGAACTCACCCTCCACCGCCGACTGCGGGAGCAGGGCAGCCTCGACCGAGCGGTACTCGACGCCATCCTGGAGGCGGGCTTCATCTGCCACCCCGACGTGGGTCAATGGCCGCGAGGAGAAGCTCGCCGGGCTGCGCTGCCTGACCGAACGCGCCACACCCGGCCGGGCAGGGTCTCCCGCTCGCAGGGAGGCGCCCAGCCGGAGCACCAGAGCGTCGGCTGGGACGCCGCGACGGCCGCCGGGCAGACTGTTCTCGCGCCGGCCGCCGCCACGTGTGTGCCGGGCCTCTGTCTTGGAGGTGTCGTAGCGGTGACTGGCCCGACCATGCCGGAGCGGGAGGGGGCGGGGGCCCCCGCCGGACGTTCGTGGCTGACGCGCAACGTGAAGGTGCTGTGCGGCGTCTCGTTCCTGCAGGACACCGCCAGCGAGCTTCTCTACCCCATCCTGCCGATCTTCCTCACCACAGTGCTCGGCGCCCCACCCGCCGCCGTCGGCATCATCGAGGGCGTGGCCGAAGGCGCGGCGTCCCTCACCAAGGTCGCCGCCGGACGCCTCGCCGACCGCTTCTCGCGCCGGCCTCTGATCGGCGCCGGCTACGGCTTGGCCGCGCTCGGCAAGTTGCTGATCGCCGTCGCCACCGTGTGGCCTCTGGTGCTGTTCGCCCGCTGCGTCGACCGGCTCGGCAAGGGCCTGCGCGGCGCGCCCCGCGACGCCCTCTTGATCAGCGGGGTGCCCATTACGGAGCGCGGCAAGGTGTTCGGCCTGCACCGCGCCGCCGATACCGCCGGCGCGGTGGTCGGCCCGCTGATCGGCCTGGCCCTGTACGAGGCGCTCGACCAACGCCTACGCCCGCTGTTCTGGGTCGCCGTCCTGCCCGCGCTCGCCTCCGTGGCCCTGGTCGCCGCCGTGCGAGACCCCCGCGCCCCGACGGCAGGCACGCCGCGGGCCAGACCGGCCCGCATTCCGTGGCGCGCCCTGCCCCGGCCATACTGGCGCGTCCTGGCGGCGCTGACGGCCTTCGGCCTTGTCGACTTCCCCGACGCGTTGCTGTTGCTGCGCGCGCATGACCTGGGCCTCTCGACGGCCGCGGTGATCGCCGCGTACGCCGCCTACAACCTCACCTACGCCGCGCTGAGCTACCCCGCCGGGGCCCTCTCCGACCGCCTGCCACGCGCGCTGGTGTTCGCTGCGGGCCTGGTCTTCTTCGCCGCCGGGTACCTCGGCCTGGGCCTCATCCACACACCCTGGCTGGTGTTCGTGATCCTGCCACTGTACGGAGGGTTCGCCGCGTGCACCGACGGCGTCGGCAAGGCATGGATCTCCTCGCTGGTTCCCGAACACCAGCAGGGCACCGCGCAGGGCCTCTACCAGGGCGTCACCGGAGCCGCCGTCCTGATCGCAGGAATCTGGGCCGGTCTCGCCTGGCACGGTGACGGCCGCATACCGCTGCTGGCCTCCGGCGCCACCGCGCTGGCCCTGGCCGCCGTACTGCCCGTGTTGGCCCGCGCCACACGTTCTCCGACGCGGTAGTCCCACCGGAGGCCGGACGCATGACGGTTACCAGTCTCCACCGCCGAAGTCCCCTGCTGAGTCGCCACCGTAGCCGCCGCCGAATCCGCCGGAGAAGTCCGACGTGTTGAAGTCGGATCCGGTGACCTCTCCGCCGCGGGGCAGTTCGGGCCCTGGGATGTCGGAGGCGGCGAATGCCTCGGGCGTGCTGAGCAGGCTTCCGAGCATGGTGCCCACCAGCAGGCCGCCGAGGACGCCACCGGTGACGCCGAAATAGCCGCCTGCCCAGGGGGCATAAGCGAGGCCCGCGTTCCAGTAGGGCTGCGGTCCCTGATCCGTGGCGACCATGCGGGTGTCGGGGGCCTCGCCGGCATTCACGCGTGCCGTGTGGGCGGCGCAGGCGGGCACGGGGCGTACCGTCCCGCCAGGCGGGGCCCACTGGACGTCAGCCGTGGCGGTCACCGGCTGCACGTCCTGGGGCCTGGACGGCAGCGGCCATCTGGACCTTCGCCTTGTCGTAGGCGTCCAGGGCCTGGGCGTAGTCCTCGCGCATCGCGTCCGTCGCACCGGGCTCGGATGGAGCGAAATCGAGCCGGTCCTACTCCTCACCGAAGGCGGTGATGTCCAACCCATGAGCCCGCCGCTGCCGAAACTGAACAGGGCCTGCGCGGCTTGGTCGGACACCAGGCCGGGGGGACGCTGCGCGGCGGGCAGGTAGATGTCGAAGGGGTGCAATGAGGCCACCACGCGGCCGTGGACGTGCGGTTCCAGCGAGCCGACGACGAACGCACCCGCTGCGGCCATGACCAATCCGAAGATCACCCAGCTGGTGCGCCGGTGACGGCGTACAGCATGAGGACGCACACCCCGAAGAAGACGAGCGAGGTGCCCAGGTCCCGTTCGACCAGGACCAGCAGGCTGAGCACCCAGACGGCGATGACCGGTCCGGCGTTGCGGCCACGGGGCAGGCTGACGCCCCAGAACCGGCGTCCGACCAAGGCCAGGGCATCCCGGTTGGCGGTCAGGTAACCCGCGAAGACGTGCGCGGTGATCGCCAGCGCACCCAGGCCGAGGCCGTGGACCCAGATCCCGGAGGGCAGTGCACCCTCCATGGCCAGGCCGACGGACGCGTGACCGAAGACAGCGACGAGGACGGCGAAGACGACCAGCAGCATCTCGGCGTTCCTACGGTGGCCGGCCCAACTGCGCGCATCCGATAGGCGGCCGCTCCGCATTTTCACTCTCCCCCCTGGCCCGTTCTGATCAGCAGCCCTGCACGCATGCTCGCATCACGGATCACATGCATATTTGCGCAATATAGCAAGTAAATCTGCGTGCGTACGGAGGGGCGGGCGATATGCCCGGCTTTGAGGCCCTGGGATGTCAGGGCGCACCTCAATGACATGAACCGGACGGCGGCACGGGCCTAGACTGGCCGGCATCAGGGACATGGCCCGAGGGCCGGATGGGAGAGCGGTTGTGGCGGCAGGTGTCGGCGACTTCGAGGATCCGCCTGCCGAGGTGTTGGCGGAAGCGGCCGCGTCGTTCGGGCTGCTGGCCTCGTCCGCCCGACTGCACATCGTATGGGCCCTGGCGCAGGGCGAGTGCGATGTGACCGGGCTCGCGGAGCGGGTGGGGGGCGCACTGCCGGCGGTGAGTCAGCATCTGACGAAGCTGAAACTGGCCGGCCTCGTACGGTCCCGGCGGGAGGGCCGACGGCAGGTCTACTTCGTCGACGACTCCGACGTGGTGACCGTGGTCCGGCTGATGGTCGGACAGCTGTCGGAGCGCACCGGGCGGTCGCCGGTGCGCCGCCTGCGTGACCTCGGTGCCTGAGGCAACCGCAGCCCGCGGCACCGGTCCCTCGACGACAGGGCAGGCGTGGGCTCGGCCGGAACCCGGCGGCTCTCCCGCTGACAGCACGGCGTCGTCCACGGCTGCACTCACGTCTCTTCAGTTGCTGCGGCAGCTGGACAGCGGGCCGCGCGGGCTCGTCGACTCGCGGGCCGAGGAGCGTCTGGTCCGGTTCGGTGAGAACACGGTCCCGATGTGGCGCGTGGCGTCCTGGCCTCGCCGCTTCGTACAGAGTCTGCGGGATCCGTTCACCGCGGTGCTGCTGTGTCTCGGGCTCGTATCCGCGGCGGTCTCGGCGTGGGGTACGGCAGGAGTGATCCTCTCGCTGGTGGTGGTCAGCTGTGTGCTGCGCGCGTCCGGGGAGCACCGGGCGGACCGGTCCATGGCCGGGCTGCGGGAACTGGTCGCCAGTACGGCTACCGTGCTGCGGCGCGCCGACGAGGACAGGGAACCGTGGGCCCGGGAGATCCCGGTCGGCCAGCTCGTGCCGGGTGACGTGATCCGTCTCAGCCCTGGCGACCTGGTCCCCGCCGATGTGCGGCTGCTGCGCGCGAACGGGCTGACGGTGCACCAGGCACCGCTGACGGGAGAGTCGGCACCGGTCGCCAAGTACCCCGTCGACGCACCGGCTCCGGAGCACGGCGGGTCGGACGGGGTGTTCGAGCAGCCGCAGCTGTGTTTCCAGGGCAGCAGTGTGGCCTCCGGAAGCGGCACCGCGGTTGTCGTGGCCACCGGGGCACGGACGCGGTTCGCCGCCGCCCACACCGGCCCGGGGCGGCGAGGGGCGGGTGCCTTCGACAAGTCCGTGCACGGTATCTCCTGGATCCTGATCCGGTTCATGCTGCTGACACCGCCGCTGGTGCTCATGGCCAACGCCGCTTTGCGCGGCCGGGGCCTGGAGACGCTGCCTTTCGCGGTGGCCGTGGCGGTCGGTCTCACCCCGGAGATGCTCCCTGTCGTCGTCACCACCGTCCTCGCGCGCCGGGCGTCCCGCCTGGCCCGCGAACACGGGGTGATCGTCAAACGGCTTCCCGCCCTGCACGACCTCGGCACCCTCGACGTGCTGTGCCTGGACAAGACGGGCACCCTCACCCAGGACCGGCCGGTTCTCGACCGCGCAATCGACGCGCGGGGCCGCCCGGATCCCCAGGTGCTGCGCTGGGCGGCCTTGCATGCGTGGTGGACTCTCCAGCTGTCCGATCTACCTGCCCCGGACTCCCTCGACGAGGCGATCCTGGACGCGGTCGACGAGGACGAGCTGCTGCGCCACGAGGGCGTGGCCGTGATCCCCTTCGATCCGGTACGCCGTCTTGCCACCGCCGTCGTACGCTCCCCCGGCGGCCTCGGGACCCGCACGCTCGTCGTCAAGGGCGCTGCCGAGGACGTACTCCAGCGGTGCGCGCTGGACGACGACGAGCGGACTCGCCTGCTCGGCCTCGCCGCAGACCTGGCCGACGGCGGTCTGCGTCTCCTCGCGATCGCCACCGCCGAACGGCCCGCTCGCCGTCGCGACTACACCCCGGCGGACGAACGCGGACTGTCGTTCAGCGGCTTCGTCGGCCTGCGCGACTCGCTCGCCCCGACCGCCTCCGAGGCCCTGGCCGTCCTCGCCGACCGGGGTGTCAGCGTCAAGATCCTCACCGGCGACCACCCGGGCACGGCTGCCCGCGCCTGCCGGGACCTCGGCCTGCACCCCGGCGAGGTGCTCACCGCCGACCGGATCGAACACCTCGGCGACTCGGAGCTTGCCGAGGTCTCCCGCCGTACCACCGTCTTCGCGCGCTGCACACCCGAGCACAAGGCCCGCATCGTCACCGCCCTACGCGCCGGCGGGCACACAATCGGCTTCCTTGGCGACGGCATCAACGACGTTCCCGCCCTACGCGCCGCCGATGCCGGGATCTGCCCGCGCAACGCCGTCGACATCGCCCGGGAGAGCGCCGACGTGGTCCTTGCCGACAAGGACCTCACAGCCATCGGGCACGCGATCAGCGCGGGACGGCACAGCAGCAGCATCATCGCCGACTACCTCCGCATCACGCTTTCCTCGAACCTCGGCAATGTGATCGCGATGCTCGCGGCCGGCATCCTGATGCCGTTCCTGCCCATGCTTCCGGCCCAGGTACTCGTGCAGAACCTGTGTTTCGACGGTGCACAGCTCGCCTTCGCATACGACCGGCCGGCGCCGACCGCACTCCGCCGACCGAGCGCGCTGCGCCCCCGTGAATTCCTGCGCTTCATCGCGGGCTTCGGGCTGCTCAACTCCCTCGCCGACCTGGCCACCTTCGGCGCCCTCGCGCTCGCCCTGCATGCCGGACCCGACGTCGACGGCGGCAGCCAAGCCGCTTTCCACGCCGGGTGGTTCACGGAGAACCTCCTCACCCAGAGCATCGTGATGCTCCTGCTGCGCACCGGCCGCCGGAGCCCGGGCCTGAGCCGGAGCCTGACCCGAAGGCGGAGCCCGGTCCTGTGGGCTGCCAGCGCGCTGGGTGTCATCGGTATCGTCCTGCCCCAGTCCCCGCTCGGCCCGCCCCTGGCCATGTCCGGGCTTCCGCCCGCGTACTACGTACTGCTCGCCGCCGTGCTCACGCTCTACGCGGCCGCTCTGGCCGCGGCCAAGCACCGGTACCACGATCACCAAGCGGATCAATAGAGACCCTGCGGGAGGACGACACGGATGGCTGGAGCCCGACGACGTTGGTGGTGGTTCACATGGGCGGGTGCGGCCGTGGCCGCCTGGGCCATGGCGCGTAGCGGTCCTGCCGAGGGTCCGGAGGACCGGCCACAGGCGGCGGTCTCGGACACTCCCTCCCCGAGCGCGAGCATCAGTCGGTCAGGGCCGCGGCCCGGCTCGGACTACGATCCCGCTCGTTTCGCCCCACAGGTCCGGGCGTGGGCCGGCAAGGCGGGCGTCAGCCCGCAACTGGTGATGGCGATCTTGTACAACGAGTCGTACAAGCCACACGACCCGGACCTGGAGCGGGCCTGGCAACGCCACAAGCCGGATTCCGCCTTCGGCATCGCGGACATGCACCGGGCCGCCTTCGAGGAGGCCAAGCAGGGACGGGATTTCGCCGCCCGCCGGTGGGAGGAACTGCCCGATGACCAGGATCTGGCCATCGAGGCGGCTGCCTGGCACCTGCACGACCTCGCCGGCCAGCTACCCGACCGTTGGTCGGGCCCCTACAACAGAGACGAACTGCTGGCCCTCGGATACAACGCCGGGGCGGGCAATATGGACGCATTCGCCCGCGGCGCGACACCGGGCAGCCTGGCCCAGTCCTATCTCGACCGGCTTCGCGACAACTGGAGCAAGGCCGCGGCAGCCGTCGGGGCCTGACCCCGTCCCAGTCTCGTCCGCCCCAGTGCCTGTTCCCCGCTCCCCCGCCTTCAGCCGTTCGAGAGGCCGGTGCAGAGGTCGTCGTCCCCGGAGCGGGCTTCGGCGGCGACGGCCGAGGGCAGTGCGGTCGGCCCGGCGGCCGCCGGGCCCGAGGCGCTCTCCGCGTACGACTGCCCGAGGATCACGCTGACGCCCGCGTCGGTGGTGGTGCGCAGGTCAGTCGTTGCGAAGAGCCGTGCCGCCGCTTCGGCTTGGTCCTTCCGGCCGGGGCCGTACTCGATCACCGTCGTGCGGTAGTCCTGGGTGCGCGCTGTGGCCGTGCGGGTGATGTTGAAGTCAGCGGCCTTCAATGCCTCGGTCGCGCGGGCAGCCAGCCCGGTGACGGTGGTGCCGTTGTAGACGGCGATGTCGATGCCCTTGCCGGAGATCGGTCCGCTCGCACTTGGCGCCGGTGATGGCCCGGGGGCCTGCTTGGCGTCCTTGGCACCGGAGCCCTTGCCGCCGGCGTCCTGGCCGTCGAGGGTCCGGTCTGCCTTCAGCGCCGCCCACAACGCACCCGCGTCCGGTTCGACTATCGCGACGCGCGCGCCCTCGTAGCGCCACGGAACCGTGAGGAATTTCGTGTTGTGAAGGTCGATGTCCGCCATCGACATGGCGAAGGAGACCAGCTTGTCCGGCGAACCCAGGCCCGGATCGACGGTCATGGACTGCGTGGCCGCGTTCGCGAGCGGCAGCAGCCTGGTCGGGGTGAGCCCGTCGCTCTTCACCTTTTTCAGCAGACTCGCCACGAATGCCTGCTGGCGCTTGATGCGGCCAATATCCGACCCGTCGCCGATGCCGTGCCGGATGCGCACGTAGTCAAGGGCCTGCTGGCCGGACACGGTCTGCTCACCCTTGCCGAAGATGCGCCGGCCGCGCGTGGCGAGGTGGGGATTGAGGTCGTTCTCGTAGATGTCCTTCGGGACGCAGACCTGCACGCCTCCCACGACCTCGGTCAGCTTCGAAAACCCGATGAAGTCGACGACGATCGTATGGTCGACGCGCAGGCCGGTGAGCTGCTCGACGGTGTTCTGGGTACAGGCGGGGTTCCCTTTGGCCGTGTCGCCCACCGAGTAGGCCGAGTTGAACATGACCTTGCTCTGCGGCTTCGTCCAGCGGCCGTCGGGCAGCCTGCAGGGCGGTATGTCCACGAGGCTGTCGCGGGGAATGGACACGGCTACCGCGTGCTTGTGGTCCCCGTACACGTGCAGGAGGAAGGCGGTATCGGAGCGACCCGTGTCGGCCTTGTCGCCGCCCCCCAGGTCGCTGTTCCCGCCGGTGCGCGCATCCGAGCCGATGACCAGGACGTTCTGCCCATCCCGGGAGGCAGCGGGCCGGTTGCCGGAGATCCCGTCCGCGCCGAACGTGTCGATATTGCCGTTGAACTTGAAATAGGCCCAGCCGATGCCGGCGGTCACGAGT
Source organism: Streptomyces sp. NPDC046557 (assembly GCF_040645975.1). Taxonomy (NCBI): domain Bacteria; kingdom Bacillati; phylum Actinomycetota; class Actinomycetes; order Kitasatosporales; family Streptomycetaceae; genus Streptomyces; species Streptomyces sp. NPDC046557. The sequence goes on from NZ_JBEYZH010000017.1 coordinate 91,315, forward strand.
ACGAGCAGCGACAGGGCAGTAGCGAGCGAGAGCCGTACCCGGCTGCGTCCTCTCCGCCTGCCGGAGGTCTTGAACTGCACGCCGTCGGCGCGGGTGGGTGCCATCCGGGGGCTGCGTATCACCGCGCGCCCTCCTTTGTCCGGTCTCGCGTCTCATGTCTCATATGTGATGCGTCGCGCTCCGCACGGAAAGACGACCGAACGCACCCCCGAGTTGTACAGTTGCGCAATATAGCAATTCTTCTTGTGGGGGTGGCCGTCGTGCCGCGTCCTCACTACACGCAAGGAAAGGGCGGCCGGCGATGCTGCGCAATGGACTGGAACCCTGGCACCTGCTGATCGTGGCGATCGTGCTCATCGTGCTGTTCGGATCGAAGAAGCTGCCCGACACCGCCCGCTCGCTGGGCAAGTCGTTGCGCATCCTCAAGAGCGAGGCCAAAGCGATGAAGGAGGACGGAATGCCCCCGTCCGCAGAGACCGCACCGACCGGGCAGACTCCCTCGCGGACGATCCAGGCAGCTCCGGGAGACGTGGCCTCGGCCGTCCCTGTGCCGGAGAGCGGGACCCGGACCCCTTGACCTTCCACCGGGTGCAGGCGCAGGGGCCGCCCCCCTGGAGCCGAAGAGACGCGGATCAGCGCGCGCGGACTCCGGCTCCCACACGCAACAAGCGGTGCGGGAGCCGGAGTCCGTAGCCCTCTGGCACCTGCCGTACGGAGGCCACTGGTTTACGAGGCGCCACCGCGAGGGACAGGCGATTACCCGATCTGTGCTCCGTACGCCTGGAGTGCGTCCGGCACGGGCTGGAAGAACGTCTCGCCGCCCGAGCTGCAGTCGCCGCTACCGCCGGAGGTCAGGCCCAACGCCGTCTCCCCGTCGAAGAGCGAGCCGCCGCTGTCGCCGGGCTCGGCACACACGGTGGTGTCGATCAAGCCGCTGACCTGACCCTCCTGGTAGGTGACCGTGGCATCGAGACCGGTGACCTGGCCGCCGTAGACACCGGTGGTGGAGCCGCTGCGCTGTACCTGCTCGCCGACGGTGGCGTAGCCGGCCCCGCTGATCGGCTGGGAGGAGCCGTCGTACAGGTCGACGGCGCTCGCGTGGTCCGTGTCGACGGTGTAGCGCACCAGAGCGTAGTCGTGGCCGGGGAAGGTCGATGCCTGGGTAACCGCGAGGTCCGAACCACCTTGCTGGTCGGACCAGTGGGAAACGTCGTTGCCGCAGTGCCCTGCCGTGAGGAAGTACGGCTGTCCGCCGACGGTGACGTTGAAGCCGAGCGAGCAGCGGGCGCCGCTCCCCCAGATCGCATCGCCGCCCGCGATGAGGGGCCGGAACGTACCGGACGTGGTCTTCAGCATGGCCGAGTCACCAAGGCTCCGGACCACCTTCGTGAGCCTCGCGAGGCGGTCGCCGGTGACCGTCCGGTCGGCCTTGACCACCACCTTGTTGGTCAAGGGGTCCACCGACCAGGCGGTGCCGGGGATGGATGCCTGATCCTTGAGTGTCCTGCGCGCCGAGTTCAGCTGAGCCATGGAGCGCTTGACCACGCGGGGTTCGGCGCCCGCTCTGCGGACGCTGTCGGCGGTCGCGTCGTCGACCACGTTCACGATGAGCTTCCCGGTCTTGGCCTCGTAGTACGAGCCTGCCGTGCGGTCCGCGAAATCACTCTCCACGCGATGCGCCAACTGCCGCGCCGAGGCGGCGGAAAGGGCGCTCGGGACGGGTAGGGGGGCGGCGGCCGCGTTCTGCGTCGCCAGCATCGCACCGGTCAGCGCCAGGGCTCCCGCCGCGGCTGTGGCCGCGCGCCGCCCGGACATCCATTGCTGCTTCAACTCCGAACCTCCAGTGGGGGATGGGCCCGGCCAGGGGGTCGCCGGGCCCGGAGGACGTACTGGCCGGACGCGCCCGCCGGGGTCCGACAGTCGCAATGTCGCGTCCATGCCAATCAACGAGCCGAGTATCCCGATCCTTGCAGCCTTGCGCAACCATGAACGTGCGTCATGCGTGGTGGAGTTGGGGGTGGCGCCGGTCGCGTTCACCGTTCACCCGGACCGCCGTCCCGCAACCCGTGTTCGACGTCGAGTCCCGGCCCAATCGCCCGGCCCGGGGTATCGGATCGGGAGAATCCCGGGAAGTCTCATGGGGATCCGTACCTCCCACGTTCACCTGGCAGTGAGATTCGCGTCGTCTGAGGAGAGAATGTTTCGCGCCATGGACCTTCCCAGTTTCGGTATCCCCCAGAAGCTCGCCTCACGGATGAGCATGGCCGAGCAGCACGACTACCTGCGCTCGAAGTTCACCCGACGCGCCGCGCTCCGCGCGGGCGCGGTCACGGCGGCCGTCGCCGGGGTCGGCCTGAGCAGCGGCGCGGTCACCCCGGCCTACGCAGCACCCGCGGTGCTGACCTCCACCGCCCGCCGCGGTGTCGACGGCGCACTGGCCGCGCCGTTCGGCCGCCACCTGCAGTACGGCGCCGACCCGAAGACCCAGATGCGGGTCTCCTGGCAGGTCCCGTTCGCGGTCAAGCAGCCGTACCTGAGAGTCGGCACCAGCCCTTGGTCGCTGAGCCGGAAGATCGACGCCGAGGTCCGGCACCTGACCACCCCTGCCCTGAACGGCGGCAAAATAGCGGCCGCAGAGCAGTTCTACCTGCACGTCGGCCTGGACCGGCTGCGTCCGGGCCAGACGTACTACTACGGCGTCGGCCACGACGGGTTCGACCCGGCGGACCACCGCAACCTGGGCACCCTCGGCACTTTCACCACCGCGCCCCCGCGCGCCGAAGACTTCACCTTCACCGCCTTCGGCGACCAGGGCGTCAGCTACCACGCACTCGGCAACGACGCAGTGCTGCTGGCCCAGAACCCGGCCTTCCACCTGCACGCGGGCGACATCTGCTATGCCGACCCGTCGGGCTCGGGCACCTCGGGTGACGCCTACGACGCGCGCACCTGGGACCAGTTCCTGGCGCAGACGGAGACGGTCGCCAAGACCGTGCCGTGGATGGTGACGACCGGCAACCACGACATGGAGGCCTGGTACTCGCCCCAGGGCTACGGCGGCCAGAACGCCCGCTGGTCCCTCCCGGCCAACGGCCCGGACCCGGTCAACCAGCCCGGCGTCTACTCCTTCGTGCACGGCAACGTCGGTGTCATCGCGCTCGACGCCAACGACGTCTCGTACGAGATCCCGGCCAACTTCGGCATCAGCGCGGGCAAGCAGACCGCGTGGCTCGACCGGCGCCTCGGCGAGCTGCGCCACAACCGCGATGTCGACTTCATCGTCGTGTTCTTCCACCACTGCGCGTTCTCGACCACCAGCTCACACGCCTCGGAGGGCGGGGTGCGCGACCTGTGGGTGCCGCTGTTCGAGAAGCACCAGGTGGACCTGGTCATCAACGGCCACAACCACGTGTACGAGCGCACCGACGCCATCAAGGGCAACAAAGTCGCCCGCAAGGTGCCGATCGGCGAGCGCACCGACCCGACGCAGGACGGCATCGTGTACGTCACGGCCGGCGCGGCGGGCCGTTCGCTGTACAGCTTCCCGGTGCCGGACTCGTACGAGGGCCACGTCGAGGACCGCGACAGCGTAGACACCTACCGCTGGGTCAAGGGCGGCACGAAGGCGACCGAAACCGTCGAGTGGTCCCGGGTGCGTTACACCAACTACTCGTTCCTCGCGGTGGAGGTCGAGACCGGCCACCACCCGAAGCTGAAGGTCAGCGCCCTCGCCGAGACAGGCGCGCGCATCGACCACTTCGAGATCCAGCGCGGCAGCTAGTGCGTCGATCGGGCGAGTCGGCCGGCTGATCGGTTCCATCTGCCTGCCCAACCCGTCGGTGTCGGTCGGTCGGTGATCAGTGTTGCGATGTGGAACCGGATCAGCCCTTGATACAGGCTGATCCGGTCCTCGGGGGTCGCTCGCCGGGCGGATCATCGCCGCTCAGATCGGCCACCACCTACGGCGGGCGGCATCGGCCGGCGCCCACTCCGTGATGCGGGTCTACCCGTCCCGGGGCGGTGACCCAGCGCAGGGCGGATGACCGCCTTCGCGCCGGAGACGCTTCACCTCAAGGTTTCCGTGCAGCAGTTCGGCGCTCAGCTCTTCGAGCGCGCCGAGCAGTCCGCAACCGCGTCGTTCGCGAGAGCGCTCGGACCCGGTCCGGCGCGAGTCCGTCCAGAACATCGATGTTCACGACATCCCGGGCGTGGCCACCACCCGGTCACCATGAGCGACCACTGCCCGGATGAGCTCTCGTCTGAAGCCAGAACTGGTCCCAGTGACGAACCAGACCCAGCCTTCGCCGGCCACCGCGTCGTGCCTGCCGCTCATCGCGTGCTCCCCTGCCGTGCTGTCGCTCTGCGGTTCCGGCCGGTGTTCGCGCATGGACATGCCGAGCCAGAGGCCATGTCCCCGCCGGTGCACCCTAAGGGGTCTTTCGACGCCCATGATGACAACCTGCCCGACGATCAGTGATCGCCGACGGCTACTTGAGGATGTTGACGGCGCGCGCCACGACGAGCACGACGGTCAGCAACGAGACGGCTGACTGCAGCATCATCAGCATCTTCGCCCACCGCGTCGCCGGCATCACATCGGTGGGACTGAACGCGGTGGCGTTGGTGAACGAGAGATAGAAATAGTCCGGGAAGGCCGGTTCCCATTGCGGCGGGGCGAGTTCGGGGTTCTCCATCTGCGGGAAGAGAAAGTCCGGGTACGTGTGCGTGGCGAGTACGCGGGCGGCCGGGCCGCCCCGGTCCCCCTCCCAGTACCAGAGGGCGAAGGCGATCACATTCGTCAGCCAGATACCGCCGCCGGTCACGAGCAGCGACGGTGCGTCAGCACCCTCCGTTCCCCGTACCAGGCCGATCACCAGCCAGACCGCGGACCAGCCGTTGGCCGCGCTGATGACGGCCGTCAGGACCAGCCCGGCGATCCGATAGATCCGTGAGGACCGCTCGATCCGGCGCGGGTTGCCCGCGATAAGCGCTATCACCAGCACGAGCTCAAGTCCGGGCAGCAGCCACTCAGGCTTGATCGTCAGGCGTTCCGGAAGCGTCCACTGCAGCGCGACGGCGGTCAGCACGGCGGCGGTCGAGGCCCATCGATTCTCGCCCCGCGTCACCCGCCGCCAAGCGGGCAGCGGGCGGTGCTCCGGGCTGCTGGGGAACTCGAAGTATTCGGGAGGGTGTGTCACGGGGCCATGGTGGTAGCGCGGGGACGCCGGTGTCCACCGACGGCTCGGTGCGATGTCACAGGTGTGCCCGCTGATCATCCGGACGCCGCGAAGTCACCCCGCGAGGCGCCGACCGAAGCACTGGCGGAGCGGGCTGCGGGCGCGGCCGGCGCAAGCTCAGACAGGACGGGAGGCCCTCAGGATTCGGAGGGCTTCTGATTCACCTTCACGAATGCGGGCACGGGCTCCGTCCCCTTGGTCTGCGGAGCGCCGACTGCCTTCCTCTGCAGGGTGTCCAGGATCGCGAGGCCTTGGCCTACGATGCCGGACATGACCTGGCTGACGCCGTCGGCGCCGTTCAGCACGGTCAGTTGGGCGCCCGTCAGCCCGTTGGCCGCCGCCTCGGCCAGGACGGGGAGTTGCTCGACGATGCGGCTGGCTGCGATGAGCTCCTGGTTGCCGTGTTGAAGCGAGGCGGCAAGGAGGTTGTTCGCGTCGGCACGCGCCTGCGCGACCGTCTTCTCGGTGTACGCGCGGGCGTCTGCCTCGAACCGCGTCCGGTCACGACCGGCTTCCGCGAGGGTGCGCTGGCGGTACGCCTCGGCGTCGGCCGGCCGCCGTACCTCTGCCTCCAGGCGCTGCGCCGCGAGCGCCGCCTGCCGCTCGGCCAGCGCCGTCTGGGCTTCGATGACCTCCTGAGAAGCCCTGGCCTGGGACAGCGGGCCGGCCTGCGCCGCGCGGGCGTTGCTCTGCTCCGTCTCGGCGAGGAATCCGGCCCGCTTGATCGCCGTGTCCCTCTCGTACTGGGCTTTGAGCGCGGCGGCCTGCTGTTCGCGTTCGGTCGCTTCTTGGTCCGACTTGGCCTGGGCGATACGGGCTGCGCTGGCCACGGCCGCGGCATGCGGGGCGGCGAGGTTGGTGATGTAGCCGGAGACGTCGCTGATCTCCTGGATCTGCAAGGCGTCCACCACGATGCCGAGCTTCTCCATCTCGGAGTGGCTGCCTTCCTTGATCTCCTGGGCCACTCGGTCCCGTTCCCGGATGATCTGCTCGACGGTCAGCCCGCCGATGATCGAGCGGAGGTGGCCCGCGAAGATCCGCCCCACCAGCTGCTCCATGCTGGTCTGCTCGTCCAGGAAGCGGCGCGCGGCGTTGGCGATGGATGTCTGATCGTCGCCGACCTTGAAAACGGCGACGGCTCGGACGCCGATGCGTATGCCCTGCTGGGTCACGCATTCCTCGGCTATCTCCGCTTCTCGCAGCGAAAGGGAGAGCACGCTCGCCTTCTGTTTGACGGGCATGACCCAGCATCCGTGACCGGTGACGATACGGAACTGCGCGTCGCCGGTCCGACGCTTCGAGCCGGAGACGAGCAGCGCTTCGTTGGGGGCGGGAACGTGCCAGAACAACATGGGAGGCCCTCCTGGTCCGATGAGACCGGTTTCGGATCGTCTTCCCGAGTTTGGATGGCAATGCGATGTCAAATGGGGGTCAGCGGTTCCACCGTCACCGACCGTGCCGAGGTCCGGTCGGTGACGACCACCTGGGTGTGCAGGGCGACGGGCCTCTCCGACCAGGCTGCGAAGGCCTCGCTCCCGCCGCGCAGGGGCAGCAGAACCTCTCCCGGCCCGTCGGCCGGGATCGACACGGTGACCCGCCCGATGATCCCCACGGGGTCGAAGTCCGTATCAAGCTGATCCTTCACCCCGGGACTTCCGATCTTCGACGGGATCCTGCCGAAATGGCGCTCGTCTGGCAGGTGTAACCGTCGGGGCATGCGGGCATCCGGCATCCGTCGCACCCCCCGACCCTTCCACGGTACTCCTTCGGCCGACCTACGGACCCGCCCTGCCGGAAGCATTCCGGCCACGTGGGATCCGACGTGCGGTGCCGCGTGGGCCACCTGGCCGTGAAGGTACGTTTGCCGCCGCGACGCCTCCGGGGCGCGCGGTGGGGCCCGCCCCCTGGGATGCGGAAGCCCCCAGATCCGGTTCCGCGGGCAGATCGCAAGGCTCATCCCCCCACCGCACATCGCGCTTCACGCCGGCCCCCTTGGCCCGCGTGACCAGTTGATCGAGGTCGCCAGACCCGGAGCGGGTGGCGGGCGGCGCGAGCTGCGGGGCGGTCTGCCGCAACGCGCCGAGCGCACGCGCACGGGCGTATCTGCTCCGGCATCCGCCGTCGGCGTCCTGAGCCCGATACGGGTGACGTGACGCAACCCGTTCCCACGACCGGCGGGTCACGGCGTGGGGGTGGGACCCGGACCCGGGTAAGCGGAGCCGAAGCAGGAGCGGATCTCCTGTTCGGTCGTGGGACGCCCCGCGAAGTTGAATCGGGACTCCTCTTCCTTCGGAGCGGCCTTGGGGCTGGAGTCGAAGTAGATCGACCACCAGTAGACGCCCGCCATCCTGCGCCGCTGGACGACCTGGCACACGGCCTTGTACCAGTTGGCCTGCACCTTGGGGTTCACCTGGTGCCTCGCGTAGAAGTCGCCCGGTGCGTGGTACGCCCCGTCCATGGCGCTGATCCCGGCCTCCGCGAGCACGACGCGGGGCAGCGCGTCCTTGGTCTTCTTGTCGAGCCAGGTGTTCCAGCCTGCCACCAGCTGCTCGACGGGCGCGTCGTCGGCCACTTTGACGGGGAAGTAGGCGTCGACGCCGAGACGGTTGACGGGGACGTCGATACGGCCGCCCACGTAGTTGTCCCAGTTGGCGTCGTAGGAGACCTCGCCCTTGAAGCGCCTCTCCGCTGCCGCGATGAGCGCATTCCAGGCCGGCTGCCCTTCCATGGAGTTCAGCTCGGTACCGATCACGAAGGTCGCCGCCTGCTGCCGCTGGGCCGATTCGAGGTACGGGGCCAGGAACGCCTCGTAGGACGTGAACCAGGCGTCCTTGTCGGTCGGTTTGATGTTTCCGCGCCAGCCCTCCGGCGGGTTGAGCGCCGCCTCGTCGAGGATGGGGCGGACGGTGGTGCGCAGGCCGGCCTCGTGGAAGACGCGCAGGACCGTGTCGAGGTGCTCGGGGGTCGGGGTGTTCCTGCCGGCCGCGAGTTTCGTCGAGGTACGGCCCTCCGTGTAGAAGGGGAAGGACACGGCGACCGAGTTGGCGTTCAGTCCGACGAGGTAGTCGGCCTGCTCGCGGGCCTTCTTCTCGATGTACTCCTCACTGTGTTCCTTCTTGTCCTCCCAGAAGATCTGCACGCCCCACTCCGGCCCCCCGGGCTTCCAGGGCTTGTCCACCTTCCGGGCGGGGGTGGAGACCTTGCCGCCTGCGGACGCGCCGCTGCCGTCGGCGAGGACGGTGCCGTCTCCGGTCCCGCTCCGCGCCGGTGGCGAGTCGTTCGTGACCAGGATCGGCTTGAGGGAGCCCGCCGTCCAGCGCAGCGGGTGGTCACCGACCACGAACGGCAGGCCGAGGACGAGGGAGGTCACGGTCACCGGCAGGACCGCGAGCAAGGGGACCTTGGAACGCTTCTTCATGATGAGGGGCTTCCGGTTGCTCACGCGGGCTTGGCGATGACGACGAACTTGTTCTCTTCGCGCTTGATGAACTTGATCAGCCCGCGCAGGCCGCCGAGCCCTTCCATCACGGAGAACAGGGGAATGAGGCCCAGGACGGCGACGGGCTCCCACCAGCGGCGCTTGCCGTCGGCGGAGACCAGGGAGTTCAGCCGCAGCCCCTCCCAGTACGTCCAGATGACGTACGCGAAACTCAGCGACCACATGATCACGACGGACTGGGTCACGGGCGAGGTGTTGAAGTCACCGATGAACCACGCCACGAGGAGCACGGTCGCGACATGCTGAAGCGGGCCGAGGACCCAGCTGACCATGCACAGCATGAGGAACCAGCGGTACCGGAACGGGACCGTCCGGTTGAAGCAGAGGGCGACCAGGCCCCACGCCCAGCGCTCGCGCTGCTTGATGAAGTCCTTGGTGGTGGCCGGCGAGGCACCGTAGCAGCGGCCGTTGAACCAGTCGCTGCGACCTGGGTACTTGCGGCAGAACGTGAGGGCGAGCTGGGCATCCTCGACGATGGCCTTGGGTCCGAAGTCCCAGCCGATGGTCGCCTCGATGGAGGCCCGCAGGAGCAGCAGCTCACCGTGCACACCCGCCACGGGGGTCCCGAGACCGGTGAAGGCCCGGAACCGGGCGATGTCGTCGGCGGGGCGGACGGCGTCGGCCAGCCAGGTAAAGCGGTTCACCGCGTTCTCGCGCGGGTAGGCGAGGATGCCCTGCGCCATATGTTTGGCCTGGTCCCCGGCCCGCCGCTGCCGGTTGATGAACTGGGCCATGGAGGCGGCGGTGTCGGGACCGACACCCGTGTCGTCGTCCATGTGCAGCACCCAGACGTCGTCGAGCGCCTCCCCCTCCTCGATCCGCAGCTCATGGGCGTAGTGGTTGGCCCGGGCCTTGAAACGCGTCCCGTTCGCCGTCTCGTACACCTTGGGTACCGTGACCACCCTGATCAGCGGGTGCACGGCGGCCAAGTCGTCGATCCGGTCCGTCGCCTCGCAGCCCTCCTCGGTGAGGACGTCGACCCTCATACGGGGGAAGAAGGAGGGCAGGTACTCCACGTAGCTGAGGACGGAGCGTTCCAACGCCGGGTACGTGTCGTGCCGGCCGATGGTCGGGACCAGCACGACGAGGAAGTCCTCCTCCACCGGTACCGCCGGCGCCATCTCGTGCGACTTGCGTATGCGACGACGGATCAGCAGGACGCCCTGGAAGCCGACCATGACGCCGATCGCGGGCAGCGACCAGATGACCGACAGCGTCCAGCCCAGCGGGGTCGGGTTCGGCTCGAAGACCCAGAGGCCGAAGCTGACGAGGATCAGGAAGGGCAACAGGAAGGCAAGCACGCTGGGCTTCCAGTCGGCATGCCGCTGCATCATCTTCGCGTCGCGACGGGAGGTGATCGCGACCTCTTGGACGGGGACGGGGGACATAGGAGTGGTCCTTCTGCGATCGCCGGATCAGCTCGCGCTGCGGCGGTGTCTGCCTACGGCTGGGGCGGCTGCTGGGGCTGGGCCGGCGGTTGCGACTGCTGGGGCGGCTGCTGCTGCCAGGAGGGCGTGCCGCCGTAGGGGCCGGCCCCGTAACCGGGCTGCGGCTGTCCATAGCCGGTCTGCGGCAACTGCGGCTGTCCATAGCCCGTTTGCGGCTGTTGGGGCTGCTGGGGCTGGTAGGACGGCGGCGCCCCGTACGGCTGCGGGGCTTGTTGGGCGGCTGCGCGCTGGGCCTGCTCGTGTGCCTGCCGTGCCGCGTGGGCCTGCTGGCTCCACGGGTTGACCGGTGGCTGCCACGGCTCGTACGCGGCGAAGTCCCGGAGCAGCAGCACGATGAGAGCCGCGGTCACGAGGAAGCCGGCGCCGAACGTCGCCAGCTTCAGCCCACCCTGGAGGGTGGAGGTGAAGTAGTCGGTCTGCTTGGCATCGAACATCGCGCCGGTCAGACTGCGCAGCCGGTTGTAGCCCTCGATGGCCGCACCACCGATGATGACGCCCCGGCCGAGGGTGTTGCCGCGCAGTACCAGAAGGCCGCCCGCCACATACACGAGGCCCCAGTTGAGGTTGAACGTCTCGGACGCTCCGGAGCCGTCGCTGGTGCCGTAGTAGACGATGCCGCGCAGGAAGTCAACGACGCCGACCTGCCAGAAACAGTTGTACACAGCCCAGATGAGCAGGACGCCTGCCCAGCCCATCGCCACGAAGGCGGCTACCCGGTGGGCGCGCGGCGTTGAGGCGGTCAACTTCACTCCTAAAAAGTATGGACTGCGTGATGGGATACCCCCCGATGGCTTTCACCGCGGCGCTCCCTGTTGCAATGAAGACCACGTGACACCGGCTGGGCCGGTGTCACGGCCACCGGTGATCACCTTGGGGTCGTTGTACGTCTGCTGAACGTCCGCCGCGGAGTTCTTCGCGGTGAGTCCGTCGCCCCAGACGGTCCACAACACCCAGGGAGCGTGGTCGAGCGTCGCGCGCTGTATGGCGTTGACCGGGACATGGAAGGACTCCGCGAGGATCCGGGGCTTGCCGTAATCCTTGAGCTCCCGGTGCCACTTCGCCGTCCAGTCGTCCTTGCCGAACGGGTGCTCCGGGGAGCCGCTGTAGTCGTCGACTCCGACCACGTCCACATATTCGGCGCCCGGGTAGAAGTCCCAGGGTTCGCTGCCGTGGACGCCGTCCCAAGCCGAAGGGGCCCAGACGAAGACAAGATTGTGCAGGCCGCGCGAGCCCACGAGGTAGTGGTACATCAACTCCCAGAGGGCGACGTACTGTTGGGGCTTGAGCCCGGCCCACCAGAATCCGTGCTCCTCCCCCAGCGAGTTCATCTCGTGGTAGGGGCGCAGCAGCACCGGTACGTCGTACTCGGCCAGATAGCCGAGGTGGTCCGCGAGGAACGACAGGTCGAGCAGCAGCGCCGCATGCTCCGTGGAACCGGGAGTGAGCAGCCGGCCGATCCATCCCGGATCCTTCGCGGCGGGTGAATTGCGGCGCATGGTCTGCTCGTAGCTCTTGACCGGGCTGCCCGGCCACGGCTGGTGGAAGGACATCCCGACCAGGCCGGCCGGCGCGCCGCCGTTGGTGGGCAGCGAGGTCTTCGTACCGTTCCAGAGCTGTTCGGTGCCGGTGGGGTTGTACGAGCCGTCCGCGGCGCGCGGGAGTCCGCGCCAGACGCCCATGGCAAGGTCCACGACGTCGTTCGCATAAGTCCACAGTTCCCGGCGCGCGGGCCAGGTGGCGCGCGAGTAGGTCCGCGCCTCCCCCACGCCCCAACCCTCCTGCTGGTAGCCAGGGCCCAGGTCCAGTTCAAGGAACGCGGGCAGCTTTCCCGTGATGTCCTGTGGCTTGCGGTAGTAGTAGCCGGGCGGCTTGGGGCCGTTGTGGTCGCCGTACTCCGGGTTGTACCGCTCGTTGTGCACCTCGGCGTGCTGGCCGATGACGGTACCGCGACGGCGGCCGGCTCTGGCGTCCGCCTCCAGCCCGGCCAGCAGCCCGTACACGGCCTGGGCCGCCTTGGATGCCTTGGGGTCCCGGGACAGCAGGTCCTTCTGGAGCTGTGGGGCGGGTGCGCGCGAAGTGCTGGCCGCCACCCCGGCGAGCGTGCCACCCATGGCCGCGGTCGCAGCCGCGCCTATGAGGACATCTCGACGCTTCAGGTACTGACGTATCACTAGTGCGAACACCCCCTCGGACCCCGGCAGCCCCCGGCTGCGCGCATCTCGTGGACGCGCATACAGACCGCGCAGGCCGGTGGATGGTTGCACAGAATCCATGGGGTCTACGTCACAATACGCCACGGTCATCGAGCAGTTGATGCAGGGCCGGTCGTCTCCGGCTCGCTCTCCGATCGCCTTGTGGAGGCAGGGCGCGGGCTGAGGTGGGCGGTTCGATGAACGGCAAGCAGGGCGATGCGGCGGGTCCCGGCGACGAGAGCGCGGGGCCTGGCAGCCCTCCAGCACCTCAAGCTCGCCGTCGAAGCCCTCGACCATGCCTTGGAGCAGGGCCTGCTGGGCGTCGAAATCTCCTCGCACTCGACCCGGCTGTGAGCTGTCCCATCCGGCGTACGAACCGCTGCGGGCGCGTCGAAGCTGTCGCCATGGGTGAAAACCGCCGACAACCGCGGAAGACGCAGTGGTCCCTCGCTCTGCCGCAACGCGGCCAGCAGCACCAGCGGCTCTCCCCACAGGATGTCCGGCTTGAAGTCCACGCACAGGCGCTCCAGATGGCGGGTGTCCCGGTGATCCTTGGGTAGCTCTTCGCGGCCGGGGATCGCGCTGTTGAGCTGATGAAGTCCTTTTCCCGTACCTGTCGCAGGTGACGGTCGACAACGTCGTCCGCATCGACACGTCGGTACGGATAGCTGCCAGGTGCATCGCGGCGACAGCTCGCCGTCCTGGGTGCGGCACGGTCCCCGAGTGCACATCCGCTACGGGCGAAGGCTCGTTGGCGGGGCGGTCAGCGGTGTAGAGGTTCTGGCTCGTCTGGAGATCGGCGGAATCCCCGTGGTCACGACCCTGGGGCGCATACGAGGGGTGCAGATCCGATGAGGGTGATTCGCGGGAGTCCGGCTTGTCCGGAGTCCCGGGGCTGCTGGAGACGGGCGAGACCGAGGCGCTGCGGCTGGTGATCACGCCGGAGTGGCGGCCGATGATCACGATAGGTGAAGCCCTCCCGGTCATGGCAGCACCTTGAAGACCTACTCGCCGGCCCGACGGCGCCGTGGAACACCACCTGGTCTGGCTTGCCGCTGTCCTCCGGGCGATCGGGCAGGAATCCGCCTGGTACGCATCACGCAAGCCCAGCATGAGGTGGAATGACGACGTCGCACTGAAGGTTTCTCCGGGCTGAAGACGACTGAGGGCCGGCCTGCCGGGAGCACGGTGTGAGGACGCTGGTCGTGGTGGGCCGCGGGTGGCCGCGAACTCGCGTGTGCGCGCTCGCTGGCCGAGGAGCGCTGACGGGCGGCCGCAATCACGCTGCGGGTGCCGCCGCTCAAGCTGTGCTCAGTACCGTCGGTGTCGGCACCTCCTCTGTGGAACAGCCCTGACCGCCGTGGCGCGGCTGGTCCCGGTCCGCCTGAGCGTTTCCACCACGAGCAGTGATGTGCACCGCCGCACGGAAAATCCCACCCATGCAACGCAAAAACGGCCTGACCCGCCATATTGCCTGGCTATTGCCGGTCAATGAGAGTTTTACGCTTGCAGATGCGCTCCTTCTGTGGGTTACGATGCTTCCCGCTCAACAGCAGACAGCCGGCGACCAGCGAATAGAGGGCCCGTGAGTGCCGAGGACGAACGCCGGTTGCCTGCGGTGGTGTCGGCTGCTCCGGCCGCCAGGGCAAGCCGGCGGAGATTCCTGCGCCTTGCGGCCGGCGCCGCGGGCGCCACCGCACTGAGCGCATCAGCCCTCGCTGCCTGCACGACCGACGTACAGCGACCGAACTCGGCCCGCCCGCAGGGCAGCCCGTCCCCGGATGCGGCCAAAACAGGCCCATTGGTGCGTCTGATGAGCGTCACCACGGTTCGCGACGGCGGTCTGTACGACGTCCTGCTTCCCGAATTCGAGGCCACCACCGGGTACCGCGTCCAGCTCAGCGTCGGCGAGGACGTCTACGGCCCGGCGCGCGCCGGTGAAGCCGACATCGTCCTGTCCCACTTCGGGCACAAGGACGTCGACACCTTCGTCATGAACGGCTACGGGCACTGGCCTCGCACCGTGCTGTCCAATCTTGTCTGCCTCCTTGGCCCGTCCTCGGACCCGGCCGGTGTCCGCGGGTCGAACGACCTCGTCGTCGCGTTCCAGCGCATAGCCCAGGCGCAGCGGCCGCTGGTCGTCAACAACATCGAGGGAATGCAGTACCTCGCCAAGACCATCGCCATCGACGCCCAGGTCCCCGATTCCCTGTTCCTCAACGACGGCCTGGCCATGGGCGCAGCCATGGACGCGGCCGCGGCCGCCGGCGGCTACGTCCTCTGGGGCCTCACCCCATTTCGCAAGTACGTGAAAGACCATCCTCTCGACCTCGAACCCCTGCTTCTGAACGATCCCGCCCTCCAACGCATCATGGTCACCACCGTGGTCAACCCGGCCAAGGTCCACGGCGTCAATGAAGCCGGCGCAACCGCCCTGCAGGACTACCTCCTGTCCCCAGAGACCCAGGCCAAGATCCGCGCATACCGCATCCCCGGCATCGACCAGCCCGTCTTCTGGCCCGCAGGACGCCACAACCAGAAAGAGTTCCTGGCAACCCCTCAAGCCGCCCACACCGAGTCACACGCCCCCAAGGGCGGCGGCTCTGGCGGCCGGAACGAAGCCGCGAGTGGCGGGGACGGAAGCGGAAGTGGCGGCGGCAACGGACGCGGGAACGGGGCCAGACGGTGACCTCAGGCATGCATGACCGCGGCATCGGCCGGCTCGGTGCTCTGCGGCCCCGTCAGGCCAGCGCCCGAAGGGGCCCTCGCAGCCGGCGCCGGCGGCGCCCAGGATGGCCGGGCCCTTGGTCCATCGCGGGTACAGCGGGATCACATGGGAAAGCCTAGCTGCATTGCCCTGTGAGATTGGGGACGCGGCTGGCGAGTGGTTTGCCTGCGAGTGCGGTGTGCCCGCGGTGGTGGTTGTAGGTGTGGAGCCACTGCGGGAAGGCTGCTCGGCGTTCGGCTTCTGACTGGTAGCGGCGGGCGTAGGCCCACTCCTCCAGCAGGGTCCGGTTCAGCCGTTCGACCTTGCCGTTGGTCGGAAGGCCCTCACCCGTTCAAGACGTCTCGGCCGAGACGTGCATCACCCGTCCACAACCTCCCGGGGCAAAACACCCCTCTTCGCCTGTCCGGAGCCGGTCGACGGGCGCGACTTCGGGCCGACGGCGGTTGTGTGAAGGCCCGCAACCCACCGGCTCCGAAGCGACGGGCCATGCCAACGTACTCGCACATCCGCTTGTAGTCCCGCTCGGTCTGGGCGAGCACACCGTCGCCGACCAGGACATCTCGCATCCCGTTCCCTGGACTGCAGCTCACTCGGAGATCAGGACGGCCTGACCACGGTGCCGAGCAGGCGAGCAGGCGAGCAGGCGAGCAGCGCCATTGAAGCGGACGCACCGGAGGTCCTGAGTCCAAGGAGCGGTACCCCCATCCACGACGGACACTTTTAGACTGATCGAATGGCAGTTGGGTTGTTACATCCCTTTTCTGCACTTTATGGGACGAAGGTGTTGTCCGAGGGTCTTGTCACCGATTCGGGAGTTCATATGTTTGCGGCAGAGACAGGTTCCGGCCGATCGCACGCCGAACTCGATAGCGCTGATTTCTGGTTTGTTCTGGGGGCGGGGCTGGCGGAGCGGCCGTTTACCCAGCGTCTCTCCCGGGCTCTGGCCGGGGAGTGCGGTGACCGCTGCGCGGTCGTACGCAGTGAGGAACTTCTGATGGGTGTGGTGGGCGGCCGCCTGGCACTGTTTGACCTCGCCGGGAGCGAGGTGGCCGCCCCGGCGGTCGCCTATGCCCGGATCTGGACTCCGTTGGTCAGTGTGGATCGGGAGATCACACTGCTGCGGCACTTGGAGGCGATGGGTACGGTCCTTCTGAATCCTGTCGACGCGATCCTGGCCTGCCTGAACAAGTTTTGGCACCTACAGCAGCTGGCACGGGCGGGCTTGCCGGTGCCCGACACCCGCACCTATGCCGATGCCCCGATGGAGGAGGCGATCTTGGCTGGGGTTCCGGAGCCCGCGGTGGTCAAGGCGGTGAGGGGACACCGTGGAGAGCAGGTGTTCCTGGCACCCGACGCGGGGCTGCTGAGGGATATCCAGGGGAGTCTCAGCCAGAGCACCCCGTATCTGTTCCAGGAGTATGTGGAGTTCTCCCACGGCCGCGACTTGCGTGTTTTGGTGGTGGAGGGCCGGGTGGCGGGGGCACTGACGCGTACGGCGGCCGGCGGGGGTTTGCGTTCCAACCTGGCGATGGGTGGTACTTCCGAGTTGTGTGCGGGCCGCTATCCGAAGGGTGAGGGACTTGCGGTGCGCGCGGCTGAGGTTCTGGGCCTGGGGGTCGCCGGAGTCGACCTGCTTTTCACACCGGGGGGCGGCTTCACGATCTGCGAGGTAAATGCCAACCCCGGCTGGCGCGACGAGTCCAACGACGTCATCCAGGCAATCGTGGCCGCCTGCCTCTCCCGCCTGGGCAGTGCGGCCGCGGCCGAGCCCGCCCGAACCACGTCGTGACAAGCGCGGAGGCGAGAGAGACACCGACGGCTTCGGGCGAGCGCCCGCCCCACGGCCTCCTGCGGCGCTGGCCGCTCCTGCACAGTCTCAACTTCCGGCTCTTCGCCCTGGGCCAGGGGCTCTCCAACACGGGGACATGGGTGCAGAAGGTGGCCCAGGACTGGCTGGCTCTAGAGCTGTCGCACGGTGACGCACGGGTCCTGGCCGTCACCACCGCCCTACAGTTCCTGCCGCTGCTCCTGCTGGGCCCGTACCCCGGTGTGCTCGTGGACCGGTACTCCACGCTCCGCGCCCTACTGGCCACACAGGCGGCCATGGGCGTCCTGGCGCTGACCGGCGCCCTCCTCGTGCTGACCCAAAGGGCCGGGGTGAACAGCCTGTACATGCTCGCACTGCTGTTCGGGGTCGCTATGGCAGTCGAGAAACCGGCGCTGCAGGCCTTCATTCCGGAAGCGGTCGGACCGGATCACCTGGTCAGTGCGCTGTCCTTCAACAGCGCCGTCCTCAACCTCGCCCGTATGGTGGGCCCCGCGCTGGCCGGTCCCGTCATCGTCTGCTTCGGCCCCGGCCCCGCGTTCCTGGCCAACGCCGCCTCCTACCTCGCCGTCATCGCCTGTCTCCTACGCATGGATACCCGCGCTCTCAGGCCCGCCCCGCCTGTCCCCTACGCACAGAAACAAGTACGGGAGGGCCTGCGATATGTGCGCGGCCATCCCGACCTAGCCCGCACCCTCACCCTCGTCGCGGTCGTCGCGGCCTTCGGCATGAACTTCCAAATCACCACCACCCTGATGGCCACCCAGGTCTACCACTCCCCTGCCGCGATCTTCGGCATCGGCAACGCAGCCCTGGCCGCCGGCTCCGTTATCGGAGCACTGCTCGCAGCCAACAATCCACGCAGCGGCGCCGGCACCATGGCCTTCGCCGCTCTCGCCTTCGGCTTCCTTGAGACCACCAGCAGCCTGATGCCCGGCCAGCTCTCCTTCCTGCTGATCCTCGTCCCGACGGGAATCGCCCTGCTGGTCTTCCTGACCATCGCCAAGGCACAGCTCCAGCAGAACACCGTCGACGGCATACGAGGCAGGGTGATGAGCCTCTACATACTCGCCTCCCTCGGCACCACGCCCCTTCTCGCACCCGCTGTCGGCTGGCTCGCCCACACGGCAGGCCCCAGGACTCCCCTCGCCGTAGGCGGAGTGGTATCGGCTGCCGTCGCCGCGGCCGCGCTGCACAGCCATCGACGCCAGCCGCCCGTCAAGTAGGACGGAGGACTTCACCACCACAGTGCGTGGACCGCTGCCGCAGGCACTATCGCCCGCGAGGATGACGCCTGGAGTGACCGGGCGCCCCGGCGCCGACGCCCGCCCAGCCAGTGCGACCGGCAGGCGATGGCTGAGCCGAGTGTGGCGGCACCCGACGGCGGCGCTCGCGACCCGCGCTTTCCCCAAACGGTCAAATGGTCGATATTCGCGTCAGACCTCCCTTAAATAGTGAGGGTGACCACCCCCGTTCCTCACTTCGGGTACGCGGCCACGGCCGCCGCCCTCCCCGACCTCCTCCACCGACTCGACCGATGCGGTTCGCATGCGGTGACCACCACGGAGTTGCTGAGCTGATGCATCCCACGACCATCGCCCGCCTACTGATCGCGGGTGCTGCCCTCTGCGCGCTCGCCGCCTGCAGCAGGGCAAACCCCCACAAGGATGAAGCCCTCGGCTCCAAGGCCCCCCTGAGCCCCGTCCAGCAGCAGAAGACCCACGCGCTTCCGGGCATGCCGTCCTTGCTCGACCCGAACGACCTTTACGCGGCCGACCGCCCGAACCAGCTCTCCCCCGTGGTCAGGGGCTTCCGGTCCCGGGTCTACGTCCCCAACACCAACTCCGACACCGTCTCCGTCATCGACCCGAAGACGTACAAGGTCATCGACACCATTCCGGTCGGCCACCAGCCGCAGCACGTCGTGCCGTCCTGGGACCTGAAGACGCTGTGGGTCAACAACGACCTGGGGAACTCCCTGACCCCCATCGACCCGAGGACCGGTAAGGCGGGCAGGCCGATCGCCGTGCACGACCCGTACAACCTGTACTTCACGCCGGACGGCAGGTACGCGGTCGTAATGGCCTCCAACGACCGACAACTGGTCTTCCGTGACGCGCACACGATGAAGGTGGCGAAGGAAGTCCCGGTCAGCTGCCACGGCGTCAACCACGCCGACTTCTCCATGGACGGCCGGTACTTCATCGTCTCCTGCGAGTTCAGCGGCGAGCTGCTGAAGGTCGACACCGAGAAGATGGAGGTGATCGGACAGCAGAAGCTGCCGTTCCGTGGCGCCATGCCGCAGGACGTCAAGATCTCTCCGGACGGCAAGAAGTTCTACGTCGCCGACATGATGGCCCACGGCCTGTGGGTGCTGGACGGTGACACCTTCGCCAAGCCATCTTTCCTGCCCACCGGAAAGGGCGCCCACGGCCTCTACATCAGCCGTGATTCCTGCGGGATGTACATCTCCAACCGGGGCGAGGGCACCATCTCCGTCTTCGACTTCAAGAAGGACCGGCTGACCAAGAAGTGGCGCCTGCCGAACGGCGGCAGCCCCGACATGGGCGGCGTCTCCGCGGACGGCAAGGTCCTGTGGCTGTCGGGCCGCTACAGCTCCGAGGTGTACGCCATCGACACCACCACCGGTAAACAGCTCGCCCGCATCAGGGTGGGCAGCGGCCCGCACGGCCTCGCGATCTATCCGCAGCCGGGCCGCTACTCGCTGGGGCACACTGGCATCTTCCGCTGACGCAAGGGCAATCCGGGTGAATGCACGCCAGTATCGACGCCGGGAATGCCTATCACCACCGCGTGGTGATCGACGACACCGGCAAGAGGCGCCGTCCCGGCGGGTGGTCAACGACGACGAGACCGACGCAATTTGCCTCAAACACCTCCAATACCGACCTCACACTCTCGACGGCTTCATAGCCGGCACCGGCCTGACCCTCGATACACCACCCTCCCTCTGACAAGCCGAAGTCACTAAGGCCCTCCACACCAGGCGAGCGGTGGGGCTTCCCGGGGCGCGGGAAGGCGACTACTTGGGGAAATAGAGGAAGGCCGTCCCGACCCGGAGCGGGCGTGTGTCGGCGTGGGGTTCCCGTAACGGGCCGGCATCTCCTGCCAGCGACTGTTTTCGACGTGCCGGCAAGCTGCTCGTCCTCGTCCATCCCGAATTCCATGGCGAGCTTATGCGCCCTCACACAGGGCTCCGCGCTCGCCGCGAGCGCTTATGCCCGCATGGGACCAGGCCAACCGGAGCGGCACCTAGCACGGCTCCGGACCGGGCACTCGACTGGGTTCACCGCACGCCCTTCGCGCGCGTCTACTGGTGGCGCACCCCGCGGATCCGCCGGGAGTTCCTCGACGACATCACGAAGCCTTCCTCACCCTCGGAGGTCCGCTCATTTGCTGGGGATGTCCGCGGTCATCGCCATAGGGGTTCTCAGACCCAGCCGGCCCAGCCGAGGACCGTCTGGGCGAGCAGGATGGTGGACATGGCGGCGACGCACAGTACGACGACGGTGGCGGCGATGCGATAGCGGGGGCCGTTGGCGGCAGGGCCCAGGACGGAGCGGCGGTTGGTCAGAACGAGGAGATAGACCAAGACGATGGGGCTGACCATGCCCTGGAGGACCTGCGTGCCGATGAGGAGCTGGATGACATCGACCGGCGTCATGGCCACGGCGGCGCCCAGGACGATCTGGGCAGTGAACACTCCGAGGAACAGTGGTGCGTCACGGAAACGGCGTGAGACGGAGCGTTCTACGCCGGCTGCTTCGCCGATGGCATAGCTGGCGGACAGCGGGACAACGGCTCCGGCCAAGGCCGAGGCGCCGATCAGGCCGAAGGCGAAGAGGAGTTCTGCACCCTGACCGGCGACCGGTTTGAGTGCTTCGGCGGCCTGGGCGGCGGACTCCAGTGGGCCGGTGCCGCCGATCGCGGCTGCGGTGGCGATGATGATGGTCATGCTGATGGCACAGGCGAAGACCGCGCCCAGGACGGCGTCGGCGCGGATCAGCTTGTAGTCCTCGGGTTTCGCGCCGCGATCCACTACGCCGGCGGCGGCGTAGAACTGCATGTACGGGCTGACCGTGGTGCCGATCAAGGCGACCGCGAGGAGGATGAATGCCTGACTGCCGTGCATGTGCGGGACGAGGAGGCCGGAGCCGACCTGCTCCCAGTGGGGGTGCCCGAGGATCATCGCGACGGGGTAGGCGAAGAACGCCAGCGACATGAGCAGGAAGATGCGTTCCGCCCAACGGTATGAGCCGAACAGCACCAGAGCCCACAGCATCAGCGCTGCCGGGGGGATGACAGCCCATTTCGGCAGACCCAGGAGTTGGAAGGCGGCGCCGATGCCTGCGAATTCGGAGACCACGAGGCCGGTGTTGGCCAGCAGCAGGCAGAACACGGCGAGGCCGGTCAGACGCAGGCTGAACTGTTCTCGGATGAGGGCTCCCAGCCCCTTGCCGGTGTAGGCGCCCAGGCGGACCGCCATCTCCTGGACCATGACCAGGGCGATGGTGACCAGCACCATGAAGAACAAGGTGCCGTAGACGAACTGGGATCCGGCCGACGCGTAGGTGGCGATGCCCGCGGCGTCGTTCCCCGCGTTCGCGGCCACCAGTCCGGGGCCTGCGATCGCCGTCACGGCCACGGTCCGCTTCCACCTGCGGCGCCACCCGGACCTTTCCGGCACGAGGCCCGATGTCGGGCTTGCCGCAGGTCCTGTGCAGTCGAGGTCGCGGGTCACTGCAGGAACCTCCGGAAGTGGCGGCGCCCGCGTGCAGGCAACAGGGTGTCCAAAACGTCGTCGGCCAGCACCCGGCCCACCGGGCGCTCGTTCTCGTCCACGACCAGCAGGGAGGAGGCACGCGAGGCGAGCAGGCGGTCGGCGGCCTCGTCGATGCGGGTGTCCGGACTGACCACGATCTGAGGGCCGAACTGCGCCAGCCAGGCGATGACCTCGCCGACTGTCGTCACGTCGTCGGCGATGGTGAGGTGGAAGAGCGGGATGTCAGCGATCAGGTGTCCGTGTGCGTCCACGACGGCCACAGCGTCGATCTCGGTGCGGTGCTCGGCCTGCTCCGCGAGCAGGCCGCGGACGTGGCCGATGGTGTCTTCACGCCGGGCGGTGACCAGTCGGGTGGTCATGGCACCGCCCGCGGTGTCCTCGCGGTGGGCCAGCAGCGCGCGCAGGTCCCTGGCCCGGGTCGCGGGCACCCGCTCCAGCAGGTCCTCGCGCTCATCCGAGCCGAGATCCCGCAGGGCGTCGACGGCCTCGTCGGGTTCCATCTCCTCCATCATCCGCGCCGCGTACTGAGGACCGGCCTCCCGCAGCAGGTTCTCCAGCTGGGCGGGTTCCATCTCCTCCAGGGCATCGGCTGCGTGGGCGGGCTCCAGCCAGCCCAGCAGCTGCTGGCGCTCCGAGCGGTCCAGGTCTTCCAGGACGTCCGCCAGGTCGGCCGGCCTCATCCGGTGGAGCGAGGCACGCGACCCGCGTAGGCGCACCTGCGCCGGGCCGTCGGTCGCGTGTTCGGCGAACGGCGCTACCGTCTGCCAGTCCAGTACCCGCTCCGGGGTGGGGCGCGCCTGCCAGCGCCGCGGGCCCAGCCTGCGCAGCAGGGTGGGCAGCGAGACGTCCACACCGACCAGCACGGTCCGGCCCGCCAGGGGCGTGAGATAGAGGTCAGCGGCGCGGGTGACCTGGATGCCGTCGACATCGACGAGCTGGTGATCGAGGACATCGCGGGCCAGAAGGACCTCCCCCGGGCGTCGTTCGTACTCGCGCAGGTCCATCCGCGCCGAGCGCAGTCGGACGCCGCTCGTGGCTACCTGCGCGACGGTGTCCGCGGGCAGGAACGCGCGGCGCCGACCGACGCGGATCACCAACCCCGTCACCGGCGGGTAGGGCTCGCTGCCGTGCAGACGAGCGACCACGTCGACGACCCGTCCGACGTCCTCGCCGGCCTGGTTGACCGCCGGTGCTCCGACCAGGCCGGCCAGGGACACCAGCGAACCGCGAACCGTCTTGGCGGCGGACGCGTGACGGACCAGTTGGCCACGGCGATCGCGCATACGCGCGGAAGTGGCCATGAGGAGACTGCTGGTAGCCAAAGTGAACACCCCCTCGCCCCGCCACGGCGGGGCATCGGGCAGCACGGGAAGCAGCGCGTCACCACAGTAGGGCGGACCCTGGCCGCGCCCCGTGAAGAGGGGCGCGCATGGTCGGCGAGCGACGCGTATCGAAGCAGCTGCTACCTCGTGCCGCGGAAAGACGGCGAAGAACACAGATGGGACGAAGGCCGACTATGGCCGGGACAGCTGTCCATCTCGCCTCCTCGCGGTCGTGAGCGCTGTGCACTCTCCTCACGCGGCATCAAAGAGAAGGCCGGGTCCCAGAACCCGGCACACCCCTACTCGTCAGAGCTTTAGCACTCCACGGCGTAGTCCCCGAGCCGGGGAAGCCACTTGGGGTCACCCCTTAGGTCGGGGAGACCTGTCCTGATCCGGAGCGTCTCTCGACGGGTGGGATCAGTGGCCTGTGTCCGTGAAGACGCCTCACCGAACGAGGTGCCTTGTATCAACCCTGCGAACCTTACGCCCCCTCAACACCGTCATGCCAACCTGCCCGCCGTGATTCCGTGCCGGCGGGGCAAGCGACCTTCGGCGTGGGAACGGACAGGCCGGAACCGGCCACCCGAAGGCCGGCTCCGCGTCACCGGTTGTTCAGATCCAGTCATTACGCCTGAAGCTGACGTAGAGGATGAGCGAGAGGGTGACGATGGCGGCCGACGATTCGATGAAGCCCCATTCCGTGCTGAACCCCGGGTAGGGCACGTTCTGGCCGTAGAAACCGGTGACAGCGGTGGGCACGGCGATGATCGCGGCCCAGCTGGTCACCTTCTTCATGATCAGGTTCATGCGATTGCCCTGGACGGTGAGGTTCGTTTCCATGATGGAGCCGAGCATGTCCCGCAGCGATTCGGTCCATTCGGTGGCCCGCAGGACGTGGTCGTAGATGTCCTGGTAGTAAGGCAGTAGAGGTTCGCCGACGATGTGCAGATCCCGGCGCAGCAAGCTGTTGACGACTTCTCGCATGGGGATGACGACGCGTCGTAGTTTGGTCAGGGTCTTGCGCATGGCGTAGGAGCGGCGTTGGACTGATTCGATCTCGGCCCGGCCCTCTTGGAAGAGGAGGTCTTCCAGTTCCTCTACGCGGTCGTCGAGAGCCTGTACGGCTGCGAAGTGGCCGTCGACCAAGACGTCGAGCAGCCCGTAGAGGAGGAAGCCGACGCCGTGTTTGGCAAGGTCGGGGTTGTTGTCCCATCGGGCCATGACCAGTTCGATGTCGAAGCGGTCGTCGGTGCGGATGGTAATGAGCGCGGTATCCGTGATGAAGACCGCTATTTCGCTGGTCGCCAGGCCGTTGCCGGGCTCGATGTCGACCGCGTAGGCGCTCATGAAGGAATGGGTGCTGTAGCGGTCGAGCTTGGGGCGTTGGTGTTCGTGGCGGGCGTCCTCCAACGCGAGTTCGTGGAGTCCGAATTCTTCCCTGATCATGGCGAAATCAGCCGAGTCCGGGGCACACAGGTCGAGCCAAACGACACTGTCCGATTCCCCGACATATTTGGATATGTCCTCCACCGGGAAGTTTTCCAGGACAAGGGCGCCGTTGCGGTAGAGCCTGGTTCGAGCCATGCTGCCCAGCGTACGGCTGAGGTCATCGCATCCCGGCAGGGGACCGGCCCTTGGGCGGCGCGTCCGCCTGGTCATCAGCTGTGGAGCAGGGGTGGGGGAAGGGAAGGAGCCCGGGGCGAGGGCTCACCGGGGGTGCTCGGCGGGCAGCACAACGATCAGCCGGGCGCCGGGGCCGTTGTCCTCGATGCCGGCGTTGCCGTGGTGGGCCAGGACTATGTCGCGGACGATCGCGAGGCCGAGGCCGCTGCCACCGGTGTCCCGGGCGCGGGCGTCGTCCAGGCGGGTGAAGCGTCCGAAGACGCGCTCCCGCTCGGCCTCCGGGATGCCTGGGCCGTCGTCGGCGACGACCAGTCGTGCGGCGCCGTCAAGGGTCTGCAGGCTGACATCGATCCGGCTGACGGCATAGTGCAGAGCGTTGTCCAGGAGGTTGCGTACGACGCGGGCCAGGGCGCTCTGGTCGCCGTTGACTCGTGCGGCGCCGACAGCGTGCTGGTCGATGACGAGCGGGGTGCGCCGACGAGCCTCACGCACCTCGTTGAAGACGATTTCGTCCAGGTCGACGGCGCCGGTGCGCAGCGGGGTCCGGGCGTCGCCTCGTGCGAGCTGCAGGAGATCGTCGACCAGGCGGGTAAGGCGCTCGGTCTCCCGAAGCAAGCCCGCGGCCAGGGTCGGCCAGTCGGCGGCGCCCGGATGGTGGGCGGCCACTTCCAGGCGGGTGTGCAGTGTGCTCAGGGGGTTTCGCAGTTCGTGAGCGGCGTCCGCTATGAACCGACGCTGACGACGGGTCGCGGAGTCCAAGCGGCCCAGCAGGTCATTGAAGGTCCTGGCCAGCCGGCCGAGCGCGTCGTCGGCGGGTGGCACGTCCAGGCGGCGACTCAGGTCGGATGCGGTGATCTCGGCGGTCTGAGCGCGCATGGCGTCCACGGGGCGCAACGCGCGTCCGGTCAGCAGCCATACGACTCCGGTGAACAAAGCGACGACCGCAGGCACGGCGGTTGCCAGACCGACGGAGAGCTGGGCCAAGCCGTGGTCGACGGCTTCGGTGGGCACCGCCACGTACACGGTCTCGGGGTGTCCGTCCGTGCCTGCGGGGACGCCGACAGCGCGCCACGTCCCGCTCTCCCCGAGCGGGATGTCCTTGACGGTATGGGCCCGCGGGTCGCCGGAGCGGCTCACCGGGAAGGTGAACGCCCGTGGCCTGCCGCGCAGGTTCGCGGAGCTGGCACGCACCTGTCCCTTCGCGTCGACGACCTGAACGGCGACATCCGCGTGGTCCGTGACGGGTACTTCGGAAGTGATCCGGGTGCTGTCCTCGTCCGCGGCAACGACCTGGGCTCGTTGCAGGGCGGTCTGGTCGAGGCCGCTGATCAGGCTGGCGTGCAACCATCCGACGAGGAGCACGGCGGCGCCGGCGAGGCCGGCCGCGATGGCCAAGGCCGCCGCGGCCGTCAGTCGCAGCCGCAGCGACCGGCGTGACCACCAGGACCGCAAGCCGGCGGTCATTTGTCACCGCCCCCGCCGCGCAGCCGGTAGCCGGCACCACGGACGGTCTCGATTGTCCGGCGTCCGAACGGGGCGTCGATCTTGCGTCGGAGGTAGCCGACGTACACCTCCACGATGTTGGTGTCGCCGTCGAAGTGCTCGTCCCACACGTGGGTGAGGATGTCCGTCTTACTGACCACCTCGTCGCGGTGCCTGACGAGGTATTCCAAGAGCGTGAACTCCCGCGTCGTCAGGTCGATGTCATGCTCTCCGCGGCGGCAACGACGGCCTGCCGGGTCCACACAGAGGTCGTTGGCGGTGAGCACTGCGGGCCGGGCGGGTGCTCCGCGGCGCAGCAGGGCCCTGAGGCGGGCGACGAGCACCACGTAGGAGAACGGCTTGCTCAGGTAGTCGTCGGCGCCGAGGTCAAGGGCGTCGGCTTCGTCGTACTCGCCGTCCTTCGCCGTGAGCATCAGCACCGGGGTCCAGACGCTGGCTGCCCGCAGCCGTTTGAGGACCTCGTATCCCGAGATGTTGGGCAACATGATGTCGAGCACGATGACGTCGTACTGCTCGTGCAGGCCCCGCCAGAGGCCGTCTCCGCCGTCGTACGCGGCGTCGGCGACGAATCCCTCCGCGACGAGTCCGTCGGCGATCGCGTCGGCGAGTCCTCGTTCGTCCTCGATGATCAGCATTCGCATGACAGTCCCTCTCCGTCCACCATAGCCCCCGACCGTGATGGGCGTTTGCTGAGAGGGCGCTGAGGAACGGGCCGGTTCTCAGCCTCCTCTTAACGCCGTTGACCCAGGCTGGAATCCGAAGCAGACACCCACGGACGGGAGGAGAACGATGAAGACTCCGAGCGAGCGAGCGAGCCGGGCTGAGGCGCCCCGGGCGCGCAGGCGGGACGACGACGGCCGGGACCGGCCGCGCACGGAAGACCCGCGCGACGACGAGGACCCGCAGGACGAGCCGCCGGAGCACCCGCCCGAAGACCCGTCGGAGCCGCTCGCGGCCCACCAACTGCTGCCACTTCC
>NZ_JBEYZH010000018.1:0-28819 GCF_040645975.1 Streptomyces sp. NPDC046557
TCCGGGCGCTTCCTTTGTTCTTCGTTTTGTTCTTGCGTTTCCGACTCTATCAGACTCTTTCGTGTCCGATTCCCGGTCGAAGCGGGTTTGCCTTCGGGGCTGTTGGGCCCTTCCGACTCCCAGAACTCTAGTGGATTTCCCCGGCGATTCATAATCGGCCTTCGGGAATTCATTCGGTCATGCCGAAATCGTTCCCGGTGGGAGATCGTGCTGAGTTGGGTGCCGCAACGAGGCGGCGGGATGTGCCGTCGCCAAAACCTTCCGGTTCTGGGACAACTCGAAGAACCCTACGGATCCGTGGAGCGTGTGTCAACCCCGGGCTTGGAGGTCCTCCACGCGGTCCAGCAGGCGGGTGAGCATGTCGCCCAGGACGCCCCGTTCCGCCGTGGAGAGGTCCTGGAGCAGGTCCTCCTCGAAGACCGTGGCGGCGCGCATCGCGTCGAGCCACTTGCTGCGACCCTCGTCCGTCAGCTCCACGATCACGCGGACGCGGTTCGACTCGTCCCGTTCACGCGTGACGAGTCCCTCCGCCGTCATGCGGTCGATCCGGTGGGTCATCGCCGCCGGCGTCAGGCCCAGCTGCTTCGCGAGTTCGCTGGGGCCCATCCGGTAGGGGGCTCCGGAGATGACGAGGGCCTTGAGGACCTCCCACTCCGCGTTGCTGATGCCCAGGGCCGCGGTCTGGCGTCCGTACGCGACGTTCATGCGGCGGTTCAGTCGGCTCAGTGCCGAGACCACCTTCTCGACCTGGGGGTCGAGGTCCTGGAACTCGCGCTGGTAGACGGCGATCTGCTCGTCGAGGCTCGGCTCGTGGACGGGGGTCGTGCCGTCGGTTTCACCCATGCCCCGAAGTATCGCATGAGCTCGTTGGCGTCTAACTCCTTCAATGTGTAGAGTTAAGCATCGAACTTTAGGCATGAAGTCTTCAGGCTTCAGTTATCGGGGCAGGTGAGAAGTGACCAAGGTGATGGGCGCTGCGATGCGGCGGATCCAGGCCGGCAACGCGTTGACCGCGTTCGGCATCGGCTTCACGGTTCCGTTCCTCTACATCTATGTGGCGCAGGTGCGAGGTCTTGGCTCCATGGCGGCCACAAGCGCGTTCGTGGCGTTCGCTCTGGGGGCTCTGATCGCGCTGCCCTTCACCGGTCGCGTCATCGACCAGCGTGGGCCGGTGCCGGTCGTGATGGGTGCCGCTGTTGCGGCGTCGGCGGGCGCGCTGTCGCTGGGGCTGTCCACCGGCGTCGTACCGATCCTGCTGTCCGCTCTGGCGCTCGGCGCCGGGCAGGCCGTGACGCAGCCCGCGCTGGCCACCATGATCGTGTGGTGTTCCACCCCGTCCACCCGGACCCGCGCCTTCGCCCTCCAGTTCTTCATGCAGAACCTGGGGCTGGGCATCGGCGGCCTCATCGGCGGTCAGATCGTGGACGTCGACCGCCCGGGCAGCTTCACGCTGCTCTTCGGCATCGAGGCCGTGATGTTCCTGGTGCTGGCCGGCGTTATCGCCACCGTGCGGATGCCGCATGCGCCGAGCATCAAGGACGCCATGCCGAAGGACCCGGGGGCCGGCGGCGGCTGGAAGCGGATGCTGCGGCACAAGGCCATGGTGAAGCTGCTGGTACTGGGCTTCGTAATCTTCTTCGCCTGCTACGGGCAGTTCGAGTCCGGGTTGGCCGCCTTCGGGACCGAGGCCGCGGGTATCTCCCCGTCGACCCTGGGGTTCGCGCTCGCCGCCAACACCGGGGCGATCGTCGTCGCACAGTTCGTCGTACTGAAGCTGGTCGAGAAGCGCCGGCGTTCCCGGGTCATCGCGTTGGTCGGTCTGATCTGGACCGGGGCCTGGGTCATCGCCGGGTTCTCCGGGCTGGGGCACGGCAGTGCGCTGATGGCCGCCGGTGCGTTCGTCACGACGTACGCGCTCTTCGGCATCGGTGAGGCGATGCTGTCGCCGACGCTGGCGCCGCTGGTCGCGGATCTGGCGCCCGAGGGTTCCGTGGGTCAGTACAACTCGGCGTTCGCACTGGTCAAGCAGATGGCGCTGGCGCTCGGGCCGCTCGGCGTGCCGCTGGGCGCGGGCGTGCCGATGCTCTACATCGGGGTCTTCATCGCCGTGTCGCTCGGGATCGCGTTGTTGGCGCTGCGGATCGGCAAGCAGTTGACTCCGGTGCAGGACAACCCGTCGCGGGCCGAGGTCGCGGCGGCGGCGCAGCCGGTCGCCGCACAGGTGCCGGAGCACGTGGCCGCTTAGTCCGTACGCGTGGGGAGAAGGGTCCGGTCCGTGGGGACCGGGCCCTTCGTGTGTCCGCGTCGCGTACCCGCGTCGTGTGTCCCGCTACTTGTCCGGTAGGGCGAATTCGCACCAGACGGCCTTGCCGCCGCCCGGGGTGCGGCGCGTACCCCAGCTGGAGGCGATGGTCGCGACGATGGAGATGCCGCGGCCGGTCTCGTCGCCGGGTTCGGCGCGGCGGCGGCGCGGGAGGTGGTCGTCGCCGTCGGTCACCTCGACGATCAGCCGACGGTCGGTACGGCGCAGCCGCAGGCGCATGGGCGGGGTTCCGTGCTGAAGGGAGTTCGCCACGAGTTCGCTCACGGCCAGCACCCCGAGGTCGCACAGTTCGACCGGGAAGCGCCAGGAGGTGAGGACACCCTGCGCGAAGGCGCGGGCGCGCGGGGCGGCCTCGACTCCGCCGAGGAGTTCCAGGGCGGCGTTGTGGAAGAGCTCGGCGTCGGCGCCGGTGCGGGCGGGCTGCTGGAGGACCATGACGGCGACGTCGTCGTCGTGGTCGGCGTCCACGCCGAGGGCGCGCATCAGGCGGTCGCAGATGACGGCCGGGGTGCCTTGGGCGCCGGAGAGGGCGCGTTCCAGGGCGGCGACGCCTTCGTCGATGTCCTCGCCGCGGCGTTCGACGAGGCCGTCGGTGTAGAGGACGGCGGTGGAGCCGGGGCCGAGGGCGATGGTGCCGGAGGTGTGGAGCCAGCCGCCGGTGCCGAGCGGCGGGCCGGTGGGGTCGGCGGCGCGGCGGACGGTGCCGTCCTCGTCGCGGACCAGGATGGGGAGGTGGCCGGCCGAGGCGTAGGCGAGCAGCCCCTCGTTGGGGTCGTGGACGGCGTAGACGCAGGTGGCGATCTGGCTGGCGTCGATCTCGGCGGCGAGGCCGTCGAGGAGCTGGAGCACCTCGTGGGGCGGGAGGTCGAGTCGGGCGTAGGCGCGGACGGCGGTGCGCAGTTGGCCCATGACGGCTGCGGCGCGGACGCCTCGGCCCATGACGTCGCCGATGACGAGGGCGGTGCGGCCGGCGCCGAGGGTGATGACGTCGTACCAGTCGCCGCCGACGGCGGCTTCGGTGCCGCCGGGCTGGTAGGTGGCGGCGATGCGCAGGTCGTCGGGCTGTTCCAGTTCCTGCGGGAGGAGGGAGCGCTGGAGGGTGACGGCGGCCTCGCGCTGGCGTCGCTCGCTGGCGCGCAGGCGCTCGGCGGCCTCGGCGTGGTCGGTGACGTCGGCGAGGTGGACCAGGACACCGGTGTGGTGGGGGTCGGGTTCGCTTTCGTCGCCGGCCTTCGGGAAGGCGACGGGCGTGCAGGTGACGGTGTACGAGTTGGCGCCGCCGGGTGCGGAGCGGTTCTTGGCGGTACGGGGCTTGCCGCTGCGCTGGACCTGGTCGAGGAGCGGGAGCAGGCCGAGCTCGCCGAGTTCGGGGAGCGCTACGTGCGCGGGGGCGCCGGTGGTGCGGGCGCCGAAGCCGGCGGTGTAGGCGTCGTTGACGTAGGCGACGCGGTGTTCGGGGCCGTGGACGAGCGCGACGAGGGCGGGGAGCAGGCCGAGGACTTCCCGGGCGGAGAGCTCGTCGAGGGACGGCACGGCGGTGAGGGGTCCCGTGCCGGTGCCGCGGACGGTGGGTTCGGCTGGGACGCCGTCCGGGGGCGGCGGCGGGGCGGCGGTGGTCGCGCCGCGGGCCGCCGGGACCGAGCCCTCACCCCGTTTGGCCTGGGCGGCGGCGTGGTCGGTCCGGGCGGCGGCGCGGCGCTGCGTTCCGGGGAACCGTGCGCTCCAGCGCGTGAAGTTCACTGCGTTCAAGCCTCGTGGTGTCGCAAGTGGTCGCTGTGTCTGCCCCAGCAACGGCCGGGAGCTGCCCCCAGGGTCGAGCGCTGGACGGTGTGACTCTGTGCAGGTGTGAGCCCACCCATGGTCACACGTCCAGTGTGGCGGAGCGCACTGACAGCGTCAGTCCCCCTTGTCGTTCGGGGGGTTGGCGGCGGGGCCGGGCGGGGGCGGCGCGGCGGGCGGGGTCGTCGGTGGGACCGCGGGCGGGGCTTTGGGCGCGGCTTTGGGGGTGCCACCTGCGGCGAGCTCGAATTCCGCGCGGGGGTGCTCCAGGGAGCCGAGGGAGACGATCTCGCGTTTGAACAGGCCGGAGAGGGTCCATTCGGCGAGCACGCGCATTTTGCGGTTGAAGGTGGGGACGCGGCTGAGGTGGTAGGCGCGGTGCATGAACCAGGCGGGGTAGCCCTTGAGCTTGCGGCCGTAGACGTGGGCGACGCCCTTGTGGAGGCCGAGGGAGGCGACGGAGCCGACGTACTTGTGTGCGTACTCGGTGAGGACCTCACCGCGCAGCGCGGCGACGAGGTTGTCGGCGAGGGCCTTGGCCTGGCGGACGGCGTGCTGGGCGTTGGGGGCGCATTCGCGGCCGGGTTCGGCCGCGGTGATGTCGGGGACGGCCGCCGCGTCGCCGGCGGCCCAGGCGTGTTCGACGCCTTCGACGGTGAGGAAGGCGGTGCAGGCGAGGCGGCCGCGCTCGTTCTTGGGCAGGTCGGTTGCGGCAAGGATCGGGTGCGGTTTGACGCCGGCGGTCCACACGACGGTCCGGGTGGGGAAGCGGGAGCCGTCGCTGAGGACGGCGACGCGGTTCTCGCAGGATTCGAGGCGCGTTTCGAGGCGGACGTCGATGTTGCGTCTGCGCAGTTCACGGACGGTGTAGACGCCCATCTCGGGGCCGACTTCGGGCAGGATCCGGTCGCTGGCCTCGACCAGCACCCACTTCATGTCCTCGGGCTTGATGTTGTGGTAGTACCGGGCCGCGTAACGGGCCATGTCCTCCAGTTCGCCGAGCGCCTCGACGCCGGCGTAGCCGCCGCCGACGAAGAGGAAGGTGAGGGCGGCGTCGCGGATCGCGGGATCGCGGGTGGAGGAGGCGATGTCCATCTGTTCGATGACGTGGTTGCGCAGGCCGATGGCCTCTTCGACGCTCTTGAAGCCGATGCCGTAGTCGGCGAGCCCCGGGATGGG
Source organism: Streptomyces sp. NPDC046557 (assembly GCF_040645975.1). Classification (NCBI taxonomy): domain Bacteria; kingdom Bacillati; phylum Actinomycetota; class Actinomycetes; order Kitasatosporales; family Streptomycetaceae; genus Streptomyces; species Streptomyces sp. NPDC046557. The sequence continues at coordinate 5,282 of NZ_JBEYZH010000018.1, forward strand.
GAGCGTGCGGGAGATGGAGCCGGGCGCGAGGACGAGTTCGTCGTACTCGATCCGCATCGGGCCGGTTCCCTCGTCGGCGGTGGCGAGGGTGGAGACCGTCGCGGTGCGCTTGGTGTGGTCGATGTGCTCGGCCTCGCCGATGACGATGCGGCACTTGTCGAGGACGCGGCGCAGCGGGACGACGACGTGGCGCGGGGAGATGGCTCCGGCGGCGGCCTCGGGAAGGAAGGGCTGGTACGTCATATAGGGGTCCGGGGTGACCACCGTGACCTCGGCTTCGTCCGGTCTGAGCTTCCGTTGGAGCCGCAGGGCCGTGTACATGCCGACGTACCCGCCGCCGATGACGAGGATGCGCGCGCGGGGCGGGGTGCCGGGTGCCGTGCCCGGGGAGTTAGCAGCCTTCACCATCCCATGACGCAACGTGGCTGGGAGTTTGTCCACAGGCTGGGCAAATTGTGTGACCGGGGAGAGGGGTGGGACGGGGCTGTCTCAGGGACTGGATACGGGTAAAGCGCCGCAGGTCAGGGGGTGCGGAGGGGGTGATTCCGGGGGCTTCTGCCGGAAAAGTGGGGGTGGCTGCTCCGATCGGGCGGTGCTCCGTGCGGGGCTGCCTCTTCTGAATTGACTCTGGCTCAACTATGTTCGTATCCCGTCGAGGAGCAGGACCGGGGCCCACTGACCGTGGCCCACCTCGACATGAAGGCGGGGAGTGTCTCCGGGGGGAGACAAATGATTACCGGGGGATACATATGAACATGTCCGATTTCCATGGCTCTGCGACCGCTCTGTCCGCTGACAGCGGGCGCGTGATGACCGGCGCGACCACTCACGGCGTGGGACGTTCCACGCCTCTGCGCGTCGACGCCCAGCGCAACCTCGAACACGTCCTGCGCGCGGCGCGCGAGGTGTTCGGCGAGCTGGGCTACGGGGCGCCGATGGAAGACGTGGCACGGCGGGCCCGGGTCGGGGTCGGCACCGTGTACCGGCGTTTCCCGAGCAAGGACGTGCTGGTCCGGCGGATAGCCGAGGAGGAGACCGCCCGACTGACCGACCAGGCGAAGGCCGCGCTGGGACAGGAGGAGGAGCCGTGGCAGGCCCTCTCCCGCTTCCTGCGGACCTCGGTGGCATCGGGAGCGGGGCGGTTGCTGCCGCCGCAGGTGCTGCGGGTCGGCGCGGCGGAGGAGGACGGCGTCGAGGAGGCGGAGGCCGTCCGCGTTCCGCACCAGCGGCAGGCCGTCGTGACGGGCGCTCCGGACCTGCGTGTCGTCGGCTCGCGCTCCCAGGAGGAGCCGGCCGAGGACTCCGGGGCGGGTGCGTTGCTGGAGGTCGTGGGCCGGCTTGTGGACCGCGCCCGGGAGGCGGGCGAACTGCGTGCCGATGTCACGGTGGCCGATGTGCTGCTGGTGATAGCGACCGCCGCTCCGGCGCTTCCGGACCCGGCGCACCAGGCCGCCGCGTCTTCGCGACTGCTCGACATCCTGCTGGAGGGACTGCGCTCGCGGACGGCGTGAGGTCGGGGCCGGTCCTGCGGTGGCGGTGCGCGGCGCGGCCTGCCTGAGCGAGGGCCGTCCGGGTATGCGGTCCGCCACCGGCGGGCGGTGTGGGCCGGCGGCCCGTCTGAGCGGGGCCGTCCGGGCGGCCGGTCCGCCCCGTGGGCACGGGGCCGTCCGGGCGGGCGGTCCGCTTGGACCGGCGGCTGGGCTGAGCGGTTCGGGAGGGCCTTCGCTCCAAGGTCGGCCACTCGAACGGGTGGGGATGCGTACGGTGCTCGGTCGGATCGTCCCCGGATGAGTGGATGGTGCGCGGAGCGGCCCGGGGCGCCCGTGCCGTGTGCCACGCTGGGCCGGTGTACCGGTTGAGTGTGGCGTGCGGAGGCTTCCGCGATGAGCGTTGACGGGCGGGGCGAGTCACTCGGTGACGCCGGGGACGAGGCCGAGGCGGGCCGGTTGCCCGCCCGGCAGGTACCGACGCAGCGTGATCCCGCCGGCCGGCACGCCGCAGGCGGCTCCGGCTGCGAACTGCCGCCCTCGGACGCCGACTTGGTCGCGCGGGTGCGCGGCGGGAACGACAGCGCCTACGAGGAACTGTTCCGCCGGCACGCCGATGCCGTACGGCGCTACGCCCGCACCTGCTGCCGGGACGCGCACACCGCCGACGACCTGACCGCCGAGGTGTTCGCGCGGACGCTGCAGGCGGTACGGGGCGGGGCCGGGCCGGACCACTCGGTGCGGGCCTACCTGCTGACGACCGTGCGGCGGGTCGCCGCGTCCTGGGCCAAGACGGCCAGGCGGGAGCATCTGGTCGAGGACTTCGCGGTGTTCGCCGAGCAGGCGGCCTCCGGTACGGAGGGCGGCGGCGGGCTGGGCGGCCTGTCGGGGGACGACACGCTGGAACTGGGTGCCGACGTGCGGGCCATGCACGAGGCCGAGCGATCACTGGCGATGCAGGCGTTCCGCAGCCTGCCCGAGCGCTGGCAGGCCGTGCTCTGGCACACCACTGTGGAGGAGTCCACGCCGAGCGCGATCGCGCCGCTGTTCGGGCTGAGCGCCAACGCGACGGCGGTGCTGGCCGGCCGGGCCCGTGAGGGGCTCAAGCAGGCGTACCTCCAGGCGCATGTGAGCTCGGCGCTGAGCGAGGGCGGCGACTGCGCCCGGTACGCGGACCGGCTGGGCGCGTACGCGCGGGGCGGGCTGCGGCTGCGGGCGGAGCGGGGGCTGCGCAAACACCTGGAGGGGTGCGCGAAGTGCCGGCTGGCCGCGCGGGAGCTGAAGGACGTCAACGCGGGGATTCCCGCGCTGCTGCCGGTCGCTGTCATCGGGTGGTTCGCCGCCGGGTACGCGGCGAAGGCGGCGGGTGTGGTGGCGGGCGGGGCGTTCGCCGCCGGCGGGGCCGGTGCCGCCGCGGCGGCGGCCGGAGGATCGACGGCGGGGGCGAGTGCCGCTGGGGCCACCGGGGCTGCGGGAGGGGCGGGGGCGGGGGCGGGGGCTGGGGGGGCGGTGGTGTCCGAGGGGCTGGGGATGCCCGCCAAGGCCGCCATCGCCGCCGGGCTCGCGGTCGCAGCCGCCGCCGGGGTGGTGTTCGCCCTGACCGGGAACGATGTCGAGCAGCAGGCCGAGCCGGAGCCGGTGCCGGGGGTGGTGGCACCGGTGCGGCCGCTGCCCCGGTCCGCCACGCCGCCCGCACCGGAGTCCGCGACGCCGGTGGCGAAGTCGCCGGTGGCGGAGGCACCCGTACCGCCGCGGCCGAGTGCGGGGGCGCCGTCGCGGAAGCCGGTGGCCGGGCGGCCGGTTCCCCCCTCGCCCTCGCCGTCGCTTTCCAAGTCTCCGGCCGTGCCCCGACCCCCGAAGCCCGCGCCGAAGCCGCCGCAGGGGTTCCCGCTGGCCCGGCTGGGGCACTCCGTGTACGGGGAGCACGCCGGTCCCGAGTTGGAGACCTGGCGCAGCAGCTGGGTGTGGCAGCGCTGGGGGTTGGTGGTCGGTGACCGGCGGTTCGGGCAGGGGATCACCGTCGACTCCCGTTCCTCGGTGGAGATCAGCCTCAATCGACAGTGCCGCAGCTTCTCCGCGCGGGTCGGGGTGGACGGCCTTTCCCTGCTGACCGACGGCGACGTGCGGTTCTCCGTGTACGGGGACGGCCGGCGGCTGTGGCAGTCCCGCGCCCTCGGGTACGACGACGCCCCGGTCGGGGTCGAGGTGTCCCTGGCCGGGACCTCGATGCTGCGGTTGGTGGTGGAGCGGGCCGGTGAGGGGCGGCTGCCGGCGCTCGCGAGCTGGGCCGACGCGGTCGTCAGCTGCGGGTGAGCAGCCCCACGACCTCGGGCGGGGTGAGCGCGGCGCCCGCCGCTTCCTCCTCGGCGTAGCGGGCCGGGCCCAGTACGGCGAGGTTCCGGCCCGGGAGCGCGTCCAGGGCGGCGGCCTCAGGGACCGACCGGGGGTAGCCCGCGCGCCAGGCGGTGGCCGCCGCGAGGACCCGTACGGATTCCGCGTGGCGTCCGGCCGAGGCGAGCAGGGCGGCAGCGGTCTCGGCGAGCGAGGCCAGGACGCGTTCGGCGCAGTGGGCGGTGACGGCCGCGTCCAGGGCCGGCCCGATGCGCTCCAGTCCAGCGGCGGGGCCGTGCTCGCGGGCGGTCAGGACGGCGTCCACGTTGTCGAGTCCGGTGGTGAGCTGCGGGGGCGCCGCGACCTGCCCGGCTTCGGCGCGGGCGAGGTCGATCCGGGCCCGTGCGTCGTCCTCCAGGCCGCAGAAGAGGGCGATCAGGGCGGTGAGGAGGTGGATGTAGGCCCGTACCTCGTGCATGCCTCCGTACCGCTCGGCTTCGCGTTCGGCTTCGATCAGCACGCGTTCGGCGTCCGCGAAGTCACCGGAGCAGAAGTCGCATTCCGCGAGCCGGGTGAGGGCGAAGGGGGTTTCGCTGTCCGCGCCGACCTCGCGCGCGAGGCGCAGGCATTCCTCGTATGCGGTGCGTGCGGAGGCGTACTGGCCGCGGGAGAGCGCGTACTCCGCCGTCACGCTGGCCACTTGGGAGCGGGTCCAGCGGTCGCCGACGCGCCGGGCGATCGCGTGGAGTTCGGCGAGGTCGGCTTCGACGCCGGGCAGGCCGCCGGTGGTGTCGATGGCGAAGTGGGTCCGGAACATGAGGACGACGCCCAGTTCCCAGTCGGCGCCGTGGCGACGGCAGTTCTCCACGCTCGCGTCGAGGTCGCGTAGGAACTCGGCCGTGGGGCCGTTGAGGTGGGCCGCGATGGGCCAGAGCATGCCCGGGAACCTGGCGCTTTCGGGTCCGCCGTGGCGCAGGGCGCGGATGATGCGGGCGGCGCGGTCGGCGTACTCGGGGCGGTGGAACGCGTCGGCGGGGCTCGCCTGGGCGGTCAGGAACAGGTGGAGGAGGTCGAGGAGGGCCCGGGTCCGGTACCCGGGTGAGTCCTCGGGTACGGCGGCCACGGAGGTGAGGGCGAGGACTCGGGCGGCCCACTCGGCGCCTTCGGCACGGTAGTGGCGCAGCCACCAGAACCAGCCGAGGGCGAAGACGAGGCGCTCGGCGGTCGTGGCGTCCTCGGTACTCACGGCGTGTTCGAGGGCGGCGCGCAGGTTGTCGAGCTCGGTCTCGATGCGCCGGGTCCAGGGGAGTTGGGCGGCGGAGCGCAGGAGCGGTTCGGCTTCTTCGGCGAGGGCGAGGAAGCGGGCGGTGTGGCGGTGGGCGGTGGCCTCCGCGTCGCAGGGGTGGGCGCGGGCGCGTTCGGCGGCGTACTCGCGGATGGTTTCGAGCAGGCGGTAGCGCATGCCGTCGGAGGGCTCGGGTCCTGGTTCGGCGAGGACGAGGGACTTGTCGACCAGGGAGCCGAGGGTGTCGGCCACGTCCAGGCCGGGCTCGGCGCAGACGGCCTCGGCGGCGGCGAGGTCGCAGCCGCCGGAGAACACGGACAGGCGGCGCAGGACGGTGCGTTCGGGTGCGGCGAGGAGGTCCCAGGACCAGTCGACGACGGCGCGCAGGGTCTGCTGGCGGGGCAGGAGGGTACGGCTGCCACCGGTCAGGAGGCGGAAGCGGTCGTCGAGGCGGTCGGCGATCTGGCGCGGGGTGAGCAGGCGCAGGCGGGCGGCGGCGAGTTCGATGGCGAGTGGGAGGCCGTCGAGGCGGGCGCAGATCTCGGTGACGGCGGCCGGGTCGTCGGCGGGGTCGAAGCCGGGGCGGGCGGCGGTCGCGCGGTCGGTGAAGAGGCGGTGCGCCGGCGCCGGCGGCAGGGGTTCGAGGGGGCGCAGGACCTCGCCGGGGACGCCGAGGGGTTCGCGGCTGGTGGCGAGGACGCGCAGGCCGGGGCAGTGGGCGAGGAGCCGGTCGGCGAGTTCGGCGGCGGCGTCGATGACGTGCTCGCAGTTGTCCAAGACCAGGAGCATGCGGCGGTCCGCGCAGTGCTCCACGAGGAGGGCGGCGGGGTCGGCGGAGGCGGCGCTCCCGCCGTGGGCGACCAGGGTGTTCTCGCGCAGGCCGAGGGCGCTGAGGACGGCGCCGGGTAGGGCGGCGGGGTGGTCGAGGCGGGCCAGTTCGACGAGCCAGCCGGGTGCGGGGTGGGCGGCGGCGGCGTGCTCGGCGAGGCGGGTCTTTCCGGAACCGCCGGGTCCGGTGAGGGTGACGAGGCGGAAGCGGGCCAGGTCGGTGTGGAGTGCGGCGAGTTCGGGCTCGCGGCCGACGAAGGAGGTGAGGCGGGGGCGGAGGTTGCCGGTGGTGGGGCGCGGCTCGGGCGGGGTCGGGCGCAGGAGTTCGGCGTGCAGGGCGCGCAGCTCCGGGCCGGGGTCGGTGCCGAGGCCGTCGGCGAGGGCGCGGCGGGTGTCCTCGTAGGCGGCGAGGGCGTCGGCGGGGCGGCCGGCGGCGCGCAGGGTGCGGAGGCGCAGGGCGTGGAGGGCTTCGTCGTACGGGCTCTCGTGGATCAGCGCTTCCAGCTCCGGGAGGAGCGTGGGCGGGGCGGCCGCGCCGGCGATCGGGTCGGCGGCGGCGAGGTCGGCGGCGATCCGCTCGCGGAGGGCGGCCGCGCGGAGGGCCTCGGGGCCGGCGGCGTGGGTGGTGCGGGCGGGTTCGGGGAGGTCGGCGAGAGCGGGGCCGCGCCAGAGGGCGAGGGCGGAGCGGAGGGTCGCGGCGGCGGTGGCGCTCGTGGCAGCGGCGTCGGGATGACGGGCGGCTTCGCGGGCGAGGACGGTGCCTTCGCGGGCGAGACGGGTGAAGCGGTGGAGGTCCACGTCGTCGGGGGTGGCGGCGAGGCGGTAGCCACCGGCGGGGTCGGCGAGGACGGAGTCGCGGGAGCCGAGGGCGCGGCGGAGCCGGGAGACGAGCGCCTGGAGGGCGGCGGGGGCGTCCTGGGGCGGGTCGTCGCCCCAGACCTCGTCGACGAGGACGGCCACCGGGGTGGCGGAGGGGGCGCCGGCCCGGAGGGCGAGGGCGGTGAGGAGGGCGCGCAGCCGGGCGCCGCCGATGGGGAGGGGGGCGCCGGTGGTGTCGCGTGCCTCGGTGGGACCGAGGATGAGGTACTGCACCGGGCAATTCTGCCGTGACCCGGGCCGGGGTGGGTGGTGGTTTTTGCCGGGCGGGCCCGGGGCGGTGCCCGGGGCGGGGTCGAGGTCCGGGTGCGGCGGGGTCGCGCTGTGCGCCCCGCCGCTCCGCCGGACCCGGCGGGGCTCCGCCCCACACCCCGCGCTTCAAACGCCGGCGAGGCTGAAGTGGTGGGCCCCGAGGCCGGAGTGGGGCGCACCGGAGACGGGCGGCCCGAGCAGGCGGCCCGAGCAGGCGGCCCCGCGGAAACGGCGTGGGCGGGGCGGAAGTCGAGGTGCCGTCAGGAGAGGGCCGGGCGGCGGGTGGGGAGGCCGGTGGGGACTGCGCGGCGGCGGGGGGTGGAGGTACCCGTCCAGCAGGTGCCGCGGCGGGCCAGGAGCCGGCGGAGCCACAGTTCCATCGAGACGAGTTCCGCCAGCCCGTCCAGCGGGACCGGCCGGCCGTCCGCGGCGTCGTGCAGGGCCTGGCGCACCACCCTGGCCTCGATCAGCCCGGCGTCGGCCAGCAACGGGGCGGTGAACAGGGACAGCAGGGAGGTCAGGGCGGCGCGCAGCCCCAGGTGGGTCGCCGTCTCGTTCGGCTCGGGGGAGCTCACGCCCCAGCCCGGCGGGAGTTCCCGTACCCCGGAGGCCGACAGCACGCTGCGCAGGATCGCGGCCCGTGCACCCGGCTGCACCCGCAGGGACTCCGGCAGGGCGCGCGCGGCACGTACGACCTGGTTGTCCAGGAACGGGGCGTGCAGACGCTGGCTGCGGACCTCCACGGCCTGCTCGAAGACCCGGTGGTCGGCGGCGTGCCGGGTCAGGGCGGCGCGGGCCCGGGCCTCGCCCGGGCGCAGGGACAGCGGTGGCCGGCCCGCGGCGGTGGCCAGCCGGATCGATACTTCCGTCAGGGCTTCGCCGGTCAGCCAGCCCGCCGCCGGGCCCGGCCGGGACCAGGTCAGGGCGGCAAGCGAGGCGTCCACCGGCCCGCCGGAGGCCGCCGTGATCGCCCCTTCGCGGAGCCGGGCGGCGGCGGCTTCCATGCCCGCGCGGTACGACGTACGGGCGAGCCGGCGGGCGGCGGCGTAGACGGTCAGCGGCACCAGCAGCGAGTGGGAGTCGCCGGACGCGGTGCGGGCGAGCGCGGCGACCGGGCGCAGCAGGTGGCGTCTGCGACGGTCCATCAGGAGGTCGGCCAGTCGGGCCGGGTGCGCGTCGAGGACCTGGCGGGCGCCGTGCCCGGTGAAGTGGTCGGCGGAACCGGCGGCCAACCGGCGCCGCTCGCGGGCGGCGAAGACGAGCGAGGGGCCCGGCTCGTCGGTGAGCGGCCCGTCGAGTTCCGCGTACGGGAGGGCTTCCTCGGCGGCGGCCACGACGACGTGGTGCAGGCGCGGGTCGGTCGCGATGGCGTGGGCGCGTTCCAGTTCGGCCTCGCGCCCCCGGGGCGTGGCGAGGTCGTTGAAGGTGACGGCGAGGAGCCGTGAGCCGGTTCCGGGCAGGGTCCCGGGTACGCCGGGCAGGCCGGCGGCGAGGAGGGCCAGGGTAGCGGAGGCGCTGCCGCCGGAGAGGTCGGCGCCGACTCCGGGCACCGGGGCGGGGGCGCCGCGGGCCGCGCGCCGGTCGGCGGGGCCCATTCCGGGCACCGGTCCGGGGTCGGGAGCCGGCGTGCCGGGAGCATGCCGGGGAGCCGTGAGCCGGGCGCGCACCGCGTCGACCAAAGCTTCCCGTACGCCCTCCACCGCGCGCTCGGGGTCGCTCTCGGGTGCGGCGACGGCGAGGGAGGCGACCGGTTCGTACCCGGTGATCTCCCGGGAGCCCTCGCGCAGGATCAGCGTGTGGCCGGGCGGGATGCGGCGGACGCCGACGTACGGTGTGCCGTCGCCCAGGGCCTCGGGGCTGTCGGGGCAGGCCAGGAGGGCGGCGAGATGGCCGATGTCGAGCTGCGCCTCGATGAGGTCGGCGAGCGGGAGGGCGGCGGTCGCGTACGCGGTGCCGCCCGCCCAGGGCGTGTAGAAGACGGGCCGGGCGCCGGCGAGGTCGCCGAGGACGGTGATCCGGCGGCCGGCCTGGACGACGGCGGTGTAGCTGCCGGACCACTGGGTGAGGTGGCGCAGGGCCCCGCCCCGGGCGGCGTACAGCGCGCGGCGCAGTTCGGCGTCGGTGGCGCCGCAGCAGCCGAGGACGGCGAGCCGGGTGAAGGGGTCGGCGGGGTCGGCGGTGATGGTGCGGATCTCGTCGGGGCGCCAGTCGCCGACGGCCCAGAGCGGGTCGGGGTCTCCCCACAGGAGTTGGGCCCCGACGGGGTGGACGGTCCGCTCGGCGTCGTGGGCGGCCGGGTCGTCGGGGTAGGCGGCGTCCGCGAGGCCGCCGCGGGGGGTGTCCGAGTAGGGGGTCCCGGCGGTGGAGCCGTACGCCGTGGAGGTGTGGGCCGCCGAGCCGTACGGGGACCCACCCGTGGTCCCGCCCGTGGTCCCGTATGCGGACCCGTACGCGGACCCGGAGCCGGAAACGCCCTGGCCGGAGACCCTTCCGGCCGTGCCGAAGCTCGCGGCGATACTGCTCCACCCGACCAACCAGCGCAACGCCGCCGCCTCCCCAGCCTGTGGGCACATGACCGGGGCACGGGCAGTGCGGTCGGCGTGCGGGCGCGACCGTCCGGGGCCCCGGGTGGCTCGGGGTCCATGCTGCCACGAGACATGGCGTGCGAGAGGGGTTCGGGGGGCGCACATGCAAACGAACGCGCCCCCGACACACGGTATTTGGCGTTCCGTTCCCACCGTCCCATAGGTCGGTTTCGGCCATTCTTCGGCCGTGCTGAGGGGCCGTGACGGCCCGCGACGGGCCGTACGGACCGTCGGCGGGGCGCGGCACGGGGGGCGCGTTCCGCCCCCCGTGCCGTTCCGCCACCCGCGGGGATTGAGGCAGCGGCATCCCCCGGCCCACCCGGTTCCCACGGGATCCGCGCGGCGGGCCGACCCACGCACCGGACATCGAATCGTCGGGCCCGGCGGGCAGCCAGAGCGCACGGCCGGGCGCACGGCACCACGGCCGGAGCACGCACTGACGCGTGCGCCCCGGGTACGGGTCCCCTCCCGACTGTGCGTGCGGACAACAATCTCGCCATACGGAAGTCGGGGCCTTAACGCTTGGGAGGCGGGGAACTACGCTGGGTTTACGAAATGCCGGGCGCCTATGCCCCGGCGGCGTCTGCGTTCCGCGTGTGACGAGGGGTGGCGCATGTCCAGGGAGCTCCGCGAGCCCAATGAGAAGCTCGGCGCCGTGCTCGCCCTGGCGGGCATCAGCAACGCCGGGCTGGCCCGGCGGGTGAACGACCTCGGCGCGCAGCGCGGCCTGACGCTCCGGTACGACAAGACGTCCGTGGCCCGCTGGGTGTCGAAGGGGATGGTGCCGCAGGGCGCGGCGCCACATCTGATCGCCGCCGCCATCGGCGCGAAGCTGGGTCGTCCGGTGCCGCTGCACGAGATCGGCCTGGCGGACGCGGACCCGGCGCCGGAGGTCGGGCTGTCCTTCCCGCGCGACGTAGGGGCGGCGGTGCGGTCGGCCACCGATCTGTACCGGCTGGACCTGGCGGGGAGACGCGGGGGCGGCGGGATCTGGCAGTCGCTCGCCGGTTCGTTCGCCGTGTCGGCGTACGCGACGCCCGCTTCGCGTTGGCTGATATCCCCTGCCGACAGTTCGGTGGCGCGGGAACCGGGCGGTGCGGGACCGGCCCGGGACGCGGCAGTGGGGCCCACCCCCGCGGCGGAGCCTGTCGTGGCGGAGCCCGTCGTGGCGGCCGGGTCGTCGGCGCCGGCGCGGCAGGGCCCGCGCACCCCACACGCCCCGCGCGAACCGGGCGTCGAAGCGGCCACGGGCGCGGGCACGGTGAGCTCGGGGGCGGCGGTCCGGGGTGCGGGGACGGCGGCTTCGGGCGGCGGCGGGTTCTCGGACGCCTCCCCGCAGCGCGTCGGGCACAGCGATGTGACGAAGTTGCGCGAGGCCGCCGAGGACGCCCGCCGGTGGGACTCCAAGTACGGCGGCGGCGACTGGCGTTCCTCGATGGTGCCGGAGTGCCTGCGCGTGGACGCGGCGCCGCTGCTGCTGGGTTCGTATACGGACGAGGTGGGCCGCGCGCTGTTCGGGGCGACCGCCGAGTTGACCCGGCTGGCGGGGTGGATGGCGTTCGACACCGGTCAGCAGGAGGCCGCCCAGCGCTACTACATCCAGGCGCTGCGGCTCGCCCGCGCGGCCGCCGACGTACCGCTCGGCGGGTACGTGCTCGCCTCCATGTCCCTCCAGGCCACCTACCGGGACTTCCCCGACGAGGGCGTCGACCTCGCCCAGGCGGCCGTGGAACGCAACCGTGGCCTGGCCACCGCCCGCACCATGAGCTTCTTCCGGCTCGTGGAGGCGCGGGCGCACGCCAAGGCGGGTGATTCGGCGGCGGCCGGGTCGGCGTTGCGGGCCGCGGAGGGCTGGCTGGAGCGGGCCCGGGACGGCGACCCCGACCCGACCTGGCTGGGTTTCTATTCGTACGACCGTTTCGCGGCGGATGCGGCGGAATGCTACCGGGACCTCAAACTCCCCCGGCAGGTGCGCCGCTTCACCGAGCAGGCGCTCTCCCGCCCGACCGAGGAGTACGTGCGCTCGCACGGGCTTCGCCTGGTCGTGAGCGCGGTCGCCGAGCTGGAGTCGGGCAACCTCGACGCGGCGTGTGCGGCGGGCACCCGGGCGGTGGAGGTCGCGGGCCGGATCTCCTCCGCCCGGACGAACGAGTACGTACGGGACCTCCTGCACCGGCTGGAGCCGTACGGGGACGAACCGCGCGTCGCGGAACTGCGCGAACGGGCCCGGCCGCTGCTGGTGACACCCGCCTAGCCGCGTTGTCGGTGGCGGAGTGCAGTATGCAGGGGTGGGAGGTGTCGGCTTGGGCGGCGGCGTGGGCATGGGCGTGGGCGTGGACTGTGACGTGCTGGTGATCGGCGGCGGGATCGTCGGTCTGTCGACAGCGCATGCCTTGTCGCGCCTGGCCCCGGGCACCCGGGTGACCGTCCTGGAGAAGGAGGCCGGTGCCGCCCGGCACCAGACGGGCCGCAACAGCGGCGTGATCCACAGCGGGATCTACTACCGCCCGGACTCGCTGAAGGCGCGGTTCGCGGTGCGCGGGGCCGCCGAGATGGTCAAGTTCTGCGCGGAGCACGACATCGCCCACGAGGTGACCGGCAAGCTCATCGTCGCCACGGAGCGGGACGAGCTGCCGCGGCTGCACGCGCTGGTCCAGCGGGGCCGGGAGAACGGCATTCCGGTGCGGGAGCTGGGCCCGGCGCAGATCGCGGAGTACGAGCCGGAGGTGCGGGGCCTGGCCGCGATCCATGTCGGCACGACCGGGATCGTGGACTACGGGCGGGTCGCGGCGCAGCTGGCGGAGTCCTCGGGCGCGGAGATCGTCTACGGCGGGGCGGTGGACCTCATCTCTCGCCGCCCGACCGGGGTGGCGGTCCGCACAACGGCCGGGACGGTCGTGCGCGCCCGGGTGCTGGTGAACTGCGCGGGGCTGCAGTGCGACCGGATCGCCCGCCTCGCCGGTGACGAACCCGGGATGCGGATCGTCCCGTTCCGCGGCGAGTACTACGACCTGGCCCGGCCGTCCCTGGTGCGCGGGCTGGTCTATCCGGTACCGGACCCGGCGTTCCCCTTCCTCGGGGTCCATCTGACCCGGGGCATCGGGGGCGGGGTCCATGTCGGGCCGAACGCGGTGCCGGCGCTGGCGCGGGAGGGGTACGGCTGGGGCACGGCCTCGCCGCGGGACCTCGCCGACGAGCTGGCGTGGCCCGGAGCGTGGCGGATGGCCGCGCGGCACTGGCGGTACGGGGCCGGGGAGATCCGGCGTTCGCTGTCGAAGCGGGCCTTCACCGAGGCGGTGCGGCGCCTGCTGCCCGAGGTCTCGTCGGCGGACCTGGTCCCGGCGCAGGCCGGGGTGCGGGCGCAGGCCGTGCTGCGGGACGGCACGCTGGTGGACGACTTCCTGATCAGGGAGGCACCGCGCACGGTGCACGTCCTGAACGCCCCGTCACCGGCGGCGACGGCCTCCCTGCCGATCGGCCGCGAAATCGCCCGCCGCGCCCTGTCGGCCCTCGCCACGAGCTGACCCGGCGCGGGCCCGGCTGGAACCCGCGTGGGGCCCGCACGGCGGGGCCGCCGCCGACCGCCGTGAACGGCGATGACGCCGGTTTCCCCAACCGCCCGGCTAGGGCGCCGGGCCGTACAGGCCGCGTGGAGCCGCCCGTCGGGGCGCCGCGCCGGAAGCGGGCAACCGCGCCTTGCCGGGAACCCCGCCCGTCAGTACCGCCGCCCCGGCGGCTGCCGCCGAGCCGCAGGACCCCTCCTCCCGCGGGGGCCGGCCCCGGAAGCGACTCCCCTCGGGGGCGGGGGCGGGGCGACGGCGCGGAGGGGGCGGGGGCCGGGTCGTAGAATCGACACATTGTGTCTGAGTCCCTGAACCCCCAGCCGCCGAGCGCCGGCGCCCCCGCAGAGGGCGCCGCCTCGTACACGCCCCCGAAGTGGCGCACCGAGCCCCGCTTCCCCGACGGGCCCGCTCCCGACCCGGCCGGCTCGCACCACGAGCGCCGCATCCGCAGCTTCCAGCCGCGGCGCAGCCGGGTGACCACGGGGCAGGGCGAAGCCCTTAAGCGGCTCTGGGGCACCTGGGGCCTGGACATCGACGGGCACGGGGTCATCGACCTCAAGGCGATGTTCGACGGCCTCCCCGTCGTCCTGGAGATCGGCTTCGGGATGGGCGAGGCGACCGCCCAGATGGCCGCCGCCGACCCCGGCACCGGCATCCTCGCGGCCGACGTGCACACCCCCGGCCAGGGCAACCTCCTCGCCCTCGCCGAGCGGAACGGGCTGACCAACGTCCGCGTCGCCAACGGCGACGCCATCATCCTGCTCCGCGAGATGCTGCCGCCGGACTCCCTCGCCGGGCTGCGGGTCTACTTCCCCGACCCCTGGCCCAAGGCCCGCCACCACAAACGTCGCCTGATCCAGCCGGAGTTCCTCGACCTGGCCGCCACCCGCCTGGCTCCGGGCGCGGTCCTGCACTGCGCGACCGACTGGGAACCGTACGCCGAACAGATGCTGGAAGTGCTCACCGCGCACCCGCGGTTCGAGAACACCGAGCCGGGCGGCGGCTACGCGCCCCGCCCCGATTTCCGTCCCCTCACCCGCTTCGAGGGTCAGGGCCTCGACAAGGGGCACGTGGTACACGACTTGCTCTTCCGTCGCACGGAGAACTGACAACGTCACTCCTTGTGTCAGACCGGCTCGCTAGGGTGATGACGTGGAGTACCGAGCGCTCTCAGGTGTGCTCGCACGTCCGTCGGACCCGGTCCGTACGCGCGTGCTCGTCGTCCTGCTCGCCGCGCCCGGCGTCGCGATCCTCGAACTCGTACGGCAGCAGACCGGCACGGCCGGGTTCTGCGTGGGTCTCGGACTGGCCGTGCTGCCGGTGCCGCCGCTCATGGCGGCGTTCCGGTGGCTCGGGCGGGCCGCACCCGGCCCCTGGCGGCAGTTGCTGTTCTGCTGCGGCTGGGGGGCCTGCGCCGCGGCGCTGATCGCCATACTGGCCAACAGTTTCGCCACCCAGTGGATAGCCGCGGCCACCGCCGACCCCTCCGATGCCGATCAGCTCGGCTCGGTGGTGATCGCCCCCGTGGTCGAGGAGAGCGCCAAAGCGGCGGCCCTGCTGCTGGTGTTCGTATTCCGCAGACGGAGGCTGGCCGGGCCCGCCGACGGTTTCGTCCTCGCCGGGTTCACCGCCACCGGTTTCGCCTTCACCGAGAACATCCTCTACCTGGGCAACGCCTTCGACGAGGACGTGGCGGACGGCACCGGCGTGCTCGACTCCGTCACGGCGGCGACCTTCTTCGTACGGATAGTGCTGTCGCCGTTCGCGCACCCGCTGTTCACGGTCCTCACCGGACTCGGCTTCGGCATGGCCGCGTTGGGCCGGCGCCGACGGAGCCGGATCGGACCGCCGTTGCTCGGACTGACCGCCGCCATGTGCCTGCACGCGCTGTGGAACAGCTCCTCCCGGTTCGGGGAGTACGGGTTCTACGTGGTCTACGGCTGCGTGATGGTCCCGGCGTTCGGGCTGCTGCTGTGGCTGGCGGTGCGGATACGGCAGCGCCGACTGCGGGCCGTCGGCGCCGAGCTGGCGGTGTACGCCGCCGCGGGTTGGCTCGGTCCGGCGGAGGTGCCGGCCCTGGCCTCGATCCCGGCCCGGTCGCTGGCCCGTTCCCTGGCCCGGCGTACCGGTGGCCGGGCCGCGGGCAGAGCCGTCGCGCTGTACGAGGCGGACGCCGCCGCCCTGGCCCTGCTACGCCACCGCGCCCGCCGCGGCGGCCCGGCCCGGGAGCGGGACTTCGCGCTGCACGAGCGGGAGTTGCTGCGCGGCCTGTGGCTGCGCCGGGCGACCGCCGGACCCGCTCTCGCCCGGGCCGCGGTGATGGAGGAACTCCTGCCGCCGTGGTTCGACCCCGTCCCGGTACCGGCCCGACCGCTCGTCGTACCGGGCCCCCGACCGGCGCGGGCCGGGACTCCGGACGCCGACGCCTCGCACAGCCACGCCGCACACACCGACGCCTCGCCCACCGGGGCCTTGGACGCTAGACGTTGAGCCCCTTGGACGTCAGCCATGCCAGCGGGTCCACCGTGGAACCGCCCCGGCGTACTTCCAGGTGCAGGTGGGCGCCGGTGACGTTGCCGGTCGCGCCGACCCGGCCGATGGTGTCGCCGGCGCCGACCGTGCCGGAGGTCACCGACATGGACGACAGGTGGCAGTACCAGATCTCCGTGCCGTCATCGAGGCGGAGCACGATCCGGTAGCCGTAGGCGCCGGACCAGCCTGCCGAGACGACGGTCCCGCCGGCCACGGCCTTGACCGGCGTACCGGTGGGCGCGGCGAAGTCGAGACCGGTGTGGTGGCCGGAGGACCACATGGAACCGGAGTCCCCGTAGTGGGAGGTGAGGGTGTAGGCGGATGTCGGCAGCGCGTAGCCGCCGGCCGACCTCGCCACGGCCGCCGTTCCCGCTTCCGGCGTGTGGGCCGCTCCGGCCTGGCCGGCCTGCCCCGCGTGCCCCGCCTGGCCGGCCTGCCCCGCGTGCCCCGCCGCCTGTTGCTCGACGGCCGCGTTCTCCGCGGCTTCCTTCTCGGCGGCCGTCCGGGCTTCCGCCGCCGCGCGGGCCTCGTCGGCCGCCTTCCGTGCCGCTTCCCGTTGCGCCTTGGCCTCTTGGGCGGCGGCTTCGCGCGCCACCCGCTCGGCATCCGCCCGGGCCTGGCCCTCGGCGGCGTCCTGCTGCGACTCGGCCTGCTGGAGGATCCGGTGGCGCAGCGCCTCACCCGCGTCGACGTGCCCGAGGACCGTCCCCTGGCCCTGCTCCCCCGCCGGGGCGGCCGGCGCCGCGGCGGGTGCTCCGGCGGTGTGCCCGGAGCCCGCGCCCGCGTCCGTGGCGCCTCCGCCCGACAGATCCGGGAACGAGGGCAGGAATATGGCGGCTTGCGGCCGGTCCTGGGCGGTGGCGATGCCGCCCGCGCCGACCGCCGCGATGACGCCGACTCCGAGGACGGTCGAGCTGCGGGCCAGTCCACCACGCGGCTTGGGCACCCGGTGCTTGCCGCGCACCGGCCGGGCCGAGTCCTCGGTCGGGTTCCACTCGCCCCAGGCGCCGGCGGTGGGCGTTTCCTGGATGTCGGTGCCTTCGTGGGCAGGCGAGTTGGAGGCCACGGGGGCACACTCCTCATGGGCGGGAACGCGCACGGCGCCGTCTCTTGCGACGGCTGGGACGACCGCGCTGCGTTATCGAACGGTAATAGACGCGGGGGAGTGATTCCAAGCTGTAGCGATTGATCGTTAACCCAATCGGCCACCCCCTGCACAGCCTTGCCCGGAGCATTTCAGCCATTGGTGTTCATGACGGGCAGAACTCGGCCCGAGACCTACTACTTCGCGCCACACCGGCCGAACCGCACCCCCCGCACCCCACCTCACCCATGGATGCCGCCCGGACACCGTGGGTGACATCCATCGGTGCCGGGGCGATCGGACCCCGACGCCTACCCGCCCCCGCGCCGCACCACCGGCACCGTCCGGCGGCGGTCCGGCTGGCCCCGCACCGGACGGCCCACGGCCAACAGCGCCATGTCGTCCGAGGCACCGCCGCCCGTGTGTCTGCGCACATCGCTGGTGAGCGCGTCCAACAACGCGTCCGGCCCCGGGAAGACCCGCCCCCGGAGCCGGGCCGCCGGGTCGTAGAACTCCCCCGCCGCGTCCCGCGCCTCCGTCAGCCCGTCCGTATACAGCAGCAGCGTGCTGCCCGGCGGGAAGGGCCCCTCCTCCGCCCGGTCGGGCCAGGCGCCCAACTCGCCCATGCCCAGGGGCAGCGCGGGTTCACCCGGCGCGAGCACCACGAGCCGGCCGTCCGAATGCAACAGCAGCGGCTCGGGGTGGCCGCGGTTGACGATCCGCAGGACCTCCGCGTCCGCCGGGACCTCGGCGAGCACACAGGTCGTGAACCCCTCCACCGCGTCGAGGCTGTCCCGCCGCACGCCCTCCCGCGCCAGGGCCCGCTCCAGCCGCTGCGCGAGCGCCTCCAGGGTCGGCTCGGTCTCCGCCGCCTCCCGGAACGCGCCCAGCACCACCGCGACGGCCTCCACCGCCTCCAGCCCCTTCCCCCGTACGTCGCCCACCACCAGCCGCACCCCGTACGGGGTGTCCTGCACGGCGTAGAGATCCCCGCCGATGAAGGCGTCGGCCCGTGCGGCCTCGTACCGGGCGGCGACGTGCAACCCCGCGATCCGCTCGGCCGGGGTCGGCAGCACGGCCCGTTGGGCGGCCTCGGCGATCTCGCGCGCCGAGGCGAGCCGCTCTCCGCTGCGCCGCACGACCCGGTTGATCAGCAACGCCATCCCGGACACGGTGACCACGGTCGCCAGCTCGGTCAGCGCCTCGGCCCGCCGCCCGGTATCGGCGTAGGCGCGCAGCACGACCACCGCGAGCGAGGCGGCGCACCCGGTCAGCGCGGTCGCCCGGAAGGAGTAGAGCGGAGCGGCGATCAGCGGGGCGGCGGAGAAGAACGGCGATCCCGTGTAGCTCGGGGGTGACGTCAGGTCGAAGACGAACCCCAGGACGATCAGCACGAACGGCAGCGTCCGGACGACCCGCCGGGCCACCCCGTCACCGGCGCCCGTCACGCCCTCGTCGCTGTCCTGCCGGCTCCGCCCCACCACGCTGTCTCCTGCCGCCCGGTCCCTCGCGGGGTGCGGGCCCACTGCCGCCTCGCCCCCCAAGGCTCCCGCCGGCCGGGCCCGTACGGCGACCCGACCAAGGCCGTCCGGGTGACGGCGGCACAGGACGCCTGAACGACGAAGGCCCGGCTCCCCAAAGGGAACCGGGCCTTCGTACTGAGTAGCGGGGGCAGGATTTGAACCTACGACCTCTGGGTTATGAGCCCAGCGAGCTACCGAGCTGCTCCACCCCGCGTCGGTAAACACAACTCTACGTCATTCGGGGGAGGGCTCTTGCCAATTAACCTCCCGAACCCCCCTCGACCAACCATCACCGCAGGTCAGAGCGGTGGAGAAAGGTTCCGCAGGGAGAGTTCCGGCCTCCGTCCGCCCCCACCCGCGACGACGCACAGTGGGCCGAACACCTGCCCCCACGGTCGAAGTTCCCGCCCCGAACCGCACTTCGACCACCCCGGCGCCGCCGCCGACGCCCCCGACCGCACACCACGAGGGCCACTCCGGTCGATACCCGATCGGCCTCGCGCCCCTCTGCGGCTATGCTCTGGGGTGAGCACGCCGAGGGCCATTAGCTCAATTGGCAGAGCAGCGGACTTTTAATCCGTTGGTTGTCGGTTCGAGTCCGACATGGCCTACTGCTCGCAGGCGGGGGTTAACCCCTCTGACCTGCTACTTGGCGCCTCGATTGGCCTCGGCCGGTCGGGGCGCTTCGTCGTTTCCGACCCCGTGCGGGAGCGATGCGGGAGCGGCGGTGCTGGAAGTCCCGTTCGCGGCCACGGCTGGACGCGCTCGCGGGGCGAGCCGAGCGGCTGCCTCCGCGGCGGCCTTGTCCACCTCGGGCAGCAGGCTCGTGTACGTGTCCGAAGTCAGCGTGATGGTGGAGTGCTGGGTCTGCTTTGCCGCGAGCCAGGTGTCGAGCCACTCGCGGACCGTGATCCTGATGGTCAGGGACTGCGTGGTGTGCAGCCGGCGCCGCGTCTCTTCGAGGTCCGGTAGCGGCGCCTTGTCCTGCGCCACCTTGGCCAGCAGCTCGACGATGCGCTCGCGGCCCTCGTCGTCGTCCGAATCGGCCACAGCGAGCAGGGCCCGTATGTGGTCCAGGTCGGCCTGGGCTTCCCTCTTCGACTCGTAGCCGCCACGGGTGAACGAGCGCCGCGTGCCCTCGCTGGTAGGCGGGAGCTCCTGCCGCAGCCTGTATGCCCCGTGGCGCTTGTTCTTGAGCTTCGGGCACTTACTCCCGAGCAGCTTCTCGCGTTCCTGGTCCCGGCAGTTCCCCCTCAACAGATCCCCGCGACCCCATCGCCACGGGCCCCAACTGGCCTTGCTTAAGCGCCGCCCCAACCCACTTCGCGGCTGCGGAGTGCGAGACGCCGAAGTGCTCGGCGACCGCGACGGTCGGCGGCCGGCCCTGCTTGTGCGCCTCGCGGCAGACCTCGGCCACGTTGGTCAAATGGCCCGGGGTGAGGCTGCGGCGCTGCCTAGGCGTCTGCTGCGTAGGCATCAGGCCGAACAGTGGGGCCCCAGGCGCCGCGCCTCTTCTTCTTGGCTCGTTCTTTGAGCTGTGCGTAGTTGCCAAGAATCAGTCGCAGTTAGGGTCATATGGCTGCAAGGGCAATGGGAGGGGACGCAGGTGGGCGACGAGGGCAAGATCCTTGACATCAAAACGGCCGATCTGAAGGCGGCAGCACCGACGTTCCACGATCAGAGCGAGGCGCTCGGCACGGCTTTGAGCACGCTTCGTACGTCTCTGGCGAAAGCGGGGGCTGCATGGGGAGACGACGACCCGGGCAAGAAGTTCCAGGACAAGTACGGGCCGATCGCCGCCAAGATCGAGGGGTCCGCGGGCATCCTGAAAGAGGGCTTGGCAAGCATTCACACGGCAATGGCCGACATGGCAGACGGCCACATAGAAAACGATGCCCTGGTCAGGGCCATGTTCCACAAGGCCGTCCCCGCGCCCCACAGGGGGCCCGCACACCCGGGCCTCCAGCATTGAGCACCGGCGACAAGGTTCGGGAGATCGTCACCGACGTCACCGGAATCGAGTGGCCCGCCGCCAACGTCGGCAAGCTGCGCGACATTGCGAACGCCTGGCGGACCTTCGCCGACGACATGGAAGACGTCGCGGCAGCCGCCAACAAGGCCGCTCAGACACTGATTCACAACAACACCGGCGAGGCCATCTCCGCCTTCGCCGATCCCTTCTGGGCCCGCTACTACCGCGACAAGAAGGGGTGGCTCCAGGACCTCGTCGACGGCCCCCGTTCCCTGGCGGCCGGGATCGACCAGTACGCCGATGCCGTGGCTGACGCGAAGAAGAAGCTCGACCGTGAACTGGAGATCGCCGGCGCCGTCATCGTCGCCGGCACAACCCTGGCGTTCTTCACCCTCGGCGCCACCGAAGTCGCCGCGGCTGCAGCCACCGCCACCATTGTCGAGCTGGCTGCAACCGTGGGCGTGGCCCTCACTACCGAGGTCGCCGCAATCGCCGGCACTGTCTTCGCGACCGCGGCCATCGCGGGCATCGAATCCGTCACCGTCGACCTCGCCGTTGCGCAACCGCTCAAGATAGCGGCGGGCCTCCAGACCGGCCTCAACCTTGACGAGGCACAGGACGCCGGATTCTACGGAGGCCTTACAGGCGGAGCCTTCGGCGGCATCGGAAAGACGTTCCAGCTCGCCCAGCAAGGCGGCGGACTCCCTGGGCTGTTTCCAGGGCTGGCGAGTGGCATCGGGGGGCCACGTGCCGCTTTTGCCGGTCTGCCCGACGGACTCCCGGCCGGCGACCCCTACGCCTTTCGGACGGGGATGCCTTCCGGGGCCAGCGAGTCGGGTCCCGGTCGAGGCCCCTGGCTGGCACCGAGCGAGCTCAAAGGGCCAGCCGCAGGCAAAGAGCTCAAACCACCCAACGCGCGGCACACTGTCTCGGGGTCGGCCAGTGGCGAAGTGAAAGAGAACAACAGTGTCATCCTCCGAGGCCATCAGGAATCCGTCGCCCAGGACATAAGTGACATTGCCAACGGCAAGGCGACCTACGTCCCGGAGACTGACCGCTACCAGGTGAACGGGCGCACCTATGGCGTGGAAGGTTCAGGAAGGGTCTACCCGGACGCCGGCCCAGGCATCGTGAAACTCGACAGGAACGAGTACGCCGCCCTGCAGCAGATAGCCAAAGCGAAAGGGGACCTCAGTGCCGCACCACAATTGACCAAGAATCCGCGATTCACCAACAATCCAGGCATCGTCGAGAAAGCCCTGGCCATCTACAACGGGACGTATCCGTGACATACAACCTCCTTACCCTCGACGCCATCAGCCCCGAGGCCATGGCCGCCGCACTTGCCGGATGCCTCGGTATCGCGGCCGGCGATGTGGAAGTGGCCGACCCCGACGGCGACCCCGACCTCCGGAACTGGGATGCGCCCGTGTCGTGTGAACACCGGGCAGTCAACGGTGATGTGGCCTGGTCGCTGGACATCTATGCCCAGGAGGAAGTCGCTGATCAACCGCTTGAGCGCGATCTCGCCGCGAAATTCGCGAAAGCCGCGACGACGACCGTCCTGTTTCCCGCTTCGGAAGCACCCCCCAGTGCCTACTGGGCAGTGACGCCGGAAGGTCTTCTCACTCGTGCCCGGCTCGAACTCTCCGACGACGAGCCCCCCCTCTACACGGTCACCGCCGTTGAGGCGCCGGTGCCTCAGCTCCCCAAGGCGACTGTGACGCGATTCGCCGAGATCGTACGGGAACAGCGGCCAGACACTCCCGTGGCCGATGCCTTCGCAGCATCGGTCGAAAAAGTGCGGCAGGCCGCCTCGGCCCTGGCACGGCTTTCCCTCGACGACGGCACCGGCAGCCCCATCTGGTCCGCGAAGGGCAACCTGGTCGTGTGGGAGAGGGTCATCAGACAACTGGAATCCGAATGGGCGCCATCGGGCTGGTATCCAGCCGACCTCTATCGGGAACGACTGGAAGCCCGCGACGAGCTCGCCGGAATCGGTGCCCGCCTGCCTCGTGACGTCACCGAGCTGCTCAACAAGGCCCTGGAGCAGTTGGACAGGCGGTTTGCCGCGGCAACAATCGAAGACCCGTCAGGAAGCCTTCGCAGGGAACTGACGGGTTCATCCGCCGAACAGGCCCCGGCCAGCTGGTGGTGGCACCGCCGTCCGGATCCCGCACCTTGGGAACAGACCTGAATCCAAGACCGCTACCGCTGCCCGCCTGGACCCGGACGTGGAACGAACTGGACTGCGATGTCGCCACGTTCCAACACTCGCCGGTCTTCCAGCAAGCCGCCACCCCCTGCGACGGCAAGCGGTCACGCCTCTACTGCTACTCGCCCGAGATGATCGAGCGGTATGCGAACCACCAGCCGATCCCCGGGTACTCGTGCCCGACGACCATGAGGTCATATCCGGTGTCGCGGAGGTCGCGCTCGGCGAGCGATCCGGCGGTGATGTCCTCCAAGCGGACCGGCGTACGGACCCAGTCGTTCTCCAGGTCCGTGAGCCAGCCCGGCCCGAGGAGGTGTACGTCGGCGCCTGCGGCCCGGGCGCCTACGGCGACCGCCCACAGCCATCGTTCGATCCCGCCGTACCCGGCGGGTGGAAAGGCGTAGCTACCAGGGAAGTCGCAGACGCCGACGAGCACGTTATGCCTCCGTGTTCCGTCCGCCGAGATACGGCGGAAGCCGAGGTACGGGAAGAGAGATTCGGGAAGGACGAGGGAGCCGTCCTGCTGCTGGCACTGCTCGAGGAGCGCGGCCACGGTGCGGCCGATGGGCAGGCCGGAGCCGTTGAGGGTGGCGACGAGCTTGGGCTTGCCGTCCTCGCCTCGGGTGCGGATGTTCGCGCGGGCGGCCGGACGGGGCGTTCGTCGTTTCCCGCCGCAGGCGGCCCTGCAGGGCCTACAGGGCCCACCCGGCCGGGGAACGGGCTCGGCCCCCACCGCACCGGAGTGCCGTGGGGGCCGAGTCTTCGTCAGAGGGCGTTCAGCCGTCAGCCGTTGCGCTTCCAGCGCGGCTTGTCGTCACGCCGGCCGCCGAAGGAGGAGCCGGTCGAACCGGAGCCGGAGGGGCGGTTGTCGTCACGACGGCCGTACGGGCGGTCGCCGCCGCCGGAACGGAAGCCACCGGACGGGCGGTCGCCACCGCCGGAGCGGAAGCCACCGGAGGGACGGTCGTCACGGCGGAAACCACCGGACGGACGGTCACCACCGCG
>NZ_JBEYZH010000018.1:28915-107632 GCF_040645975.1 Streptomyces sp. NPDC046557
CGGACGGTCACCACCGCGGTCGTCACGGTTGAAACCACCCGAGGGACGGTCATCGCGACGGAAACCACCGGACGGACGGTCACCACCGGAGCGGAAACCACCGGAGGGACGGTCGTCACGGCGGAAACCACCGGACGGACGGTCACCACCGCGGTCGTCACGGTTGAAACCACCCGAGGGACGGTCATCGCGACGGAAGCCGCCACCACGGTTGTCGCCACCACGGTCGTCCCGACGGAACCCACCGGAGGGACGGTCGTCACGGCGGAAGCCGCCACGGTCACCGCCACGGTCGCCACCGCGGTCGTCACGACGGTTGTCGCGGCGCTCGTAGTTGCCCCGCTCGTCACGGCTCTGGAACGCCGGGCGCTCCTCGACGACCGGCTCGGCCGCGACGGCGGCCGCGACCTCGGCGACGGCGGCCTCGGCCACCTCGGCGACAGCGGCCTCCGGGTCCTCGCCGCGCTCACGGGCGGAACGGGCGACGAGGCGGTCGGCCTCCTCGCGCAGCTCGGCGGCGCGACGGGTCGCGCGCTCCAGCTGCTTGGTGAGGTCGGCGACCTCGCGCTCGGCCTGCTTGGCGGCGTTGTTCGCGGAGTCGGCCTGGACCTGCGTCAGCGAACGCGCACCGGTGATCTCGGCGACCTCGGGGTCGAAGGCGCCGACGCCCTGGACGATGTGGCGCGAGGCGTCGACGCCCGCGTCCTCCATCAGGCGGAAGATCTGGCGCCGCTGGTGCGGGAGCGCCAGCGACACGACGACACCGGACTTGCCGGCGCGGGCGGTGCGGCCCGAGCGGTGCAGGTAGTCCTTGTGGTCACCGGCCGGGTCGACGTTCAGGACCAGGTCGATGCCGTCGACGTGGATGCCGCGGGCGGCGACGTCGGTGGCGACGAGCGCGTTGACGTAGCCGTCCTTGAAGTCGGCGAGGACGCGGGTACGGGCGCCCTGCGTCATGCCGCCGTGCAGCGCGTCCGCCTTCACGCCGGCCTCGATGAGCTGCTCGGCGATGCGGTCGGCGCCCAGCTGGGTGCGGACGAAGATGATGGTGCGGCCCTTGCGGGCGGCGATGGCGGCCGTGACCGGCGCCTTGTCCTTCGGCTTCACGACGAGCACGTGGTGCGTCATGGTCGTGACGTTGCCCTGCGCGCTGTCGACCTCGTGCGTGACGGGGTTGGACAGGTAGCGCTTGACCAGGGTGCCGATCTCGTTCTCCATGGTGGCGGAGAAGAGCATGCGCTGGCCGCCGCCGGGGATCTGGTCGAGCAGCTCGGTGACCTCGGGCAGGAAGCCCAGGTCGGCCATCTGGTCGGCCTCGTCGAGGACCGCGATCTTGACGTTCTCCAGGGAGCACGCGCCGCGGTTGATGATGTCGCGCAGGCGGCCCGGGGTGGCGACGAGGACGTCGACACCGCGCTCCAGGGCGTAGATCTGGTTGCTCATGGAGGTACCGCCGCAGACGACCTTCATCTTCAGGCCGAGGACGTCGCCGTAGGGCTGGAGGGCGTCCGCGACCTGCATCGCGAGCTCACGCGTCGGCGTGAGGATGATCGCGCGGGGCTTCTTCTTCTCGGTGTGCCCGCCGGCCAGCAGGGCCAGGGTCGGCAGACCGAAGGAGAGGGTCTTGCCGGAGCCGGTGCGGCCACGGCCGAGGATGTCCTTGCCGGCCAGGGCGTCCGGGATGGTCGCGGCCTGGATCGGGAAGGGGGCGGTGACGCCGTTCTGCGCGAGCTTGCGGACGATGCCGTCGGGCAGACCGAGGTCGCCGAAGGTGATGCCGGGCTCGGCGTCGGCCTCGTCGGAGGCGGCGTCGGTGGACTGGTCGGTCGTCACATCGGCCTCAAGAGCCTCGATGATGTCGCTCGCCTCGGCGGCCTCGATGGCCTCGGTGACCACAAGGGCCTCAACGGCGTCGACGATCTCGTTGGAGTCGTTCTCGGGCATGACGGCACGGTCAGAACTGGAAATGGACATGCGAAATGCGAAACCTTCCGGAGTCTCGGCACGCGCCCAAACTCCGTGAATCGCAAATCGACCGCCTCGATGCGGTCAGCCACGGCTAGGGAGAGTACGCGCCACACGGCGCTCTTCGGATTCGGCGCCGGGCAATGGGATCAAACGATCTATAACCATACGCACCCTCCCCGGGGTCTGGCAAGTTCTCTCCGAAGAAAGGCTCTGACCTGCGGGGATGTCCGGGGGCGGGGTGCGTGTGGCGGTGCGGGGGGTGCGGCCCGTCCGGCCCTACGCCCCCGCGGGGGTGCTCGGCTCGGGCTGCGGCGGGGTCGTGGGCGTCGGCGTGGGATCCGTCACAGGCGGCCCGCCGGTCGGCTGCGCGCTGGGCGAGGCGCCGGGCCCGCCGGCCGAGCCGGAACCGGAACCCGATCCCGAACCGGAACCGCCGGGCCCGGAACCGCCGGACCCCGAACCGCCGGACCCCGAACCCGAACCGCCACCGGAGCCGGACCCGCCGCCCGACGGCACCTGGGACCCCTGGCCGCCCGCCCCGCCACCCGGCCCGGCCGAGGGCGAGGGGACCCCGGGCCGCCCGGCCGGTGCGCCGGGGCTGGGCGAGGCGACGGCCCCACCACCGGCCTTGCCTGCCTCCCCGGGCTTGCCGGACGGGTTGCCGACCGCGTCCTTCGTCCCGTGGCCGTCACCGTGTACCCCCGATCCCCGGCCTGAGGTGCCGCCCCCGACGACGGCGGCGCCCTTGCCGCCCACCGAGGAGGAGGGACCGGGCTTGGCGGCGTCCTCGCCGACGCTCATGCAGCCGGCCGACGCCGCGACCGCGAGCGCGGCAGCGGCCAATCGGAGGGAAGCGGACAACTGGCGCACGGGTGGCACCTCCGGAAGGGGACGGGGAGCGCGGCCCGCACCGGGCGGGTCAATGTGCCCAACTCCCTTTACCCCGTAAGAGACACGCCCTCAGGCGAACAGCGCTCGCGCCACCTGGGACCCGAGATGTACGGACCCCAGCCCGACCAGCACCGAAGCCGCCACGTTCGCGACGGCCAGGAACCGCCAACCGCGCTCGGCCAACCGCAGCGTCTCGTAGGAGAACGTCGAGTACGTACTGAGCGCCCCGCACAGGCCCGTCCCGAGCAGCGGGCCGAGTCGCGAGGAGGCCGCCCCGACCAACAGCGCCCCCGTCAGCAGCCCCAGCACCAGGCAGGCGACGGCGTTGACCACGAAGGTCCCCCACGGGAACACCGAGTCGTGCCGGGCCTGTACCGCCCGGTCGGTGAGGTAGCGCAGCGGCGCCCCGACCACCGCGCCCACGACCACGAGCAGCCAGTTCACCCGCGCCCCCGCACAGCGAACCGGGTCACGGACGCCGCCGCCCAGACCGCCCCCAGCGCCGCGACCACCGTCAGCCCGGCGTACCCGAGCGCGGTGCCGGCCTCCCCCTCGTCCAGCAGCCGCGAGAAGTCGACCGCGTAGGTGGAGAAGGTGGTGAACCCGCCCAGCACGCCCACGCCCACGAAGGGCCGGACCAGCGGGTGCGGCGCCGTCCGGCCGCCCTCGCTGATGAGCACCATGAGCACGCCGATCAGCGCGCAGCCCACCACGTTGGTCCAGAAGGTCGCCCACGGGAACGCGCCGGGTCCGGCCGGCCAGAGCAGGGCGAGCCCGTACCGCGCCGAGGCGCCGACCGCCCCGCCCGCGGCGACGGCGGCGAGCACCCGCCCCTGCGGTTCGGCGCGCTGCTGCGGCACATGGAGGTCGACGTCCGGGTCGATGGCCTCGGCGCCGCGGACCGGCCGGGTCATCCGTAGCCCAGATCGTGGAGCCGCTCGTCGTCGATCCCGAAGTGGTGGGCGATCTCGTGCACGACGGTGACCTCCGTCTCCGCGACCACGCTCTCCCGGTCCTCGCACATGCGCAAGGTGGGGTTGCGGTAGATCGTGATGCGGTCGGGGAGGACCCCGGCGTACCACTCGCCGCGGTCGGTCAGGGGGGTTCCCTCGTAGAGACCGAGCAGCTCCGGGTCATCGGCGGGCGGCTCGTCCTCGACGAAGACCGCCACGTTGTCCATCAGTCGGGTGAGCTCGGGCGGGATCCGGTCCAGGGCCTCTGCGACGAGCTCCTCGAACTCCTCGCGCGTCATCTCCAGCACCCGGTCATTGTCCCTCCGGGACACTCGCGGAAACCGTTTTGGCGATAGGTCCCGACATCCCATATGCTTCTCACGTCCCCGACGCGCTGAAAAGTGCCCGGCGGGCCTTTAGCCCTCATCGTCTAGTGGCCCAGGACGCCGCCCTTTCAAGGCGGTAGCACGGGTTCGAATCCCGTTGGGGGTACGCAACACCATGTGCAAGACTTGTTCTTGCACAAACCAGGTCCTGTGGAGCAGTTGGTTAGCTCGCCACCCTGTCAAGGTGGAGGTCGCGGGTTCAAGTCCCGTCAGGATCGCTGAGGCTGGAAACAGTCTCGTGGCTGGGTAGCTCAGTTGGTACGAGCGATCGCCTGAAAAGCGATAGGTCGCCGGTTCGACCCCGGCCCCAGCCACCACAGAAAGGCCCCGTCCATCGGACGGGGCCTTCCGCGTTACCCGCTCGCCTCCGCCGCGTCCGCTTCCCGGGCCTTGCGGCGCCACCGCGCCAGGGCCACCGCGGGTGCTCCTACGGCGACCAGCGCCAACACGGCCCAGTCCGGTACCACCCGCGCCGCGGACTGTACCCACCGCTCGACGGCGAACGAGTCGTCCACGTCCAGCAGCCCGGGCAGGGCGCTCGCCCCGTCGTAGAGCAGGAACAGCGCGCCCAGGGTGACGAAGAACAGTCCGGACAGCAGCGAGGTGGTGTGCAGCCTGAGCCGGCCGACGCGGACGGTCCGGCCGCGCAGCCAGCGCCGCCGCCCCAGGTCGAAGCGCTCCCACAGCAGCGCCAGCAGGAACAGCGGCACGGCCATTCCCAGCGCGTACACCGCCAGCAGCAGCCCACCGTAGACGGGGCTGCCGCTGACCGCCGCCACCGTCAGCACGCTGCCCAGGATCGGCCCGGCGCAGAAGCCGGCCAGCCCGTAGAGCGCGCCGAGCGCGTACACCGACAGGGCGGTGGTCGGACGGATCCGCCCCGAGAGTTCCGCGGCCCGCCGGGAGGCGAAGCCCAGACCGAGGAGCTGCGCGAGACCGAGCGCGATGATCAGCCAGCCGCCCGCCAGGACGAGCCCGTCGCGGTGGCCGTGGAAGAACCGGCCCGCGTACGAACCGGCCGCGCCCAGCGGTACGAGGGTGCTCGCGAGGCCGACGTAGAAAATCCCGGTCCGGGCGAGCAGCCGGGAGGCGGAATCGATCGAGTACGCGAAGAAGGCGGGCAACAGCAGCGCGCTGCACGGGCTGAGCAGCGCCAGCAAGCCGCCCAGCAGGGCGGCCAGGTATCCGATGCCGTTCACTTCGAGGCCCCCGCCCGCGCCTTGGCCCGGGTGATCGCGTCTTCGAAGGCGTCGAGCGGCTGCGCGCCGGCCAGAGGTTGTCCGTTGATCAGGAAGGACGGGGTGGAGGTCACCCCGATGCGGTAGCCCTCCTCCTGGTCCTTCCGCAGCGCGGCGGTGGCTTCCTCGCCGGCCATGTCCCGCCGGAAGCGGTCAAGGTCGGGTACTTCGGCCTGGCGTGCCAGCTCGGTCAGGCGTTCCTCGCCGAACCCCTCCTCCTTGGCTCCCTCGGCGTACGCGGCCTCGTGGAACCGGGCGAACCGGTCCTGCCGGCCGGCGGCCCAGGCGGCCTTCGCGGCCGTTTCGGACTCGGCTCCGAAGATCGGGAAGTTCCGCCATTCGATGCGCAGGGTGCCGTCCGCCACGTACTTCCGCATCAGGACGGGTTCGGTGTCGCGGGCGAACTTGCCGCAGTAGCCGCACTTGAAGTCGGAGTACTCGATCAGCACCACGGGGGCGTCGGCGCGCCCGACGGCGAGCTTGTCGGCGGGATCGCGGCGGGCGAGGGCCGCCAGCGGGTCGGGGGCATCGGCGGCCCCGGGCGCGGAGGTCGCCGAGGACGACGAGGCGGAGGCGGAGGTGGAGGCAGCGGGCCGGGCGCCGGGCGCGCCGGCCTGCCAGGACACCACCCCGAGGGTGATCGCGGCGAGGGCGGCCCCGGCGGCGTACAGCAGGGGCTTGCGGGAGGGGGCGGAAGGCATACGGGTGCTCCAGAGCGGTGATGCGGAAGAAGTGACGGGACCGGCGTGAAGGCCGGTCCGCCAGGGCGTCTCGTTCGGGTCTTGTCGGTGCGGCCCGCGTCGTCCGGCGCCGTGCATCGCCAGGCGGAGGGACGGCCGCGTACCGGACGTACTCGGTCGCCGCGACAACGCCGGGGCACCTCCGGGGGTCCCCTCGGACGGAGTTCTGGGGGAGGTGGCCGGGAGACGAGGTGCTGTGCCGGACGGCACGGGCCAGGCAAGATCCGAAAGAGACGGCCTAGACCCGCATCACGGACAGCTCCAGCGGTCCCGGGGCCGGGCGGTCCGGCCCGCGTACGCGCACCCCCGCCGGTGCCGCCCGGCCGGCCGGCTCCGGCTCGGCGGGGAGCCGGACCGCCGGGGCGCAGGCGTGGTCACGCCCGTCGCGGGGCGGTAGCGCGGGGACCCGGCCGTGGTCTCCCGCTCCGGGGGCGCAGGCCGGGCCGCGGCCCTCGTACGCCACCGCGGTGGCCTCGAAACCCGCGGCGGGGTCTTCGGCGGCGGTGGTGGTCGCGGCGGCGGCCCGCGCCAAAGACGCCGCGGCAATCGCAGGAGCGGCCACCGGAGCCGCACCGGTCGCCGGAGCCGCACCGGTCGCGAGGGCCGGGCCCGCCGGCAGCACCGCGAGGACGGCGCCGAGAAGCAGCCACCACACTCCACGGGCGCGGGACATGGCGGGCCTCTCACTCACGGGACGGTCGGTTTCAGGCGATCTCGTCCCGAAATGGTACGGGTAGGTGCGACAAATGCGTTCGCCACCCGACGCTCCCGGGTGAGATCCTCGATCAGGTATGTCTACTTCCTTCGCCGCCCTGCAGACGCTTCTCGGTGAGATCTCCCTCCGTGACGCGCACCGCCTCGGCCGCCGCCTCGAAGGCGCCCGCCGTATCCGCAAGCCCGAGGCCAAGCAGGCCGTGCTCGACGAGATCGCCGCGGAGGCCGAGAAGGCCGCCGCGCGTCTGGCCGGCCGTGCCTCGCGCAGGCCTACGGTCACGTATCCCGAGAACCTGCCCGTCAGCCAGAAGAAGGACGAGATCGCCGAGGCGATACGCGACCACCAGGTCGTGATCGTCGCGGGCGAGACCGGCTCCGGCAAGACCACGCAGATCCCCAAGATCTGTATGGAGCTCGGCCGCGGGGTGCGGGGCATGATCGGCCACACCCAGCCGCGCCGGATCGCCGCCCGCACGGTCGCGGAGCGCATCGCCGAGGAGCTGAAGTCCGAGATCGGGCAGACGGTCGGTTGGAAGGTCCGTTTCACCGACCAGGTGGACCAGGACGCCACCTTCGTGAAGCTGATGACGGACGGCATCCTGCTCGCCGAGATCCAGACGGACGGCGAGCTGCGCGCGTACGACACGATCATCATCGACGAGGCGCACGAGCGGTCCCTGAACATCGACTTCCTACTGGGCTACCTCTCCCGGTTGCTGCCGAAGCGCCCCGACCTCAAGGTCGTGATCACCTCGGCGACCATCGACCCGCAGCGGTTCTCCCGGCACTTCGGGGACGCGCCGATCGTCGAGGTCAGCGGCCGGACGTACCCGGTCGAGGTGCGGTACCGGCCCCTGCTGGAAGGGGGAACCGAAGACGCTGAGGACGCCGACCGCGACCAGATCACCGCGATCTGCGAGGCGGTGGACGAGCTCCGGGCGGAGGGTCCGGGCGACATCCTGGTGTTCCTCTCGGGCGAGCGCGAGATCCGCGACACGGCGGACGCGCTGAACAAGCGGAACCTCGCCCGCGGCGGAGCCGCTCACGGGCACGGCACCGAGGTGCTCCCCCTTTACGCACGCCTCTCGCACGCCGAGCAGCACCGCGTCTTCCAGCAGCACACGGGCCGCCGGATCGTCCTCGCGACGAACGTCGCGGAGACCTCGCTGACCGTTCCGGGCATCAAGTACGTGATCGACCCGGGCACCGCCCGGATCTCCCGGTACAGCCACCGCACCAAGGTGCAGCGGCTGCCCATCGAGCGGATCTCGCAGGCCAGCGCCAACCAGCGAAAGGGCCGCTGCGGCCGTACCAGCGACGGCATCTGCATCCGGCTGTACTCCGAGGACGACTTCAACGCCCGCCCGGAGTTCACCGACGCGGAGATCCTGCGCACCAACCTGGCCTCCGTCATCCTGCAGATGACCGCGGCCGGCCTCGGCGAGATCGAGAAGTTCCCCTTCATCGACCCGCCGGACCACCGCAACATCCGCGACGGCGTCCAGCTCCTCCAGGAGCTCGGCGCGCTGGACCCGTCGGAGAAGGACGCCCGCAAGCGGCTCACGCCGATGGGCCGCCGGCTCTCCCAGCTTCCGGTCGACCCGCGCCTGGCCCGCATGGTCGTCGAGGCGGACAAGAACAACTGCGTCCGCGAGGTCATGGTCATCGCGGCGGCCCTGTCCATCCAGGACCCCCGCGAGCGGCCCTCGGACAAGCAGACGCAGGCCGACCAGAACCACGCGCGCTTCAAGGACGAGACGAGCGACTTCCTGTCGTTCCTGAACATGTGGCGGTACATCCGCGAGCAGCAGAAGGAGCGCGGCTCGTCCTCCTTCCGCCGGATGTGCAAGCAGGAGTACCTGAACTTCCTGCGCATCCGCGAGTGGCAGGACATCTATTCGCAGCTGCGGACGGTCGCCAAGACGATGGGCATCCACGTCAACGACGCGGACGCCCCCGAGCAGAACGTCCACGTCTCGCTGCTGGCGGGTCTGCTCTCGCACATCGGGCTCAAGGACACCGACAAGAACGAGTACCTCGGTGCCCGGGGCGCCAAGTTCGCGATCTTCCCGGGGTCGTCGCTGTTCAAGAAGCAACCGAGGTTCCTGATGTCGGCGGAGCTGGTGGAGACCTCGCGGCTGTGGGCCCGGGTGAACGCCAAGGTCGAGCCGGAGTGGGTGGAGCCGCTCGCGGAGCACCTGATCAAGCGCACGTACAGCGAGCCTCACTGGGAGAAGGACCAGGCCGCCGTGATGGCGTACGAGAAGGTCACGCTGTACGGCGTACCGATCGTCGCCCAGCGGAAGATCAACTACGGCCGGATCGACCCCGAGGTCTCGCGGGAGCTGTTCATCCGCAACGCGCTCGTCGAGGGCGACTGGCGGACCCACCACAAGTTCTACGCCGACAACCGCAAGCTCCTCACCGAGGTGGAGGAGCTGGAGAACCGGGCCCGGCGCCGGGACATCGTCGTGGACGACGAGACCCTTTTCGACTTCTACGACCAGCGCGTCCCCGAGCACGTGGTGTCGGGGGCGCACTTCGACTCGTGGTGGAAGCACAAGAAGCGCGAGGAGCCCGAACTCCTCGACTTCGAGCGCGAGATGCTGCTCACCGAGAAGGCGGCCGGGGTCACCAAGGCCGACTACCCGGACACCTGGCGGCAGGGGCCGCTGAAGTTCCGGGTGACCTACCAGTTCGAACCGGGTGCGGACGCGGACGGCGTGACCGTGCACATCCCGCTCCAGGTGCTGAACCAGGTCACCGACGAGGGCTTCGACTGGCAGATCCCGGGCCTGCGGGAGGAGGTCGTCACCGAGCTGATCCGCTCGCTGCCCAAGCCGATCCGCCGCCACTACGTGCCCGCGCCGAACTTCGCGGCCCGTTTCCTGGCGACGGCCCAGCCCCTCCAGGAGCCGCTGCACGTGACGCTGGCGCGCGAGCTGCACCGGATGGTCGGGGTGCCGGTCTCGGCCGAGGACTTCGACCTGGGCCGTATCCCGGACCACCTGAAGATCACCTTCCGGATCGTCGACGAGCGGCGCAAGAAGCTGGCCGAGGCCAAGGACCTGGAGGCGCTGCGCCTCCAGCTGAAGCCGAAGGCCCGCCAGGCCCTGTCCCAGGCCGCCGCGGCCACCGCCGAGCGGGCGGGCGGGGAGTCGGTGGAGCGGACCGGGCTGACGGACTGGACGATCGGCACGCTCGGCAAGGTCTTCGAGACCCGGCGCGCCGGACAGCCGGTGAAGGCGTACCCGGCACTGGTCGACGCCGGCGACAGCGTGTCCGTACGGCTCTTCGACACCGAGGCCGAGCAACAGCGGGCGATGTGGCTCGGCACCCGGAAGCTGATCCTGCTCAACATCCCGGTGAACCCGGCGAAGTTCGCCTCGGACAAGCTGACCAACCAGCAGAAGCTGGCCCTTTCGCGCAACCCGCACGGCTCCGTCCAGGCGCTGTTCGAGGACTGCGCGACGGCGGCGACGGACAGGTTGATCGCCGACCACGGCGGACCGGCCTGGGACGAGGCGGCGTTCCGGAAGCTGTTCGACGCGGTGCGGGCCGATCTGGTGGACCTGACCGTACGGACCGTCGGGCAGGTGCAGCAGGTCCTGGCCGCCTGGCAGGCGTGCGAGCGGCGCGTGAAGGCCACCAACAGCCTGGCCCTGATGGCGAACGTGCAGGACGTGAAGGCGCAACTGGCGGAGCTGATGCCGGCCGGCTTCGTCACGCTGACGGGGCTGCGGCGGCTGCCGGACCTGATGCGGTACCTGGTGGCGATCGACCGGCGGCTCCAGCAGATGCCGACGGCCGTCCAGCGGGACACGACCCGTATGGAGAAGGTCCACGAGATGCGGGACGAGTACCTGTGGCTGCTGGAGCAGTTGCCGAAGGGCCGTCCGGTACCGGAGGCGGTCACCGAGATCCGCTGGATGATCGAGGAACTGCGCGTCAGTTACTTCGCGCACGCGCTCGGCACGGCGTACCCGATCTCCGACAAGCGGATCGTGAAGGCGGTGGACGCCGCGGCTCCGTGATCCGGTTCGACTGCACCCCCTGAGCTGCTGTAGAGTCTGACTCGCAGCCGCCCGGTGGGTGGTGCACCGAGGACCTGTGGAGCAGTTGGTTAGCTCGCCACCCTGTCAAGGTGGAGGTCGCGGGTTCAAGTCCCGTCAGGTTCGCAGAAACGTCAGGGCCCGTATCCCCCAGGGGATGCGGGCCCTGACGCGTTGTCGGGTCGGCCGCTTCACCAGGTCGGACGGACCGCCTTTGTCGGGTCGACACCCGCCCGCCGTGGCCGTGGAGACGCCCGAGCCGGTCCGCTCGGGCCGTCCGGGGCGGCCGGAGATCCCCCGGTGCGCTCTGGGGCGCGTACGGGACCTCCGGTGGCCGCCGTCGCGCGCCGGGGGCGGTCGGCCGTGGCCGTGCACCCGAATCCCCCCTTCGCGTGAGGCGGGCGGGGTGACCCGTCCCCTTGCAGGCGCATTGCCGGATGTACGAGCGG
The DNA here is from genome assembly GCF_040645975.1 of Streptomyces sp. NPDC046557. NCBI lineage: Bacteria > Bacillati > Actinomycetota > Actinomycetes > Kitasatosporales > Streptomycetaceae > Streptomyces > Streptomyces sp. NPDC046557. Next base: position 40,307 of record NZ_JBEYZH010000018.1, read on the forward strand.
CATCAACTGTGACGGGTGTCACCCCATGAGTTTTCGCGAGCCGCACGTTTATCGCACTCATATGCTGACTCGATTTAATATGTGCAATGGCACCCATCGGGGAGGGGTCTGCGAACGCCGGTGATTCGGGTCCCTTCCGGGCATAAAAAGATCGCGCTGGACCCGGCGGAGTCCAGCGCGATCGAACAGCGAGAACCTGTTGGGGCAGGTCCCGCCGTTTGAAGCCTTGTGGGTTTCATCGGATTGGGGGATCCGGTTCATGCCCTCCCCCGGCCTCGGCCGGGAGCGTCCCCAAAAAAATGGGGTGATGCGGCGAGCCTCAGGCCTCGCTGCGCTGCTGCGGAATTCCCGCGAGCAGTGCGCGGACCTCAGCCTCGCGATAACGGCGGTGTCCACCCAGGGTGCGGATGGACGTGAGCTTGCCAGCCTTGGCCCAGCGGGTGACCGTCTTCGGGTCCACGCGGAACATCGTGGCAACCTCAGCCGGGGTCAGCAGCGGCTCGGCATCAGGGGTGCGAGCGGTCATGAGCGGCCTCCTCGGGAGAACCGAACCATCTCGGTTCTTTCCTCTAAATTCTGCACCTTGGCCCACGTTGCCCGAAATGGACATACGCAGGCCGAGTCGGTTATAGGACGAACGGCTTGTCCTCGGCACTACAACTACACCATCCGTCCAGCCTCGACGGCCAAACCGATGGAATTGCCCTCCGAGGTGTTCATCAGCGGCGGAAGCCGATGGACCATCCCATAACGGACAGTCACCCCACTGTGACGATCAGTCACAGAGCGATCAGGAGTCGTCAGACCCCCCGTAGAGTGCAATACCGAGCATTCCGCCCAAAGTTGGGTGGAAGGAACCCTCCCCGGACTCCTTGTCCTATTTTGGCACGAGGGTAGGGGAAGGACGCAAGGGTGTGGTTAGTGCGGTCCGTCACGCTTGAGTCAATGGCCCGGATCGGGACGTAGGTCCTGGAACAAAGACCCAAATGCCGCGATCAAGACCCTGATCTGCGTTTTACGGCCGATCGGACGATACGGGGACCCGGCGGCCTCCGCCAGGGACAATCCGGGCCGGTTCGGCAGATGCCGCCCCCGCAAGCCGTTCCCAGGCCGTACCGGGACCCCGCCGGCACGATCACCCCACCCTTGGAGCGGCCCCAGGGGCCGGGTGATCGGACCTAATTCGCGAACAACCGCTCACGGACCGCCCGCCAGCGTTCCGCCAGGTCCGCGAACGTCTCGGCCGCGCCCTCGGTGTCCCCCGCCCGCAGCGCCGCGAGGGCCACCGCCATGTCGCGGGCCGAACGGTCGCCGGCCAGGACGGGCTCCGGCAGCGCGTGCGGCAGCCCGCCGTAGTCCAGCTCGACCATCGAGCGCGGGTGGAACTCCTCCAGCCAGCTCCCGACCTCCACCAGCCCCTCCGCGAGCGGCCCGTACCCCTCGGCGGCCCGCAGCGTCCGCAGCCCGCGCGCCAGGCGCCGCCGGGCCTGCACCATCGGCGTCCGGTAGCGCAGCCGCTCGCCCGGCAGGTACTCCCGCTCCTCGTCCGCAACCAGCACGAACCAACGCAGCGGGACCTGCCACACCGCGGTGCGGATCCAGGGGCGCCCGTCCGGGTTCCGCTCGCGCCACGCCTCGTACGCCTCCGTCGCCGACCGGCGGGACGCGGGCGGCAGGGCCGCGTCGAGCACCGGGCGCGGGAAGTCGGCCTCCAGTTCCCGCAGCGCCAGCCAGCCGCGCAGCCTGGTGCGCCACGGGCAGACCAGCAGCGTCCCGTCCAGCTCCGCCGTGAACGCGTCCCCGCTCTCGTGCGCCGGCACCCCGACCACGGGCACCCGGACCAAGTCCGCCAGCGACCTGCGCAATTCGTCCTGGGCGGTGGGGGCGTCCCCCCGCCGGGCGTAGCCCGCCCAGTGCGCGCGCTCGGACTCGGGGAACGCCGCCAAGGGCTCGTAGACTCGCAGGTAGGAGGCGTACGGGACGGTCGGCCCGGTGCGCGCGGAGGGCAGTCGGCGGTCGGCGGATTCGTTCACGCTCTCGTACTCCCCCGCCCCGCCCGGCCGTACTCCGGACGAGGGTCCCCGCATCCCCGGTAACCCGGGAGTGTTCCGATCTACGGACAGGGAGTTCCCATCCGCCTCCCAGGTCTTACGCTGCTCCCAGCGCGCCCTCCCCCACCCGCAGGGCGGGCGTCTTTCCGCCGCATCTCTTCCATGGGAGTCACCACCGTGACCGAAATGACCGACGGCGTCCTGCACACCCTGTTCCGTACGGAGCAGGGCGGCCACGAGCAAGTCGTGCTGTGCCAGGACCGAGCCACGGGCCTCAAGGCCGTCATCGCCGTCCACTCCACCGCCCTGGGCCCCGCCCTCGGCGGTACGCGCTTCCACGCGTACGCCTCGGACGAGGAAGCCGTCCGTGACGCGCTGAACCTCTCGCGCGGCATGTCGTACAAGAACGCCCTCGCCGGTCTCGACCACGGCGGCGGCAAGGCCGTCATCATCGGCGACCCGGACACCCTCAAGAGCGAGGAACTCCTGCTGGCCTACGGTCGGTTCGTGGACTCTCTCGGTGGTCGCTACGTGACCGCCTGCGACGTCGGCACGTACGTTGCCGACATGGACGTGGTGGCCCGCGCGACCCGCTGGGCGACCGGCCGCTCCCCCGAGAACGGTGGCGCCGGCGACTCCTCGGTGCTCACCTCCTTCGGCGTGTTCCAGGGCATGCGCGCGAGCGCCCAGCACCTGTGGGGCGACCCGACGCTGCGCGGCCGCAAGGTCGCCGTCGCGGGTGTCGGCAAGGTCGGCAAGCACCTGGTCGAGCACCTGCTGGAGGACGGCGCCGAGGTCGTGATCACCGATGTCCGCCAGGAGTCGGTGCAGGCGATCCTCGACAAGCACGCCACCGGCAAGTACGCGGGCCGGGTCACCGCCGTCGCCGGCACGGACGCGCTGATCCGCGTCGAGGGCCTGGACATCTACGCGCCCTGCGCGCTGGGCGGTGCGCTGAACGACGAGTCGGTGCCGGTCCTGACCGCGAAGGTCGTGTGCGGCGCCGCGAACAACCAGCTCGCGCACCCGGGTGTGGAGAAGGACCTCGCTGACCGCGGGATCCTCTACGCGCCCGACTACGTGGTGAACGCGGGCGGTGTCATCCAGGTCGCCGACGAGCTGCACGGATTCGACTTCGACCGGTGCAAGGCCAAGGCGGCGAAGATCTTCGACACCACGCTGGCCATATTCGCACGTGCGAAGGCGGACGGTATCCCGCCGGCCGCGGCGGCCGACCGGATCGCCGAGCAGCGGATGTCGGACGCCCGCGCCACGCGCGCCGTCTGATCCGTCCCGCGATGCCGGAGGGACCCTTCCGCCACCGCCGGAAGGGTCCCTCCGGGCGCGGGGAGACGGAACTCACTGCGCTTCGGCGGGTCGCCGGTCGGGAAAGGGTTAAAATCGCTGCTGACCAGCGAGTACGGGGTGTCTCGTTGGTCCTGCACCGGGGCGCGTCATGCGGGCGGCGTACCGTATGGCCGCGGAAGCAGGTACCGTTGAACCCCTACGGACGGTCTCTCCACGGAGAGCCCGCTCCGAACCATGAACGCGTGTCAGACTCTGGGGCCGTCGAGCCCCGTCACCGAGGGGGTCGAGCCATGGGGCGCGGCCGGGCCAAGGCCAAGCAGACAAAGGTCGCCCGCCAGCTGAAGTACAACAGCGGCGGGACTGACCTCTCGCGTCTGGCCAATGAGCTGGGCGCATCGCCGACAGAGCCGCTGCCTATCAGCGCGCCGGTCGAAGTCGATGACGATCTGGACGACGACGACCCGTACGCCAAGTACGCGGAGCTGTACAACAGCGATGACGACGAGGACGAGGACGAGGAGTCCGGTCCGTCGGCGCACCGTCGCGGCGCTTGACGCTTACACCGCGTCTGCACCCGCTCAGAGTCTTGAGCGACTCGAAGTAGTGAAACCCGGTCCAGGGCATGGCCCCGGACCGGGTTTCAGTGCTGCTCAGCTCGCGTAGGAACCGGTGAGGGTCGCGCCCTCGGTGTGGTCGCCGCGGTCCAGGATCTCGCCCGCGACCCAGGCGTCGACGCCCCGGTCGGCCAGCGCGGTCAGGGCCACGTCCACCGACTCCTGCGGGACGACGGCCATCATGCCGACGCCCATGTTCAGGGTCTTCTCCAGCTCCAGCCGCTCCACCCGGCCGGTCTTGCCGACCAGGTCGAAGATGGCGCCGGGGGCCCAGGTCGAGCGGTCGACCGTGGCGTGCAGGTGGTCCGGGATCACCCGGGCGAGGTTGGCCGCGAGGCCGCCGCCCGTGATGTGCGAGTACGCGTGGACCTCGGCCGTGCGGGTGAGAGCCATGCAGTCCAGCGAGTAGATCTTGGTGGGTTCCAGCAGTTCCTCGCCGAGGGTCCGGCCAAGCTCGTCGACGTGCTGCTCCAGCGGCATCTTCGCCTGGTCGAGGAGCACGTGGCGGACCAGCGAGTACCCGTTCGAGTGAAGGCCGGACGACGCCATCGCGATGACGGCGTCACCCGTACGGATGCGATCCGCGCCCAGCAGCCGGTCGAACTCGACCACACCGGTGCCCGCACCCGCCACGTCGAAGTCGTCCGGGCCCAGCAGGCCGGGGTGTTCGGCGGTCTCGCCGCCCACCAGGGCGCAGCCGGCGAGGACACAGCCCTCGGCGATGCCCTTGACGATGGCCGCGACACGCTCGGGGTGCACCTTGCCGACGCAGATGTAGTCGGTCATGAAGAGCGGCTCGGCGCCGCAGACGACGATGTCGTCCATGACCATCGCGACCAGGTCGTGGCCGATGGTGTCGTACACGCCGAGCCGGCGGGCGACGTCCACCTTGGTGCCGACGCCGTCGGTGGCGGAGGCGAGCAGGGGGCGCTCGTACCGCTTGAGGGCGGAGGCGTCGAAGAGGCCGGCGAAGCCGCCGAGGCCGCCGAGGACCTCGGGGCGCTGCGTCTTCTTCACCCACTCCTTCATGAGCTCGACGGCGCGGTCTCCCGCTTCGATGTCGACACCTGCTGCTGCGTAGCTGGCACCGGTGGTCTTCTCTGTCATGACAGGAGAGAGCTTTCGTGTCGTTACTGCGGGTGGTGCACGGCCCTGGGAAAAGCCTGAAAGACAGGGCCGGGCGCAGGTTGAACGGGGGGCGGAGGCCGGGCGGAGCGGACCCGTCCGAAGGGGGACGGGTCCGGTGCGTCGGTGCGTCCTACGGGCGCCGGAGCGCGTCGGCGGCGTCGGTGCCGCCCGCGAGCTCGGTCTCCAGGAGCTGCTTGCCGAGCAGCTGCGGGTCGGGCAGCTCCATCGGGTACTCGCCGTCGAAGCAGGCACGGCAGAGGTTGGGCTTCTGGATGGTGGTCGCCTCGACCATCGCGTCGAGCGAGATGTACGAGAGCGAGTCCGCGCCGAGCGACGTGGCGATCTCGTCGACCGTCATGCCGTTGGCGATCAGCTCGGCCCGGGTGGCGAAGTCGATGCCGAAGAAGCACGGCCACTTCACCGGCGGCGAGGAGATCCGGATGTGGACCTCGGCCGCGCCGGCCTCGCGGAGCATCTTGACCAGGGCGCGCTGGGTGTTGCCGCGGACGATCGAGTCGTCCACGACCACCAGGCGCTTGCCCCGGATGACTTCCTTGAGGGGGTTGAGCTTGAGCCGGATGCCGAGCTGGCGGATCGTCTGCGAGGGCTGGATGAACGTCCGTCCCACGTAGGCGTTCTTGACCAGGCCGGAGCCGTACGGGATCCCGCTGGCCTCGGCGTAGCCGACCGCGGCGGGCGTGCCGGATTCCGGCGTCGCTATCACCAGGTCCGCTTCGACCGGGGCTTCCTTGGCCAGGCGCCGGCCCATCTCGACGCGCGAGAGGTAGACGTTCCGGCCGGCGATGTCGGTGTCCGGGCGCGCCAGGTAGACGTACTCGAAGACGCAACCCTTGGGCTTCGCTTCCGCGAATCGGGAGGTCCGCAGACCGTTCTCGTCGATCGCGATGAGTTCGCCAGGCTCGACCTCGCGGACGAAGCTGGCGCCGCAGATGTCGAGGGCGGCCGTCTCGCTCGCCACCACCCAGCCGCGCTCCAGGCGGCCGAGGACCAGCGGGCGGATGCCCTGCGGGTCGCGGGCGGTGTAGAGGGTTCCCTCGTCCATGAAGACCAGCGAGAACGCGCCCTTGACCTGAGGCAGGACCTTGGCGGCCGACTCCTCGATGGTCAAGGGCTTGCCCTCGTCGTCGGTCTGGCCGGCCAGCAGGGCGGTGACCAGATCGGTGTCGTTGGTGGCCGCCACCTGCGTGGCGCGGCCGTCCTGACGGGGGAGGTCGGCGACCATCTCGGCGAGCTCGGCGGTGTTCACCAGGTTGCCGTTGTGACCCAGGGCGATGGAGCCGTGGGCGGTCGCGCGGAAAGTGGGCTGCGCGTTCTCCCAGACGGAGGCTCCGGTGGTCGAATAGCGGGCGTGACCGACCGCGATATGACCCTGGAGCGAGCCGAGAGAGGTTTCGTCGAAGACTTGGGAAACGAGGCCCATGTCCTTGAAGACGAGGATCTGGGAACCGTTGCTCACAGCGATTCCCGCGGACTCTTGTCCGCGGTGCTGTAGCGCATACAGTCCGAAGTAGGTGAGCTTGGCGACCTCTTCACCCGGAGCCCAGACACCGAAGACGCCGCAAGCGTCCTGGGGGCCCTTTTCGCCGGGGAGCAGGTCGTGGTTGAGTCGTCCATCACCACGAGGCACGCTTCCGAGTGTAGGCGAGATCGACCACTGGTCCGAATTGGGGACGGCCGGGAAATGTCACAGCACGGAGGGTGACAGGACGCTTCCGTCTCGGTATCCGGAACCCATTGTTGACAGGTACGCGGGCATTCGACAGGCTCTCGCCCCATGCAGCCCCTCGGTGACCGCACCGTCACCCTCGTCGAGCGCCGACACGTGGACCTGGTCCGTGTCGCGAGCGCCATCTGTCGCTGTTCCGCGTAGTCACACGCCGCTCTCCCCCGCCTTTCGCGCTCCGTCGCGTGCCATGTCGCGCGCTCTGCCGCGCGCTGCCCTTTCCCCGCTCCCCGTCCGAGCCCGCTCCGCCGTGCCGTGCGCCGTCCCGCGCCGCCCGGAGCCGGGCCGGCGGGCCGTGCCCTGGAGTACCTGTGACCTCGTCCGAATCCCCCCTGTCCCGGCGCGCCTTCGGCGGCGCGGTCGGTGTGAGCGCGGCCGCCGCCGCGGTGGGGCTGGGCGCGACGCCCGCCGCCGCTCAACAGCAGGAGCCCACCGCCGCCCGGGCCCAAGAGGCCGGCCCCGGCGAGCGGGAGTTCCGGGCGGCCCGGGGGCGTCACTCCCGGCGCCCGAACGTCCTGTTCATCCTGGGTGACGACCTCGGCTGGGCCGACCTGTCCTCGTACGGCTCCCCGCACATCGAGACCCCCAACCTGGACCGACTGGGCCGCCAGGGCGTCCGCTTCACCGACGCCTACTCGGGCTCCGCGACCTGCTCCCCGACCCGGTTCAGCCTCTACACGGGCCGCTACCCGGGCCGGACGAAGGGCGGCCTCGCCGAGCCGATCGCCGACAAGTCGGCCGGGCTGGAGCCCACCCATCCGACGCTGGCCTCGCTGCTGCGCGACTCCGGATACGCGACGGCGCTGATCGGCAAGTGGCACTGCGGCTACCTGCCGGACTACAGCCCGACCCGCTCGGGTTGGGACGAGTTTTTCGGCAACTTCGGCGGGGCGCTGGAGTACTACTCCAAGCTGGGCCTGGCCGGCGAGTACGACCTGTACGAGGGTGACGCCGAGTACAAGGACCTGCGCTACTACACGCGGATCATCACGGAGCGGGCGAGCGAGTACGTCTCCCGCGACCACCACGGCAAGCCCTGGCTGCTGAACCTCAACTTCACCACCCCGCACTGGCCCTGGATCGCCGACGGGGACACGGCGCAGAGCGCCGAGATCGTCCGGCGGATCAAGGCCGGCGACGCCCGGGCGCTGTGGAACCAGGACGGCGGGTCGGTGGAGAAGTACAAGCAGATGGTGGAGGACCTGGACCGCTCGGTCGGCGAGGTGCTGAAGGCCCTGGAGCGGTCGGGGCAGGCGGAGGACACCCTGGTCGTCTTCGCCAGCGACAACGGCGGTGAGCGCTTCTCCTACAACTGGCCGCTCTCGGGCAACAAGGCGTCCCTGCAGGAGGGCGGCATCCGGGTGCCGACGCTCGTGCGCTGGCCCGCCCGGCTGGACGCCGGCCAGGTCAGCCGCGTCCCGGTGTTCAGCCCGGACTGGACGGCGACGCTGCTGGAGCTGGCCGGTACCCGGCCGCACCCGGCGTACCCGCTGGACGGGGTGAGCCTCGCCGGGTACCTGCTGCGCGGGGAGCGACCCGCGGAGCGGGACCTGTTCTGGCGGGTCCGCGGGGAGCGGGCGCTGCGCCGCGGGGACTGGAAGTACTACCAGGGCAAGAGCGGCCGGGACCAGCTCTTCAACCTGGCCGGGGACGTGCGCGAACAGGCCGACAAGGCGGCCCTGGAACCGGCCCGGCTGGCACAGTTGCGGGCGGCGTGGGAGAAGACGAACGCGGGACTGCTGCCCTACCCGGCGTGAGGCGTCACTCCGCCGCGGAGGCCGCCTCGGCGGTCAGACCGGCGCCGTCCGCGCCGGTCAGGGTCAACGTCCGGCCTTGGATCCGCCAGGTGAGGGGGCCGCTCTCGAACAACGTGGTCAGGGCCCGCTCGACCTCGCCCGCCGGGCCCTCGCAGGCCATCCGGGTCGTGGCGGGCGGCCCGAAGGTGAGCGAGGCACCGGCGACGGCGGCCTCGGCCGTGAACCGGTTGCAGCCGAGGCCGCCGCTCGCCGAGCCGTCGCCGGCGAGGGTGAAGCGGGCCGTGCCCGCGAGATCGGCGGGCACGGCGGAGGCCGTTCCGTCCCGGCCCAGGGCGGTGACGGTCCACTCGGTGACGGTGAGCGGCGCGTCGGGTACGGGTTGCGGGGAGGGCTTCGCGTCGACGGTGCCGGAGTGGACGGGCCGGGGCGGGGCGTCCTGCGCGCCGCAGGCGGTGGCGCCGACGAGCGCGAGTACGGCGGTCAGGGCGGCGGCGGGCAGCAGGGGGCGGGGGGCACGCATGACCCTGTGACGGGCGACCCGCCCGGCCGGTTCCCCGCTCGGCTCCGGCTCAGCTCCCGCTCAGCTCATCAGGGGCAGCAGCGCCGACAGGTCGGCCCGCTCACCACTGGCCCGTACGTGGGCCTCCCGCACCGCGTCGGCCCAGCCGGTACGGCCCGTCGCCAGCCGGATCCAGGTCAGCGCGTCGGTCTCGACCACGTTCGGTGGGGTACCGCGGGTGTGGCGGGGCCCCTCGACGCATTGGACCACCGCGAAGGGCGGGATACGTACCTCCACCGAGCCGCCGGGCGCGGTCACGGCGAGGGCGTCGGCGAGCAGCCGGGTGCAGGCGGCGAGGGCCTGCCGCTCGATCGGGACGTCCAGCCCGGCCGCCCGGTTCAGGTCATCGGTGTGCACGACCAACTCCACGGTCCGGGTGACCAGGAAGTCCCCCAGGGTCATGGCCCCGATCCACAGGTTCAGCACCCGGCGGTCGGGGTTCGCGGCGAGCCCCTCGGCCAGCCGCGCCCCGGCGCGCTCGTACAGCTCGGTCAGCGGCGCGCCGACCAGGGTCTCCTTCGCCGCCTCGGCGATCTTCCCCGCGAGCGACGCGGTGGCGAAGGGCCACTCGACGGCGGTCAGCTCCGGGACGGCGGCGGGCGGCCGGGCGAGTCCCGCGGCCAGCGAGTCCGCGATCCACGCGATGTGCGCGGCCAGGTCCCCGACCGTCCACTGCCCGAGCCCGGTGGGCCGGGCGAGCTGCTCGGGCGTCAGCTCACGTACGGCGTCAGCGACATGGCCGAACTGGGCCGTGACGGCGGCACGGATCTTGGCGGAGTCGTAGGTGCGCGTTTTCCTCTTGGCGGGCGGCATGGCCAGACCCTACTCGGGAAGCCTGACCCCCGAGCAGCCGCGCCGGGCGGCGACCTCCGTCGCGTACGCCTTGAACAACTCGGTGGCGCCGGCCACCTCGCGGACGCTCTCGAAGCTGCACGAACCGGGCAGTCGCCCCAGGGCGAGCCGGGCGCCCCGCCGTTTGGGCTCGACGCGGTCGGTGCCGCCGTTCAGGCGCATGACCGCCGCCGGATCCACCAGGCGCCGGCGCATCCCTCCTCGATCGCCGCGCGGCTCGCCCGGCGGTCCTGCCGGGTCCCGTACGAGTCGTGGAGCGACCAGCCGCTCAGCGCGATGCCGAGCACGGCGGCGGTGCACAGGAGCGCATAGGCCCGGTTCCGCCACGGCCCCCGGTCCGGGAGTATCCGCTCGCCCGGGCCGGGAAAGGACGCGGAGGGGTGGGCAGGGGATCGAACACAGCGGCTTCCCCCGTTGCTGACGCGATGGGCGGACGCCACCAACCACGGCCCGGCATGCCGAGGCCCCGCCCACTGGGTGGGCGGGGCCTCGTACAGCGAAGGCTCGGATCAGGCCAGGAGCGCCGGGATCGTCGCCTCGTGGGCTTCGCGGAGTTCGGTCAGCGGGATCGTGAACTCGCCCTGGACCTCGATCTCCTCACCGTCGACCACGCCGATGCGGGTCGCCGGCAGGCCCCGCGCACCGCACATGTCGGTGAAGCGGAGCTCCTCGCTGCGCGGGACCGCCACGATGGCGCGGCCCGCGGACTCGGAGAAGAGGAAGGTGAACGCGTCCAGACCTTCCGGGACCACGACGCGAGCGCCGTTGCCACCGCGCAGGCAGGACTCGGTGAGCGCCTGGATCACGCCGCCGTCCGACAGGTCGTGCGCGGCGTCGATCATGCCGTCGCGCGAGGCCGAGATCAGGATCTCGCCGAGCAGCTTCTCGCGGCCGAGGTCCACCTTCGGGGGCATGCCGCCGAGGTGGTCGTGGACGACCTGCGACCACGCCGAGCCGCCGAACTCCTCGGCCGTCTCACCGAGCAGGTACAGCAGCTGGCCGGCCTCCGCGAACGCCATCGGCGTACGGCGGTTGACGTCGTCGATCACGCCGAGGACCGCCACGACCGGGGTCGGGTGGATCGCGATGTCACCGGTCTGGTTGTAGAGCGAGACGTTGCCGCCGGTCACCGGGGTGCCCAGCTCCAGACAGCCGTCCGCGAGACCTCGGGTGGCCTCCGCGAACTGCCACATGACGCCCGGGTCCTCGGGGGAGCCGAAGTTCAGGCAGTCGGAGATCGCGAGGGGCTTGGCACCGGTCGCGGCGACGTTGCGGTACGCCTCCGCCAGCGCGAGCTGCGCGCCCGTGTACGGGTCGAGCTTCGCGAAGCGGCCGTTGCCGTCGGTGGCCATCGCGACGCCGAGGTTGGTCTCCTCGTCGATGCGGACCATGCCGGCGTCCTCGGGCTGCGCGAGCACCGTGTTGCCCTGCACGAAACGGTCGTACTGGTCGGTGACCCAGGACTTCGACGCCTGGTTCGGGGACGAGACCAGCGCCAGGACCTGCGCGCGCAGCTCCTCGGAGGTCTGCGGCCGGGGCAGCTTGCCCGCGTCGTCCGCCTGGAGCGCGTCCTGCCACTCGGGGCGGGCGTACGGGCGGTGGTAGACCGGGCCTTCGTGAGCGACGGTGCCCGGGGGCACGTCCACGATCTGCTCGCCGTGCCAGAAGATCTCCAGCCGCTCGCCGTCGGTGACCTCACCGATGACGGTGGCGATGACGTCCCACTTCTCGCAGATCTCCATGAAGCGGTCGACGTGCTGCGGCTCGACGATCGCGCACATGCGCTCCTGCGACTCGCTCATGAGGATTTCCTCGGGCGAGAGCGTCGCGTCACGCAGCGGCACGGTGTCCAGCTCGACGCGCATGCCGCCGGAACCGGCGGAGGCCAGCTCGCTCGTGGCGCAGGAGAGCCCGGCGCCGCCGAGGTCCTGGATGCCCGCGACCAGCTTCTCCTTGAAGATCTCCAGGGTGCACTCGATGAGGAGCTTCTCCTGGAAGGGGTCACCGACCTGCACGGCGGGGCGCTTGGTGGGCTTGCTGTCGTCGAAGGTCTCCGAGGCCAGCACGGACACGCCGCCGATGCCGTCGCCGCCGGTGCGGGCACCGTAGAGGATGACCTTGTTGCCGGGGCCGGACGCCTTGGCGAGGTGGATGTCCTCGTGCTTCATCACACCGATGCAGCCGGCGTTGACCAGCGGGTTGCCCTGGTAGCAGGCGTCGAAGACGACCTCGCCGCCGATGTTCGGCAGGCCCAGGCAGTTCCCGTACCCGCCGATGCCCGCGACCACGCCCGGCAGGACGCGCTTGGTGTCGGGGTGGTCGGCCGCGCCGAAGCGCAGCGGGTCCACGACGGCGACCGGGCGGGCGCCCATGGCGAGGATGTCGCGGACGATGCCGCCGACGCCGGTGGCCGCGCCCTGGTAGGGCTCGATGTACGAGGGGTGGTTGTGCGACTCGACCTTGAAGGTGACCGCGTACCCCTGGCCGACGTCGACGACGCCGGCGTTCTCGCCGATGCCGACGAGCATGGCCGTGTTCTCGGGGGCCTTCTCGCCGAACTGCTTCAGGTGGACCTTGCTGCTCTTGTACGAGCAGTGCTCGGACCACATCACGGAGTACATGGCGAGCTCGGCGCCCGTGGGGCGGCGACCGAGGATCTCCCGGATGCGGGCGTACTCGTCCTCCTTGAGGCCGAGTTCCTTCCAGGGCTGCGCGGCGTCCGGGGTACCGGTGGCGTTCTTGACGGTATCGAGGGTCATGCGGAAACCAGCTTCTTCAGGACCGACGTGAAGAACGGGAGGCCGTCGGTGCGGCCGGTTCCGATCAGCGGCTCGACCGCGTGCTCGGGGTGGGGCATGAGGCCGAGGACGTTGCCGGCGGCGTTGGTGATGCCGGCGATGTCACGGAGCGAGCCGTTCGGGTTCCCGTCGAGGTACCGGAAGGCCACTCGGCCTTCGGCCTCCAGTTCGTCGAGCGTGCGCTCGTCGGCGGTGTAGCGGCCGTCCATGTTCTTGAGCGGGATGGAGATCTCCTGGCCGGCGCTGTAGTCGCCGGTCCACGCGCTCCCCGCGTTCTCCACGCGCAGCTTCTGCTCGCGGCAGATGAAGTGCAGGTGGTTGTTGCGGAGCATCGCCCCCGGCAGCAGGTGAGCCTCCGTGAGGACCTGGAAGCCGTTGCAGATGCCGAGGACGGGCATGCCGCCCTTGGCCTGCTCGATGACGGTCTCCATCACCGGCGAGAAGCGGGAGATGGCCCCGGCGCGCAGGTAGTCGCCGTAGGAGAAGCCGCCCGCGAGGACGACCGCGTCGACCTGGTGGAGGTCCTTGTCGCGGTGCCACAGCGAGACGGGCTCGGCCCCGGCGAGGCGCACGGCGCGCAGCGAGTCACGGTCGTCCAGCGTTCCGGGGAACGTGACGACTCCGATGCGAGTGGTCACCGTCAGTCCTCGACCTTCACGGTGAAGTCTTCGATGACGGTGTTGGCGAGGAACGTTTCGGCCATCTTGTGGATGCGGTCGAGGGCGGTCTGGTCGACCGGTCCCTCCACCTCCAGTTCGAAGCGCTTCCCCTGGCGGACGTCGGCGATCCCGTCGAAGCCCAGGCGCGGCAGTGCACGCTGCACCGCCTGGCCCTGGGGGTCGAGGATCTCCGGCTTGAGCATGACGTCGACTACGACGCGTGCCATCGGGCACTCCCGTGTGGTGGTTGGTGCGAAGGCGGTTCCTCCAGCGTACCCGCCCGAAATTTCTACGCGGGTAGATATCTCCGGGGCCCCGCCGGGACGCCGTTTCGGCTTCACCAACGCTTCGCAAAATCCACCGGAAAACCACTCGCCTGCCATTGCGGCCGGACACGCGGAGATAATTAACTGGGCTTCGCAATTCAATGAGAATCGCGGTACAAAGGAATCGGTCAAGATTCCGGCCGATTGACGCATTGCTCCGAAACATCCACACAGGCGACATCACCGCACGTCAACACGTGGTGACCTCGCACGAAGGGACCGATATCCGTGGCGCAGCGCGTAGTAGTCACGCTCTCCGATGACATCGACGGCGGAGAAGCGGCGGAAACGGTCTCGTTCGCCCTGGACGGTAAGTCGTACGAGATCGACCTCAATCCGGCGAACGCAAAGAAACTGCGGAAGAGCCTGGCGCCTTACGTGGCCGCCGGCCGCCGGCAGGCCCGCTCGGGCAAGGCGTACCGGCACACCAGCATCGCCCCCGACCCGGCCGCCGTCCGCGCCTGGGCCCGGTCGAACGACCACGACGTGCCGCCACGGGGCCGCATCCCGAAGCGGGTCTACGAGGCGTACAACGCTGCCCACTGACCCCGGATTTGCCATCCACCCCCTCCGATCGGCTAGTGTGTGGATCACGCCGAGGGGCCAGACCGCAGGTCAAAGCCCCGAAGGTCGTGCGGGTGTAGTTCAGTAGCAGAACACCCCCCTTCCAGGGGGGAGGCGCAGTGTGCAATCCCTGTCACCCGCTCTGCACACTTACCGTCCACGGTTGTGGATCAGGTACAGTGATGCTCGCATCTCGACGCGGCAAGCCGCAGCGAGCGTGCGGACGTAGCTCAGTTGGTAGAGCACCACCTTGCCAAGGTGGATGTCGCGAGTTCGAGTCTCGTCGTCCGCTCAGAGAACGAAGGCCCTGATCACCGATCGGGGCCTTTGTCGTATGCGCAGGACGTCGGAGGGCCGGACGTGCCGAGGACGAGCGGGGGCCGGAGATGATCCGACGGTGGCGGAACCGCGGCGCCACGGGCAAGGTCGAGCTGTACACGCGCTGGTCGTTCCACTCCTTCGTCGTGCTCCAGGTCCTCGGGTTCGGGCTGGGCGCGCTCGCGTCGGCGGCCGGGGACGACCCCACCCGGTCCGCCTGGCCGGTCGCCATCGGACTGTTCGCGCTGGTGTGCGTCCAGGCGATCCTCGTCGGAATCCTCTCCTCCCGGGCCCTGGACTGGCTCATGGAGCGCCGGGAGCGCCCGGTCCGGCTCGCGGCCACGACGGCCCTGTTCACCGGCGCCGCCTGCCTCACCGCCCTGGTCCTGGTGCGGACGGGCCAGGTGGACGCGGCCGTGGTCCCGGCCCCGGTGATGGGCATGACGGGCTTCGCCTGCGGATCGTTCGTCCTGTGCGTCAAACGGGTCCGGCACATGACCTACGCGCCGCTCGGTGCGGCCGTCCTCATCGGCGGGGCGACGCTCGCCACGGGCCTCCCGGCCGGTCTCGCCCTCGGCTGCGCCATCGGTGTGCTGGCCACCGGTCTCTTCCTCAGCGTCGCCTGCGGATTCTCCGCGTGGTTGCTGCAGACCGTGCGCGAACTGGACCGCTCGCGGGAGTACCAGGCGCGGCTGGCGGTGGCCGAGGAGCGGCTGCGGTTCGGGCGGGACCTGCACGATGTGATGGGCCGCAATCTCGCGGTGATCGCCCTCAAGAGCGAGTTGGCCGTGCAGTTGGCCCGACGCGAACGTCCGGAGGCTGTGGAGCAGATGATCGAGGTGCAGCGGATCGCGCGCGAGTCCCAGCGGGAGGTACGGGACGTCGTGCGCGGCTACCGGGAAGCGGACCTGGCGGTCGAACTGGAGGGTGCGCGCGGGGTGTTGAGCGCCGCCGGGATGGACTGCCGCGTCGAGTTCGACGCCGGGCGCGCACTGCCGGCCGAGGTGCAGTCCGCGCTGGGCTGGGTGGTCCGGGAGGCGACCACCAACGTCCTGCGGCACGGGGACGCCCGCACCTGCCTGATCCGGCTGACCGCCGGGGAGGAGCCGGACGGCGCGCTGACCCTGCTGGTGGAGAACGACGGCGCCCGCGCCGGGGTTCCCGCCGGGCCGCCCGGGTCGGGGCTCGCCGGGCTGCGCGAGCGGCTCGCGGTCGTGGACGGCGCCCTGCGGGCCGGGCCCGTGGAGGGCGGCCGGTTCCGGCTGGTCGCGGAGATCCCCGGCCCGCGCACCCGGAAGGGAGAGGTGGACGCGTGAACCCGGTACGCGTGCTGCTGGCCGACGACGAGCACCTGATCCGCGGGGCGCTGGCCGCGCTGCTGGCCCTGGAGGACGACCTGCTGGTCGTCGCCGAGGCGGCCTCGGGGCCGGAGGCGTTCGCCATGGCCCGCGCCCACCGGCCGGACGTCGCGGTCCTGGACCTGCGGATGCCGGGGGCGGACGGTGTGAGTGTGGCCACATCGCTGCGGGCGGAACTCCCCGACTGCAAGGTCATGATCGTGACGAGCCACGGCCGTCCGGGCCACCTCAAGCGGGCCCTTGCGGCCGGTGCGCGGGCCTTCGTGCCGAAGACCGTCTCGGCGCAGCGGTTGGCGGAACTGATCCGGACCGTGCAGGCCGGAGGGCGTTATGTGGATCCGGAGTTGGCGGCCGACGCGATAAGTGCCGGCGACTCCCCGCTGACCGCCCGCGAGGCGGAGGTCCTGGAGCTCGCCGGGGACGGGGCGCCCATCGCGGAGATCGCCGAACGGGCATCCCTGTCGCCGGGAACGGTACGGAACTACCTCTCCTCGGCGGCGACGAAGCTGGGGGCGGAGAACCGGCACACGGCGGTGCGTCTCGCGCGGGAGCGAGGTTGGGTATAGTAGGCACCGCGCTACGGCGCATGCGGACATAGCTCAGTTGGTAGAGCACCACCTTGCCAAGGTGGATGTCGCGCGTTCGAGTCGCGTTGTCCGCTCAGCGTGAGAAGCCCCCCGGTCCTCGGACCGGGGGGCTTCTTCGTGTTCAGGACTCGGTGGGCGCGGGCGCGGAGTCGGAAGCAGGCGCCGACTCGGACGCGGGCTCGGACGCGGGCCGCCTGGGGGCGCCGTGGTGGGCGGCCCAGTTCAGGCCGGTGAGCCGCTCGTACGCCTCGATGTACTTCCCCCTGGTCTGCTCGACGACCTCGCGCGGCAGCGCCGGCGGCGGGAGCTCGCCCTTGGGGTCCCAGCCGGAGTCGGGGGAGTTCAGCCAGTTCCGCACGTACTGCTTGTCGTACGAGAACTGCGTGCGGCCCGGCTGCCACTGGTCGGCGGGCCAGAAGCGCGAGGAGTCCGGGGTCAGCACCTCGTCGGCGGCGACGAGCGTGCCGTCCGCCGCGTGCCCGAACTCGAACTTGGTGTCGGCGAGGATGATCCCGCGGTCACGGGCGATGTCGCGGGCACGGCTGTAGACGGCCAGGGTGAGCTGGCGCAGCGCCGCCGCCGTCTCGGCGCCGACGGTGCGCGCGACCTCCTCGTAGGAGACGTTCTCGTCGTGCTCGCCGACCTCGGCCTTGGCGGCCGGGGTGAAGATCGGGGCCGGCAGCTCGGAGCCGTCGACGAGCCCCTCGGGGAGCGCGAGTCCGCAGACGGTGCGGGTCTGCTCGTACTCGGCGAGGCCGGAGCCGGTGAGGTAGCCGCGGGCCACGCACTCGACGGGGACCATGTCGAGGTTGCGGCAGATCATGGTGCGGCCGGCCCAGTCGGCGGGGGCGCCGGCGGGCAGGTCGGTGCTGATCACGTGGTTCGGGACGAGGTCCGCGAGCTGGTCGAACCACCACAGGGAGAGCTGGGTGAGGACGCGTCCCTTGTCCGGGATCTCGGTGGGCAGCACCCAGTCGAAGGCGGACATCCGGTCGCTGGCGACCATGACGAGGTTGCCGTCCTCGTCGCGGTAGAGGTCGCGGACCTTCCCGGTGTGGAGGTGGACGAGGCCGGGCACCTGAACCGGCTCGGGCTTTTCGACGAATCCGGACACGGGGTCTCCCTGTGGTTCTGTACGAGCGCACCCCCATTGTCCCGTACCCGGGCGGGCGGCCCGACGCGGGGGCGGCGGGGGCGGGGCGCGCGGCGGGGGCGTGCCGGATGGCTCCGAGGGGGGCGCGTCAGTCCCGTTTGCAGATCCGGTCGAGGAGGTTGGCGGTGGCGCGCTGCACGCGTTCGTCGACATGGCCCGGGCGGTCGAGCGCGGGGGACCAGGCGAAGGTGCCCGAGGCGAAGACGAGGGCTCCGCTGGGCGCCCGGTAGAGGGACGTCTCCTGGTGGCGCTTGGAGCCCTCGCTGTCGCGGTACGGGGAGTGCGCGAGGAGGATCCGGTCCTGGTGCTCGGGCAGTTGCGTGCGCGGGAAGTACCGGTCGGCCTCGCCGGCGACCAGGCCGTCGAGTTCGTCGTTCTCGGCCGCGCCGGTGGAGTCCCACAGCCAGTGGCCCGCGTTGCGCACGACGAGCGGCGCCGGTTCGGGGACCCGGCCCGCGTACTGGATGCCGAGCAGTTGCTGCTCCGGGCGGTCCACCTCCCGCCACAGGCCGGCGCGGCCGGGGCCCCGGCGCTTCCGGCAGGTGAGGAGGCGGTCGGGCACCCCGGAGGGGGACGGGCCGAGTTCCACCTGCCAGTACATGGTGTTGGCGGAGAGGAACACGAGGGAGGTGCCGTGTTCGCGGGCGCGCTCGACGGTGCGGCGCATGGGGGCCGACCAGTACTCGTCGTGGCCGGGGAAGACGAGGCCCCGGTAGCGGGTGGGGTCGACGCGGCCGGCGTGGAGGTCGCGGGTGTCGGCGTAGGCCAGGTCGTAGCCGTAGCGCTCGGCCCAGCGGATGAAGTCGTAGGCGTGGCCCACGTGGAGGGGCAGGCCGGCGCCGGCGTACGGGCGGTCGAAGGACACGGTGGTCGCCGCGTCCTGTTCGCCCAGCAGCCGGCCTTCCTCGTCCCAGGCGTGGTACAGGCTGGCGCCGGTGCGGCCGTCCTCCGGGTAGAGGTTGTACGCCTGCCAGGTGATGTCGGGGAGCAGCAGGAGCAGGTCGGCGCGGTGGTCGTCGCGGACCGTGAAGGGGATGTGGGACCGGTAGCCGTCGACGGTGGTGAGGACGGCGACGTACGCGCCGAGGCTCCAGTACGAGGGCACTTGGAGCCGCCACGACAGCCACCAGTGGTGACAGGAGACCGTGCGGTCGGCGGTGAGCGGGGCCGGCTGGACGATGCCGGAGAGGCGGGGGCTCGAATGGATCTTGCTCGCGCCGTCGCCGCCGTAGTGGCCGATGCGGTAGATGTCGACGGAGAACTGCTGGGGCGGGTCGACGGTGATGTGGAAGTCGATGGCCTCACCGGGGGCGACGGCTCCCGTGGAGGCGAAGCCCTTGATCTGTCGGTGCACGTCGTCGGCGGTGCGGGGGCCGTTGCTGCGGGCGCGGGGGATCTGTCCCGGGGCGACGGCCGGGTCGACGTACCAGGGCACGACGTGGCCGGTGTCGTCGAAGTACAGCTCGCTGCCCCGGAACCAGGGCAGCGGGCCCTGGCCGAAGGGGTCCGTCACCGCGTGCGCGAGCGCACCCGACTCCCACCGCCGGATCTGGTCCGTAGCCATACCGTTGCTCCCCTCCCTCACTCCCCCGAACGCATATCCACTGGCTTCCCAGCACATCACATAAAGCACGCACTCCGTCACCGTTCGTCGCGAAAAGACCTTTGCGAAACCAACTTGTGAGGGATTACTGACTGTCCGGGGCCACCGGCGGGGGCGGCGGTGGGCCTCGCGGCCACCGGACACCCCCTAGACGAGCCGGACCGGCTTCTCGGGGCGTACGCCGATCTTGGCGAGCCAGGCCCGCAGGGGCTCCGGGTCACCGTCCTCCACCAGACAGAGCACGCTCGGCGCGAGGTCGGAGCGCCGCTCGCCCGCCACGCGCAGCACCGGGCCGTCCAGCCAGTCCAGGGCCGGCTCCGCCCCGGCGGAGTCCACGGCGGCGCAGCACACCAGTGCCGTGACGTGGTCGGCCAGCAGGTCGCGCCCGCTCCTCGGTGCTTGGAGCGGGAACAGCGGCACCGCGTCGGCGGCCCGCGCCTTGCCCCCGACCTGCTCCGCACCGCCTTCGGAGGACCGTTCCTCCCGGGCCAGGTACCCGGCCAGGGACTCGCCGCGCGCCGCCGCCTGCGCGCCATGGCCATCGGCGCCCGTGCCCGTGCCGGTACCGGTGCCCGTGCCGGTACTGGCGTTCGTGCCGGTACTGGCGTTCGTGCCGGTGAGGAAGCCGAGGACCCGCTCGACCGGCGGCCCCGCCGGCACGGCCAGTGCGTCCAGGGCCGTGTGCAGTCGCGCCGCCTCCATGCGCCACTTGCGGTCCACGACCTGCTCCGGGTACTCCGCCCAGTCCACGGGCGACCACTGCGGGCCCGCCTCGGCCGGGCCGCCGTGGAACAGCCGCGCGGCCAGCAGCGAAGCGGCCTCGTCCACCGCGCCGGGCTGCTCCAGCAGGTCGCAAGCGGGCCGCTCGCCCAGCCGGGAGGTGAACCCCTCGGCCAGCCGGTCCCGCCGGGACAGCTCGGTCAGGGCGGAGACGACCCCGGCGTCGAGCCGCGCGGGCCACCGCCCCATCCGCCAGGCGGGCAGCGCCACCCGTGTGAGAAGCCGGTCCCAGCCCGCGTAGGCGAGCCCGACCTGCTCCTGGGCCATGATGCGCAGCCCGTAGTCCACGTCCTGGGCGCGGTCCGAGGCCGCGGCCGCAACACCGCGCTCCATCTCCGCCGCGTCCACCCGGCACAGCCGCAGCAACAGTCTTGCCGGCCGGGCGATCCAGCCGAGCCCGCGCCTGGACCCGACGTCCACCGCGGCGTCCAGCCCGCGCACGAAGCCGCGCGCGTCGGCTATGTCCGGATGCGCGGAAGGCCCCGTACCGGCGATGACCGGCGCGAGCACGGCGCGGAGCTCCGCCACCCGCATCCACCACAGGAACGGCGAGCCGATCACCAGCACGGGGGCGGCGCCGGGCTCGGACTCGGGCCGGCCCGCCGCGATGCCCGCCCGGCGGTGGGCCGGGTGCGTGCGGTCCTCCAGCCAACTGTCGCAATCCGGGGTCAGGGCTATCGCGGAGGGCGCGGGGACGTCCATCCGGTCCGCGAGGTCCCGCACCAGCCGGTAGAGATCGGGCGCGGCCGCCTCCGACAGCGGCACCGTCGGCGTCAGGGCGGGGCCCGCGCGCAACACCACCGCGGCGAAGATCCCGCCGACGAGCAGCACCAGCGCGGCGACCACGCACACGACCAGGGTCACGACGGGCCAGGGATCACCGACCAGCCGGCCCGTCGTCCGGGCGGCCACGAGCACCACGGCGACGGCCGCCGGGAGCAGCACGACGGCCAGCGCCCTGCTGCGCACGCGCAGCACGGCGAGGGCGCGGGAACGCGCTGACGGCACGCCCACTTCAGCGATCGAACCGATTCCGGACACGGCCGGACCTCACCCCCTCTGCCCTGCGGCGGCTTTGCTCACTCCCCCACTGTGACACCCGCCACTGACATCGCAATGCCGGTGGGCCATGTGCCGGAATGCTTGCGCCGCACCCTAGTTGGGGCGGGGCCGGACGTCAGGCGGACCGCGGCACGATCACCCGATGGAATGGCTTTGGGTAAAGCTGGCCGCGTTCGAACGCGGCTGGATGCACTCGCACGCGCGGGCCCGGGCGCGCTGTGCGCGTCCGGGCCCGCGGGGAACGTGAAACCGCTGCTCAGCGGCCTTCGGCCGCCTTGGCCGCGATATCCGTACGGTGCTGCGATCCGTCGAGCCTGATCCGCGCGACGGCCTTATACGCCCGCTCGCGCGCCTGCGCCAGATCGGAACCGGTCGCCGTCACCGACAGCACGCGACCACCCGCGCTGACGACGGCGTCGTCGCCCTCGCGGCGGGTCCCGGCGTGCAGGACGTACGCCTCGGGGGCGTCCTCGGCGGCCACCTGGGCCAGGCCCTCGATCGGGTCGCCGGTGCGCGGGGTGTCCGGGTAGTTGTGCGAGGCGATGACGACCGTGACGGCCGCGTCCTCGCGCCAGCTGAGCGGCGGCTCCGCGTGCAGGGTGCCCTGGGCGGCGTTCAGCAGCACGCTCGCGAGCGGGGTGCGCAGCCGGGCCAGGACCACCTGGGTCTCGGGGTCGCCGAAGCGGGCGTTGAACTCGATGACGCGGACGCCGCGCGAGGTGATCGCGAGCCCGGCGTAGAGGAGCCCGGAGAAGGGCGTGCCGCGGTGGCGCAGCTCGTCCACGGTCGGCTGGAGCACGCTCTCCATGACCTCGTCGACCAGCTTGGGGTCGGCCCAAGGCAGCGGGGAGTACGCGCCCATGCCTCCGGTGTTGGGGCCCTGGTCACCGTCGAGCGCGCGCTTGAAGTCCTGGGCGGGCTGGAGCGGCAGCACCGTCACGCCGTCGGTGATGGCGAAGAGGGAGACCTCCGGGCCGTCGAGGAACTCCTCGATGACGACGCGGTCGCAGGCGAGCGCGTGCGCGCGGGCCGCGGCGCGGTCCTCGGTGACCACGACGCCCTTGCCCGCCGCCAGGCCGTCGTCCTTGACCACATACGGCGCGCCGAAGGCGTCGAGGGCGGCGTCCACCTCTTCCGGGGTGGTGCAGACGTAGCTGCGCGCGGTCGGGACCCCGGCCGCCGCCATCACGTCCTTGGCGAACGCCTTGGAGCCCTCCAACTGCGCCGCCTCGGCGGACGGGCCGAAGACGGGGATGCCGACGGCACGGACGGCGTCGGCGACGCCGGCGACCAGCGGGGCCTCCGGGCCGATGACGACCAGGTCGGCACCGAGTTCGGTGGACAGGCGGGCCACCGCCTCACCGTCGAGGGCGTCGACCGGGCGCAACTCGGCCACCTCGGAGATGCCGGCGTTGCCGGGGGCGCAGTACAGCGCGTTGACGTCGGGGTCGAGGGACAGAGAGCGGCACAGGGCGTGTTCGCGGGCGCCGCCGCCGATGACGAGGACCTTCACGTCATGCAGCCTAGCCGGGGCGGCCGGGCCGGCTTCGTGCGGCCACCCAATTACCGGCCCCTACTCGTTCGTGTATTCCTCTATAACGGTGGCTCCGAGCTCGCGCACGATCAGATCGTGTCCGGTCAGCGCGCTCTCGACGAGGTCGGGGTCGTCCTCCTCGGGCACGTCGTCCTCGGGGGCGACCGGCGGCGGCGCCTGCCGCACGGGGGGCTGTGGCGGGGGCGATGTCTGCTGGTGCGATTGGTTCTGTTGAGCCTGCTGGGACTGCTGAGGCTGCTGGTGCTGCGTCTGCTGGTGCTGCGTCTGGTACGCGGACTGCTGCGGCGGAGCCGAAGGGTGCTGCGCCGGGGCGGAGGGCGGTGTGTACGAGGTCGGGGCCGATCCGGTGGGCTGCCCTCCGCCGCCTCCCACCACCGCGTCGATCTTCCAGTGGACCTGGAACTGCTCGGCAAGGACCGCCTTGAGGACGTCTTCGCTGCCACTGCTCGCGAAGTTGTCGCGGGCGCCGACGTTGGGGAAGCCGAGCTGGAGGGTCGTCCCGTCGAAGCCGGTGACCTGGGCGTTCTGGCTGAGCAGGATCCAAGTGAAGCGGCGGCGGTTCTTGACGGCCTCCAGCACGCCGGGCCACATCGCCTGCACCTGGCCGACGCCGGCGGCCATCCCGGGGGAGGGCGTGGCGGACGCCGCCGGTGCGGCGGGCTGGGGCGCGGGGGCCGGGACCGGGGTGGGTGCGGGGGCCTGGGCGGAGGCGGACGCGGCGGTGGGCCAGGCTCCGGCGGCGGGGGTGGCGGGTGCCGGTGCTGGCGCGGCGGGCGCGGCGGGGGTGGCGGGGGTGGCGGGGGTGGCGGCTCCCGGCCAGGCCCCGGGCGCGGCGGTGCCACCGCCCGGCTGCGCGGCCCCGGGCCAGGCGCCGGGCGCGGGCTGCTGCTGTACGGGGGGCTGCTGTACGGGCTCCTGCTGTACGGAGGCGGGCGCGGGCCGCGGCTGCCGGGGCTCGGGCTGCGGCTCGGGTTCCGGTGGCCGTACGGCGGCGCGCGCCGCGGCGACGCCCCCGGCGGGACCGGCCGGAGCCATCGGGTGCGCCTCGGGGCCGGGTACGTACCCCATCGCCGGCCCGTTCGGCACGGTCGGCATCACCGCGGGCGCGGCGGCGGCGAACCCGTTGCGCTCCAGCCGGTCGAGCCGGGCCTGGAACGACCGCTCGTCATCGAAGGCGGCGGGCAGCAGCACCCGGGCACAGATCAGCTCCAGCTGGAGCCGGGGCGAGGTGGCCCCCCGCATCTCGGTGAGTCCGGTGTTGACCAGGTCGGCGGCCCGCGACAGCTCGGCCGCGCCGAACACGGACGCCTGTGCCTGCATGCGCTCGACGACATCGGCGGGGGCGTCGATGAGCCCCTTCTCCCCGGCATCGGGCACGGCGGCCAGGATCACCAGATCGCGCAGCCGCTCCAGCAGGTCGGCGACGAACCGGCGGGGGTCGTTCCCGCCCTCCACGACGCGGTCCACGACCTCGAAGGCCGCTGCCCCGTCCCCGGCGGCGAAGGCGTCGATGACGGAGTCCAGCAGCGAGCCGTCGGTGTACCCGAGCAGGGAGGTCGCCATGGCGTACGTCACACCCTGGTCGGCGGCGCCCGCGAGGAGCTGGTCCATCACCGACATCGAGTCACGCACCGACCCGGCGCCGGCCCGCACCACGAGCGGCAGCACGCCGTCCTCCACGGTGGCCCCCTCGCGCGCGCAGACCTCGCCCAGGTACTCGCGCAGGGTGCCGGGGGGCACCAGCCGGAAGGGGTAGTGGTGCGTCCGGGACCGGATCGTCCCGATCACCTTCTCCGGCTCGGTCGTGGCGAAGATGAACTTGAGGTGCTCCGGCGGCTCCTCGACCACCTTCAGCAGGGCGTTGAAGCCCGCTGAGGTGACCATGTGGGCCTCGTCGATGATGTAGATCTTGTAGCGGCTGGCAGCCGGGCCGAAGAACGCCTTTTCCCGCAGGTCACGGGCATCGTCCACACCACCGTGCGAGGCGGCGTCGATCTCGATGACATCGATCGACCCGGGGCCGTTGCGCGCGAGGTCGCGGCAGGACTGGCACTGCCCGCAGGGATCGGGGGTGGGACCTTGCTCACAGTTCAGGCACCGGGCGAGGATGCGCGCGCTGGTGGTCTTGCCGCAGCCTCGCGGCCCGCTGAACAGGTACGCGTGATTGACCCGGTTGTTCCGCAGGGCCTGCATCAGGGGGACAGTGACATGCTCCTGTCCGATGACCTCGGCGAACGACTCGGGGCGGTAGCGGCGGTACAGCGCAAGGGACGACACGTCTACGAGGTTATCCGGGCCCGCCGACAACGGCGGCCCGCCCGGCCCCACGGCCCCACCCCGGAACGCAAAGCGCCCCCCACGCACCCGCCAGAGCCCACTTACCCTTGCTGCCTTCCGGCCCTGGGGGAGTTGGGTGAGATAGCGCCACGTGAGGGGCTGGGCCCCACCCTAGCGGATGGAACCCCCCGGAATCGACCCGCCCCCTCCGGGATCGCACGGCCGACGATCACGTTCGCGAGCACCCCTCAACGTCTTGTATTGTTTGCGGCGGAGGATTCGCCTAGTGGCCTAGGGCGCACGCTTGGAAAGCGTGTTGGGGGCAACCCCTCACGAGTTCGAATCTCGTATCCTCCGCCAGTGCCTCACCGGGCACTTGAAGGCCCCGACCGGGAAACCGGCCGGGGCCTTCTGCGTTCCCCGCCAAGGCGACCCCGCTTCAGCAACTGCCGGACCTGGCGCCACGCCCGAATCACCTCGGCGAGCTCCGCAAGAAGCTTCCGGACCCGCACCAGCAGGCACCTCGCAAGCTCCAGGCCACCAGGCCCCCGCCACGATGACGATCCACCGCACCTGGCACCTCCTCGCCCTGTTCATCACCATGCCTCTTCGAGGCCAAGAGGAACCACCGAAGGTGAGCGCGGCACAGTTCCTGATCGACACCAACGCACTCGCACGCTTCCTGCACGGCGACGCCGAACAGTACGGCTGGGATCAGGCGGCTGCGGCTGGTCTCGTCGCAACCTGCCCGATCACAGAGCTGGATTTCTTCTCCAGTGCCCGCTCCGCAGCAGACCGCGCGCACGGCATCGAGGACACGCGGTTGCTGTTCGGCTGGGTGCCCGTCGATGACCGGGCGTACGACCGCGCCTGGCAGGTCCAGGAGCTACTGACCCAGCGCGGGCAGCACCGCAGTGCGGACGCGGTAGACCTCATCGTTGCCGCCACCGCGGAACTGCAGGGGCTGACTCTCCTGCACCGCGACCACGATTTCGAGTGCATGTCCGCACGGACCGCGGACCCGGCAGCCCCGGAACCGTCGTGGGGCAGCTGCGGGCGTCCGGGGCCATGGGGCGGCTGGTGCCGGAGCTGCGGGCGGCCTTGCGGCGGGAGCCCCCGCTGTTGGGGCGGATGGCGCGCATATTGCTCGACCGGCACTTCTCGCCCTCGCTCCACAGCGAGCTGTGCGAAGCGGTCGGTCTGG
Source organism: Streptomyces sp. NPDC046557 (assembly GCF_040645975.1). NCBI lineage: Bacteria > Bacillati > Actinomycetota > Actinomycetes > Kitasatosporales > Streptomycetaceae > Streptomyces > Streptomyces sp. NPDC046557. The sequence continues at coordinate 66,564 of NZ_JBEYZH010000018.1, forward strand.
AGCTGCGGCCGGAGCCGGAGCCGGAGCCGGCCGAGCCGGGACGGACATCGTCACAGCGGCGGCAGCGGGACCGGCGGATGCGCGAGCTGGTGCTCACGGCGTACGGGTACCAGTGCGCCTTCTGCGGCTACGACGGACGGATCGGGGCGGTGCCGGTCGGGCTGGAGGCCGCACACGTGCACTGGTGGGCGTTCGGCGGTCCCGACGAGGTCGACAACGGACTGTGCCTGTGTTCGCTGCACCACAAGTTCTTCGACAAGGGTGTCATCGGCATCGGCGAAGGCCACCGCATCCTGGTCTCCCAGCGCTTCGTCGGCCGGAGCCCCGCGGCCCGCGAACACGTCACGGCTCTCGCGGGCCGTCCACTGATCGGCCCTCGACCCGGCACCCGCCCGATCTCCGCCGCCGGCCGTTCCTGGCACATCAGCCAGGCCTTCCACGCGCGCCACGCCCTGCCCTGGCGTGAGGGAGTTCCACATGAAGGGGTCCTTCCAGCCGGGGTCCCCCTTGACCCAGCCGAGCACCGCTGCGACCGCCTTTTGGCGCGAGACCGTCCGGGTCCGGAAGTGCTCGGTGGGAGCGCCGTCCCGGTACTCCAGCCGGAAGGTGTTGTCCTCGCGCATCAGGATCTGCACGTACCTGGCGACGCCGGGCTCCCCCTCGACGACGCGTTCGACGATCAGGACGTCGCCGCGCTGCAGGTTGGCTATAGCCGCACTGATCTTCGGCTTCGTCGGCCGTCTGGACACCACGCCCGCACCCTCACTCATCACCAGCGTGCCGGGATCATCGCGTACGCCGCTGACAACGGCGCGGACCGCAGGCTGCGGTCCCGGCTCGTTCTCCTGATGGGGCGCCAGATTGGAGTGCGTGGTCGCAGGTTCGGTGTTCTTGGTGCCCGGGCGGCGCGGTGGGGCCGCCGGGTTGTTGTGCGCGGAGGCCGCGCGGCGGGGGATGGAGGTGCGTGGGGACGTCGGGGGGGTCGCGGGGGGAGGTGTACTGGCGCGGGGGGCCGGGGGCCGCCGGACGGGTCGGGGCGGGGCTGGGGCTCGGGCTCGGGCTGCCGGAGCCGCCGGACGGCTGGCTCGTACGGTTGCCGGAACGTTTCACCGGCCGGCGCGTCCAGCTGACCACCCTGGGCGCCGCGCGGGTCGGCGGGTTCCGCGTTCGTGAAACCGCCGCGGGAGAAGTCGTTCCCGGCCGTCGTGTATCCGGACGGGTCCCGGTTGCCCGCGGGGCCGGACGCGCGGACCCCGGTGCTGCTGTCCGAGGTGGTGGAGTTCGCCGTCGAGTACCGGCTGTTCCTGCTGGACGGGGAGATCGCCGCCGGGAGCCGGTACGCCGTGTACGGGCGGCTGGACTGCGCTCCGCTCGACACCGATCCGCGCCCCGGCGACGTGCGGGACCGCTGGCGCGGGTGGCCGGTCGGGAGTTGCCGTACGTACGCGACGGGGCGACAAATCCTTTCGCCAGTACGACTGTTCCGCCCGTGCGAGTGGACCGCGGGGCGGGGTCGGTCGAGTAGGGAGGGGACGCGTCTATAAAGGGCCCGTCCTGTTGACCTACCGATGGGTTCCACCATGTTGCAGGCCGCTCTGCGCGTACTCGCCGCCGTCTCCGTCGTCTCCGCCGTCGCCGTCTCGCCCGCCCTCGCCACCCCCGCCACGACTGCGGCGCCCGCCACGCCCGCCGCACCCGCGGTGTTGCCCGCGCCCGCCGCGACGGCCGCCGCCGACCTGACCTCCCCCTGCGGTCCCGTCACCGAGTACCGCGCCGCGGACTGGTGGCGTACGACCACGAACCCGCTGATCGCCCAAGCCGTCGCCGCCACCGCCCTGGACGAGAACTGGCAGTGGCGCGACGACAGCAACACCCTCTGGCGCGGGGACACCCGGGAGACCGTCGACGAGCTCTTCAAGACCGGCTTCGCGCCCCGCGGGGACGAACTGATCCCGCTGGCCGAGTACATCGTCAAGGGCGGCGGGCAGAACAGCGCGCACCTCAGCACCAGTTGCGAGAAGTGGGTGGCCCAGAAGTTCGCGACGTACGGCGCGGCGAAGACGGGGTGGGTCTACGAGATCGAGGCGCCCGGCGGCATCGACGTGAACGCCACCGCGCACCTCAACCACTACGAATCGCCCTACCTCTGGAACAAGGAGATCGACTTCCCCGGCGGGGTCGAAGGCCGCTACATCAAGGGCGCCTGCAAGTTCCACCTCGTCTCCACCGACCCCGACACGAAGGTCAACACCTACGAGAACCTCGGCTGCAAGACGAACGACGGCTTCGCGCCCCGCGTCCTGGAGCCGGCCGCCGCCCTCCGCTAGATCCTGTCGGCGGGGAACGCCGCTACGCGAGCGCCCGCGCCCGGGCGGGCGCGGGCGCCGGCTCAGGCGGTGGCCAGGCTGATCTCCGTGGACTTGATCAGGGCGACGACGGCGGAACCCTCGGCGAGGCCGAGCGCCTCAACGGCGTCGTTGGTGATGGCGGCGGTCAGGCCGCCGCCGTCCACGTCGACCTTCACGGACGCCATGGCCCCGCCGCGGGCGATGCCCGACACGGTGCCCCGGATCTGGTTGCGGATGCTGATGCCGTCGACGGCGTCCGTGGTGAGGGCCACCTCGGTGGCCTTCACCAGCGCGTTCACGGCGGTGCCGAGGGCGATGCCGAGGTCCTTCACCGCGTCGGTGGTGATGGCTGCGGTGATCTCCTGGCCGCCTTCCAGCCGGACCTTGACCGTGGTCATGGCCGCGCCGGTGGTGACGTCGGCCACGGTACCGGCGATCTGGTTGCGGATGCTCAGGCTCATGGGTGTTCGACCTCTTACCTAGACGTAGACAGGGGCAGGGGCAGGGGAGGGCACAGCGTGCCGGGCGGGGCAGGGCACAGCGTGCCGGGGAAGCGCCGTACGGCCGCGGCAACCACACAAGATCGACGCTAACCGGCCTGTCCAAGACGAGGGTTGGACCCGTCGCATCCGCCGGCCTGATCCACCCGTGCGGCTCGCTCCTGCGCGCGCCGTCTGCCCTGGCCGCCTCCCCTCGCCTCCTGCGCCCGTCGTCGCGTTCGGTTTCCGCCGTCGGCTCGGGTTACGCGAACGTCGGCATCTCGCCGACCCGTGTCGACATGTCGATCGCCGCGAACGCCGCGCCCTGCTGGTCCGTCAGCGCCGCGAAGCGCCCGAAGGGGCTGTCCATCGGACCGAAGTGGAGCCGCCCGCCCCGCGCCTGTGCCTTCTCCACCGCCTCGTCGCAGTTCGGGACGGCGAAGAACACCTGGATGTAGGGCGGGATCTCCGGCGGGAACTCGTCGCCCATGTTCATCCGCCCCAGCACGGGGTTCTCCGGGCCGCCCAGGCTGAACATCTTGTAGTCCATCCCCGCCGCCTCGGGGTCGTCGCCGAGCTCCATCTGCCGGGCCTCGTACGGGAAGACCTTCGGCAGGAACGCGTCCACCTTCGCCACGTCCCGGGTGAAGACCTCCGCCCAGGCGAACGAGCCGGGCTCGCCGCGCTTCTCGAAGCCCTTGTGGTCGCCGGGCTGCCAGATGCCGAAGACCACCCCGCTCGGCTCCTTGGCGATCACCATCGTGCCGAAGCTGCCGACCCGCATCGGCCCCATCGCCACCTCGCCGCCCGCCGACCTGATCTTCTCGGCAGTGGCAGCCGCGTCCGGCGACGCGAAGTACAGACACCACTGCGAGGGGGCGTCCACGCCGGGCATCGGCGGCACGACGGCCGCGACGGCCTTGCCGTCCGAGTACGCCTGCGTGTAGTCGCCGTACTCGCTCGACGCGTCGCCGAACGTCCAGCCCAGCACATCGGAGTAGAAGCTCTTGGCGCCTTCCACATCGGCGAACATCGCGTCCACCCAGCAAGGAGCGCCTTCCGGGTACTCAGTCATGATCGATCGACTCCCGTGTCGTGTACGTCGTCCGTCGTGTACTCGCCGTGTCGTGTACGTCGTGGTGACCCGTCTCGCTTCACACGCTAGGTGGCCGGTGCGCCGCCCGCGCGCGGAGGACGGCCGCGGGGGAGGCTGGAGCCATGGACAAGGACATCACCATCCGGCTGGCCCAGCAGCCGGAGGCCGACGCCCTGCTCGGCCGGAGCCCGCTCGCCGCGCTCGTCGGGATGCTGCTGGACCAGCAGGTGCCGATGGAGTGGGCCTTCTCGGGGCCGTACACGATCGCCCGCCGGATGGACGCGGACGATCTCGACGCCCACACGATCGCCGCCTACGACCCCGAGTCCTTCGCGGCCCTGCTCTCGGAGAAGCCGGCGGTGCACCGCTATCCGGGCTCGATGGCGAAGCGGGTGCAGCAGCTCTGCGCGTACCTCGTGGAGCACTACGACGGGGACGCGGAGGCCATCTGGCGGGACGCGGGGTCGGGCGCGGAACTGCTGGGGCGGCTCAAGGACCTGCCCGGCTTCGGCGAGCAGAAGGCCCAGATCTTCCTGGCCCTGCTCGGCAAGCGGTTCGGGGTGCGGCCGAAGGGATGGCGGGAGGCGGCCGGGGGCTACGGGGAAGCGGGCGTCCACCGCTCGGCGGCGGACATCACCGGGCCGGAGTCGCTGGCCCTGGTGCGCGCGTACAAGCAGGAGCACAAGGCCGCCGCGAAGGCCGCGAAGGCCGCCGAGGCGCGGCCCGCGAAGGAGAGGTCCGGTACGACGCGGACCGGCAAGGGCGGGGCAACGTGACGGACCCGTGCGTACGGGACCCTGGCGCGGGCCGCCCCGCGCCTACCCTCACCCCATGACCCTGAACCCCGTCCGCGCGACCGGCGCCGAGTCCATCACCGACGGCCCGGGCAGCACCATCACGCTGCTCACCGACACGCCCGAACTCACCTGCAACACCGCCACCTTCGAGCTCGGCGCGGCCGGCGCCCCGGTGCACTTCCACACCAAGGCGACCGAGTTCTTCCACGTCATAGACGGCCGGCTCGACGTACTCGTCGGCGACGAGGTCCACACCTTGGCCAAGGGCGACTTCCTCAGCGTGCCGCCCGGCGTGAAGCACGCCTTCGCCCCGGCGGCCGGCCACACCGCCGAGGTGTTCGTCGGCTTCACCCCCGGTATGGCGCGCTTCGACTACTACCGCCTCCTGGGCCGGGTGCGGGCGGGCGAGGCCACCATGCAGGACATCGTCGACAGCCAACCGGTCTACGACAACCACTACGCGGAGAGCGACGCCTGGGCCGGGCGTCCGCGCAGCGCCGAGGCGTAGACCACGTCGGCGTCGAGCCGCCGCAGTTCCTCCGCGATCAGCTCGGCGAGGCTGCGGATCTTGAGGGCCACCTTCCGGTCCGGCCAACCCGGCAGCGACAGAGTGGCCAACACCCCGTCGGGCCGGTCCACCCGGATCTCGCCCCCGGTCGTCTGCAGCAGGACCCGCGTCACCACCGGCCCGTCCGTGACCACCCGCTCCACCGGCACTCCGAGCCGGACCTCCAGCCAGCGCGCCAACAGCTCGGCGCTCGCGTTGTCGGCCTCGCTCTCCACCGCCGCGCCCGTCACCGGCAGCGGCGCCTGCTCCAGGGCTCCGGCCAGCAGCGAGCGCCACGGCGTGAGCCGGGTCCAGGCGAGATCGGTGTCGCCGGGGGTGTACGAGGCCGCCCGCTCGCCCAGTACGCCCACCGGGTCGGCGGTCGCCTGGGCGTCGGTGATCCGGCGCTGCGCCAGCGCGCCCAGGGGATCGCGGGCCGGTGCGGCGGGGGCGTCGGCCGGCCACCACGCCACGACGGGCGCGTCCGGGGCCAGCAGCGGCAGTACGACCGAACCCGCGTGGTCGGTCAGTTCGCCGTACAGCCGGAGGAGCACGATCTCCCCCGACCCGGCGTCGGAACCGACGCGCAGCTCGGCGTCCAAACGGGTCTGGTGCATCTTGCGCGGACCGCGGGCGGTCCGTTTGATCACCGCGATGATGCGGCTGGGGTGCTCGCGCGAGGCTTCGGAGGCCGCGCGTACCGCGTCGTAGGCGTTCTCCTCGTCGGTGACCACGACGAGTGTGAGCACCAGCCCCATGGCGGGGCTGCCGACGGCTCGGCGTGCTTCGAGGAGGGCCCGGTCGATCTTGCCGGACGTGGTGTCTGTGAGGTCTGTCCGCATGGTCCGAGTCTGTCAGCGAAGGCCGGGGACATGGCAACCGGTTCAGTGGATTCCGCCTGGACCGTCCGGGCGGGGGTGGTGCTCGTTCAGCGTCGGCGACGGGCCGTGCCGAAGAGCGAGCGGGAGATCTCCCGGCCCAGCTGGGTGCCGACGGAACGGGCCAGTGAACGGAACAGTCCGCTTCCCACCACCTGCTGTGCCAGGGACGGCTCCGGCCGGGCCGCTCCGTGGTCCGCCTTCGCGGCCTTCCCTCTCTCGTTTTCCGCTTGTCGGCCCTCCTTCCCGGCCTCCTCCGCCGCTGCCGCCCGCTCCGCGGCGGCCTCGGCCGCCACCTGCTCGGCGCTGATCTTCTCGTAGGCCGACTCGCGGTCGACCGGCTGGGCGTAGCGGGGGTGGAGGGACGAGGAGGTAACCGCACGCTGGAGGACGGCCGCGTCGACCGGTCCCATCAGCGACCGCGGGGCGCGCAGCCGGGTCGCGGCGACGGGCGTGGGGGCGCCCTTCTCGCTCAGCACGGTGACCACCGCCTCGCCCGTGCCCAGCTGTGTCAGCAGTTCTCCCAGGTCGTAGTCCGAGCGGGGGAAGGTCTTCACGGTCGCCTTGAGCGCCTTCGCGTCGTCGGGGGTGAAGGCGCGCAGCGCGTGCTGCACCCGGTTGCCGAGCTGCGCCAGCACGTCCCCCGGCACGTCCTTCGGCGTTTGCGTCACGAAGAACACGCCGATGCCCTTGGACCGGATGAGCCGGACCGTCTGGGTGATGGATTCGAGGAACGCCTTCGAGGCGTCGTGGAACAGCAAGTGCGCCTCGTCGAAGAAGAAGACGAGTTTGGGCCGCTCCAGGTCCCCCACTTCCGGCAGATCGGCATAGAGGTCGGCCAGCAGCCACATCAGGAAGGTGGAGAACAGCCGCGGCTTGTCCTGTACCGCCGGGAGTTCCAGTACGGAGACCACCCCGCGCCCGTCAGGGGCCGTCCGGAGGAATTCGGCGGTGTCGAATTCGGGTTCTCCGAAGAAATCCGCGGCGCCCTGCTGTTCGAAGGCGGTCAGCGCCCGCAGAATCACCCCTGCCGTCACCGTGGAAAGGCCGCCGATGCCCTTGAGCTCGACCTTTCCCTCGTCGGATACGAGGAAGGCGACGACCGCGCGCAAGTCCTTGAGGTCGATCAGCTCCAGGCCCTTGGAGTCGGCGTAATGGAAGATCAGCCCGAGCGACTGCTCCTGCGTCGGGTTGAGCTGGAGCACCTTCGACAGCAGCACCGGTCCGAAACTCGTCACCGTGGCCCGGAGCGGGATACCGGGCCCGATACCGCCCAGGGAGTAGAACTCGGCGGGGCAGCCGACGGCCGACCATTCCTGGGCGACTTCCCCGGCCCGCTCGCGGATCTTGTCGTTCGGCGTGCCGGGCGCCGAAATCCCCGAGACGTCACCCTTGATGTCGGCGAGGAAGACCGGCACGCCCGCCGCCGAGAGCTGCTCGGCGATCAGCTGGAGCGTCTTGGTCTTGCCCGTGCCGGTGGCGCCGGCGACCAGCCCGTGCCGGTTGAGCACGGCCAGCGGAATGCGGATCTGTCGGTCCGGCAGGCACCGGCCGTCCCAGACCAGGGCCCCCAGATCGAGCGCGGGGCCGGTGAAGGCGTACCCGGCGGCGATCTCGTCGGCCGGGGACACGGGGTCGTTGCTCTCACTCATACGTCCCTCCCGGACTGGCCCTGCCTCCGGCTCGACCTTGCTCCCGGATTGGCCTCGTCTGCCACTTTTGCACCGCCGTCATGATGCTGCGCCCGCGGGCACCGGCCCGGTAGGCTTTCCGTGTGATCTTCAAGCGCATCGGAAGCGGGCGGCCGTACCCCGACCACGGCAGGGAAACCACCCGGCAGTGGGCGGATGTCGCCCCGCGCCCGGTCCGGCTCGACCAGCTCGTGACGACCAAGGGGCAGCTGGACCTCGAAACACTGCTCGCCGAGGACTCCACCTTCTACGGGGACCTCTTCGCGCACGTCGTGAAGTGGCAGGGCGACCTGTACCTGGAGGACGGGCTGCACCGCGCCGTGCGTGCCGCCCTCCAGCAGCGCCAGGTGTTGCACGCCCGCGTACTCGAAATGGACTGACGGGTTCCACGCACGCCCAGGCGGGTTCCACGCACGAGGGGCAGCGCTCCGGGCACGAGGGACGGCGCTTCCCGCAGGGGGGCGCGAGCCGTCCTGACCGGCCGATTGCGCCTTTCGGGTCGGCCTTCGCCGATCAATAGATCATTTAGTAGGCATCGTTCCGGTACGGCACTACGCTGCGCCCATGAGCATGCTCACTCCCCCCGGCATGGGCGGAAAGTACCGCGTCACCGGAGCTGCCTTCCCCCGCATGAGCCGCCCGCGGCGACGCCGCCGGATCATCCTCGCCCTGCTCGGCTCGGCCCTCGCGCTGGCCCTGCTCGGCTACGGGGCACTGCAGCTCATGGACGTCTTCCGGGGCGACACCAAGCACAAGACGGCCGCGGCCAAGGACTGCCCCACCGGCGCCCCCAAGGCCGGTCCGGCGGCGGCCCCGTCCAAACCCGCGGTCGTACTGCCCCAGCCCGGCCAGATCACGGTCAACGTCTACAACGCGACCCCGCGCGCCGGCCTCGCCAAGGCAGTCGGGGACGAGCTGAAGAAGCGCGGCTTCGTGCTCGGGCAGGTCGGCAACGCCCCCGCCGACTTCGACAAGAAGGTCCCCGGCACCGGGATAATGCTCGGTTCGCCGAAGACCGACAAGGCGGCGTACTCCGTACTCGGCACCCAACTGGCCGGCATGACGCAGCACACCGACGCCCGCGAGGGCGCGGACATCGACCTGATCCTCGGGGACGGCTTCAAGGAGCTCAGCACGAAGGAGGACGCGGACAAGGCGCTGGCCGTACTGGCCAACCCCGAGCCCGCGCCCGCCGTCAAGAAGTGCTGATCCGCGCCTGAGGCACGGTGCGCCCGGGGCGTCGTACGCCCCGGGCGTCGTACGCCCCGGGCGTCGTACGCCCCGGGCGTCGGCCGGCCGGGGCGTTGCCGGCAAGGGGCTATTCGGCCGAGCCGTACATGCGGTCGCCCGCGTCGCCCAGGCCCGGCACGATGTAGCCGTGCTCGTTGAGCCGCTCGTCCACCGCGGCCGTCACCACGGTCACCGGCGTGCCCGCCAGCTCTCGCTCCATGACCTTCACGCCCTCCGGCGCGGCCAGCAGCACCACGGCGGTCACGTCGTCGGCGCCACGCTTGATGAGCTCCTGGATCGCGGCGACCAGCGTCCCGCCGGTGGCCAGCATCGGGTCGACGACGTAGACCTGGCGGCCGGAGAGGTCCTCCGGCATGCGCGTCGCGTACGTGGACGCCTCCAGGGTCTCCTCGTTGCGGACCATGCCCAGGAAGCCCACCTCGGCGGTCGGCAGGAGCCGCACCATGCCGTCGAGCATGCCGAGACCGGCGCGCAGGATCGGCACGACCAACGGACGCGGGTGGGAGAGCTTCACGCCGGTGGTCGCGGCGACCGGGGTCTCGATGGCGGCCTGTTCGGTGCGCACGTCGCGGGTGGCCTCGTAGGCCAGCAGGGTCACCAGCTCGTCGGCGAGACGGCGGAAGGTGGGGGAGTCGGTGCGCTTGTCGCGCAGGGTGGTCAGTTTGTGCGCCACCAAGGGGTGATCGACGACCTGCAAACGCACAACTTCCTCCAAGACCTCAACTGCAGCCGGCTGCCGGGTTTCGACCTGCGACCTGCGAAAACGGCCGCGGTGTGCGACCCACACGCAAAAGGCTACGCGCTGGCCGGCCCCTCCCGTGTCGGAAGGGGCGCCCCGGGCGCCCCGGCCGCGGTATTGCGGGCCGCACACGGGCCCACCACCCTGGATTGATGAGCAACGGACTGGTGATCGCAGCGGTCGACGGATCCGAGCACAGCCTGGGAGCCCTGGAATGGGCGCGGCGCGCGGCGCTGCGGCACGGCGCCGGGCTGCTCGTCGCGCACGTGCTCTCCGACAGCGCCCAGTTGTACGCGGGCCGGCGCTCCTCCCTCCACGACGCCTCGGAGCCACGGGAGTACGCCGATCCGGTGCGGGACCACGTACGGGATCTCCTGGCCGCGGCGCCCGAGCGGCCGGCCGAGGTGCGGTACGAGGCCCTTGAGGGGTCCGTCCCGGAGGCGCTGAGGGTGATCGGGGCCGAGACGCGGCCGCTGGCCCTGGTGATGGGCTCCCGGGGCCGCGGGGGCTTCGCCGCGCTGCTCCTCGGGTCGAACAGCCGCGCCGTGGCCACCACCGCGCCGTGCACAGTGGTGGTGGTGCCGCGAGCCGAGCGGGCCTCCGGCGCGGGCGCGGGCGCCGGCGGGACCGTGGTCCTCGGGCTGCACACCGCCGAGACGCACGACGACGTACTGGCCTTCGCGTTCGCGGAGGCCGCCGCGCGGGGGACGGCCGTCCAGGTGGTCTCGGCGTACCCGGTACCGCCCTCACCAGCGGTCGCGCCCCTGGACACACCCTTCACGGTGATCACGCCCGAGGAACTGGTCGGGGACGACGGTGACACCGCCCCGGCCGAGCGGGACACGCTGCGGGCCCAGCAGGAACGCCTCGCGCCGTTCCTCGACCGGTACCCCGAGGTGCCGGTGGAGCAGGCGGCGGTGCCGGGCGGGGCGGCGGAGCGGCTGGTGGAGGCGTCGCGGTCGGCGGCGTTGGTGGTGGTGGGCCGTCACCACCCGAGGCGGAGCCTCGGTGCCCTGATGATGGGGTCCGTCGCGAACGCGGTGCTCCAACACGCGCACGGCCCGGTGGCGGTCGTCCCGGCGACCCACGACGAACCTGTCTGAGCTGGGACGACCGGGATGGCATCAACGCGGAAATCCGGGGGAAGGTGGGTAGGACAACCGGAGAAGAGCAGCCGGGGCGGTGGGCGATGGTGCCAGAGAAAGAGCCGGGGGATCCGGGGGAGTCGGAGAGTATGGCGCAGCGCCGGGCACGGCGCGCGCAGTTCCTTCGCGACCTGAACGAGGCGCGCGAACTGCGCGACCGCGTCCAACCCAGACGCGCCCGCGCGGCCCGCATGCGCCAACAGATGCGCATGCGCACCTTCCGCTGGTAACTCCGCCCCCCTCCCGCCCACTGCCGGTCCCGCACGAAGAGCCCGCCGGCGTTCAAGGCGCCCAGCCCGCGCCGCCGCATGCGCGGCGGGGCCATGCGTGGCGGGGGCCGCCGAAAACAGCCCCGCCGGCGTTCGAGGCGCGGGTTCCGGGCGGCGCCCCGGGACAGGCCGGCGCACCGACCCCGCCGGCCCCGGCCGCCCACGCCCCGACGCGACTCGGCGCGGCAGCACCCCGGCCCGGCACCCGGCCCCGGGGGACACGGGGGACACGCCCACCCCCGCAGCCGGGTCCCGGCAGCCCAACGCCGCCCCCGCACAACCCGCGGAGCGCACGGCACGGGACGACGCAAGCGCGGAAGACCTCTCGCAAAGCCGCTGTTTCTGCCACGATGCCGATGGGGCGGGGTACGAACGGCTCGCACACGGCCGTCGCGACCCCAACCTCAGGCCGGGGGGACCTCCAACCGGCACGCCTACGACCAGTGGGAGAGTCACGGTGTACTTCGCCGCACTGCTCGCGCGCACCGAAGACGGGTGGGAAGCGAGCGACATGGAACTCGACGATGTCGAGTCCTTGAGTGATCTGATCGATCTCGCCCGGTCCGCCGCTGTCGACGACGACACGGTGGTCGCCCTCATCGAGCAGGAGGACGCCTGGTTCGGCGTCATCCGCGTGGACGGCGAGGAGGACCCTCGGTACTTCGTATCGAACGCCTCCGCGGCCGACCGCAGCTCCTACGGCTCGATGCTGACCAAAGAGCTGCTGGGCAACGAGGAGGAGGACGACGAACTCGACGAACTCGACCTGGACGGCACCGAGGACGGCGAGGAGGACGCCATCGCCGCCTTCACCGCCGAGGAGGACGACGCGGACGAAGGGGTCCGTGGCGGTGCCGAGCCGGTACCGGCCGGTCCGCTCGGCGACCCGCGGCTGCTCGACGACCTCGGTGTGAGCCACAAGCAACTGATGACCCTCGACGGAGACGCCCTCTCGGAGATCGCCGAGTCGCTCGGTGCGACCGAGGTCCTGGAGGCCGTCCGCTAGTGATCACCGCGCACCACACGCACCACCCCGGTCCCGACCCCGTACGGGACCCCTGGCGGGACTCCATGCGCCTGGCCCTCCGGGAGGCCGCCCTGGCGGTGCCGGCCGGCGACGTGCCGGTCGGCGCCGTCCTGCTCGGCCCGGACCGCGAACTCCTCGCCACCGCGCACAACGAGCGCGAGGCGACCGGCGACCCCACGGCCCACGCCGAGGTGCTCGCGCTGCGCCGGGCCGCCGCCGAACTCGGGGAGTGGCGGCTGACCGGGTGCACCCTGGTGGTGACCCTGGAGCCGTGCGTGATGTGCGCGGGCGCCCTGGTGCAGTCGCGGGTGGCCCGGGTCGTCTACGGCGCCGACGACGAGAAGGCGGGCGCGGCGGGGTCGCTGTGGGACCTCGTACGGGACCGCAGGCTCAACCACCGTCCGGAGGTGATCCGCGGCGTCCTCGCGGACGAGTGCGCCCGGCAACTGACGGACTTCTTCCGCGACCTGTGACCATCCCGGGGCGGCACGTGGCGCGACCCCGGATACGGATTTCAGAGCACGGCGCTCTTTGGGCTAAGCTCTCTCTCGGTAGCGTGTCCGAGCGGCCGAAGGAGCACGCCTCGAAAGCGTGTGATGGTGCAAGCTATCCGTGGGTTCAAATCCCACCGCTACCGCTCTGACCGAGAGCCCCGCCCCGCAAGGGTCGGGGCTCTCGGCGTTCCCGCCGCCGATGTGCCTCGGCGTTCCCGCCCGGTTGCGCCTCGGCCCGGTACGCCCTGGTGCCCCAGGCCCGCCGTCCGCCCCGTGGCACCGAGGCCTTGGTACCGAGCCGTCGGCCCGACGCCCGGCCGGGCCGGCCCCGTCGTACCGACCGCGCAGGCCACGCAGGGCGGTCAGGGCGCGCAGGGCGGGCAGGTTCCATACGCCCGGCGCCCCGGCGCGCAGCGCCCCGTACGGCCGCGTCCCGGGCACATCCGCGTGACCGGCCGCCCGCTCGGCCGTTGTCACGGCATGACCAAGACCCAGCGCATGCTCGCCGCCTTCGCCCTCGCGGGGGCCGCCGCGGGCCTCGCCGCACCCGCCGCCTCCGCCGCGCCGATCGCCCCGCTCACCCTGCCGGACCTGCCGCAGGCCGCCCCGGGCATGCCGAAGGGAGCCACTCCCGGCTCCGTCCGGGAGATCGGCGCGAAGCTCAACGCCCTCAACCAGCTCAACCGGCTGATGGACCTCCCGAACGACCTCGCGCCGGTGATCGCCCCCGTCCAGCCCCTCACCGACCTCGCCGGCGCCATCGGCTGACCGGCCTGGCCGCCGGCCTCGGCCCCGGACCCGGCCGAGGGCCCCTCACGCGAAGAAGGCCCCGGCCGGAGCCGGGACCTTCACACGTGGACGGGGGAAGCGGCGTCGGGGGGACAAGCCGCTCCCCCCGATGAGACCGAACCTGCCCGTCCGGGCCGCGGCCAGGGGGAGGGTCGCGGTCCGAACCCCGCAGCGAGGCCCTTTCCCTCACCCACCGATTTCCTGCCAGAACCGGTGGGCTCGTGCTCCATCCTGCGTCCTCCCCTCCTGCCCGGGGACCGACAAACGACCCGTACCGACGGGTCATTGGTCCTTAAAGGGCAGGTGAGTGTCCAAACTTGACCGGTTAGACTCACCCGACTCAGCAGGACCGGTTGGGGAGGCCGACACCGCTCGTGGACACCAAGAAGATCGTCATGGGCGCGCTCGTCGTCTTCGTACTCTTCGTGATCATCACTCAACCCGTCAAAGCCGCCGATATGGTCCAAATAGGCTTCCAAGGGATCTCGGATGCCGCCCATGCGATCGGCGAGTTCATGACCGAACTGGTGCGCTGAACCCGTACGCTGAAGCGGATTCCGGACTTACCGGCCCCCCACTCCGACGGGTGGGGGGCTTTTTGTGTTATCCGTGTTCAGGGCGAATATCCCGATATGCGCAAACTGCCCAATCTACCCTCAACACGGCGATATCAGGTGCTTGCACACAGTGCACATCTCTTGTGATGCTATGACCGCTTTTGACGGATAGTTGACTGAAGGGGTGGCGTGACCGTGCCGGCCAGTACTGCGCCTCAGGTGCCACCCCAGCAGGACCCCCAGAGCCCGCAGAGCCCCCCGAGCCCTCAGCGTCCCGAGGACTCCCCGAAAGCCTCGAGCACCCCGAGCGCGCAGGAACCCCCGGAGCCGACGACCGGACCGACCCGGCCGGCGTCCCACGACCCCCAGGTCCCCACGCAGCAGGAGTCGTCGCAACAGGAGTCGTCGCAACAGGAGTCCCCGCCGGGCCCCCCGCAGGAGCCCCCGGCCGCCCCCCGGCCGCAAAGCCGGGGCGCCGACACCCGAGCCCTGACCCAAGTGCTGTTCGGGCAGCTCAAGAACCTCCAGCCGGGAAGCCGCGACCACACCCGGGTCCGCGGGGCCCTCATCGAGGCCAACCTCCCCCTCGTCCGGTACGCCGCCGCCCGCTTCCGCAGCCGCAATGAACCGATGGAGGACGTCATCCAGGTCGGAACGATCGGTCTCATCAACGCGATCGACCGCTTCGATCCCGACCGCGGGGTGCAGTTCCCGACCTTCGCGATGCCCACGGTGGTCGGCGAGATCAAACGGTACTTCCGCGACAACGTGCGCACCGTCCACGTCCCGCGCCGCCTCCACGAACTCTGGGTCCAGGTCAACGCGGCCACCGAGGACCTCACCACGCTGCACGGACGCACCCCCACCACCCCCGAGATCGCCGAGCGGCTGCGCATCACCGAGGACGAGGTGCTGTCCTGCATCGAGGCCGGCCGGAGCTACCACGCAACCTCGCTCGAAGCCGCCCAGGAGGGTGACGGAATGCCCGGCCTGCTGGACCGCCTCGGCTACGAGGACCCCGAACTGGCCGGCGTCGAGCATCGCGACCTCGTCCGGCACCTCCTCGTACAACTGCCCGAGCGCGAACAGCGGATCCTGCTGCTGCGGTACTACAACAATCTGACGCAGTCGCAGATCAGCGCTGAACTGGGAGTTTCCCAGATGCACGTGTCACGGCTGCTCGCCCGGAGCTTCGCACGCCTGCGATCCGCAAACAGGATCGAGGCGTAACCGGAACGGGTGGAGATCACCTGACGCGTTTCCCGACAGACCGGGCTCATTCCGGTCTGTCGCTGGAGATACATGTCGACAAGGCGCTACAGCGTGTTGCCGACATGTGACATTCTGCTGGAACCGCGTTTGCCGCAGCCCCGCCTCCGGTATTCAGGTGGAGGCTGCGTTCCTCCGACGGGCGCGCAGAGAAACGCGACCGTCCGCGACCTCAAGGGGGTGGCATGTCCGTAGACCAGGGCAGCTCCAAGGTGCTCACGCTCGTCAAGCGTGATCTGCCGGCAGTGTCCAACCGCTCGGAAGCCATCGACACCCGCACGCTCTCCCGCTCCCTCTTCCAGCGACTTGCCGCCCTGGACGTGGACAGCCCCGAACGCGCGTACGTACGCGACACCCTGATCGAGCTGAACCTCCCCCTGGTGCGGTACGCGGCGGCCCGCTTCCGCAGCCGTAACGAGCCGATGGAAGACATCGTCCAGGTGGGAACCATCGGCCTCATCAAGGCGATCGACCGCTTCGACTGCGAACGCGGTGTCGAGTTCCCGACCTTCGCCATGCCGACGGTCGTGGGCGAGATCAAACGATTCTTTAGGGACACGTCCTGGTCCGTGCGCGTCCCGCGCCGCCTCCAGGAGCTGCGCCTGGCCCTCACCAAGGCCAGCGACGAACTGGCCCAGAAGCTGGACCGGTCCCCGACCGTGCCCGAGCTGGCCGCCGTGCTCGGCGTCTCCGAGGAGGACGTGGTCGACGGCCTGGCCGTGGGCAACGCGTACACCGCCTCCTCGCTGGACTCGCCGTCCCCCGAGGACGAGGGCGGCGAGGGCTCCCTCGCCGATCGCCTCGGCTACGAGGACAGCGCGCTCGAAGGGGTCGAGTACCGGGAGTCGCTCAAGCCGCTGCTGGCGAAACTGCCGCCGCGAGAACGGCAGATCATCATGCTGCGGTTCTTCGCCAACATGACGCAGTCGCAGATCGGCGAGGAGGTCGGCATCTCCCAGATGCACGTCTCCCGGCTGCTCACGCGCACGCTCGCGCAGTTGCGCGTCGGCCTCATCGGCGAGTGACGGCCCGCTGACCGCTGCCGCTCGCTTCCCAAGTGACGGATCGTCAGTAACACTGGCGTGATGCGAACGGGAACCCGCCGGGCGGCAGCACTCACCCTCTGCGGCGCGGTCGCCGTCGTGGCCCTGGGCGGCTGCGGCGGTCCGGCCCGCGGCGGCTACGCCGCCGTTGGGGCGGCGGCCCCCGGCCCCGGTGGGAACGTACCGCCCGGCGGCGAGGTGGAGTTCCAGCAGCTCGGAGCCCCGGCGGCGGGCGGCGGTGCGCCATTGGCGGCACGTGGTACGTCGCCCGGTGCGGGGGATGCGGGAACTCCGGCGGACTCCGCCCGGGGCGGACCCACGTCCACCTCCCCCGGCGGCTCCGCGTCTCCTGGCGCCCCACCGGACGCCGGCCCCGCGACCACCACCCCCGGCGCCCCCCACAGCCCCGAGACCCCGGGCTCGGGCACCGGCTCGGGATCAGGGTCCGGTTCACCGGGGTCGCCCGGGTCCACACCCGCGCCCACGCCGGGCAGACCGGGCACTCCGACACCACCTCCGGCCACCCCGGCGCGTCTGACGGTCGGCACCCCGCTCCGGTCGGCGGCCGGCGACCGCTGGTGCGAACGCGTCACGGTCACCTTCGCCAACACCGGCACCACCGCGGCTCGTTCGGGCACGGTGAGCTTCGCTACGCACATCATCGGCGCGCTCGGCGTCGACTGGGCCACGATCACCACGACCCAGCCACTGCCCGCTCCGATCGCCGGCGGCACGTCGAAGACACGGACCTACACGGTCTGCGTCGAGTCCTGGCGGGTGCCCCTCGGCATGCGGGTCGAGACCCGGGACGTCACCGCCACCTGGAGCTGACCCCGCGGCGCCCCCGTGCGGGACGGGCCGGGGGGGCCGGCCCAGGACTATCCGAGGGCGAGCCAGGCGACCGCCGCGATCACGACGAGCGCGGCGAGAGCCAGGCCGATCCACAGACCGGTCTTCGGGGCCGCCTTCACCGGCCTACGCCGACGGGCTCCCGGCACGGCGGCACGTACCGGCTCGACCTCCTCGACGAACGCCCGGAACATCTGGGTACTGCCCGCCGGGTCGTAGTTGCCCTCGGGGCCGGGTGAGTTGTGGTTCGCAGCCATGGGTCCGCACCCTAGCGGCTTTTCCCATTCCTTTACCGCCCCACCCCACATCCATTTACCTGTAGCAACCAACTTCTTTTATGCCGGGCACCGCGATCCCACCCACTCGCTACGAGGAGTTGGCCCGGCAGCTCACCGGTATCGGCGCGGTCAAGCCGCGACCTGGCCCGTACCCTGCCCGCGGACTGCCCGACCGGCTCGGCCCGCGCCTCGTCGCACGGTCATCGAGTCCGCGTACGGGCACGGCGTCGGCGATGTCTTCCTCTACGCCGCCCCGTGCACGCTGCTCGCCCTGCTGCTGGTGCTCTTCATCAAGGAGGTCGCACTGCAGTCCAAGCCGGCGTCGCACGCCCCGGCCGCGGCGGGCACCGTCCAGGAGGCCCCGGGGGTCGCCCGGGCCGAGTAGTCACCGCCCCGGCCGCCCCGAGCGGACGGCAAGGTGCCGCAGACGAGATCCTCGTCTGCGGCACCTTGCCGTTCCGAAGCCTGTCCCGGTCAGGACGGGCCGATGGCGGCGAGGTCAGGACGTCCCAGTGGCGGGCGAGGTCAGGTCGTAGAAGGTGGCGCCGCCGACCGTGGTGGCCTTGAAGCCGGCCTTCACCCAGCTTTCGATGGCGCTGCTCGTGCCCCCGCCCGGACCGGCGGCCCGGCGTCGGGCCGTGCCGGCCTCCCCGCCCTGCCCTTGAGCCTGGGCCTCGTTCTCGCTCCGGGCGATGAACCAGTGGATGCGGCCGGCCTTCACGTAGGCCTTGAACTGCTCCGGCGTCGGCGAGGGATCGCTGCCGTTGAAGCCGCCGATCGCCATTACCGGCGCGCCGGAGGCAAGTTGGTAGCTCGCCGCGTTCTGCGAGCCGATGGCCGCCGCCGCCCACGTGTAGCGAGCGGCGTCGGCCCGCAGTGCGGCCGTGGCCTCGGCGCTCGCCTTGGTGCCGTTCAGGAGCCCGCCGGGGCCGCCTCCTGCGTTGCCCCGCGAACCGGCCCGCCCGGTCGGGCCGGGCGCCCCCATCGCACCGGCCGGACCGGCCGGGCCGATCCCGCCGGTTGCGCCGGTTCCGCCGGTTCCGCCGGGGGCCCTGGTGCCCGGGGCGGCGGGGGGCCGTCCGCCCGGCGGCATCTGGGCTCCGCCGCCCTGGGCGCCTGGGGGCATCGCGCCGCCGGGGCCGTAGAACACACGCATGCCGCGTCCGCCCGGGCCACCACCGCCCGACACCGCCGGTCCGGCCGTCACGATGGAGCCCTCGTGCGGGGTGTCCACCGTGGTCAGGCAGTACGCGAAGGGGCCGGCCAGCGCCGCGCCGAGACCGACGCCCGCCACCGCCAAGACCGCCCCGCGGCCCAACCGAGCGGCGAACGGCAGCACGACGGCGGCGCCGAGACCCGACACGAGCACCACCCAGCGCAGCCACGGCAGGTAGCCGGTGGCGCGGCCGAGCAGTACGAAGGCCCAGTACGCGGTGAGCGCGAGGGTTCCGGCGAGGGTCAGGGAGGCGGCCCGGCTGCCCCGCTCCTCCCAGAGCAGGGCCACGCCCATGCCGACGAGCGCGGCCACGAAGGGCGCGAGGGCCACGGTGTAGTACTCGTGGAAGATGCCCTGCATGTAGCTGAAGACCAGACCGGTGATCAGCAGGGAGCCGCCCCAGGCGAGGAAGGCCGCGCGGGCCATGCTCTCCAGCGAATCCGTGGCCCGGCGGGCCCGCCAGGTGATCACCAGTCCGGCGACGAGCATGACCAGGGCAGCCGGGAGCAGCCAGGAGATCTGGCCGCCGATGTTGGTCGAGAAGAGCCGGTCGATGCCGGTGGCACCCCAACCTCCGCCACTGCCACCGCCCGGGCGTCCACCGCCGACGCTGCCGGTCTCGTCGCCGTTGATCCGGCCCAGCCCGTTGTAGCCGAAGGTCAGCTCAAGGAAGGAGTTGTTCTGCGAGCCTCCGATGTAGGGGCGGGACGCGGCCGGCCACAGCTCCACCACGGCCACCCACCAGCCGCCCGTGGCCACCATCACGAGTCCGGCGAGCAGCAGCTGACCGAGTCGCCCGCGCAGCCGCGTCGGAGCGCAGACCGCGTACAGCACGGCCAGCGGAGGAAGGATGACCAGGGCCTGGAGCGTCTTCGTCAGGAAGGCGAATCCGACCACGGCGCCCGCCGCCACCAGCCAGCCGGTGCGTGCTCCGTCGAGCGCCCGCAGGACGCAGTACACCGTGACGGTCATCAGCAGCGCGAGCAGCGCGTCGGGGTTGTTGAAGCGGAACATCAAGGCCGCCACGGGGGTCAGCGCGAAGACCGCGCCGCTCAGCAGTGCGGGGACGGGGCCGAACTGACGCCGGACGGCGGCGTGGAGCACCGCGGTGGTGCCGACGCCCATCAGGGCCTGGGGGACCAGGATCTGCCAGCCGCCCAGCCCGAAGAGCCGCACTGACAGGGCCATCGGCCACAGGGCGGCCGGGGGCTTGTCGACGGTGATGGAGTTGCCGGCGTCGGAGGAGCCGAAGAAGAAGGCTTTCCAGCTCTGGGAACCTGCTTGGGCCGCGGCCGAGTAGAAGGAGTTCGCATAGCCCGAGGCACCCAGGTTCCAGAGCAGCAGGGCCGCCGTGAGGAGTAGGAGCACGACGTAGGCGGGGCGTTCCCAGCGGGGCCGGTCGGTCGCCGCCGCGGTGGTGGCGACCGGTGGGGCGGGTGGGAACAGGGGCACTGCTGCCGTCGTCATCGGATGTCGTCCTTCGTGGGATTGCCGCGCCGCTCGGGGAAGACCCAGGCGCGGAAGAGCAGGAAGCGCAGCAGGGTGGCGGCGAGGTTGGCCGTGATGAGTACGGCCAGTTCGGTGCCGTGGGCGGGGCCGGTGCTGTGGGTGGTGTCGGTGGCGGCCGCGTCCAGGGCGGCGAGTGAACCGCTCGTCAGGGCGAGGCCGACGGCGAAGACCAGCAGCCCCTGTACCTGGTGGCGCACGGCGCGGGCTCGCCCCCTCACCCCGAAGGTGAGCCGGCGGTTGGCGGCGGTGTTGGCGACGGCCGACATCAGCAGGGCAGCCGCGTTGGCGACCTGTGGTCCGGCCGAGGTCCGGAAGGCGGAGTACAGCGCCAGGTAGAGCAGGGTGCTGAGCAGCCCGACCGCGCAGAAGCCGAGGAGCTGCCGGGCCAGCCCGCGGGGGACACCGGGCAGCGCCGTCCGGTCCCGCGGATCGTCCCCGAAGGGACGCGCGAGCCGGTCGAGCGGCAGTGCGCCGACCGCGAGCGCCCGGCCGACGCGCCAGACACCCTTCAGGTCCTCGGCGGCGGTACGGGCGATGTGGACGGTGGAGTCGGGGTCGTCCACCCAGTCCACCGGGACCTCGTGGATGCGGAGCCCGGCCCGCTCGGCCAGCACCAGCAACTCGGTGTCGAAGAACCAGCCCGAGTCCTCCACGAGCGGTAGCAGTCTTTCGGCGACCTCGCGCCGGATGGCCTTGAACCCGCATTGCGCGTCGCTGAAGCGGGCGGCGAGAGAGGAACGCAGCAGCAGGTTGTAGGCCCGGGAGACGAACTCGCGCTTCGCACCCCGCACCACGCGGGAGGAGCGCGCGAGCCGGGTGCCGATGGCGAGGTCCGAGTGACCGGAGATCAGCGGGGCGACCAGGGGCAGCAGCGCGTTGAGGTCGGTGGAGAGGTCCACGTCCATGTAGGCCAGGACGGGAGCCTCGGAGCGCGACCATACGGTGCGCAGGGCGCGGCCGCGTCCCTTCTCCTCCAGCCGGGTGCTGCGGACGCCCGCCACGTCGGCGGCGAGGGCTGCCGCGACGGCTGGGGTCCGGTCCGTGCTGGCGTTGTCGGCGATGGTGATGCGGAACGGGTACGGGAAGGTTCTGGTGAGGTGATCGTTCAGCCGGCGCACACACGGGCCGAGGTCCTTCTCCTCGTTGAACACCGGGATCACCACGTCGAGTACGGGCTCACCCGGCACGGGTGCCAGGTGCACCCGGGCCGGAAGGGCTCCAAGGCCGGGAGAGGTGTCGGTTGGCATGCTCCGACCCTCGTCGGGCGAACTGTCACCGCTGTGTGGTGAGCCTGTGCTCCGTCTGTGAGTCGGCCCGCTCCGTGGCCTGCGCGAGGGGCAGGAGGACCTCGAAGCAGGTCTTGCCGGGCCGGCTGCGGACCTCGACCCGGCCGCCGTGGGCGGTGACCACGGCCTGGACGATGGCGAGCCCGAGGCCAGTGGACCCCGCTGCCCGGGACCGGGACGCGTCGCCGCGGGCGAACCGCTCGAAGACGTGCGGGAGCAACTCGCCGGGTATACCAGGCCCGTTGTCCTGGATCTGGAGGCGGACGAGCGATGTTTCACGTGAAACGCCGAGCGCTTCGGGGCGTGTTTCACGTGAAACATGTGCGGTGACGGTGGTGCCCGGTGGGGTGTGGGTGCGGGCGTTGGCGAGGAGGTTCACCAGAACTTGTTGGATGCGGGCGGGGTCGGCCCGGATGGTGGCGGGTTCGTCCGGCAGCTCCAGCCGCCAGTGGTGTTCCGGCCCGGCGGCCCGCGCGTCGCTGACGGCGTCGACGACGAGGGGAGCGAGGTCGGTGGTGGTCTCACCGGTGCCGAGCGGTCGGCCCGCGTCCAGCCGGGCCAGCAACAGGAGGTCTTCGACCAGGCCTGTCATGCGGGTGGCTTCGGACTCGATGCGCCCCAGGGCATGGCGGGTGTCGGGGCCGGGCTCCTCGTGGCTCCGACGGGTCAGCTCGGCGTAACCCCGGATCGAGGCCAACGGGGTACGCAGCTCGTGGCTGGCGTCGGCCACGAATTGACGTACCCGGGTCTCGCTCTGCTGCCGTGCGGTGAGGGCGGAGGAGACATGGCCCAGCATCCGGTTGAAGGCCGCTCCGACCTGACCGATCTCGGTACGGGGGTCGGCCTCGGCGTCGGGCACCCGTTCGTGCAGGGCGGGTTCACCGCTGTGCAGGGGGAGTTCGGAGACGCGGGTGGCGGTGACGGCCACGCGCCGCAACGGGCGCAGCGCCACACCGACGAGCGCCTGTCCGGCGAGGGAGGCCGCGATCAGGCCGGCCAGGGTGGCGAAGACCTCCACCGCGATCAGTGTCCGCACGGTGGAGTCGACTTCGGCGAGCCGAAAGCCGAGGACGAGGCTCCCGTCGGAAGCGGCGAGCACGCGGTAGCCCCCCAGCTCGGGCAGATCGAGCTCCAGCGGCCCGGGGCGGCCTTGAGCGGCCTTGTGGACGGCCCTCAGCAAAGCCGCGGTCTGGGCGTCGGTGAGGGGCGGCCGGGGATCGAACTCTGGGCCGACGACCGTTGCGTTGCGGGCGCTGCCGATGACCTTGCCGTCCGAGTCGAGCCTGATCCCGGCCGCGTCCGGTGGGGTGCCGGCGAGTACGAAGCCGAGGTCGGCCTCCCGAGCGGGCTTGCCGGCCCGGGGGCCTCGGGTGGCCATCGTGATGGAGGTGCGTAGCTGGTCGTCCAATTGCTCGACCAGGTACTGGCGCAGCGCGAACGTGGTGACGGTGCCGATGGCGGCGCCGACGACCGCGATGAGCGCCACCGCCGCCAGGACGAGTCGGGACCGCAGCGACCAGGGCCGCCGGCCGCGCGGCGCCGCGCGGCCCGGGCGCCGGCGCCCGGGAAGACGTACGGCCACTATTCGGCCGGCTTGATCAGGTAACCGGCGCCCCGTCGGGTGTGGATCAGCGGCGGCAGTCCGGGGCCGCTCTCCAGCTTGCGCCGCAGGTAGGAGATATACAGCTCGACCACGTTGGCCTGGCCGCCGAAGTCGTAGGACCATACCCGGTCCAGGATCTGCGCCTTGCTCAGCACCCGGCGCGGGTTGCGCATCAGATAGCGCAGCAGCTCGAACTCCGTGGCCGTCAGGTGGATCTCCCGGCCACTGCGGGTCACCTCGTGGCTGTCCTCGTCCAACCGGAGGTCACCGACGGCCAACACCGAGCCGCCGCGGGCCGCCTGAGCCGCGCCCGAGCGGCGGACCAGGCCGCGCAGCCTGGCGACGACCTCCTCCAGGCTGAACGGCTTGGTGACGTAGTCGTCGCCGCCCGCCGTGAGTCCGGCGATGCGGTCCTCCACGGAGTCCTTGGCGGTCAGGAACAGCACGGGCACGTGCGGGAGCTCCCGACGCAGCTGCCCGAGTACGGCGAGGCCGTCCATGTCCGGGAGCATGATGTCGAGGAGCACTACGTCCGGGCGGAACTCCCGCGCCGCCCGCACCGCGCCCGCACCGTCGCCGGCGCTGCGGACCTCGCACCCTTCGTAGCGCAGGGCCATGGAGAGGAGTTCGGAGAGCGCGGCCTCGTCGTCGACGACGAGCACCCGGCACGGGCCGCCGTCGGGTCGGACGAGGGCCGTGTGCTTGCCGGCGGACGTGGACGCGTGAGAGGTGGTCGTCGCAGTCATGCGTACACGCTCGACGCAACCTCTGAGAGCGTTCTTGCGCCTGCCTGTGAATTTCCTGAGAACCGGGGATCGGGGCGGCCCCCGTTCGGGGCTTACGCCAGGTGGAAGAGCCGGGCGCCGTTGTCGTGGCAGACCGCCCGCAGCCACTCGTCCCCGAGGCCGAGCCGTTCGAGGGCGGCAAGCTGGTGCTCGTAGGGATACGGAATGTTCGGGAAGTCGGTGCCGAGCAGGATCCGGTCACCGAGGTCCGCCAGCCGGCCGAGGTCGTCCGCCGGGAAGCCGGTGAACTGCTCGGAGAAGTCGGTGAAGGCCATGGTGGTGTCGAGGCGGACTTCGGGGTAGCGGTCGGCCAGGTCGAGGAAGTCGACGTACTCGGGCATGCCCATGTGGGCGATGACCAGCGGCAGCCGGGGGTGGCGGGCCAATAGACGGGCGATCGGCTCGGGCCCGGTGTGTTTGCCCGGTACCGGCCCCGAACCACAGTGGATCACGATCGGGACGGCGGCCTCGGCCAGCAGCCCCCAGACCGGTCGGAGCCGTTCGTCGTTCGGGTCGTACGCCCCGACCTGGAGGTGTGCCTTGAAGATGCGCGCTCCCGCCTCCACGGCCTGGCCGACGTACTCCGCCGCGCCCTCCTCCGGGAAGAAGGTCGCGGTGTGGAGGCAGTCGGGGGTCCGGGCGGCGAAGTCCGCGGCCCACGCGTTGAGCCAGGCGGCCATCGCCGGCTTGTGCGGGTAGAGCATGGCGGTGAAGGCCCGTACACCGAAGGCGCGCAGCAGCGCGACCCGCTGCTCCTCCTCGTGTCGGTAGGTGATGGGCCACTCGACCCCGGTCAGCGGGCCGACGGCGTCGAAGTAGTCCCACACCTTGTCCAGGACCCGCTCGGGCATGAAGTGGGTGTGCACGTCGACCAGCCCGGGCAGTCCGAGACGGTCGCGGAAGGCGCGGAGTGCCTCAACCGTTGTCTCGGACAAAGCCGTGGCTCCGTTCGACCGTGGCGACGTGCAACGTGTAGCTCTCGTACCAGTGGGCGCGGCCGTGCTTCATCGCGGCCTGGTGTTCCAGGTTCTCCCGCCACTCGGCGAGGGAGTCGTGGTCGCGGAAGTAGGCGACGGTGATGCCGAGGCCGCCCGGGGTGCGCGCGGACTCGTAGCCGAGGAGCCCGGGGTTGGCCCGGACGATCTCGTTCATCCGGGCGTTGGTCTCCGGGTAGCCGGTGTCGTCGCGGGTGCGGACGCTGGTGAAGACGGCCATCACGTACGGCGGTTCGTACGCGGGTGCGGGCTGGATGCTCATGAGGCCCACCCTCCGGGGCGGCCTTTCGCATGTCCACCCGAAAGAGGGCCGGGGAGCCAAAGGGATTCAAGTTTTGACCTTGGTATCCCCCTGGTCCGGTCGCAGAGGGGCCCGGTCCGGGGGCTAGTGGGGTAGGGCGGTCGGGGGGGCCGGGCAAGGGCCCGGTCGGAGCGCGGTCAGAACAGCCCGTCCTGCTCGGCGTCCGCGGCGGGCGGTGCGATCGTCGCCACCGGCACGTCCGTGACGGCGTCCCCGGCCGGAGCCGCCAGTTCCCAACCGGCCAGCAGCCGGGTGTCCACCACCAGCCCGTCCGCGAAGTGCAGATCCGGCCCGGCGGCACCGACCAGCAGCCCGGCCACCACCCCGCCCGGCACCAGCTCCGTCAGCACCCGCGTCGGCGCCGGGAGCGCGTCAAGGCCGAAGGCCGCCGCGTGGTCGACGACTTCGCAGCCCACCGACTCCAGCGACTCCGGCCACCCCGGCAGTGCCACGGCCCGGGCGTGCAGCTCGACGACCTCCCCGGCCCGTTCGGCCGGCGCCGGCAGGTGGGCCCGTACCGCGCGCTTGCGGGCGTAGGCGATCCGGTCGGGCACCCCGAGCGCCGCCCTCAGCAGTTCCTCGGTGCGCCGCGCGGCCATCAACGGGCCGCGCCCCAGCCAGGCCCAGGTCACGGCTCCTTGCTCCAGCAGCCGGGCCGGCCCGCGCTCCTCGGCGGTGATGCCGACCTTGATCAAGCCGGGCCCGAACCAGGCGAGGTACACCCGGTAGGGCCGCGGATCGGCGGCGTTGGTGTCGGCGGCCACCGAGAAGGACCGGTCCAGCCGGGCGCACTCGGGGCACTGGGCGTTCGCCGCCCGCCCCGGCACCGTCCGGCGCGCGGGACAGGGCGTGCGCTTCCCCGCCCGCCGCACCCCGAGGCAGTGCCGCTCGCCCCGGGCGACGAAGGCCAGTCGTCGACCGTAGCCGAGCGGACTGTCGCGCTCCGCGCGTACGGCTCCGTACCAGCCGATGCCGGGTCGGCCGTCCTGCCAGCGGATGCCGGTGCACCACCAGGTCACAGCGGGAGCGGTCGCTCGAAGAAGGTGTCCAGGACCACGGTGGCCTGCGTTCCGCTGACGCCGTCGATGGCGTACAGGCGGCGCAGTACGTCCTGCAGCTGTTCGGTCGAGCCGGTCCGCACCTTGACGAGCACGGAGGCGCTGCCCGCGATGATGTGTGCCTCCTGGATCTCGGCGATGCCTTCGAAGGCGGCCCCGGAGTCGCCCATCCAGGCATTCGAATCGACCATCACGTAGGCCAGGACCCCGCTCCCGACGGCCGCCGGTTCCACGTCGACCGTGGTCCGCCGGATGACCCCGCGTTCGCGCAGTTTCCGTACGCGTTCGTGTGTGGCCCCCGCCGAGAGCCCGACGGCCGCGCCGAGGGCCGCGTAGGACTGGCCCGCGTCCTGCTGGAGCCGCTGGAGCAGCGCCCGGTCGATGTCGTCCACGCGATCTTCCCCTCATCTACCCGTCAACCCTTGCGAAGACAGTACCTGGTCCTGCAATCTCAACCATGGGCCGAACGAAATTCGGCATGCTCGACCTTAAGGGGAACCATGTCATCCATAGCGGACCTGACTCTGTACGACATCCTGGACGATCGGTTCCGCGCGGGCCGCTGCGCCAACGGCGACGCCCGCCTGGAGCGGCTCTACGACGACTGCCGCTGGGCGGAGGGTCCCCTCTACCTGCCGGCCTGGCGACAACTCCTGTGGAGCGACATCCCCAACGACCGCGTGCTGCGGTGGGACGAGGCCACGGGCGCCGTCTCCGTGTTCCGTACCGGCGCCGGACATCCCAACGGCAACACCCTCGACCGCGAGGGCCGCCTGATCACCTGCGAGCAGGGCAACCGGCGCGTCACCCGCACCGAACCAGACGGCAGCCTCACCGTCATCGCCGACCGGTGGGAAGGCAAGCGCCTCAACAGCCCGAACGACGCGGTGGTCCGCTCCGACGGCTCCATCTGGTTCTCGGACCCGGACTTCGGCATCACCAGCGACTACGAGGGCCGGCGCGCGCCGAGCGAGATCGACGCCTGCAACCTCTACCGCGCCGACCCGGCGACGGGCGAGGTCCGTCTGGTCGCCGACGGTTTCCTCGGCCCGAACGGCCTCGTCTTCTCCGCCGACGAGAGCGAGCTCTACGCGGCGGACACCCGCGCCGGCCACATCCGCGCCTTCAAGGTCACCGATACGGGCACCCTGACGGACGATCGCGTCTTCGCCGCCTGCCGCTCGGTCGACAACATCCGCTTCGACGACGGCGGCAGGCTGTGGGCGGCCGCGATGCGGGACGGCGTCCACTGTTACGCGCCGGACGGTGACCTCATCGGCCGGCTCCGCGTCCCCGAACCGGTCTCGAACATCGCCTTCGGCGGCCCGAAGAACAACCGCCTCTTCATCACCGCCACCACGTCCCTCTATTCCCTGGTCCTCTCGGTCACCGGCCTCCCCCGCGTCCACCGCTCCTGACCCCCACCACGCAACGCAAGAGGCCCCCCGGTGAACCGGGGGGCCTCTTCGGCTGTGCACTCGGCAGGATTCGAACCTGCAACCTTCTGATCCGTAGTCAGATGCTCTATCCGTTAAGCTACGAGTGCTTGGGCTGTTCGGGGTTTTGCGCCCCGTTGGCCTTGCGAGAACAACAATACATGGACCTCGGCGGGACGCGAAATCCATTAGCTCCACCGGTGCTGACCTGCGGAAATACGCCGGAGGGAGATCATCCGGAAGTCTCCGCGCGGCTTGGGCGGGAGGGACGCGGTACCCCTCTCGGGGCGTTCGAAACGCACAGAAGCCCCGGTCCGTGAGGACCGGGGCTTCGTGAGGTGCGGAGGCGGAGGGATTTGAACCCTCGATGGGGGGTAAGCCCCAAACCGCATTAGCAGTGCGGCGCCATAGACCGGACTAGGCGACGCCTCCAGCACACCCTCGCGTACGAGGGTGCGTGCAGATGATGACACAGGCGCGGGGCTGGTCACCAATCCGCTCCCACGGTACAAGGAACGGCGGCCCCGGGGCAAAGCCTTAAGGCCACCCACCAGCCGACGCGTCGACGCGCCCGGAGGCGCCCAGAGGCGCGACGCCGCGGCACGGTACGCGCCGCCGCGTGCCGGCCGTACAGGCGCACGCGTCCGCCCGTACGCAACGTCGGGGCGCGCGGGTCGTTGGTCAGGCGTACGACGTACGGACGACCTGGAGTGCCCCATGCTGCGTCTCGCCGCCTTCGCCGTCACCTCCGCCTTGGCCGCCGCGGCCGCCGGGCCGCTGCCACCCCTGCCGTTGGAGCGGCTGCTGTCGACGCCCGACCGGCTCACCATCGCCGTGTCCGACACCGGCAACCCGCGCACCGACGGCGAGTACCGGCTGGAGTGCGACCCGGTCGGCGGGAACCACCCCAAGGCGGAGGACGCCTGCGCCCGCCTCGACGCCCTCGCGAAGGAGGGCAAGGACCCCTTCGCCCCCACGTCCAAGCGGCAGATGTGCACCATGGTCGACGGCGGCCCGGCCACCGCCCGGATCACGGGAACGTGGCACGGCAAGAAGGTGGACGCCACGTTCCGGCGGAGGAACGGATGCGACATCGCCCGGTGGAAGACCCTGGAACCTGTGCTTCCGAGTGGGCGTTCCTGACCTGGGAGGATGCGAAGGATGTGCGGTATACGCCCCGCATCGGCCATCCCGCCGCGGGGCGGTGCCCTTAGACTCCTCCCGTGACATGCCGGTAGTCGTGGTCAGGGAGGAAGCTCGTCGTGAGCAGCAGGCCATCCCGAGGCGCTGCTCGCCTCGCAGCAATACTCGACGCACTTCCCGACGCGCTGTTGCTCGTCAACGCCAACGGCACAGTGGTCAACGCGAATTCGATCGCGTTGGAGATCATGGAAAGCCCCGGCACCGGTCTCGTCGGCCGCGGGGTACTGGACCTCCTGCCCGAGTTCGACTCGAAACTCATCCCCGGCTCGATGCGCCGGCCCGGAGACGACGAGGGTGGCCGGCCGAAGCCCAAGAGGATGACGGCCCGGCGCACCGACGGCAGCGAGTTCCCCGTCGAGGTCACCGCCGCGCACCTCGACGGCCGCGACGCCTACCGCGAGCCGCAGCCCGCGTACACCGGCGACGAGCTGCTGATGCTCGTCGTACGGGACCTGTCTCAGACGGTGGACACCGAGGCCGAGCTCGCCCGCTCGCAGCGACAGACCGAGATGATCCTGCGCGCCGCCGCCGAGGGCGTGGTGGGCACGGACACCGACGGCAGGGTCGTCCTCGTCAACCCGGCCGCCGCGCAGATCCTCGGCTACCGGGCCACCGATCTCGGCAACCGCGAGCTGCACGGACTGATCCAGCACTCGCGCGCGGACGGTTCGCCGTTCCCCTTCGAGGAGTCCCCGCTCGCCGACACCCTGCGCAGCGGTCGCAAGCACCGGGTCCGCAGCCAGGTGCTGTGGAACAAGGCCGGGCAGCCGGTCTCCGTCGACCTGACGACCTCGCCCGTACGGGACGGCGAGCTGCTCGTCGGCGCCGTGATGACCTTCACCGACCGGCGCCCCTACGATGCCCTGGCGGCCCGGCACGCCCAGTTGCTGGCGGTGCTCGGCGAGTCGTTGCGCGGGCCGCTGGAGGAGCTGCGCGGGGAGCTGGCGACGCTGGCCGCCGATGACGCGGGCCAGCTCTGGCCCGAGGCGAACCAGTTGCTGCACCACCTGGCGGCCGGCTACTCGCGGATGACCACGCTCGTGGACAACGTGCTGGGCTATCAGCGGCTGGACGCGGGCAGCGACAAGCTCGCCAAGGAAAAGACGCTGATCAACAAGGTCGTCGCGGCCGGTGTCGACGGCGCGGTGGAGTTGATCGGGCCGGGCCGGGCGCAGTTCGCCGTGCACGCGCCGACGATCGAGGCCGAGGTGGACGGGGAGCGGATCGCGACCGCCCTGGCGCACCTGGTCGCGGATGTCGCCGGGGTGGACGCCACGGGCAAGACCCGCCAGGGCAGTGGGTACGGCGACTCGACGATCGTCGTGGCCGCCGCGCAGCGCGGTGACGTCGTACGGATCGAGGTGCGCGGGCCGTACGAAGGTGGCAACCCGGTGCACGAGCCGATCGTTCGGGGCATCGTGGCCGCGCACGGCGGTGTCCTCCAGACCGTCGAGGTACCCGGCGCGCCGGGCGGTACGTACGTACTGGAGCTGCCGTTGGGCGCGGGAGCCGGGACGGTGACGCTGCCGGAGCCGAAGGAGCCAGCGGCCGCCGAGGTGGAGGCGAAGCCGAACGCCGAGGACGGCGGCGCTGTCAGGGGCGAGTCCGGGGGCCGGCGGGCCCGGCGCGGGGTGGACGCGTTCCTGGACGACGCCGCCGACGAGGCGAAGGCGCCGCGGGAGGGCGGGGGCGCGCTCGCGCTGTCGTCCGGGCGGCGCCGTGCGGACGGCACGGTCGACGGCCCGGGTCCGAACGAGCCCGGTACCGCCGGTCTCGGTCCGAACGGCGCCGGCATGAACGGCCCCGAGCTCGCCCAGTCCCCGGTGAACCCGGCCGGGCTGGGTACCGGGCGCCGACGCGGCCGGGACGGTGACGGCGGTTCCGACGGCGACGGCGGTTCCGGCGGCATCGGCGGTTCCGGCGGTATCGGCGGGGCCGGTGCTTCCCGGCGCCCCGGCGGGCCTCCGCACGTACCCGCTCAGGCCGGACCCGCTCAACCGCTGCCCGCTCAGGACGGACCGCAGCAGGCAGGACCGCAGCAGCCCGTGCCCCCGCGAGGGACCGGGATGCCGGCGCTGCCGCCCGTGCCCGCGGTGCCACCCGTTCCGCTGACCGAGCATCCGGCGGGTCGTCGCCGCGCGTTGGGCCCGGCCGCGCCGGCAGACCCGGTGTCAGGACCGGCAGCGGGTCCGACGGCAGGCCCGGCAACGGGTCCGTTCGCGCAGCCGGGCGGTCCGGTTCCGGCGGCCGGGCTCGCGCCCCGCGTTCCCCAGCGCCCCATCGCCCCCGAGGGCGGCTTCGCCCTGCCCGCCGGACCGACTCCCGCCCCGGGTGCCGGGGCGGTCGCTCCCACCGAGGCCGACGCCGACGCTCCGGTGGGCCGCCGTGCACGCCGGGTGCTCGGCGCACCCTCGGCCGACGCACCCTCGGCCGACGCTCCCGGGGCCGCCCCCGCGGCCGCTCCGGGGGCGCCCGGACCGGTGCCGCCGACCGGGCGGCGCCGCGCCCTGCCCGAGGCCCCCGCCTGGCCGGTGCCCGCGGCCCGTACCGCTTCCGAGGACGGCGAGCCCGCGGCCGGGCCCGTACCCGTACCCGGTGCCCGGCAGCCTCAAGACGCTCCGCCCGAGACCTCGCAGCCGATCAGCGTGCGCGCTCTCGGCACCCTGGGCCAGGGCATCTCGGTCGACGCCGGCGGCTCCGGCCGTCGCCGCCGGCTGACCGAGCCCGCGCCGCAGGGCCGCGCCTTCGCCATAGGGGCCCCCGAGGCGGGGTCCGACGAGGGGCCCGAGCCGCTCGACGGCCCCGGTGGCGCGGTCGAGGTGGTCAACCGGGCCGTACCGCTGCCCGTGGACGACGAGCTTCCGCCGGAGCCGCTGGACAACCCGCGCCGGCTGCTGGTGTGGCCCGCGCCCGACGCCCAGACACAGCAGGCGCTCAGCGACCGCGGCTACCGCCCGGTGGTCGTCCACTCCCGCGAGGAGGTGGACGCCCAGATCGCCGCGTTCCCCGCCGCCTTGTTCGTGGACCCGCTGACCGGTCCCATCACCCGCACCGCCCTCCAGTCGCTGCGTCAGGCCGCGGTGGCGGCGGAGGTACCCGTCCTGGTCACGGCCGGACTCGGGCACGCCACGCGGGAAGCCGCGTACGGCGCCGACCCGGCCGTCCTGCTCAAGGCGCTCGCGCCGCGCGACAGTGAGCAGCACCCCTCGCGGGTCCTGCTGATCGAGGAGCACGACGAGATCGCCACCGCGCTCACCGCCGCCCTGGAACGGCGCGGCTTGCAGGTCGCGCGGGCGGGTGCCGACACCGACGCGGTGGAACTCGCCACCCGTGTGCGGCCCAATCTCGTCGTCATGGACCTGATGCAGGTGCGCCGTCGGCGGGCCGGGATCGTGGACTGGCTGCGTGCCAACGGGCAGCTGAACCGCACCCCGCTCGTCGTCTACACGGCCACCGGCATCGACCCGGCCGAACTGCCGCGGCTGGCCTCCGGCGAGAGCGTGCTGTTCCTCGCCGAGCGGGCCACGACCGCCGATGTGCAGGGCCGCATCGTGGACCTGCTGGCCAAGATCGGCACCAACTAGTCATCCTGGCCCGATGGCCATCATCGACACGACCGAGCACAGCGTTCCCGCCGACAACGGTGAGGTGAGCCTCCTCATCGCCCGGCAGGTCGAGCCGGGCCACGAGGAGGACTTCGAGGCATGGGCCCGCGGCATCCTGGAGACCGCCGCGGGCTTCCCCGGCCACCTCGGGTACGGGCTGTTCCGGCCGGCGGCGGAGGGCGCCCCGTGGTTCCTGGTGCACCGCTTCCGTCATCAGGCCGCCTTCGAGGCGTGGCAGAAGTCGCCGGAGCGCGCCGCGTTCTTCGCCAACTGCCAGGGCCATCACCACCACGAGATAGCGCGGCGCGAACTGCACGGGATGGAGACCTGGTTCGCGAAGCCGGGCACGACCCGGCCCGCGCCTCCGCGCTGGAAGATGGCGATCAGCTCGGGGCTGGCCATCTTCCCGATCTCGCTGCTCGGCAACGCGGTGCTCGGGCCGTATCTGGTGGACCTTCCCTTCGTCCTGCGGACGGCCGCCTTCACGGTGGTCTTCAGCACCCTGATGACCTACGTGGCCATGCCCGCAGTCAGCAGGCTGCTGCGGCCCTGGCTCACGCGCGGCTGAGGCTTCCGGCCCGCCGGGGTCAGTCGAGCCGCGTCACGTCCAGCTCGCCGTCCGCGTACTGCCTGCGGATCACCTTCTTGTCGAACTTGCCGACGCTGGTCTTCGGCACGGTCTCGATGGACGTCCAGCGCTCGGGCAACTGCCACTTGGCGATCGACTGCCCCAGGAACGCGCGCAGTCCGGTGTAATCCACGGTCGCGCCCTCCTTGAGGACGACGGTCGCCAGCGGACGCTCGCCCCACTTGTCGTCGGGTACGGCGACCACCGCCGCCTCGGCCACCTCCGGGTGCGCCATCAGCGCGTTTTCCAGCTCGACGCTGGAGATCCACTCGCCGCCCGACTTGATGACGTCCTTGGCCCGGTCGGTCAGCGTCAGGTAACCGTCCGCGCTGATGACGCCGACGTCGCCGGTCTTGAGCCAGCCGTCCGCGCTGAACTTGTCCGAGGGGCGCAGCGGTTCGCCGGACGCGCCTCCGTAGTAGGCGCCCGCGATCCAGGCGCCGCGCACCTCCAACTCGCCTGCCGACTCGCCGTCCCACGGCAGGCGGTCGCCGCCCGGGCCGATCAGGCGGGCTTCGACACCCGCCGGGAAGCGGCCCTGGGTGATCCGGTACGGCCATTCCTCCTCGGCGCTCAGGCCCGCCGGCGGGTGTGCCATCGTGCCGAGCGGGGAGGTCTCCGTCATGCCCCACGCGTGACACAGGCGGACGCCGAGCTTCTCGTACGCCTCCATCAAGGACGGCGGGCAGGCCGCGCCGCCGATGGTGACCTGCTTCATCGAGGTGAGGTCGCGGGGGTGCGCGGTGACCTCGGCGAGGAGCCCCTGCCAGATGGTGGGGACGGCAGCGGCGTGGGTCGGCTTCTCCCGCTCGATCATCTCGGCGAGTGGGGCGGGCTGGAGGAAGCGGTCCGGCATCAGCAGGTTGATGCCGGTCATGAAGGTGGCATGGGGCAGACCCCAGGCGTTCACGTGGAACTGCGGGACCACGACCAGGGACGTGTCCCGGTCGGTCAGTCCCATCGACTCGGTCATGTTGACCTGCATGGAGTGCAGGTAGATGGAGCGATGGGAGTAGATGACGCCCTTGGGGTCCCCGGTGGTGCCCGAGGTGTAGCACATGGCCGCGGCTTGGCGTTCGTCCAGCTCGGGCCAGTCGTAGTGGTCGGAACGGCCGGCGAGGAGTTCCTCGTAGTCGTGGACGCGCACGTCGAGACCGGCGAGCACGGATCGGTCACCGATGCCCGAGACGACCACGTGGTCGATGGTCGGCAGGTGCGGCAGCAGCGGCGCGAGGAGCGGCAGAAGGGTGCCGTTGACCAGCACCACCCGGTCCGCGGCGTGGTTGACGATGAAGACCAGCTGCTCAGGAGGGAGGCGCAGGTTGAGCGTGTGCAGGACGGCGCCCATGGACGGGATCGCGAAGTACGCCTCCACGTGCTCGGCGTTGTTCCACATGAGGGTGGCGACCCGGTCGTCCTGTCGGACGCCCAGCTCGTCGCGCAGGGCGTTCGCGAGGCGAGTGGCGCGGGCACCGATGTCGGCGAAGCTGCGGCGGTGCGGCTCGGCCTCGCCGGTCCAGGTCGTGACCTGGGACTTCCCGTGGATCGTCATTCCATGGTGCAGGATGCGGGTGACGAGAAGTGGTACGTCCTGCATGGTGCTCAGCAAAGCGTCCTCCCGGTGGGCGCTGCGGCGCTACGGCGGCTACGGATGCTGCCGATTCTGCGCACGTACCACGCGGTATGTCACTACCCGGGGGTAGAAACCGCGCCGGGCGCCGGGGATGTTTCACGTGAAACAGCCGGCCGCGCCGGCCGCCGCGGTGTGCTGCCGCGGTGTTTCACGTGAAACATCGCGCCGGTTCGGGGCGGCTCAGCGGACGGGCGCAAGCTCCGGGTCCTCGCGGAGCTTGCCCAGGGCCCGCGAGACGGCGCTCTTGACCGTGCCCACGGAGACCCCGAGCAGCTCGGCGGTCTGTGCCTCGCTGAGGTCCTCGTAGTAGCGCAGGACCACCATCGCGCGTTGCCGGTCGGGCAGCCGAGTCACCGCGCGCCACATCGCGTCGCGCAGCGCCTGTGCCTCCGCGGCGTCCGTGAACGGCGCCTGCTCCACCTCCGGTAGCTCCTCGCAGCAGAATTCGTCGACCTTGCGCTTGCGCCACTGGGAGGTGAGGGTGTTGACCAGGGTCCGTCGGACGTAGCCGTCCAGTGCCCGGTGGTCCTCGATGCGGTCCCAGGCGGCGTAGGTCTTGGCGAGGGCAGTCTGCAGCAGGTCCTCGGCGTCGCAGGTGTTGGCGGTGAGCGAGCGCGCGGTGCGCATCAGGGACGTGCCTCGGGTCCTGACGTACGCCGAGAACGACGGGTACGGCGTCGGGTTCGAGGCGAGCGTGCAGACAGGCGTGGTCATGCCCCCACGCTAGAAGCGCCGGACCGCCCTGGGATCGGTCGCAGGTGCCGAAGCGGGATCCGTCTCAGGTTGTAGGGCCGGCCCCGCCCGCACCTCCTGAAGGTGGAGGAGGCCCCGTCGCGGGCGGGGAGCGGAGTCAGTCGTCGGAGCTGAGGATCAGGCCGGATGTGGGTACGCCCGTACCGGCCGTGACCAGGCTGTGCCGGGCGCCCGCGACCTGGTTGACGGAGGTGCCACGAAGCTGTCGGACGGCCTCGGCGATGCCGTTCATGCCGTGCAGGTACGCCTCTCCGAGCTGGCCACCGTGGGTGTTGAGCGGCAGTGCGTCGGCGGCCACGAAGTCGGCGGCCTCCCCGGGCGCACAGAATCCGAACTCCTCCAGCTGCATGAGGACGAAGGGGGAGAAGTGGTCGTAAAGGATGCCTACGTCGATGTCCGACGGGGACAGTCCACTGGTCCGCCACAGTTGGCGTGCGACGACGTCCATTTCCGGCAGCCCGGTCAGGTCGTCGCGATAGAAGGAGGTCATGGCCTCCTGGCGGCGTCCGGCTCCCTGCGCCGCCGCCGTGATCACGGCGGGTGCCCGCCGCAGCGAGCGGGCCCGTTCAGTACTGGTGACGATC
Organism: Streptomyces sp. NPDC046557; assembly: GCF_040645975.1. Lineage (NCBI taxonomy): Bacteria > Bacillati > Actinomycetota > Actinomycetes > Kitasatosporales > Streptomycetaceae > Streptomyces > Streptomyces sp. NPDC046557. The sequence continues at coordinate 102,705 of NZ_JBEYZH010000018.1, forward strand.
AGGGCCTGGCCGCCGTCCGTCTCCTGGCAGCAGTCCAGGAGACGCAGGGGCTCGACGATCCAGCGTGACGCGGCGTGGTCGGCGAGGGTGATGGGCTTGCCGTGGAAGTAGGCGGCGGGGTTGTTCGCGGCGTACCGGCGGCCGGTGACGGCGACGTGCCCGAACGCCTCGGCGGTCAGGTGGTACGCGTGCAGGTAGCGCTGGGCGGCCATGGCCACCCAGGACGCGGGGGTGAGCAGTCCCCAGGGCAGTGACCAGCCGAGGGCCGCGCCTTCGGCCGAGGGTTCGCGCTGCTGGACCCCGGAGCCGAAGCGGCGCCCGGAGCGCTCGTTGAAGGCGCGGTAGCAGACCACGACCTCGGCGACCCCGGTGGCGACGGCGAGGGCGGCCTGTTGGACGGTGGCACAGGCCGCGCCGCCGCCGTAGTGGACCCGGGAGAAGAAGGACAGTTCCCCGATGCCGGCCGCCTGCGCGACGGTGATCTCGGGGCTGGTGTCCATCGTGAAGGTGACCATGCCGTCGACATCGGCGGGGGTCAGCCCGGCGTCGTCGAGGGCGGCGTGGACGGCTTCGACCGCGAGCTTGAGCTCGCTGCGACCGGAGTCCTTGGAGAACTCGGTCGCGCCGATGCCGACGATGGCGGCCCGGCCGCCCAGCTCGTCCCGGCTGCGGACGCTCACTCTGCGGCCTCCCCGGCCCCCAGGGACACCGTGACGGTGCCGGTGACGTGGTGCCCGATGCCGTTGGCGCCGACCACCCGGATCTCGACGGTGTCCCCGTCGAGGGCGGTGACGGACCCGGTGAGGGTCATGGTGTCGCCGGGGTAGTTCGGGGCGCCGAGGCGGATGGCCACCTTGCGGAGGATGGCGGCAGGCCCGAGGTGATCGGTGATGTACCGGCCGACCAGACCGTTGGTGGTGAGGATGTTCATGAAGATGTCCGGGGAGCCCTTTTCGCGCGCGAGCTCGGCGTCGTGGTGCACGTCCTGGTAGTCCCGTGAGGCGATGGCGCCCGCAACGATGAGCGTGCGGGTGACCGGGATCTCCAGGGGCGGCAGTGCGTCACCGACCTTCATGTGGCCTCCGCTCCATTGGGGGTGGTCGTCCCCACCGTGGACGTCAGGGATACGGGTGACTCGGGGGCACCCGGCGCCTGCGGCGGTTCCTCCGCCAGGAGCGCGCCGAGCTCGGCCAGCAGCTCGCTGCCGCAACCCAGGTAGGCGTCCAACTGACGTCCCCACAGGAAGTGGCGGTGGACGGGGTGGTCCAGGTCGGCGCCCATGCCGCCGTGCAGGTGTTGACCGGAGTGCACGACCCGCTTGCCTGCTTCCGAGCCCCACCAGGCCGCCGTCAAGGCGTGCTCGCGCGCGGGCAGACCCTCGTCGACGCGCCAGGCCGCCTCGTAGGTGGTGACCCGGATGGCTTCCGTGTCCATGTGCGCGTCGGCCGCCCGGAGCATGACCGCCTGGTTGGTGGAGAGCGGCCGGCCGAACTGTTCGCGGGTGGAGGTGTACTCCACGGCGCGGGCCAGCGAGCCCGCGCAGACGCCCGCCTGGAGCCCGGCGAAGGCGGTACGGGCTACGGTGAGGACGTCCTCGTAGACCTCCGCGCCCTGCCCGAGCCGTTCCGCCCGTGCCCCGGAAAGGGTCAGCCGGCCCGCCGCCCACGGCGCGGTGGTCTCCACCGCCGCCGTTTCGACACCGGGCAGGTCGGTCCGTACGAGCCACAGGGCGCGTCGTGCGTCCGGGACCAGGACGTACGTGGCGTCGCGCAGCCAAGGCACGACCGGGGCGGTGCCGGTGAGCCGGCCGTCCGGTGTGGCGGTGATCCTGCCCCGCCCGGGGAACGCCCCCGTGGCCACCGCCTCACCCGTCCCGAGGGCGGGCAGCAGCCGGGCGCGCTGCTCCGGACTGCCGTGCCGGGCCAGCGGGAGGATTCCGTAGGCGCAAGTGGCGGCGTACGGGACCTGCGCGGTCGTACGACCCTGTTCCTCCAGCAGGAGCACCAGGCCGAGCAGGCCGATGTCCGCAACGGCGGCGGTCAGCCCGGCGGTCGTGAGGGCCTTCCACAGTTCGGCGTCGCTGCCGGAACCGGCGGCCGCCGAGCGCTCGTGCGTGGCGAGGTCGCGGAAGATGTGGGCGGCGAGGCCTGCCGCGGCGGTCTGCTCCTCGGTCGGCCGGAAGTCCATCAGCACTCGCCCCCTCGGAAGACCGGCAGTTCCAGGTCCTCGTCCACGCGCAGGAACTCCAGCCGGACGGGGAGACCGATGCGCACCTTGTCGTAGGAGACGCCGGTGACGTTGCTGATGATCCGGACTCCTTCGGCGAGTTCCACGAGCGCGACCGCGTACGGAGGGTCGAACGCCGGGAAGGGCGGGTGGTGCATGACGACGTAGCTGAAGACGGTGCCGGCCCCGCTCGCCTCGACGGTGTCCCAGTCGGGGCTCGCGCAGGCGTGGCAGCCGGGGAGCCAGGGGAAGCGGAGGGTGCCGCAGGCGGTGCAGCGTTGGATCAGCAGTGTGTGCGTGCGCACGCCGTCCCAGAAGCCCTGGTTGTCGCGGTTGATCACCGGCCGGGGTCGGCGCGCCGCGGCTGGTGGCTTCGGTGCGGCCCGCCGGGTCGGCGCGAACTTCAGGATGCGGAAGCGGTGGGTGCCCGCGGGTTTCCCGTTCGCGCGGACGTCCATCCGGGTCGTCACGAAGTGGCCGGTGCCGAGCTTGGTCGTCTTGCGGGGCGAGACCGACTCGATCACGGCGTCGAAGGTGACGGCGTCGCCCGGGCGCAGCGGGCGGAGGTACTCCTGCTCGCAGTCGGTGGCGACCACGGAGGTGCATCCCGCGCCGTCCAGGAGGGCGAACAACTCGTCGTAGGCGGAGGAGCGGTCGCTGTGGCCGGAGAGTCCGCCCATCGTCCACGCTTGGAGCATCGTGGGCGGGGCGATGGCGTCCGGGCCGGTGTAGGCGGGGTTGGTGTCGCCCATCGCCTCGCACCAGTGGCGGATCATCGCCGCGTTGACCACGTCCTTGGCCCGTCCTCCCGAGGCGGCGGGGCGCCCCTCGAAGTCCTTCAGCAGCGCGTGGAAGCGGGCCGCCTCATCGACGTCCCCGGGCGGCTCCGCGCTCATCGCTTGCTCCCCTTCATGCCGAGCCGCATCATGGCGACGATCTCCCGCTGGACCTCGCTGACCCCACCGCCGAAGGTGTTGATCTGGGCCGCACGGTTCATCCGCTCCAGTTCACCGCCCGCGAAGCCCGCCGGGCCGCGTACGAGGGCCTCCTCGCCCACCGCCTCCTGGCACATCCGGTACACGTCGACGGCGGATTCGGTGCCCAGGAACTTGACGCCGGCGGCGTCTCCGGGGGCCAGGGTTGCGCTGCCGACGTCCTGGACGAGGCGCCAGTTCAGGAGGCGCACGGCGGCCAGCCGTGCGTGGGCCTCGGCGAGGCGGGACCGTACCCAGGGGTGGTCCGCCGGGCGCTCACCGGTGACGGGGTCCGGCGTACGGGCGTGGCCGAGGGCGCGCTCGTAGAAGTCCTCGGCCTGCATGCCTATCGCGGCCAAGGCCACGCGCTCGTGGTTGAGCTGGTTGGTGATCAGTCCCCAGCCGCCGTGTTCGGGGCCGACGAGGTGGCCGGCGGGCACACGGACGGAGTCGTAGTACGTGGCCGTGGTGGTCAGTCCGCCGACCGTCTCGATCGGGGTCCAGCCGAAGCCCGGTGTGTCGGTGGGCACGAGGATGATCGAAATGCCCTTGTGTTTGGGCGCCTGGGGATCGGTGCGGCACGCGAGCCAGATCCAGTCGGCGTTCTGGGCGTTGGAGGTGAAGATCTTCTGCCCGTCGATCAGCCAGTCACCCTCGGCACCGCCCTGGCGTACGGCGCGGGTGCGCAGCGAGGCGAGGTCGGTGCCGGCCTCCGGCTCCGAGTAGCCGATGGCGAAGACGAGTTCGCCCTTGAGGATGCGAGGGAGGAAGTGGTCCTTCTGCGTCTGCGTCCCGTACTTCATCAAGGTCGGCCCGACGGTGTTGAGGGTGACCATGGAGACGGGGGCGCCGGCCCGGTACGCCTCGTCGAAGAACAGGAACTGCTCGTCCGCGCCGCGCCCTTGGCCGCCGTACTCGACGGGCCAGCCGAGGCCGAGCAGTCCGTCGTTCCCGATGCGCCGCAGCAAGGCGCGCTGCTCCGCCGGGGCCTGCGGCGGCCCGTCGGGCAGCAGCTCGCGGAAGTACTCCCGCAGTTCGGAGCGGAGCCGCACTTGGCGTCCGGTCGGGGCGAGGTGCACGCGCGGGCCTCCCGGCTTCACATCGACGAATAGAACTGACTCTCCGTCAGATTTGTGGCGGATGTCAAGATGCCGAGGCACGGGGGCGCCCGCGCTACCGGACCCCGGCCGGTCCGGTCACGCGGGCGCCCCGATCAGTCAGCCCAGATCAGGCGGGGTCACCGCCACGGGAAGAAGTTCACCGCCACATCGGCGTTGTGCTGCTGGATCGCGGTCCAAGCCGATCCGTTGACCTGCGCGCTGTTGTTCTGGTTGGACGCTCCGGCGCCGGTGGCCACCTGCTGCGAGGTGGAGGAGTTGCCTTGGTTGTTGCCGCCCACGCCGCTGCCGAGAATGCTCGCGACGCTCGCGTTCGACCCGGAGTTCGCGAAGGCCCCGTTGTCCGCCGAGGCCACGCCGCCGAACAGGGCGACGGCGAGCGGGAGTGCGGCGACGGCGGCGATGACGCGAGCGGTACGGATGCTTGCCATGTCCGAGTCCTCCAGAAGACCTAACTGATCGTTTCAGAATGAGTTGAGCTGCGGGTCTTGGGCTCGACGATCTCGGTCGGCAGGGTGTCCGGGTGCGTGCTGATCTTGTTCCGGACGACCTGTGGGAGCGGGTGGCCCCGTTGCTGCCACCGGCCCCCGAACGACGCCACCGGCATCCC
>NZ_JBEYZH010000019.1:0-106464 GCF_040645975.1 Streptomyces sp. NPDC046557
CACCCCCCACACCCCCGCCCTGCCCGCCCCCGCCCCCCTGGGGGGGGGCGGCCCGGTGGGGGCGCTGAGCCGGAGAGGGGAGCGGGGACTTTTGTCCGCGGACAAAAGTCGGAGCGGCGCCGGGAGCGGGGAGTTCGCGGTCTGGTGAGGGGCGTAGGACGTCGTACGGCGTTGCTCGGTACCAGGCATCGCGGAGGACGGCACGTCCGACCACGCGGGCGGCGGTCGTCGGCATGGCCATCTGGGGACGCCCTTGGCAAGGGCCGGCGGAGGTCGCCGGTGGTGGCGGTCGAGGCGGCGGCCCCTCTCCTCGGTCTGTTCCAGGGGCGCGACGAACTCTTGGTCTGTACCGCCCTGCCCCGGCAGGTTCGCCGTCTTGAGCGCGGGCTTCGGTGGATGGACCCGAGGGGCCCCGGTCAAGGGGCGTCCGGCATGCTGGGGTCCGGCCGGCCGGCGCGAGGTTCGGAGAAGTTCTCGGGCGGCTCGGCCGTCACCGCCAATGGGTGAGGGATGACTCCGGGAAGAGGACGAGACGTTGGACATCGCGGTGGACGACCTGACGGGTCCCGAGATCGCCAGGTTCCTTGAGGAACACGTCCGGCAGATGCGGTCCATCACGCCCGAGGGCAGCAAGCACGCCCTCGATCTCGACGGCCTCCGGAACGCGGACACGACGGTCTGGTCGGTCTGGGACGGGCACACGCTGGTCGGCTGCGGCGCGATCAAGCGGTTGGACGCGGCGCACGCGGAGCTGAAGTCGATGCGTACGCGGGCCTCCCGGACAGGGAGCGGGGTCGCGTCGCGGCTGCTGGAGCACATCATCGCGGAGGCCAGGGGAATGGGTTACGCCCGGCTGAGTCTGGAGACCGGCTCCTCCGCGTTCTTCCTGCCCGCGCGCAGGCTGTACGAGAAGTTCGGCTTCCGGGAGTGCGTGCCGTTCGCGGCCTACCGGCCCGACCCGAACAGCACCTTCATGACCAGGGAGCTCTGAAAGGGGCTGAAGGGGGCTCTTCGTGGGCCTCTCGCAGCGGCTCGTGGACCGGGAGGTCGGGCCGGCTGTTTCCCGTGCCCTTCTTCTGTGTCCTCCTTCCGTCCCTCCTGTCGAGGGGCGCTGCCGCGCTTCGGGGTCGAGCCCCCCTCCCCTGTCCCCCCTGACCCCCGACAGGTGCTGAGGGTCTGAAGAACGGCTTCGGTCCCTGGCCCTTCAGTCACTGCATAACCTGCAGGTCAGGGGCTTGGGCCCGGCTGCACAGGGACCGAAGGGACTCAAATCTCTAGTTATAAGCCAGATATGCATTACCTAGATCCTTTACGCGCCCGCGCATACACACACGCACGTAAAGGCCGGAAGTAGTGACTTTGAGTCCCTTTGGTCCCTGTCAGTCCCTGTGCATCTCTGTGACCTGCGGTTTTTCCGAGGGACTGAACGGTCAGGGACCGAAGCGGTTCTTCAGACCCTCAGTACCTGGGGAGGCGGGCCGCACCCGGGCGAGACCGCAGGTTGTCTTTTTTCCTGGGGTGGCCGTCGCGGACGACTGGAAGCCCGGTGGAGGAGGAGCGAGCTCTCGGCAGGTGCGAAGGGAGGCGACACGCCCGGGGGGAAAGGCCGAAAACCGCCGGGATCCCGGCGGGGCGAAGGAGCGTAGGACCTCAGGGACGGAGGGACTGAAGGGACTCAAATTCGAATAGAGGAGTGATCCACACCGGACGCGGCGGTGTGGCTGGGGTAATCTCCGCGATAGTGAATCTTCAGTCCCTCTGGTCCCTCCCTAGCAAGGTCCGGGGACAGAGCAGTCGACCCGACACCGCGTCAAGGAAGAGCCAGTGCTTGTCCATCCCGAGGAGCCGTCACAGGGTGTGCGCGGCGGGGGGCCGGTGGATGTGGCCGTCTGGCTGGCGGGGCGGGGTTATCCCGTCCATCCGCTGGCTCCGGGGGGCAAGACCCCGGCGGCCAACTGCCGTGACTGCCGGGAGAGTGAGCACGCCCCGGAGGCGTGCCCGTGCCGTGCCGAGCGTCGTTGGTGTCATGGGTTCCACGCGGCGACCACCGACCTGCGTACGGTGCGGGAGTGGTGGGCGGCCGAGCCGGGATTCGGGATCGGTGTGTCCTGTGGGGGCGCCGGGCTCGTGGTCATCGACGTGGACGCGCACTCGACGCCGCTGCCCGACCGGCAGCGGCTGCTTCCCGGCATTCCCATCGACGACCGGGTCGATCTGACCGGTCTGCAGAGCGGATTCGACACCTTGGCGCTTCTGGCCGCATACAGGTCCCGGCCCAACCCCTGCGAGGACACCTCCACCTTGCGCGTACGCACGCCCTCCGGCGGGATGCACATCTGGTACCGGGCGCCCAAGGACGGGCCCCGGTTCCGGTGCTCCAGCGGGTCGAGTTCCCGGGTCGCCCTGGCCTGGCAGGTCGATGTGCGGGCGATCGGCGGCTACATCGTGGCGCCCTCCACCCGTACCACCGCGGGGGTCTACGAGGCGCTGCCCGGGGCCCGGGTGCCCGCGGCCCTGCCGCTGTGGCTGGCGGCCGAGTTGGTGAGTACGGGGCACGACGGGCAGTCCGTCGCCGCCGCGGCGGTCCCGGGCCCGGCCAAGCCGCCTGCGCGGGGCCGGGGGCGGCAGGGGCACGGTCAGGGTCAGGGGCGGGGTGAGCGGCTCCTGGCGTCGCTGTTGGAGGAAGTGCGCGCCTGTGGACTCAGCCCCTCCGGGACGGCGTTCAGCGAGAAGCTCAACCGGGCCGCCTTCACCGCCGGCGGACTGGCCGCCGCCGGGCACCTCCCGGAGGAGGAGGGCCGCCGGCTGCTCCTGGAGGCGGCGGACCGGGCGCGGCCGCACCAGACGCGCCGCAACGTCCTGATCGTCGACGCGGGGCTGCGCGCCGGAAGAGACCGACCGATCCAGCCCAAGGAACGCACATGAGCGCCGGAAGCACGGGGTTCGACGCCCAGGCCGCGGCGGAACAGCTCGCCGCGTTCACCACGGATGCCACACCGGCGGGGCCTCGGCTGCCCGCCCAGCAGGGAGGGGGGCAGGCCGTCGCGGGCGCCGCGGACTTCGTCCAGGCCGGTCTGTTGAACAACCTGACCGACCGGGGCAACGCGAAGCTGTTCGCGCACCTGCACCACGACCGGTTCCGGCACGTCGAGGGCCTGGGTTGGTACGTGTGGGACGAGTACCGGTGGAAGCGCACCGGTGGCGAGAAGGCGGCGATCTGGGCCGCCGGGGACATGGCCGAGGAGCTGCCCGTCCACGACCCGCGCGGGGTGTTCACCGATCGCGAGCTGGCCCAGCACCGCAAGCGGGCCATGTCCACCTCGGGCGTGAAGGCCATGCTCACGCAGGCCAAGGCCTCGCCGGAGCTCGCGCTCGACCCCGACACCCTGGACGGGGACAAGTACGCCCTGTGCACCCCGGCGGGCGTCGTGGACCTGCGTACGGGCGACCTCCACAAGCCCAACCCCAACCGCGACCTGCACTCGCGCGCCACGCACCTGGCGCCCGAGGCCATGCCCACGCCCCGGTTCCACCGGTTCCTCGACGAGACCTTCGGCGAGGACGACAAGGGCAAGGAGATGATCCACTTCCTGCATCTCCTGCTCGGCTACAGCATCACCGGCGATGTGGGCGGGCAGGTGCTGCCGTTCCTGTACGGGGTGGGGGCGAACGGGAAGTCCGCGCTGCTCGACGTGGTGATCAAGATCCTTGGGGACTACGCGGACGTGGCGCCGCCCGGTTTCCTGATGGAGCGCGGCAAGTTCAACGAACACTCCACCGAGCTGACGGAGCTGCACGGTCGGCGGCTGTTCGTCTGCAGTGAGCTCAAGCCCCACGACAAGTTCGACGAGGCGCGGGTCAAACTGCTGACCGGCGGCGACCGGCTCAAGGCGCGTCGGATGCGGCAGGACTTCTTCAGCTTCGAACCCACCCACAAGCTGTGGCTGTTGGGCAACCACCGGCCGGAGGTGGGGACGGGCGGCCATGCCTTCTGGCGCCGGATCCGGCTCATCCCGTTCGAGAAGGTGGTGCCCGACCACCGCAAGATCGACAACCTGGCCGAGACGCTGGTGCAGGAGGAGGGCCCCGGGATCCTCCACTGGATGATCCAGGGCGCCAAGGCGTACCTCGCCGCCAAACCGGCTCTGGTGGGGCCCAGCGTGGTCCGTACGGCCACGCAGGCGTACGCCACCACCGAGGACCACATCGGGCGGTTCCTGGCGGAGTGCTGCACGACCGGGAGCGACTTCGCCGAGCCCCGCGACCTGAAAGTGGAACAGGGCGCCCTCTACCGGGCCTACAGTGCCTGGTGCAGTGACGGGGAGGGCCTGCGGCCCGCGACCACGCGCGCGTTCGCCACGCGGATCAGGGCCGAGGTCGGCGTCGCGTCGCCCAGTGAGATGTTGCGCTCGAACGGGCAGAAGTTCTATCCCGGGCTGGCGCTTCTCGCGGACGAGGACCAGTTACCGCGCGAGGCGAACAGGGCAACCACGACGTGATCGGCCCATGCGTGCCGCCGCCCCGGGACGGGCATGCCTACGATGGACGAGGAACATGAAGACATCCACCACCCGTTCGCGCCGCACAGGCGGCGGCTGCATAACGGCACCGGCGTCGCTCGCGGCGTGGCGGAACCAGGGGCCCCACGGGGGCGACGTGCACGAGGAGGGACCCACGCCATGAGCTCGCTACTGTCAGCAAGCGATCTCGCCCACGAGGTCAAAGTGGTGTGGCTGGAGAACCCCGAACAGCTCGACTACGTCCGCCAGGCCCTCGACAAGACCCCCCGGCGGCGGGGCAAGCCCCGTTACCACCGCGACGGGCGGATGATCGGCTTCACCGAACTCGGTGAGACGGCGGAGGCCGATCCCGACAGCGGGCTCCAAAAGCGTCGGGTCTTCTACTTGCTGCCGCACGACCGGGACGCCGAGCCCGACGGGCTGTACCGCGAAGGGGCGCCGGGCGAGGCCGTGGATCCCCGCACGATCCAGCCCCGACAGGTGGGCCGGAAGACGGAGCGGTCGCAGCGGGGCCTGTCCGCGCCCACGGTCGCCTGACCCGTTTCCGGTAGCGGTCCCTCAGGTCCCTCGGGTCCCTCGGCGCGCGGGGAGGCCGAGACGCGGGGGACGTCCTCGCCCAGGCCGCCGCGCGGATCGTGGAGGCCGTCGGGGGGCGGGGAGGTCAGAAGGCGAAGTCGACGTAGTCGATGTCGGTGAACTCGACCAGGAGTCCGGAGGCGCGGGCGCCGTTGTCCTTGAAGTAGATCTCCTGGAGGCCCTCGGCCGCGATGGCGCGGAGTTCGGCTTCGGTGGCGCCGGCCGCCTGGGCGGTGAAGAGGCGGCTCGCGTACTCCGGAGGCAGGTGCTGGGTGATGCGTCGGATGCGGCCGTCGTCGGTGGTGCCGGGGGCCGCGGTGAAGCCGAAGCGGGCGCGGGTCTCGATGACGAGGCCGGTGGTGCGGGCGGCCCGGTCGCGGGCGCGCCTGCGGACCACGGGCTGCCAGCGCCGGCGTACCTCGTCGGCCAGGCGGGCGGCCAGGGTCGGTTTTGGGCTCCGGATCTGGTTCTTGACGTATCGCTCGACCGTGCGCTGGGAGATGCCCAGCAGACGGGCCGTTTCCCGGGTGGACTTGAGCTGCTTCACGAGGAAGCGCATCTGGGCGCCCGCGGACTTGGGGATCGGGCGGGTGAAGTTCTGCTCGTCGGCGCGGAGCAGGCTGTCGTCGATGTCGGAGGGGGGCATGGGTTCTTACTCTCCGTCGGCCGCTGCGTCGTGGCCCTTGATGTGGCGTGCGGGGTTGAGCTGAGAGTCGAGCATCTCGACCGCCCAGAGGAGGGGTTGGGTCCCCTCGTGCTTGACCATGCCCGGGCTGACCCCGATCCGGAAGCCGCCGGGGAGGGGCTTGCCCTCGGGGGTGCGGGGCAGGAAGTCGAGCGGGCCCGGGCCGGGGGAGAGGTAGACGGCGCAGTCCGAGAGGACCGCGATGGGGTACTCCCCGGCGGCGGTGGCGAGCTTGCGCATCTTACGGTGCATGTTGACGCGGGCCGTCGAGATGACGGCGGCGCGGATGTCGGGGCGCCACGTGGCGCGTTCGAGGGCGGCCCACGGTTCGCCGGGGCGGTAGCCGGCGCCCTGGGGGCGTTCGCGGAGTTTGCCGATGCCGCCCTTGACGGTGGATTTGATCGCGGAGAGGACCGAGGCGGCGATCGGATCGTGCTGCTTGTACGTCGTCATGGCCTCCAGGAACTCGGCTTCCGTGAGGGCGGGGGTGATGCCGAGGTCGGCCATGGTGGCCATGTAGGCGTCGCGGAGGCGGGTGTACCAGGCGTCGAGGTAGGCACCGCTCTCGGGGCGGATCCACGCTTCGGTGGGGTGCACGGCGTGGCCCAGTTCCTCGGCGTAGGCGAGGGTCGGGGTCGCGTACCAGGCGGGGCCGGTGGGGGGCCGGCCGTGGGGCGTGAAGGGGCTGGGGAGGCGGGGGTCGTGGGGGAGGGCGGAGAGGTCCGCCAGCCAGCAGCCGGGGGTCTTGGGGTCGAAGCGGGGCGCGGTCGTGTGGGTCGCGGGACCCAGGCCGACGACGAGCCGGTTGGCCGCCGCGGCGAAGGCCATGTTCACGTCGATGCCGACGGCGTGGGTACGGGCGCACTCGGCGTCGGTGAGGAGCTGCGGGTCGCGGATCCAGTCGTACGCCTCTTCGTCCAGGACCTGGTCCGGGGTGCGCTGGTGGGCGCGGGGGTAGAGGGCGGCGACGACCGGGTGTTCGTCGGGGGCCTCCGGGGGCGCCGGGTCGACGGGGTGGGTGAGGGAGCCGGCCACGGGGGCGGACTCCCAGGCGTTCGTGACGGGGTTGCGGGCGGCGCGGGTGGGCGGGCGCAGGGCCGTCATGAGTTCGAGGCCGGTGACCGCCGTGGAGCCGCGCGGGGTCAGCACGCGGGTGGCGTACGTGGTGAGCAGTTCGGCGAGTTCGGGCGCGGGGAGGTCGGCGGTGTCCTCGCCCCAGGCGCGGGGGTCGAGGGCGCCCCAGGGCAGGACCGCGAGCTGGACGCACTGGCGGCCGGTGGTGGGGCTCGCGGGGCGGTAGACACGGGCCCAGGGGCCGAAGCCGCGGCGGGTGAGCTGCCACTTGTGCTGCGCGAGGAGCTTGAGGGTGGGGTGGTTGTCGGGGAGGCGGAGGGCGCGGCGGTCTTCGAGGGTGAGGGGGAGACCGAGGGCTTCGGTGGCGGCCGCGGTGAGGACGAGGAGGGGGTCGCCGTCCTTGCCGTTGCGGTGGAGGCGGGGGGAGCGGAGGTCGGCTTCGGGGCTGAGGGCCCAGGTGATGAGGGTGGGGAGGTGGGTGGCGGCCTTGGGGGGGAGGTCGAGGAGGAGGCCGCCGGTGGTGTGGGCGTGGGAGGTGCCGGTGAGGACGGCGAGGGGGGTGGTGTGAGGGGTGGTGCGTGGGGTGGGGGAGTGACGAGGGAGGGCGGTGGGGGTTTTGGGGGTGCTGGGGTGGAGCTGGGTCGGGGGCGCCGGCGCCGGCGTGGGTCGAGGTGTGGGTTCGGCGGCCTCGGTGGGGGAGGGGCGAGCGGGCGGCGCGGGCGGGGGGGTGGCCGGCGTGCCGGGGGCCGGGTGGAGGGCCGAGAGCCCTTCGAGGAGGCGGGCGTAGGCCGCGCGCTTCGGGGGACGGGGGGCGGTGCGGCCGGTTTCCCAGGAGGTGACCGTTTCGCGGCGTACGGAGAGGGCCTTGGCGACCTGGTCCTGACTCAGGCCGGCGGCTTCGCGCAGGCGCTTGCGCTCGTCGGGGTGGGGCAGGCCGTCCTGTGCGGCTGCCTCTTCCAGCAAGGCGTCGACCGCTGCGAAGAGCGTGGTCTGTTCAGGGTCGTGGCTCATGGGGTCTCGTCGGGTCTCTCGTGTGGCGCGTTCGTGGACGTCTCCGCGGTAAGGCTATGCGAAGCGCACGTTTGAACGCACTTGAAACGCACGGAGGTCATGGACGGCGTCGAAGGATCGAGGCGGACGGGCCTTTCGTCCCGGCCGGGGAAAACCGTAGGTGCCCGTCGTCCTCGGCTGCTTACCCTCGGCCCATGTCGAACTCGGAGCTCCGGCGGATCAACTCCTTCATGACGGCCTTCGCCCGCCGCGCGGCTGCGCGTACCGTCGACCTCCCGGGCGGGTTCGCCGTGTACGACGACGCCTTCGCTCACTCCCACGCGGACAACCAGGTCGTCATCGACGACGCCGTCGACGGCGAGGCGCTGACCGCCATCACGGACGAGGCACTGGGGCATCTGCCCCACCGGCGGATCTCGGTCCTCGACGACACGGTCGCAACGGCGTGCGCGGAACCCCTGCTCCGGGCCGGATACACCCACTCCACCCTCCTCGTCATGCTGCACACCGGCCCCGTGCCGGCGGGGGGACCCGCGCAGGAGGTGGACCTCGACGCCCTGCGCGTCCCGCTCACCCGGCGATGGCGGGGTTTCCTTCCGGACGCCGATGACGAGGTGCTGCGCCAGCTCGTGGAGCGGCGCGAGGCGCGCCGCCGCGGCGCCGAGATCGTTCGTTTCATCGCCGCCCGCACACAGGAGGGCGAGGTCGCCTCGTGGGCCGACCTCTATGCGGACCCGGCGACCGGTACGGCGCAGATCGAGGACCTGATCACCTCGGAGGCCCACCTCAGGCGCGGTTACGCCGATGCCGTCCTGGCCGCCGCCCTGCGCCTGGCCGCCGACAACGACTGTGGCACCCGGTTCCTGATCGCGGATGCGGCGGACTGGCCCCGTCAGTGGTACGAGCGACGTGGCTTCACCGTCATCGGCCGCTCGCACTGCTTCGAACGCGGCTGATCGATCGCGAGCCGACCGCGCGCACACCCCGCCTTGAGCTTCCTCGCCGAAATCAGGGGCGCCGGGTTTTGCATGATCATGCGAGGGTGTGCATACTCTTCCTATGTCTAAGGTCCTCACCTCCCTTCCCGCCGGCGAGCGCGTCGGCATCGCCTTCTCAGGCGGGCTCGACACGTCGGTCGCGGTCGCGTGGATGCGCGACAAGGGCGCGATCCCCTGCACCTACACCGCCGACATCGGCCAGTACGACGAGCCCGACATCGGCTCCGTGCCCGGGCGGGCGAAGACCTACGGGGCCGAGATCGCGCGCCTGGTCGACTGCCGTGCCGCGCTGGTCGAGGAGGGTCTGGCCGCGCTCACGTGCGGCGCGTTCCACATCCGCTCGGGCGGCCGGGCCTACTTCAACACCACGCCGCTCGGCCGCGCCGTGACGGGCACGCTCCTGGTCCGGGCGATGCTGGAGGACGACGTACAGATCTGGGGCGACGGCTCCACCTTCAAGGGCAACGACATCGAGCGGTTCTACCGGTACGGGCTGCTCGCCAACCCGCACCTGCGGATCTACAAGCCCTGGCTGGACGCCGACTTCGTGACCGAGCTGGGCGGCCGCAAGGAAATGTCGGAGTGGCTGCTCGCCCACGACCTGCCCTACCGGGACAGCACGGAGAAGGCGTACTCCACCGACGCGAACATCTGGGGCGCCACCCACGAGGCCAAGACGCTGGAGCACCTGGACACCGGTGTGGAGACCGTCGAGCCGATCATGGGCGTGCGGTTCTGGGACCTTTCGGTGGACATCGCCCCGGAGGACGTGACGATCGGCTTCGACCAGGGCCGTCCCGTGACCATCAACGGCGCGAAGTTCGCCTCGCCCGTCGACCTGGTGATGGAGGCGAACGCCATCGGCGGTCGCCACGGCATGGGCATGTCGGACCAGATCGAGAACCGGATCATCGAGGCCAAGAGCCGCGGCATCTACGAGGCGCCCGGCATGGCGCTGCTGCACGCAGCGTACGAGCGCCTGGTGAACGCGATCCACAACGAGGACACCGTCGCCCAGTACCACAACGAGGGACGGCGCCTGGGCCGGCTGATGTACGAGGGCCGTTGGTTGGACCCCCAGGCGCTGATGGTGCGGGAGTCGCTGCAGCGCTGGGTCGGCGCGGCCGTCACCGGCGAGGTGACACTGCGGCTGCGGCGCGGCGAGGACTACTCGATCCTGGACACCCGGGGCCCCGCGTTCAGCTACCACCCGGACAAGCTGTCGATGGAGCGCACCGAGGACTCGGCCTTCGGCCCGGTGGACCGGATCGGCCAGCTCACGATGCGCAACCTGGACATCGCCGACTCGCGCGCGAAGCTGGAGCAGTACGCGGCCCTCGGCCTGATCGGCACCGCCAACCCCGCGATCGGTGCGGCGCAGGCGGCGGCGACCGGGCTGATCGGCAGCATGCCGGAGGGCGGCGCCGAGGCCATCGCCTCCCGGGGCGAGGTCTCCGGTGAGGAAGAGATGCTGGACCGCGCGGCGATGGAGTTCGGCACGGACTGACGGACCGGGGCCGACGGGTCCGACGGGGTCCGTCGAGCGCGTTGAGCGCGACGTGCACGATCAGCAGGACGAGCAGGACGAGCAGGACGAGGACGACGCGAGAGGTCGGCCCGGCGCCCGTGGCGCGGGGCCGGCCTTTTTGCGTTGTGTCGCCGGCGGCGGCGACCTTCGGAAGTCCGCTCCTCGCGGCGCGGGTCCGTTTCCCGGGCGGTGGGTCGGGGGGAGGGGGCCGGGGACGCCGTCGAGGGGAGGACCTGTGGCGGGTGATCCGCTGCCGGGGGTGCTGATCGCGGTGCCCGTGGTCCTGCTCCTGTGCCGGGCCGGCGCGGTGGCGATGCGCATGGCCGGAGTTGTTCACGGTGCTGGTGCTGATGGCCGTGGTGACCACCGCGCTGACGGGCCCGGTGATCCGGCGGATGGTCGTGCGGGACACCGTGGACACCGTGGGCGTCGACGCCGGCAACGCTCCTCCGGCGGATCGTTGACGGCCGTGGGTGTCCCGGGAGGGTCAGCGGGTGGTCCAGCCGCCGTCCACGGAGAGCGTGGTGCCGACGACGAACGAGGCGCGGTCGCTGCACAGCCACACGGCCGCTTCGGCGATCTCGGACGGATCGGCGATCCGGGGAAGGAGAGCCGCCTGGAGGAGCATGTCCTCCACCTCCGGGTTGTGCTTGATCCAGTTGTCGATCATCTCGCTGCGCGTGGAGCCCGGGGCGACCGCGTTGACGCGGATGCCGTGGGGCGCGTACTCGGTCGCGGCGGCCTTGGTCAGGCCGATGACGGCGTGCTTCGAGGCGATGTACGTGGCCCCCACCGGGGTGGCCACCAGGCCGGCGGTGCTGCTGTTGTTCACGATCGCGCCGCCGCCGGTCAGCAGCATCGCCCGGATCTGGTGGCGCATGCAGTTCCACACGCCGCGGACGTTGGTGTCCATGGCGGTGTCGTAGGCGTCCTCGTCGAGGAGGTGCATGGGCTTCGGCTCGACGCCGATACCGGCGTTGTTGAAAGCCGCGTCCAGCTTGCCGTACGTGTCCACGGCCGCGGCGACGGCGCGGGCGACGTCCGCGGAATCGGCGACATCGGCGACCACGTACTGGGCCTGGTGTCCCGTGGCGCGCAGCTCCTCGGTAAGTGCGGCAAGTTGCGGTTCCCGGCGGGCCACCAACGTGACCGCGGCGCCTTCCCGGCAGAACATGCGGGCCGCTGCCGCCCCGATACCGGCGCTGGCACCCGTGATCAGAGCCGACTTGCCTGCGAGAACACCGATGTCACCAGTCATGAAAGCTGACATTAGCAGCGGGTAGGCGGCTTGCACCGGGCTGTCACCAAGAGCGCGTGAGGAAGGGAGAAGGGTGTGGAGAGCGGGTGGGACAACGGGGCGTGTCGAGGGTGCGGCGGAGGTACGGGGAGCGGCCGACCGGAACGGGAAGCCGTGGCTCCAGTGGGAGTCCGCCCGGACTCCTCTGTGGCCACCGACTGTGGCGGCCCGATCCCGTCACACCCTCTCAGGTGTACCGCGCATGCGGCGAATGCGGTTTGTGGAGCCCCCATGGATAAGCAGGAACGTGCCGCGCGCACGCGGGAGTCACTCGTGCGCGCGGCCGCGGAGGTGTTCGCCGAGGAGGGGTTCGCCGCCGCGTCCGTCGCGACGATCAGCCACCGGGCGGGAGTGACCACCGGGGGATTCCACTTCCACTTCGCCGGAAAGGCCGCGCTGGCGCGGGCCGTCGAAGACCGGTCCGTCGAGGCGGTGCGGCGGATCATCGACACGGCCAGGGCGGCCGGGGAGGTGACGGCGGACCCGTTGCGGGTGTTGTTGGACTCCACGTCCGCGCTGATGGTGTTGCTGGCCGAGGACGTCGTGGTGCGGGCCGGCTTCGGGCTGTCCGCCGATGTCGCGCACGGCGGCCGGGTCGACGTGTGGGGCAAGTGGCGGGTGTGGGTGGACGAGTTGCTGGAGGCCGCCGAACGGGCCGGGACCCTCGCCGAAGGCGTGTCCCGCCGGGACGCGGCGCGGGCGGTGGTGGCCTCGACGGTGGGGCTGGAGGTGATGGGCGCCGCCGAACCGGGGTGGGCCGCGCCGGAGACGGTGGCCCGGATCTGGACGCTGATGCTGGGCGAACAGGCGGCGGAGTAAGAAAAAGAGACCAAACGGTTTGATAATTGGCGGGATTTGCGGGGCTGGAGAGGATGAGGTGATGCCGGCGTGAGGGGAACTGTGCAGGTGGCGAGGGTAATGAAGGGTATGGAGGCGAGCGGGAGGGGCGGAGTTGGGGTAAATGGATCGATGCACTCTGCTGGTTGACAAACCGTCTGTCCCGTTTTTTACTGGCTCTCGCGACCTCATCCAAGGACAGGGGAGTACGACGTGGACATCGATGTACTGGGCGCACTGGCCGTGCGGGAGAACGGGATTTCCATCACGCCCACCGCCCCCAAGCCCCGGCAGGTCCTGGCCCTTCTGGCCCTCCATGCCGACCAGGTGGTACCCGTGTCGGCACTGATCGAGGAGCTGTGGGGCGGTCTGCCGCCGCGCAGCGCCCGGACGACGTTGCAGACGTACGTGCTCCAACTGCGCTCGCTGATAGCGGCGGCCCTGGACGGCGGTGACGGCTCTCGGACGGCGAAGGACGTGCTGGTCACCCTGCCGGGCGGGTACCTGCTGAACAGCGGGGGCGGGACGAGCGACGTGCGGGAGTTCGACCGGCTCTCGTCGCTGGGCTACCGGGCGATGGACGCGGGCGACCACCCGGGGGCGGCGCGGCTGCTGCGGGAGGCGCTGGCGCTGTGGTCGGGACCGGCGTTCGCCGACGTGCACGGCGGTGTGCAGCTGGACATGGAGACGCGGCGGCTGGAGGAGACCAGGCTGTGCGCCCTGGACCAGCGGATCGAGGCGGACCTGCGGCTGGGGCGGCACCGGGAGCTGGTGGCGGAGCTGACGGTGTTGGTGAGCCGGTACCGCACGCACGAGAACCTGCACGGACAGTTCATGCTCGCGCTGCACCGGTCGGGGCGGCGGGGGGAGGCGCTGGACGTGTACCAGCGCCTGCGGACGACGCTGGTAAGGGACTTGGGGCTGGAGCCGTCCGCCGCGTTGCGGCGGCTGCAGCGGTCGATCCTGATGGCGGGGCCCGACGGGGTGGCCGCGGGGCGGGTGGTCGGAGCGACGGCGACCGCGGGCGTCGGCGTCGGTGTCGGTCTCGGGGCAGGTACGGGGGAAGTGCGGGAGCGGCTCGTACGGGCCTGATGGCCGGGCCCGATGACGGGCCTGGGGGCCCGGGGTGCGGGCTCGATGTACGGGTGGCGTGCGGTAGGTGCGTGGTGGCGCGGGCGAGAGGAGACGAGCGGTGCAGGAGAGGTCGGAGCGGACACGTAGGCGGTTGGTCTTCGCCGGGGCCGAGTTGTTCCACCGCCACGGCTACGCCAACGCGACGCTGGGCGACATCGCGCGGGCGGCGGGCGTGACCAAGGGGGCGCTGTACTTCCACTTCGCGTCGAAGGACGACCTGGCCGACGCCGTGCAGCGCAAGGGGTGTCGGCTGTTGCACGAAGCGGTGCGCGGGCTCCGGGAGGGCGGGGCCTCGCCGTTGCAGGCGCTGATCGACACGACGCACTGGCTGGCGCGGACGCTGCACGAGGACGCGGCGATCCCGGCGAGCTTCCGCATCACCAAGGAGTGCGCGGGGCAGGAGCCAGCGGTGATGGACTTCCACGGGGCGTGGCTGGCGTCTGTGTGCGAGCTGCTGCGGATGGCGCGCGACGCGGGGGAGATGGCGGCGGCCGGACCGGTCGCGGACGGGTTCGACGGGGACGGGTTCGACGCGGGCGGGCAGCCCGGCCGGGAACGCTGGGAGGAGGCGGAGGCGTTGGTCGCCGCCGCCCTGTCCGGGATCGAGGTGCTGTCCGGGACCGGTTTGTCGTACGGGGAGTTGCGCCGCAAGGTCGCGGCGCTGTGGGGGTTGCTGCTGCCGAGCCTGGTGGGTGAGGCCCGGGTGGGGCAGTACCGGACGGCCGGCGTCGCGTAGCGGCGGAGTACGCGGCGGACCGGGCAGCCGGTCACGGGGTCGGGCCGGCCGCCGCCCGGTGCACGGCGTCGAGGGCCGGCGTCCAGGGGAAGGGGGCCGGGGCGGCCTCGCCCGGCGCGGCCGGGGCATAGCCGTTCTCGCCGTACAGCAGCCCGACACCCGCACCGCGCAGCACGGTCAACGACAGCTCGAAGCGCGGATGCGCCGCCAGCGCGGCGTTGAGGCTGGGCACGGCCACGGTCGGGGTGCCCCTGCCGATGGCCTCGGCGGCGACCCCGGCAACGAACCGGTCGGTGAGGCCGAGGGCCCAGGCGTTGAGCGAGTTGAAGGTGGCGGGGGCGAACAGCACCGCGTCGGCGGGCGGCCAGGCATCGGGTTCGCCGGGCAGCGGGTACTGCCACAGCACGGCGTTCCCGGTGAGCGCGGCCAGTCCGTCGAGGCTCGCGGAGACCCAGTGCGCGGCGGTCGGGGTGAGGCCGAGGCAGACGTTCCAGCCGCGCGACTGGGCGTCTTCGATGACATGGGCCACGTCGAAGACGGGTGGCGCGGCAGAGCAGAGCAGGTACAGAGTCCTCGTCATACCGCCATGTGATCATATTCCCCGCCCTCGACCATGCGTGAGGGTGCCGGGAGCCGCCGCAGCCCCGCCGCCGCCGCCCCGCCGCGTCGCCCGGCAGGAGGAAACGGCGGGCGCCGGGCCCGCTACGCGGAGGGCGTCAGGTCCAGGACGCCCACCCGCTGGCCGCCGCTGAGTTCGCCCGTGGTGCGGAAGCCGAGCCCGAGGTAGAAGGGCTCGGGGCCGCGCTCCCCCGCGTGCCAGGTGACGTAGAGGCGCGAGCCGCCGGAACGGCGGACCTCCTGGGCGACGGCCCCCACGGCGAAGCGGCCGTACCCCTTGCCCTGGTGGTCGGCGGAGATGTTCAGGCGCCACAGGCCCGAACGCCGGTCGGCCGGGTCGCCGTCCCAGGCACAGTCCAGGAACGCCATGACGAATCCCACCACTTCGTCCCCGTCGACGATGGCCCGGGGCCAGGCGAACGGCCCGTTGACATACGCTTCCGCAAGCGATTTCAAGACAGGAGCCACGAAGTGCTCCTGGTGCGGGTGGAGCCGGATCGCGCACACGGCGTCGAAGTTGTCGGGGGTCACCGGCGTCAGACGTGGAGTTGAGCTGGTCATATTCTCAGCCTACTTTCCTGTCGTCGGGTGATCGTCAGGCCGGACATGAGGTATGACAGGACGAGACCACGATCGGGGACCCCCGGTCAGGGGCCTCGACAAGGCCCGAAGAGAATCCCCAGCAGAGCCTCCGGCTCTCCGGCGAAAGGCTGTCGTTGATACCCGAACGGATCCTCGTGACGGGCGGCACCGGCTTCGTCGGCTCCCATGTGACGCGGTTGCTGCGGACCTCGGGCCATGACGCCCCCGTGCTGCGGTTGTTCACCCACCGCCGCCCGACCCCCGGGGACGGCGCCGACGCACGGGCCGTGGAGACCGTGACCGGCGACCTCACCGACCCGGCTTCGCTGCGCGGGATCTGCGACGGCGTCACCACCGTCGTCCACCTCGCGACCCGGATCGGCGGCACGCACGAGCAGTGCCGGGCGGTCAACACCGAGGGCACCCGCGCCCTGCTGGCCGAGGCCGAGCGGGCCGGCGTACGGCGCTTCGTGCACCTCGGCACCGCCGCCGTGTACCGGGACGAGCCGCACCGTGGCGCGGCGGAAGGAGTGCCGGTCGAGGAGCCGTCCTCCTCGACCAGCGTCACCCGGCTGGCCGCCGATCGGTTGGTCCTCGCGGCCGGCGGCACCGTCCTGCGGCCGTACCTGATCTATGGCCGCGGAGACACCTGGGTGATCCCCGCGGTCGCGGACCTGATGGGCCGGCTCCCGCACTGGGTGGACGGCGGCCGGGCGCGGATCTCGATGATCTCGGCGGACGCGCTGGCGGGGGCCGTGGCGGACCTGGCACGGCTGCCCGGGCTCCCCGCCGGACAGGTGTTGCACGCCTCGCACCCGGAGCCGGTGACCTGCCGTGAGCTGATCACCGCCGTGTCCCGGGCGCTGGACGTGCCGCTGCCGGAGGGGGATGTCACCCTGGACGAGGCGCTGGCGCTACTGGGCGGCGCGGACGATCCCCTCGTACGCCGCAGGCTCTCCCTGCTCACGGTCGACCACTGGTACGACAGCAGCCGGTTGTGGAAGCTGGTGGGGACGGAGCCCGGCCCGCCGCCGGCGGCGGCGTTGGAGCGGTACGCCTCGTGGTACCGGGATCAGAGGACGGCGAGCGCCGGGGCGGTGAGGGGAGCCGCGGCGACCTGAGCCGCGGCGACGTCGGTGGTGGCGGCGACGGTGGCGACGTCGGTGGCGGACATCGAGCCGGTGACCAGCGCCTCGAAGACCTTGGTGTCGCCCTGACGGCCGACCACCCGCACCGTGCGCACGGAGGGGTCCGAGGAAGGGGTCGGCTCCGCCTCGATCCAGCAGGGCGCGTCGAGTTCGGCGTAGTTGAGGAAGGACGACTCGATGCCCGTGACGCTGAACGAGTCGCTCGCGAAGGAGCTGTACGCCGCCTGCCGGGCCGCCTCGACCAGGACCATCGCGGGGTGGTGGTCGTTGGCGTGCTCGAACAGGATGGGGTGGTTCAGGTGGGGGTTGAGCAGCCAGCGGCCCGCTTCCGCCGTGGGGGCGAGCACGACGTCGATGGGTAGGACCCGGCCGGCCTCGACCGCGGGGATGGGCGTCTCCCGGGGTACCGGTGCGGCGGCGCTGCTGCTGCATTCGCCGCGAAGCCGCCGGTAGACCGCCGGAGGGACGAAGCTGAAGAACGCGGTGCCGGTGGCCGCGACCCGGCCTTCGCGGCGGACGCTCACTTCGAGGAAGCCGGAGAACCGGTTGCCCTTCCAGGCGAAGTCGCGGCACGAGGCGACGAGTTCGAGGTCGGTGGGTCTTGTGCCTATGAGGAGCTGCGCGCGGTCCGCCTTGAAACCGAGGTTCCACAACAGGGCGTTGTGTCCGAGCGGTACGCCGTACTCGGCGTGGCACAGCAGGAGCCCGGCCTGGCGGATGGTCTCGCCGGCCTGAACCGGGTCGTGGCTGGTGCCGTCGGCACTGGTGAAGAAGGTGTGGGCGCGGGGCCACTGGCCGTTGAGCATGAAGAGGCCGTCACCGATGCGTCGGTAACCGGTCAGGAACACCTCCGCGACGGAGCTCCGGTGGACGTATTCCCTCGGTACCGTGCTCGTGAGCTCTGGAAGGTCGTTGCAGCGCGTCCAAGGCGCCCCTGTTCCAGACAGGGGTTGCACCTGGGCATTGGTCTGGAACGTCAGCAGGGTCATTGAGCTCTCCACAGAGTCGTATCGACGGTTGGGGGTGCACTCCTGAAGCCGCAAGATACGTACTCTCCGGTTTTGTTTGCAAGGTAGTTCGGCGGTGCAGTTGTGACATGACCGCGGCCTCCCGAGGGCCTCGACAGGGGCGCGGGGGTACCTCATCCCGACCCCCATCAGGCACGTTACGGATTGATCGCACTGAGTGGCACTCTGTGGTCCCGTCCCAAGTGGGAGGGGGTATTCCGGTCCTCCGGGGTCCCTCGGGGGCGAGTGGCCGCGTCGCGCGCCCGGACCTTTTGCCGCCTGCGGAGAGTAGGTTCGGTGGCGGTAATGCCGGCGCGTGGCCGAACCGATGTAGGGCTCAACAAACCGCTCAAGCGGTTTAGTATCCATTCCAGCGATGGAGTGGCAGCCTGGCTGGAAGAGGATGGTTTCGTCCCCGTGTGCAGCGCTGCGACGGAGAGGAGGCCGGCTGGTGAAAGCGCCTCGAACTCCAGGTTGTTATCTTCCTGGACTTGATAAAATACGGACCTTCTGGTTCTTTTTGTGGTGGGGGAGAGGGATCTCCGAAGAGAGCCCCTTGGTCGGTTTCCCACACACCATCGGAGGCATCGTGGCACGGCAAGAGCGTGCGGTCCGCACGCGGCGCGCAATCTTGGAGGCGGCGGCCGCCGTCTTCGACGAGCGAGGCTACGAGGCGGCGACGATCGCGGACATCCTCGCCCGGGCGGGCGTCACCAAGGGCGCGCTGTACTTCCACTTCTCCTCGAAGCAGGAACTGGCGCAGGGCATCCTCGACGAGCAGATGGCCGAAGGCGATGTCCCCCCGCGCGAGAGCAAGCTCCAGGAGCTCTTCGACGTCGGCATGGTGCTCGGCCACCGGATGCGGCGCCATCCCATGCTCAGCGCCGGTGCGCGGCTGTCCCTGGGGCCCGAGATGCGGGACATCTTCGGCGGCGGATCGGTGCCCGCCTGGAACTACTTCACCGAACAGCGACTGGTTCAGGCCAAGGCCCAGGGAGAGCTGCTCCCGCACGTGGAACCGTCGGAGGCCGCCTGGATCCTGTCCGCCGGTTGGGCCGGCGTGCAGCTCTACTCCCAGACGTTGACCGGTCGGGCGGACCTGGAACAACGGGTGGCGTCGCTCTACCAGCACATCTACCCCAGCATCGCGACACCCGCGGTGCTCGCGCGCCTGGACATGGCGGCGGACCGCGGGGAGCGCGTCGTGGAGGAGATCCGCGCATTGGAACTGTCCCTCGGGGAAGAGGCGGAGGCGGCACCGGCCGCCGTCGAGGAGCCGGTGGCTTCCTGAGGGTCGAGTGGGACTCCGGGCCGGTTCGATCGGTCCGGCCGACCATCACGATCCACACGTTCCCTGGGGCAAACCGCTGACACGGTTTGTGGAGATGTCATGGTGAAGCAGGAGCGCGCGGTCCGTACGCGCGAAAGTCTGGTCCGTGCCGCCGCAGAGGTGTTCGCCGAGGAGGGGTACGAAACCGCCTCCATCGCCACCATCAGCAAGCGGGCGGGTGTCAGTACGGGCGGTCTGCACTTCCACTTCGGGAGCAAGACCGCCCTGGCGGACGCGGTGGTCGACCGGGCGGCGGAGTCCTTGCGGGTGATCACCGTCTCCCGGCTCGCCGGCGCCAACCCCCTCCAGTCGCTGGTCGACTCGACCCACGACCTGGTGGCGCTGCTGGCCCGGGACGCCGTCGTCAGCGCGGCGTTCGGGCTGGTGGCGGGCAACGGCGCCCGTTCGGCGGTGGGCCGCGAGCGCGGCTGGGCCGTGCGGCGGCAGTGGCAGCGCTGGGTCGAGGCGCAGTTCCACGACGCGGCGGCCGAAGGGCTGTTGGCCGAGGGCGTGTCCCCGCAGGACGCGGCCGCGGCCGTCGTCGCGGCGATCGTCGGCTTCGAGGTGCTCGGCGTCGACCGGCGAGAGTGGTCCTCGCGTTCCTCGCTCACCCGGTACTGGGGGCTGATGCTGCCCCAGTTGGTCCCGGTGCACCGGCTCGGCGACGTACTGGCCGGCGGGTCGGGCGCACCGCCCGCCTCTCGGTCCGCCCGGGCCTCCTGACGCCCGACCGTCCGAGCCGCCGGGGGGCCGGTGGACGGGCCGGGCGCGACATCCGACCGGAGGGCCGGACCGGAGCGGGCCGGACCGAAGCAAACCGGTCCGGACCGGACCCCGTGGTCGGTTCCCTGCCGCTTCAACTTCCCCTCGGGATGCGTCCCGAGGGGATTTTCTGTGTGCGCCCGGCGGCCCGGCAGCGCTCCCCGGGGCACTTAAAGCGCAGGTCGGGGGCGTGGTGCGGGACTTCAGGCCGGCGTTCCGAAGGAAACAGGGCGAACGGTTTGGTATTGACAAACCGGCGATGCTGTTTTTTCCTCATTCCAGCGGGACTCAAGGAACCATCCAGGATCAAGCAGGGGGAGCACGTCGTGGACATCCAGGTTCTCGGAACACTGGCGGTACGGGAGAGCGGAACCTCCATCACCCCGACGGCCGCCAAACCCCGGCAGGTCCTCGCGCTGCTCGCGCTGCACGCCGACCGGGTGGTGTCGGTGACCGCGCTCATCGAGGAGTTGTGGGGCGGCGAGCCGCCGCGCAGCGCCCGCACCACCCTCCAGACGTACGTGCTCCAGCTCCGCACCCTCGTCACGGCGGCGCTGGAACGGGCCGGCGACCACACCAGGACCGCGAAGGACGTCCTGCTCACGCTGCCCGGCGGCTACCAACTGAACAGCGCCGGCGGCACCAGTGACGTCCGCGAGTTCGACCGGCTCGCGGGCCTGGGCTACCGGGCCATGGACTCCGGCGACCACCGCGGCGCGGCCCGGCTGCTGCGCGAGGCGCTGGCACTGTGGTCGGGCCCCGCGTTCGCCGACGTGGCCGGCGGCGTGCAGTTGGACATGGAGGCCTGGCGGCTGGAGGAGACCCGGCTGTGCGCCCTCGACCGGCGCATCGAGGCGGACCTGCGGCTCGGCCGGCACCGCGAGCTGCTCGCCGAACTGACCGTCCTGGCCAGTCGCTACCGCACCCACGAGAACCTGCACGGCCAGTTCATGCTCGCCCTGCACCGCTCCGGCCGCCGGGGCGAGGCACTGACCGCCTACCAGCGGCTGCGCACCAACCTG
The DNA here is from genome assembly GCF_040645975.1 of Streptomyces sp. NPDC046557. NCBI lineage: Bacteria > Bacillati > Actinomycetota > Actinomycetes > Kitasatosporales > Streptomycetaceae > Streptomyces > Streptomyces sp. NPDC046557. The sequence goes on from NZ_JBEYZH010000019.1 coordinate 20,866, forward strand.
GTCGAGGAACTCGGCATCGAACCGTCGGGCGCCCTGCGCGCGCTCCAGCGCTCGATCCTGCTGGCCGACCCCGACGGCGCCGCCGAGGCACAGGAGGAGACGGCGCGTCCGGCGCGCCCCAAGCGGCTGGTCCCGGCGGGCTGACCGCCCGGCCCGGAACCCGCCCTACACCCTCGGTGCACACCGCCGACCACCCTCGGCCCACACCCTCGGCCGACCACCCTCGGCCGACCACCCTCGGAGCGCCGCTCGACAGCGGCTCGAGATTTCGGGGACACCGCACACCGCGCCGCTACCGTGCTCGCGTCGAATGCTGACACCCGTGAGCATCTCGACCCATTCCGGAGGGGAGACGGGAGACCGTGAAGATTCAGGTTCTGGGACCGTTGAATGCCGAAGTCAACGGGGGATCGATCGTTCCTACGGCGGGCAAGCCGCGCCAGATCCTGGCGCTCCTCGCGCTCCACCCCGGGAAGGTGGCGCCGATCCCCACCCTCATGGAAGAGATCTGGGGCACCGAACCGCCGCGGAGCGCGCTCACCACCCTGCAGACGTACATCCTCCAGCTCCGCCAGCGCCTGGGGACGGCCATGGGCCCCGGCGCCCCCGGCTCGGCCAAGGACGTGCTCACCACCCGGCACGGCGGCTACCTGCTCCAGATCCCGCCGGAGAGCGTGGACGTCCACGCGTACGAGACCCTCGTGGCCGGCGGCCAGAGCGCCTTCGAGGCCGGGGACGACGAGCGCGCGGCCGACCTGCTGCGCAAGGCGCTCGCGCTGTGGGAGGGGCCGGCGCTGGTCGACGTACGCGTCGGACCGGTCCTGGAGATCGAGGTGCTGCGGCTGGCGGAGAGCCGACTGGTGACCACCGAGCGGCGCATCGACGTGGACCTGCGGCTGGGACGGCACACGGAACTGCTCGCGGAACTCGCCGAGCTGATGGCGAGACACCCGCAGCACGAGGGGCTGCACTCCCAGGCCATGGTGGCGCTGTACAGATCCGGCCGGCAGGCGACCGCGCTCGACGTCTACCGCAGGCTCCGCACCCGGCTCATCGACGACCTCGGGATGGAGCCCTCGCACCAGCTCCAGCGTCTGCACCAGGCGATGCTGCGCGTCGATCCCGCCCTGGACGTGGTGGCGGGCCCGCGCCGCAGCTCGACCTTCGACCTGTACGCGGCCTGAAACCCGACGGCGGTCGCACCGGACGGCCGCCGCACCCGGCGGCGGTGGTCGAGCGGCGCCGTACGCGCGCTCAAGGCGGGCTCGACCGGGCGCGGCCAGACTCTGCTCGGCCCGACACGCCACGTCGGGGCCGCGGGAGGGGGGACCGCTCCCGGTGGGAGGAGAAAGGAAGGCCATGGACCGGCTGGAACTCACCGACCTGACCCGCGTCCTGCGGTTCTGGGAAGGCGAGGACGAAGGCGTCGAGCTGAACGAGGACGCCCTCGACCTCTACTGGGTGGAACTCGGCTACGACTGTCTGTCCGTCTACCAGGCCACCGGCTACATCGAGCGGAAGTTCGACATCCTCCTCGACGGCGAGCTCCTCGAAGCCGCCGACACCCCCCGGCGCTACCTCGCCCTCGTCAACAGCGTGCTGGGCGCACGCGCCGCCGTCTGACGCTCCGGGCGGGCTCCGGCACGGCTCCGGCGGGTCTCCGTCGGCTTCGGACAAGGTCTGCGTCAAGCGTTGGAGGAGGTGTCCGATGTCCCTCGGGCGAGCACACCGGATGTCGTGCGCGGTCGACGCCGCAGCCCCGGCCGGCGTCCTGTACGCACTGCTGGCCGACACCACCCACTGGCCGCTGTTCCTGCCCCACGTCCTGCACGTGGAGCCGCTGGACGCCGACGGCGAGCGGGACGGGTTCTGCCTGTGGTCCGCCCACGAGGGGAGCGCCGTGTCCTCGACGCGGTGGCGCCGGACCCTCGACGCGGGCGCGCTGCGGGTCGACTTCCACCAGGAGGACCCGCGGGCGCCCTTCGCCTCGGTGGCCGGCGCCCTGAGCGTGACGCACCTGGCGCCCGGCTGGTCCAGGCTGACGCTGGAGCGGGAGAGCACCGCCTCCGGGGCCTGGACGGCGCGGACCGAGCAGGCGCTCGCGACCGCCGAGCGGGGCGCGTGCGCCGCGCTGGACGGGCTCAAGGTGGCGGCCGAGCACTGGAGCGCCCTCGACGGGCTGCTGATGACCTTCGAGGACCGGGTGCGCGTGCCCGGGACCGCCGAACAGCTCCTGGAAGTCCTGTACCGCGTCGGCTCCTGGCCCGGCCGGGTCCCGCACGTCGTCCGCGCCGACGTCACCGAGGAGCGGCCGGGCGTACAGCGCGCCGTCCTGGTCCAGGTGAACGGCGACGGCTCCGCGTACACCACGGAGTCGGTACGGGTGTGCTTCCCGGCGGCGGGCCGCATCGTCCACCGCCACACGCGGCCGCACCCCCTGCTGGCCGCCCACGGCGGCGAGTGGTCGGTGCTGCCCGACCCGGAGGCCGGGTGCACGGTGGTGTCCCGCCACGCCGTCCTGCTGGACGGGCGCGCGATCGAGCGGGTGCTGGGGCCGGGCGCGGACCAGGAGTCGGCGCGCCGTCATGTCCGCGAGCTGCTCCGGCGCGAGAGCGCCGCCGTCCTGGGGCCGGCGCAGCAGTCCGCGGCCGAGGGGGGACGGGCCCTGCGCGCGGTGTGACGCGGGGCGCCGACCCCTCGCGACCCGCGGCTATGCCTGGAGTTCGAGGTCCCGCAGGGCCTTTGGGTCCGCCAGGCAGGGCAGCACCACCTGCCAGAAGCCGATCAGGGTGCGTCGGGAGAGCCACTGCGGGTCGTCCCGACCCAGGATTTCGAAGCCGATGGTCGCCGCCACCACCATCGCGGCGGCGTGCCGCCGGCACAGGCCGGGCAGCAGCGTCTCCTCGGCGTCCGCTTCCCTGAGCAGCCGGCGCACATAGGCGTGCCATTCCTCGCGCAGGTCGTGCACCGTCGGGTACAGCGCCTCGTGGCCGAGCTGGAAGCCGGCGCGGGCCACCACGTCGGACAGGAGCGCGTGGGCGAGCGCCAGCGAGCTGTCGGCTAGGGCCTGGAGGGCCGAGGTCCGGCGCACGTACACCTCGTGGGCCACCGTGCGCAGGCAACCGGCCGCCGCGGACTCGACGGCCGCCGCGACGGCCGCCTTGTTCTCGAAGTGGAAGTGCAAGGCGCCCGGGGTCACTCCCGCTCCCGCGCTGATCATGTTCAGCGTCGCCTCCGCGTATCCGCGCCGTCCGAACACCCTAGCCGCTGATTCGATCAGCGCTTGGCGGGTCCGGAGGGCGCGTTCCTGTTTCATCACGCTCGCTCCTATGACAGTTACTCCCTTTATTAAACCGTCTCGTTGGTATTGTCCAGCGGCCGTGCGCTCCGGCAAAGTGGGTGAGTGGGGGAAGTGGCGAAGAGTTCAGCTGCCCTGCGACCTTGTTTCACCCCTTTGTGGCGTATTTCGCCGGAGTTTGAGGGGTAATCAGATCTTTGACAAACCGACGGAGCGGTTTGTATGTTCGTTGACGTTGACTCAACTGAGCTTGAGGACGGAGGGCAGATGAACCAGCGTTCCATGGCTGTGCTGGAACCTCACACGGTCGCTGCGGGAGTGAACGGAGGGCACTCCCTCGCGGAGGGTCTCAGGACGCAGCAGAGCGGACCCGCCCAATCGGCGCTGTGGCGCGTTCTCATCGTCGAGAGCAACGCGGTCGAGGCCGAGACCCTGGCGCGCGGCCTGCGCCGCCACGGGCACGAGGTCGACATCGTCACCACCGGCGGCGAGGCACTGCGCAGCTACGCCGACGCCGACCTCGTCCTGCTCGACCTGGAACTCCCGGACGTGGACGGGCTGGAGGTCTGCCGGGGCATCCGCGCCGCCCACGAGGTCGCCGTGATCGCGGTGACCGCCCGGGGCAGCGAACTGGACCGTGTGCTCGGCCTCCAGGCCGGCGCGGACGACTACCTGGTCAAGCCCTACGGGTTCCGCGAGCTGATGGCCCGGATGGAAGCGGTCTTGCGCCGGGCGCGCCCGCCGCGCCCCGCGGCCGCCGCCATCACCGCAGGACCGCTGCGGATCGACGCGGGGACCCGGGAGGTCACCTTGGACGGGGAGCCCGTCGAGACCACCCGCAAGGAGTTCGACATGCTCTACCTCCTGGCCTCCCACCCCGGCACCGTCATCCCGCGCAAGGTCCTGATGGAGCGGGTCTGGGGCGACTCCTGGTCGCGGCGGACCGTCGACACGCACGTCAGCACGTTGCGCAACAAGATCGGCGCCGGCTGGATCATCACGGTCCGCGGCGTCGGATTCCGGTTCGGCCACGCCTGATCCCGGCCAGCGACACGACGCGGCCCGGCGCGCGAAGCAGAAGGGGGAACGACATGACGGTGACGGCCCTGTGCCACGGCGAGGGTTGCCGCGGCGGTCACGCCCGGCGGCGCGCGTCCGTGGGCACCCGGCTGTGCCGCCCCTGCCGGGACCACTTCGCCGCCGGGCTCGCCGAACTGGCGCACCTGTACGAGGAGTGCGGTCGGATCCTCGGCGGCGGCGCCCCCGGCAGCCTGCGCGAGCGCACCACCGGCGGCGACCTGCCGGGCCTGCCGTTCAACGCCGCCGCCGCCGACGTACGGACGCGCATCGTCTCCGTCCTCGGCTCCTGGAGCGGCCTGGTCGCCCAGCAGCGCGGGCTCGCCGCGCCGCCCCGTACCGTCACCGCCCTCACCGCCTTCCTGCTGCGTCACACCGACTGGCTCGCGGCGCACTCGGCGGCAGCCGAGGCGAGCGAGGAGATAGCCCGCCTGATACGGGGCGGGCGCCGGGCGGCCTTCCCCGACCGCGCCCGCAGCGTCCGCCTGGGCGCCTGCCCCGAGCCCGGCTGCGCCGGAGCCCTCGCCTTCGCCGCCCGCGCGGGGGAGCGGGCCGACGGACCCGCGATCGTGTGTGACGCCGATCCCGCCCACCGCTGGAGCAGCGACCGGTGGAGCGAGCTGAGCGACTGCCTGGACTCCGCGCGGCCGGCGGGCACCGCCGGTGCGCCGGCCACCGAGCGGTGGCTGGCCGGCGCCGACATCGCGCAGCTGTGGCAGGTGCCGATGGGCACCGTCTACCGGCTGGCGAGCGAGGAACGGTGGCGCCGCCGCAACCGGGCGGGGCGCACGTACTACAACGAGAGCGACGTCCGTTCCTGCTTCAGCCGCCGCGCCGCGCGCCGCTGACCGCACCGCGGAACGCCGGAACGGAGAACGCGGTCCGCCGCCCGCACCGGAGTCCGGGGTCGCGCCCTGACCTGTCCTTTCCTTGACATGCTCTTGGCCGTCCTCCGAGGCTGCGGACCGGCTCTTGTGGAACCTGACCGACTCCTGAATCCACCGCCATTGAATGCCCGTTCGCATCCGAAGAACCTTGTAGTCAAGATCCGGTGCACTGTCTCCGGAGGCGAATTCAAGGAGACGTGATGGGCGCACCGGTCATCGTCGTCGGCGCGGGACCCATCGGAATGACCCTCGCCGGCGAACTGCGGCTCGCGGGGGTCCACGTCGTCGTTCTGGAGCGGCTTGAACGGCGTACGGGAGAATCGCGCGGCCTCGGCTTCACCGCGCGCACCCTGGAGACCTTCGACCAGCGCGGCCTCCTGGCCCGCTTCGGCGAGATCGAGACCAGCACCCTCGGCCACTTCGGCGGTCTGCCGCTCGACTTCGGCGTGCTCGGGGAGACGACCTGCCGCGCCGCCAAGGCGGTGTGGGTGAGCGCCTTCGGCGACGCGGCCCGGCAAGCCGGGGAGTACCGGCGCGGCCGTGTGCTGCCGGCCGGCGACGCGGCCCACATCCACCTCCCCGCCGGCGGCCAGGGCATGAACACCGGCATCCAGGACGCCGTCAACCTGGGCTGCAAACTCGCCGCCGAGGTACGCGGCGACGCGCCGCCGGCCCTGTTCGACAGCTACCACGGCGAGCGGCACCCGGTCGGCCGCCGGCTGCTGATGAACACCCGCGCCCAGGGACTGCGAAGACGTGCTGCCGGACAGCTCCGTCTCCGTCGCGGCCGCCCTCACGGCGGTCGCCGAGAGCTGCCTGGCGCAGATCACCGACCTGGAGCAGGACCTGATCGTGCTGGGCCGGGCCTGGCTCGCGCCGCTGGAGGCGTTCCGCGAGCACTTCGCCATCGTCCACCCCGTCCGCCCCGTCAGCGCCGAGGTGACCCGGCTGCCGGCCGAAGCCGTCGAGAAGTGGCAGGCGACCGGCCCCCGCCAGGCCCGCCGCGAACTGGCCCGCAGGCTCCTGGGCGTCGCGGGCTTCATCCGGCTGTAGCACCCGTGAACCACTCCCCGACGCACGGAAGAGAGAGACCAGATGACGCACAGCAACCTGATCGTGGCCCGGATGGACAGCATGTCCAGCGATCAAGTGGCGCACCTCTTCGCCGAGTTCGACAAGACCGACATGCCCGAGCGGATGGGCACCCTGCGCCGTCGGCTGTTCATGTACAAAGGCCTCTACTTCCACCTCCAGGACTTCGCCGAGGACGACGGCGGCCGGCGCATCCAGGAGTCCCGCCACGACCCCCGCTTCATGCAGATCAGCCACGACCTGCTGCCCTTCATCCAGCCGTACGACCCGGCGACCTGGCGCACCCCGGCCGACGCCATGGCCACCCGCTTCTACGACTGGAAGGCGTCCGAGTGAGTCGCCGCCACGCCGACACGAGGGGAGGGCCGTGCCGGTGGCTCGCCGGGTCGTGATCACGGGGGTGGGAGTGCTGGCACCCGGAGGCACCGGCACCGGGGCCTTCTGGCGCCTGCTGAGCGAAGGGCGCACCGCGACGCGGCGGATCACCCTCTTCGACGCCTCCGCGTTCCGCTCCCGGGTGGCGGCCGAGGTCGACTTCGACCCGCGGGCACACGGGTTGACCCCGCGGGAGATCTGCCGCATGGACCGCGCCGCCCAGTTCGCCGTGGTCTCGGCGCGCGAGGCGTTCGCCGACAGCGGGCTCGCCCTCACCGGGCTCGACCCGCACCGCACCGGTGTCAGCCTCGGTACCGGGGCCGGAGCCGTGGGCGCGCTCTACCGCGAGTACCGTGCCGTCAGCCACGACGGCCGGCTCGACGTGCTCGACCACACCTATGCCTCGCCCGGCCTCTACGACCACTTCGTGCCGAGCTCCTTCGCCGCCGAGGTGGCCTGGGCCGTCGGCGCGGAGGGCCCCGTCACCACGGTCTCCACCGGCTGCACCTCGGGCATCGACTCGGTCGCGCACGCCGCCGACCTGATCCGCGAGGGCAGCGCCGACGTCATGGTCACCGGCGCCACCGACGCGCCGATCACGCCGATCACCCTCGCCTGCTTCGACGCCATCAAGGCGACGACCCCGTACAACGACGCACCGGGCACCGCCTCCCGCCCCTTCGACGCCTCCCGCAAGGGCTTCGTCCTGGGCGAGGGCGCCGCCGTGTTCGTACTGGAGGAGCTGGCGGCCGCCCGCCGGCGCGGCGCGCACGTCTACGCGGAGATCGCCGGACACGCCGCCCGCTCCAGCGCCTTCCACATGACCGGCCTGCGCCCCGACGGGCGCGAGCTGGCGGAGGCCGTCACGGTCGCCCTCGACGTGGCGCGCCTGCGCCCCGCGGACATCGACTACGTCAGCGCGCACGGCTCGGGCACCCGGCAGAACGACCTGCACGAGACGGCCGCGTACAAGCGGGCCCTCGGCGAGCACGCCTACCGGATCCCGATGAGCTCCATCAAGTCGATGATCGGACACTCGCTCGGGTCGGTCGGCTCGATGGAGATCGCCGCCTCCGTCCTCGCGATGCGCCACCACGTGGTGCCGCCCACCGCCAACCTGCGTACTCCCGACCCCGAGTGCGACCTCGACTACGTCCCGCTTCACGCGCGGGAACACCGCACCGACGCCGTCCTCACCGTGGGCAGCGGCTTCGGCGGGTTCCACAGCGCGATGGTGCTGACCCGCCCCGACAGGAGGACCACATGAGTGCCAGGACCCTGGTCACCGGCATCGGCGTGGCCGCCCCCAGCGGGATCGCAGTGGAGGACTTCTGGGCGGCGACCCGGATCGGCAAGAACGCGATCGGGCCCGTCACCCGCTTCGACGCCTCCTCCTACCCCTCCCGTCTGGCGGGCGAGATCCACGGCTTCGACGCCAAGGAACACCTGCCGGGACGGCTCGTACCGCAGACCGACCGGGTCACCCAGCTCGCCGTGGCCACCGCCGACCACGCCTTCGCCGACGCCGGAGTGACGCCGGGGGACCTCGACCCGTACCGGATGGGCGTGGTCACCGCGGCCGGGTCCGGCGGGGTCGAGTTCGGCGGCAACGAGCTGCGCAAGCTGTGGGGTCGGGGCGCCAACCACGTCAGCGCCTACCAGTCCTTCGCCTGGTTCTACGCCGTCAACAGCGGGCAGATCTCCATCCGGCACGGTCTGCAGGGGCCCTCGGGAGTCGTCGTCAGCGACCACGCCGGCGGCCTCGACGCCCTCGCGCACGCCCGACGCCAGATCCGCGCCGGCGGCAAACTGGCCGCCACCGGCGGCTTCGACGCCCCGATCTCCTCCTGGGGCTGGGCGGCCCAGCTCGCCGGTGGTCTGATGTCGACCGGAGCCGACCCCGACCGCGCCTACCTGCCCTTCGACGAGGCGGCGGCCGGATACGTACCGGGGGAGGGCGGCGCCCTGCTCGTCCTGGAGGACGAGGACAGCGCCCTCGCCCGCGGCGCCGACACCGTCTACGGCGAACTCGCCGGATACGGGGCGACGTTCGACCCCCGGCCCGACAGCGGGCGCGAACCGGGTCTGCGCCGGGCCATCGACACGGCGCTCACCGACGCGGGCTGTCACCCCGCCGAGGTCGACGTGGTCTTCGCCGACGCCGCGGGCACCAAGCGGCTCGACCGCGAGGAGGCCGAGGCCATCACCAGCGTGTTCGGCCCGCGCGGGGTACCCGTCACCGCGCCCAAGACGACGACCGGGCGCCTGGGCGCGGGCGCCGCCCCGGTGGACGTCGTCTCGGCGGTGCTCGCCATGCGCGAGGGCCTGATCCCGCCGACCACCAACGTGGAACTGTCGCCCGCCTACGACCTCGACCTGGTCGCCGTACGACCCAGGACCGCCTCGGTGCGCACCGCGGTGGTCCTCGCCCGGGGCCGCGGCGGCTTCAACTCCGCGGTGATCGTCCGCGCCGTCGACTGACGGCCTGCCGGCCGGCGCCCCGCTCGCGCCGGGCGCCTTGGACTCGGCGCGGATGGCGTTGCGGCCGGCCCCCGCTTGTGCCGTCTCCGCGGGCCCCCTCGGCCGCGCCGCTGGGCTACGCGCTCTACCCGCGGGCTCCCGGCCGAACGCCGGCCGGCGGGCCCTGCATCCAGACCTGCGTCCCACCGGACGCGGCCCTGACGGCTGTTCCCTGGCCGTGCTGTACCCGACTTTCCCACTTCCCCGGGCGTACGGGGACACCCGTACGCCGTGACCGTGACCAGGAGCGCATCATGACCACACTTCACCTGTCGCACACATACGAGACGGATAGCGGGCTGGTCCACATCAGCCCGCCCGACGTCACCCTCCTGCACACCGTCGGCAAGCGCGAGCGCACCCGCATGCTGGAGCAGTACGTGCGCGAGGAGCTCGGCCGCATCCTCGGCATCGAACCGCACCGCGTCGACACGACGGGCCGCCCGATGGGCTGCCTGGGCATCGGCTCGATCTCCGGCATCGAACTCCAGTACCGGATGGAGTCGGTGCTGGGCGTCGACCTGAACCTCCAGCGGCTGCTGACCGGCAACAGCGCGCAGGAGCTCATCGACTGCCTCGTCGGCCAGTTCGGCCCGGAGTCGCACCTGCGCGGGGCAGCAGTCCCGGCATGACGACGACCACCCTGCGGCAGACCGTCCGCCCGGTCGTGAACCACCTCGACCTGCCCGACGCCGACTTCACCCTCTCCCCGGACCGGGTCGACCTGTGGCTGGTGCGCCGCCCCACCGGGGTCGACGCCGAAGCGCTGGCCTTCGCGGAACTGGACGCGGAGGAGCGCAAACACACCGACGCCTTCATCCGGCGCTCCGACGGCCTGCTCTACGCGGCCGCCCACGTGGCGGTGCGTCGGCTGCTCGGCCGCTACACGCAGACCCTGCCGCAGGACGTGCGCTTCATGCGCGAACCCTGCCCGGGTTGCGGCGAACCGCACGGCCGCCCCGCGATGTCCCCGCCGCCGCCACCGCTGCACTACTCCCTCTCGCACAGCGGTGGGGTCGCGCTGGTGGGCGTGGGCACGGTTCCGCTCGGCGTCGACGTGGAGAAGCTGCCCGGAGTGGAGACCGTCGACATCTGCTCGAAGGCGCTGCACCCGGACGAGCAACTGGAGATCGCGAATGCCGCGGCCGGCGAGGCCCGTCGACAGCTCTTCGGCCAGATCTGGACCAGAAAAGAGGCGTTTCTCAAGGGACTCGGGACAGGGTTGAGCCGTTCCCCCGCCGAGGACTACCTCGGCACCGACCACGACCGGCACCCGGACGACTGGACCATGGCCGGCATACCCGCCGACACCTCCCACGCCGCCGCCGTGGCGGTGGCCGGGACCGCCCCCGCGGTGGTCGACGTCCGCTGGGTTCCCAACAGCTGGCTGGCCACCGGCGGCACCGTGTGCGGTGCGTCCGCCCCCTGGCCGGACCGCACGCCCCTGGCCGGTTGACCGCAGATTAAGGACGTGACCGGATGACCCGTACCGCCTTCGTCTTCCCCGGCCAGGGCTCCGAACGCGCCGGCATGTGCAGAGAGTTGCTCGCCCGGCGCCCGGAACTCGCGGATACCTATTTCCGGGTCGCCGACGACCTCCTCGGGATCCCCCTGGCGCGGCTCTGCCGGGACGGCTCCGACCGGGACCTGGAGGACCCCGTCGTGGCGCAACCCGCCCTGTTCCTGACGAGCCTGGCAGCCCTGGAAGTGCTGCGCGGCGAGGGCTTGGAGCCGTACGCGGTCGCCGGGCACAGCCTCGGCGAATACGCGGCGTTGGTCGCCGCGGGGGTCCTGGAGTGGACCGACGCGCTGTGGCTGGTCCGGCTGCGCAGCGAACTCGTCGCCACCGTCGGCGACCGGGTCGGCAGCGCCACCGCGGCCGTCATCGGCCTGAGTCGACGGGACCTGGTGCGGCTGTGCGCCGAGACTCGCGCTGCGACGGACCGGGTCGTCGAGGTGGCCGGGGACAACGAACCCCGCCAGACCGTGGTCTCCGGGGAGGTCGAGGCGGTGTCCCACCTCGCCGAGGCCGCCCGCGCGGCCGGGGCGCGGGTGCGTCCGCTGCGGTCCGGCGGCCCCTTCCACTCCAGCCTGCTGCGCGACGCGGAGGCGGAGTTCACCGAGACCCTGATCGCCACCGCCTTCCGCGACCCGGTGCTGCCGCTGGTCTCCAGCGTCACCGGGGGGCGGATCGAGACCGCCGCCGAGGCCGTCGTCGCGCTGCGCGGCCAACTGACCAGCCCGGTGCGGTGGACGCGGGCCGTCGCGACGCTCGCCGCCTCGGGTGCCGACCGGTACGTGGAGGTGGGGCCCGGGTGGGTGCTCGGCGGCCTGGTCCGGCGCATCCTGCCGGGGGCCCTGGTCCACACGACGCACGCCGCCGTCGGGCCGGCCGTGGCGGTGGGCGCGCCGAGCGACACCGCCGTCGGACCGGCGGCCCTTCCGTACGCGGGCGGGCCGGCCGTCCGCGAGACAAGGAGCACCCTGTGAGCAGGCATGATTCCGGCCGGTTCATCCGCTTGGTGAGGGGCCGGCCCGACGCCGACGAACTCGCGGCCCTGACCGCCGTCGTACTGGCCCACACCCGGCGGGACAACCCCGCCGCGGCGCGCGCCGCCTGATCCGTCCGGGGTTCGCGGCGTCCCGCACCCGGCCGAAGCGCCCACCCTCTCGGAATTTGGCCGACAACTGACGGTCTCTGACATGGACCTGGCGAAGGTTGACACTGATCTGACATAGGGCCCGTTGACCCACGGATCGGTACCAACGAGGCTTTTGGAGAGCATCCGCGACATGTACTGAAAGCCGTCATACCGGGGCACATCCCCTCGGTCAATGCCGGCAAAAGTGCTGGTCGATCAGCTTCACACTGAGGCCGCCCGGGGGCACCCCCGTCGGGCCCCGGCCGCAGCCCGTCTCCACCGACCGACAAGAAGCAGGTTCCCATGGCGACCGGCCACCACAACGTCCATCCGTTGCCGCAGACCAACCAGCTACGGGCGATGCACACGATCATCCGAGACCGTGACGCCTCCCGCGCCGACTTCGTCTTCTACTCCCGGCGCATCATCCGCCTCCTGCTCGAATCGGCGCTGGACCTGCTGCCCTTCGACAAGCAGGAAGTGGTCACGCCGACCGGCGAGACCTTCGACGGGCTGAAGTTCACGCCGAACCTGTGCGCCGTGCCCGTGATCCGGGCCGGGGACTCGATGGTGGACGAGCTGCGCGCCCTCGTACCCGACATCCGCGTCGGCAAGATGCTCATCCAGCGGGACAAGACCACCAAGCTGCCCCACTTCCTCTACCAGAACCTGCCGGACGACATCGCGCACCGGCAAGTGCTGCTGCTGGAGCCGATGCTCGCCACCGGCGGCAGCGCCAACGCCGCCGTCGACCTGCTGCTGGAGGTGGGCGTGCGCGAGGAGAACATCGTGTTCGTCAACTTCCTCGCCGCACCCGAGGGCATCGAGGCGGTCAACACCCAGCACCCCCTCGTCAAGATCGTCACCTCGTCCGTCGAAGAGCGGCTCAACGAGGACGCGTTCATGATCCCGGGCCTCGGCGACTTCGGCGACCGCTTCTTCGGTACCACCGACTCGGCCGTGGTCCAATGAAGAGTCGCGCGCTGTCCGACTCGGCCCTGACCGCGCTCGCACCCGCCGTCTGGGGTTCGACGTACCTGGTCACCACCGAGCTGCTGCCGGCGGGCCGTCCGCTGCTGGCGGCCGTGTTGCGGGCGCTGCCCGCGGGCCTGTTCCTCGTACTCGTCGGCCGCACCCTGCCCCGCGGCATCTGGTGGTGGCGTGCGCTGGTCCTGGGCGTCCTGAACATCGGCGCCTTCTTCTACCTGTTGTTCGTCGCGGCGTACCACCTGCCGGGCGGGGTCGCGGCGCTGGTGATGTCCATCCAGCCGATGATCGTGCTGCTCCTGGGCGCCCTGCTGCTCAAGGAGAAGATCAAGCAGATCCACCTGGTCGCCTGCGCGCTCGGCGCCGCAGGGGTGGCCCTGCTGGTCCTCCAACCGAACGCCGGCCTCAACGCCACCGGTGTCATCGCCGGTCTGCTGGGTGCGCTCAGCATGGCCTCCGGCATCGTCTTGACCAAGCGCTGGGGCCGCCCCGAAGGCGTGGGCCTGCTGACCTTCACGGGCTGGCAGCTCACCGTCGGCGGCCTGGTGCTCCTGCCGGTCTTGCTGATCGGCGAGGGACTGCCCGACACGATCACCGGCGAGAACCTGGCGGGCTTCGCCTACCTCGGCATCATCGGGGCCCTGTTCGCCTACGCGATCTGGTTCCGCGGCATGGAGCGGCTGCCCGCGCTCGCCGTCTCGTTCCTGAGCTTCGCCTCGCCGCTCGCGGCCACCCTGCTGGGCTACTTCGTCCTCGACCAGGCCCTGTCGCCGCTCCAACTCGTCGGCGCGCTCACCGTGGTCGCCGCCGTCGTCCTGGCCCAGCCGCGCCCCGGCCGGGCCAGGAGGCAAGCGGCCAGGGCCCATGCGCGGGAGCCCGTCGACGCCTGACGCGCGACGGAGTCCCCTCCCCGACTCCCCGCCCCACCGAACCCCTCTGATGGGGCCGGGAGTGGCGGTGGCACACCGAGGTCTCCCCCGTCCTGGGTGTGCCACCCGTCCGCCACCGATAAGGAGAGGAACCGAGTCCGTGCCCCACATCCACGTCCGGCACTACCCGAGAGACTTCACGGCCGAGCAACTCCGGGCGATCGACGACGCGGTGACCGCCGCGGTGACGCGGACCTTCACCACCGACGAGGACTCCGTCTCGATCTCGCTGGAGCCGGTCGAACCCGAGGACTGGGACGCCCATGTCCTCACCGAGATAGCGGCCCGCCGGGACCTGCTGGTCAAGCCGCCCGGCTACTGGAACGAGAAGTGAGAGACCTTCGATGAGCGCAAGCAGCGGCATCCCCGTCGTCTACACCGAGGAAGTCCGTGAGGCCCTCCACGACGGCGCGGCCGTCGTCGCCCTGGAGAGCAACGTCATCACGCACGGCCTGCCCTACCCCGACAACGCCGCCACCGCCCGCAAGGTGGAGGACGCGGTACGGGCCGGCGGCGCGGTGCCCGCGACGATCTGCATCGAGGCCGGCCGGATCCGCGTCGGCATGTCGGACTCCGACATCGAGCGCTTCGCCTCCCTGCCGGACATCCCCAAGGTCTCCAGCCGCGACATGCCCCTCGTCCTGGCCGGGGGCGGCCTCGGCGCGACCACCGTCGCCTCCTCCGTCGTGGCGGCCGAACTCGCGGGGATCGCGTTCTTCTCCTCCGCGGGCATCGGCGGCGTGCACCGCGGCGCGCAGGAGACCTGGGACGTCTCCTCCGACCTCATCCAGTTCACCCGTTCCAAGGTCGCGGTCGTCTGTGCCGGGGCGAAGATGATCCTCGATCTCGGGCTGACGCTGGAGTACCTGGAGACGCAGTGCGTCCCGGTCGTCGCGTACCGCTCGGACGACTTCCCCGCCTTCTACTGCCGCACCAGCGGCCACCGGGCGCCCCACCGCCTGGACGACGAGCAGGTCATCGCCCGCGCCGTCGAGGCCCACTGGGCGCTCGGCAACAACAGCTCCTTCCTGATCACCACCCCGGTCCGGGAAGAGGACGCCATCGACTCCGCCGAGGTCGACACGGCCATCCGCGAAGCCGTCGCCCGGGCCGCCGCCGACGGCATCTCCGGCCAGGGCATCACCAAGTACCTGATGCGGGCCGTGGACGCGGCCACCGACGGACGCTCGGCGCGCGCCAACATGGCCGTCCTCGCCTCCTGCGCGGAGGCCGCCGGCCGGCTCGCCGTCGCCCACGCCACGCACCTCGCCGAGCGCACGGGCCGCTGACCGGCTCCGGCCCGCCCCGCCCCACTCCGCCGCCGTACGGCGCACCACGCGAAGACCTCGACCTGGATGGGAGACACAGGATGTACGAGAAGCCGTTCGAGCCGGTCACGCTGAGGAAGCCGGCCCCCAGCAACCGCCTGGTCACACCCCGAGCCGGCGGAGGCCGTGGGGGCGGAGCCGGGTAGGACACGGTCGCCCCACTCATCGCAGGCGCCGCCCGTGAGGTGTGCGAGAACGGATTGGTGACCCGGTTGCTCCATGACCGGTAGGGGAGGGGCGTGCGGGCCGAGGGGGCCCGCCCGTTCCCCGGGGCCGTGCGCTGGGGGCGCACGTCCCGACAACCCTGCCGGGGGAATGAGTCTGGTCCCCTGTCCGTCGGTTTCTTCACGCCGGGCCGCCGCCCGGCTCTGCCGGCTCACCCCCGCGTGGCACCCCGGCCCCGCGGGGGCCGTCCGTACCGCGTGAGCCGCTGCAGGCCGGGCCGCCGCGAAGTGCGGTCCGGTGCGCGGGCGTCGGGCACGCCCGCTGTTCCACGAAGGAAGTTAAGGAAGCGAGAAATGACCTTTCAGGAGACCAGCGTGCTCGAGCCCACCCTTCTGGGGACCAAGGCGTTGCCGGACCTGCTCGCCGAGCGGGTCGCGGAGCACCCGGAGGCGACCGCGGTCGTCTACCGCGACCAGAGCCTCACCTACCGTGAACTGGCGGCAAGAAGCTTGGCCCTGGCCGAGTACCTGAGACATCTCGGTGTCTCGGCGGACGACTGCGTCGGCCTCTTCGTCGAGCCGTCGCTCGACCTGATGATCGGCGCCTGGGGCATCCTGTCCGCCGGCGGTGCCTACCTGCCGCTGTCCCCGGAGTACCCCGAGGACCGGCTCCGGTACATGATCGAGAACAGCCAGGCGAAGATCATCCTCGTTCAGCAGCGCCTGGTGTCCCGACTGCGCGAACTCGCGCCGAAGGACGTGACCGTCGTCACCCTGCGTGAGTCCGACGCGTTCGTGCTGCCCGAGGGCGCGCCCGCGCCCGCCGCCGAGGGCAGCCGCCCCGACAGCCTCGCCTACGTCATCTACACCTCCGGCAGCACCGGAAAGCCCAAGGGCGTGATGATCGAGCACCGCAGCGTCGTCAACCAGCTCGGCTGGCTGCGCGAGACGCACGGCATCGACCGGAGCAAGGTCGTCCTGCAGAAGACCCCGATGAGCTTCGACGCCGCCCAGTGGGAGATCCTCTCCCCGGCCAACGGCACCACCGTCGTCATGGGCGCCCCCGGCGTCTACGCCGACCCCGAGGGCCTCATCGAGACCATCCGGAAGCACGACGTCACCACCGTCCAGTGCGTTCCGACGCTGCTCCAGGCGCTCATCGATACCGAGCAGTTCGACGCCTGCTCCTCGCTGGAGCAGATCTTCAGCGGGGGCGAGGCGCTCTCGCGCAATCTCGCCCTCCAGGTCACCCGCGAGATGCCGGGCCGCGCCCTCATCAACCTGTACGGGCCGACGGAGTGCACCATCAACTCCTCCTCGTACACCGTCGACCCAGAGGTCCTGGACGAGGGCCCGCAGTCGATCTCGATCGGCAGCCCCGTCCACCGCACCGAGTACCACATCCTCGACAAGGACCTGCGGCCCGTCAGCGGCGGCGAGATCGGCGAGCTGTACATCGGCGGCGTCCAGCTGGCCCGCGGCTACCTGCACCGCCCCGACCTGACCGCCGACCGCTTCTTGGAGATCGCGCTCACCGAGGACGCCGCGCCCACCCGCCTCTACAAGACGGGCGACCTGGGCCAGTGGAACCCGGACGGCACCGTGCAGTTCGCCGGCCGCGCCGACAACCAGGTCAAGCTGCGCGGCTACCGCGTCGAACTCGACGAGATCTCCCTCGCGATCGAGAACCACGAGTGGGTCCGCAACGCGGCCGTCATCGTCAAGAACGACAGCCGCACCGGTTTCCAGAACCTCATCGCCTGCGTCGAGCTGAGCGAGAAGGAAGCCGCCCTGATGGACCAGGGCAACCACGGCTCCCACCACGCCTCGAAGAAGAGCAAGCTCCAGGTCAAGGCGCAGCTGTCCAACCCGGGCCTGCGCGACGACGCCGAGCTCGCCGCCCGCCCGGCCTTCGACCTGGAGGGCTCCGAGCCCACCCCCGAGCAGCGCGCCCGGGTCTTCGCCCGCAAGACGTACCGCTTCTACGAGGGCGGCGCCGTCACCCAGGACGACCTGCTCGACCTGCTCGGCGCCAAGGTCACCGCGGGCTACTCGCGCAAGGCGGCCGATCTGGCCTTCGCCGAACTGGGCCAGATCCTGCGCTGGTTCGGCCAGTACGTCAGCGAGGAGCGGCTGCTGCCGAAGTACGGCTACGCCTCCCCGGGCGCGCTGTACGCGACGCAGATGTACTTCGAGCTGGAGGGCGTCGGCGGACTGAAGCCGGGCTACTACTACTACCAGCCGGTCCGCCACCAGCTCGTGCTGATCAGCGAGCGCGAGGCCACCGGCAAGCCCACCGCGCAGATCCACTTCATCGGCAAGAAGAGCGGCATCGAGCCGGTCTACAAGAACAACATCGTCGAGGTCCTGGAGATCGAAACCGGCCACATGGTCGGCCTCTTCGAGCAGATCCTGCCCGGCTACGGCCTCGACATCCACGACCGCGCCTATGAGCCGGCCGTCCGCGAGCTGCTGGACGTCGCCGACGAGGACTACTACCTGGGCACCTTCGAGCTCGTCCCGCACGCCGGCCCGCGCGCCGACCACGCCGAGGTCTACGTCCAGACGCACGGCAGCAAGATCGCCGGCCTGCCCGAGGGCCTGTACCGCTACGCGGACGGCGAGCTGGCCCGCTTCTCGGACGACATCGTCCTCAAGAAGCACGTCATCGCGATCAACCAGTCGGTGTACCAGGCGGCGAGCTTCGGCATCAGCGTCTACAGCCGGGCCCCCGAGGAGTGGCTGCGGTACATCACCCTCGGCAAGAAGCTCCAGCACCTGATGATGAACGGGCTGAACCTGGGCTTCATGTCCTCCGGCTACAGCTCCAAGACCGGCAACCCGCTGCCCGCCTCGCGCCGCATGGACGCCGTCCTCGCCGCGAACGGCGTCGAGAGCGGCCCGATGTACTTCTTCGTCGGTGGCCGCATCAGCGACGAGCAGGTCGGCCACGAGGGCATGCGCGAGGACAGCGTCCACATGCGCGGTCCGGCCGAGCTCATCCGCGACGACCTCGTCAGCTTCCTGCCCGACTACATGATCCCGAACCGGGTCGTGGTGTTCGAGCGGATGCCGCTGTCCGCCAACGGCAAGGTCGACGTCAAGGCACTGGCCGCCTCCGAGCAGGTCAACGCCGAACTCGTCGAACGCCCCTTCGTCGCGCCGCGCACGGAGACCGAGAAGGAGATCAGCGCGATCTGGGCGAAGTCCCTGCGGCGCGAGAGCGTCTCGGTGCAGGACGACTTCTTCGAGTCCGGCGGCAACTCCCTGATCGCCGTCGGTCTGATCCGCGAGCTCAACTCCCGGCTCGGCGTCACCCTGCCGCTGCAGAGCGTCCTGGAGTCCCCGACCGTCGAGAAGCTCGCCCGACGCCTGGAGCGCGAGGTCGCCCAGGAGTCCTCGCGCCTGGTGCGGCTGCACGCGGAGACCGGCAAGGCCAACCCCGTGATCTGCTGGCCGGGTCTGGGCGGGTACCCGATGAACCTGCGCACCCTGGCCGGCGAGATCGGGCTCGGCCGCTCGTTCTACGGCGTCCAGTCGCACGGCATCAACGAGGGCGAGACCCCGTACGAGACCATCGTCGAGATGGCCAAGGCGGACATCGAGGCCATCAAGGAGTTCCAGCCGGCCGGCCCCTACACCCTGTGGGGCTACTCCTTCGGCGCCCGCGTGGCCTTCGAGACCGCCTACCAGCTGGAGCAGGCGGGCGAGAAGGTGGAGAACCTCTTCCTCATCGCCCCGGGCTCCCCGAAGGTGCGCGCCGAGAACGGCAAGGTGTGGGGCCGTGAGGCGTCCTTCGCCAACCGCGGCTACACCACGATCCTCTTCTCCGTCTTCACCGGCACCATTTCCGGTCCGGACCTGGAGAAGTGCCTGGAGGTCGCGAGGGACGAGGCGTCCTTCGCCGAGTACATCAGCGAGCTCAAGGGCATCGACGTCGACCTCGCCGAGCGGATCATCTCGGTCGTGGGCCAGACCTACGAATTCGAGTACTCGTTCCGCGAGCTGGCCGAGCGCACCCTCCAGGCGCCGATCAGCATCTTCAAGGCCGTGGGTGACGACTACTCGTTCCTGGAGAACAGCAGCGGTTACTCGGCCGAGCCGCCGACGGTCATCGACCTCGACGCCGACCACTACAGCCTGCTGCGCGAGGACGTCGGCGAGCTGGTCAAGCACATCCGCTACCTGCTCGGCGAGGAGTGACGGCGCGGATCACACGGTGACGGCCGCCCCGCCGGAGCGATCCGGCGGGGCGGCCCATCCGTCGGTGCGGCCGTCCGGCCGCCGCCGTCCCGCTGACGAGGAGCCACCTTCCATGCGTTTCCATCTCATCGGCCCGTTCGAGATCGTCGCCGACGACGGACGGGTGTACCGGCCCGGGACCCCGAAGGTCTGCCAGACACTGGCGCTGCTGCTCACCCGGCCCCATGAGATCGTCACGGCGGAGGCGCTCATCCACGAGCTGTGGGGCGACCGACCGCCGCGCAGCGCCGTCACCACCCTCCAGACGTACGTCTACCACGCCCGCAGGATGCTGGTACGGGAGAACCTGGTGCCCCCCGGGCGCTCCCTGATCGTCACCAGTCCGCCCGGCTACCGCATCCTCGCCGACGACGCCGAGATCGACATCCGCGTCTTCGAAGGTCTCGTCGCCCGGGCCCTTACCCGGCTCGCGGACGGCGACCCGGCCGGCGCGCTGCGCGACGTCCGCGAGGCCCTGGACCTGTGGCGCGGCCCCGCCCTGTCGAACCACCCCGTCGGCGACGTGCTCGCCGGCCACCTCGTCCACCTGGAGGCACTGCGCGTACGCGCCTACGAGATCCGGATCGAGGCACAGGAACAGCTCGGCCTGGCCCGTGAATCCATCCCCGAGCTGCGCAAGCTCATCAACGACTACCCGCTCAACGAGTGGTTCCACAGCCGGCTCGTCACGGCCCTCGTCGCCGCGGGCCGGCGCGCGGAAGCCGTACGGGCCTACCAGCACGTCCGCCGGGTCCTCGCCGACGAACTCGGCACGGAACCCTCGCCCGAGCTGCGGCGGCTCCAAGCCCGGCTGCTGAGCCCCGCCCCCCGGGCCGGCGGCGAGCGGTTCGCGGTGCGGTCCGGTACCTGACGGGGGCAGCCGGAGGGCAGGTCGGCGGTGGTGCGCGCCGCCTGACGACGGCCCGTGCTGCATGAGGCGGGCGCGCCGGCGCCCGCCTGCTCGGGCGTCAAGGGCCGTCGTCGGGCGCCAGGGCGTCAGGGCGTCAGGATCAGGGCCCAGGCCAGCAGGCCGGTGGCCGCCGTGCACAGCAGCGTGCGCCCGACGTTGGCCCGTACCCACGATCCCTCGAAGGCATGGCGGACGGCGGCCGGGTCGGCGATCCGCGCGGGCGGACCGGCCTTCTCCAGGGCGTTGTTCAGCGGGATGTTGACCCGACCCGTGACGGCCATGGCGGCCAGGTAGCACACGAACGCCCCCGCCAGTGGTGCGAGCACGGCGCCGCGGGCGGACACGGCGTGCAGGACCAGGGCCAGGCCGGTGAAGAGCAGGGCGCCGATGTAGCCGAGGACGAACCAGCCGTTGAGGATGGCGACGTTGACGCGCTGCATCACCTCGATGACGGTCCGGTCGTCGGCGCGCCGCAGGGCGGGCATCACGGACACGGCGAATCCGTAGAAGAGGCCGCTGACCAACCCCATGGTGATCGTCGCGGCAACGAGCGACGCCAAACGTGCCATTTCCATACGGGTGTTTCCCCCCGGGTCGACCGGCCCCCACGCGTCCCGCCGATCCTAAGGGCCCCCCACGTCACGGCCGGTGGCGAACGCGGCCCGAAGCGCGCCGCTCCGGCGGGGCGCGTGCCGGACTCCAGGGGCGTTCCAGGGGGCGGAAGCCCTCTCCACGCCCGGGGCGACGCACGGTACTCTCCCGCCTGGGCCCGCACGCCCGCCTGCCACCCTCCGAGAGGAAACACGTCGTGAAGGACCCCAAGGACAGGCTGGACGCACTGCGGGCCGACATCGAGCGCCGCAACCCCGCCCAGCCCGAGTTCCACCAGGCCGTACGGGAAGTCCTGGACACCCTCGGCCCGGTGTTCGCCGCGCGCCCCGAGTACGCCGACCCGGCCGTGGCGCTGGTCGAGCGGATCACCGAACCGGAGCGGCAGATCCTCTTCCGCGTGCCGTGGACGGACGACCGGGGCCGCGTGCAGGTGAACCGCGGCTACCGCGTCGAGTTCAACAGCGCGCTCGGCCCGTACAAGGGCGGCCTGCGCTTCCACCCGTCCGTGGACATCGGCGTGGTGAAGTTCCTCGGCTTCGAGCAGATCTTCAAGAACGCTCTGACGGGCCTCGGCATCGGCGGCGGCAAGGGCGGCAGCGACTTCGACCCGCACGGCAAGTCCGACGCCGAGGTGATGCGCTTCTGTCAGTCGTTCATGACGGAGCTGTCGCGTCACATCGGTGAGCACACCGACGTCCCCGCCGGTGACATCGGCGTCGGCGGCCGTGAGATCGGCTACCTGTTCGGCCAGTACCGGCGCATCACCAACCGCTGGGAGGCCGGCGTCCTGACCGGCAAGGGCCAGGGCTGGGGCGGCTCCGCGATCCGCCCGGAGGCCACCGGCTACGGCTCCGTGCTGTTCGCCGCGGAGATGCTCAAGGTCCGGGGCGAGTCGCTGGACGGCCTGAGCGCGGTCGTCTCGGGCTCCGGCAACGTCGCCCTCTACACGATCGAGAAGCTCCAGCAGCTGGGCGCCAACCCGCTGACGGCCTCCGACTCCTCCGGCTACGTCGTGGACGAGAAGGGCATCGACCTCGCGCTGCTGAAGCAGATCAAGGAGGTCGAGCGCGGCCGGATCAGCGAGTACGCCGCCCGGCGCGGGGCGTCGGCGCGCTTCGTACAGGGCGGCCGGGTCTGGGAGGTCCCGGCGGACGTGGCGTTCCCGTCGGCCACGCAGAACGAGCTGGACGTCGACGACGCGCGCACGCTGGTCGCGGGCGGCGTCAAGGCCGTCTCCGAGGGCGCCAACATGCCGACGACGCCGGAGGCGGTGCGGGTGCTCCAGCAGGCGGGCGTCGCGTTCGGCCCCGGCAAGGCGGCGAACGCGGGCGGCGTGGCCGTCAGCGCGCTGGAGATGGCGCAGAACGCGGGGCGGGTGGCGTGGGGACGCGAGCGGGTGGAGGAGGAACTGGCCCGGATCATGCGGTCGATCCACGCCGTGTCCTACGAGACCGCCGAGCGGTACGGAGCCCCGGGGGACTACGTCACCGGCGCGAACATCGCGGGCTTCGAGCGTGTGGCGGACGCGATGCTGGCCCAGGGCGTGATCTGACCCCGGCCCACACGCCGTGAGCCTGCGGCCGGGCCCGTTCGCGACGCCGTCCGACGCGCGGGCCCGGCCGGGGGCTCCGCCTTGCGGCCTCTGGGAGCCATCCAACCCCGGGCAACTCCGGCCCCGCGCCCGCGACCGGGCGCCGGCGGGCGTTGGCTGGGCAACAAGAGTTGCGGGCCGGGTTCGAGAGTCAGGTCGTCGGATCCCAGACGCCGTCGAACAAGGCGAGTTCGAGCAGATCAGGGCTTGACGCAGGCCACCCGATCCCGGCGGAGACGAGCTGCTCGGCAGAAGCGGTGATCCAGCGCAGGTACACCTCGTAGCGATGTGGCGTCCAGCCACCGTCCGACCACGTCCAGGTCGCCACGTCCGACGCCGATGCCAGTCCGGCTTCCAGCCCGATCCGCGTGGCGTGGGCGCGCACGACGCGGGCGACCCTTTGGTCCAGGATGAGGGCACGAGGGGTGGCGGCCGCGTCCATCGTCAGGCCGAGGAAGTAGAGGAGCTTGGTGAAGAACGCCGGTCCCAGCCCTCTGACCGCTCGGTACAGCACGCCATACGCCGCGGTCGCCCCATCCTCCCGCAGGGCCGCGTCGGCACTCGCCAACGCATCGGCGACATTCGGCTCGGCCAGGATGTCCTTGAGGCGGTGCGGACCGTAGCCGATTCTGCCTTGTCCCCACACATACGAGGCGACGAGAGCCTCAGCCTGTCGGCCGCCCCGCACTGCCTCCCGCACCACCTCTGCCACTTGCGCGCGGCTGATCGTCACGGCCCCTGCCTGCGACCGGTCGGAGAGCCCGTCGGGCCACGGCTCGATGCCCGACCAGTGCGCAGGCACGTACTTCACGCTATGAGCGCCGGCGCCGGCGGCGTACCGAGCCCCCGGCCCGGCCCGCCACCCGTCCATGGCGCGTATCGCACCGGTCGGCAGCAGCCGCTCCATCAGCTCGGCGTCCAACGCGTCCGCATCATCCTGTCGTCCCATCCCACCCCTCCGGAGAGTCTGCTGCCATCATGTACGGCCCGACGGCGGGGCGGATGCCGTCTGCCGATTCCAGCGGGGACCCGCGTGGGATGTGGTCGGGCACCGGGGGTGCGCGAGGGGTGGTCGTAGCCTGGGGGGACCACTATCAGGGAGTCGCGCGTGCTTACCGCACTGGACGGGGTGTACGGGGACCGGCCCGACGCTCTCAGCGTTGCCGGCCGGGTCTGTTCGTACGAGCAACTGCTCGGCGCCGCACGGGCCGTGGCGGCCGACGTCATCGACACCGGGGCCCCCGCGTTCGCCGTCACCGCGACCGCGTCGCTGGAGACCGTCGCCGCCGCCGTCGGCGCGCTGCTGGCCGGGGTGCCCCTCGTACCGTTGCCGCCCGACGCCGGGCCCGCCGAACGGGGGCACATCCTGCGGGACTCCGGGGCGGTCGAGATCGACGTGGACTTCGCCCGCAAGGGCAGGGACCCCGACCGGCAACGGCCGCCCGCCGCCGACCGGGACCCCGCACTGATCCTCTACACCTCCGGCACCACCGGCCCGCCCAAGGGCGTGGTCCTCACGGCGGCGGCCATCGCCGCCGACCTCGACGCCCTCGCCGAGGCATGGCAGTGGAGCGCCGAGGACACCCTCGTGCACGGCCTGCCCCTGTTCCACGTGCACGGCCTCGTCCTCGGCGTCCTCGGCGCGCTGCGCACGGGCAGCCGCCTCGTGCACACCGGCCGGCCCACCCCCGAGGCGTACGCCGCGGCCGGCGGCAGCCTGTACTTCGGTGTGCCGACCGTCTGGTCCCGCGTCGCCGCCGAACCCCGCGCCGCCGCCGCCCTGTCCGGGGCCCGGCTGCTCGTCTCGGGCAGCGCCGCCCTGCCCTCACCGGTCTTCCGGGACCTGGAGGCCCTGACCGGCCACCGGCCCGTCGAGCGGTACGGGATGACCGAGACCCTGATCACCGTCAGCGGTCGGGCCGGCGGCGAGGTGCACCCGGGTACGGTCGGCACCCCGTTGCGCGGCATCCGCACCCGGATCGCCGCCGAACCTGGCGCGGAGATCGGCGAACTCCAGCTCACCGGGCCCACCTTGTTCTCCGGGTACCTGGGCCGGCCGGAGGCGACCGCGGCCGCGTACACCGAGGACGGCTGGTTCCGTACGGGCGACATCGCCGCCGTCGACGAGGACGGCGTCCACCGCATCGTGGGCCGGGCCTCCATCGACATGATCAAGTCCGGTGGCTACCGGATCGGCGCGGGCGAGATCGAGAACGCCCTGCTCGACCATCCCAGGGTCAGCGAGGCAGCCGTGGTCGGCGTCCCGGACGCGGACCTCGGGCAGCGCATCGTGGCCTTCGTCGTCGCCGAGGGCGTCACCGGCGCCGAACTCACCGACTTCGTCGCCGCGCACCTGTCGGTGCACAAACGCCCCCGCGAGGTCCGCTTCGTCGCGTCGCTGCCGCGCAACGCCATGGGCAAGCCGCAGAAGAGGCTGCTGCTCACGGACGGGTCCGCGGACGGGTCCGCGGACGCGGCTGCGGCGGGCGGCGCGGCGGGGGAGCGGCGGTGACCGGGCCCGACCGCGCCACCCGCGCCGCCCTCGCCACCGGCAGTCCCTGGCTGCGCCGCTTCGACGCCGGCCCGCCCTCACCGGACGCACCCGTCATCGTGCTGCTCCCGCACGCCGGCGGGAACGCCGCCTACTACCGCCCGTTCTCCCCGGCGCTGTCCACGCACGCCGAGGTGCTCATCGCCCAGTACCCCGGCCGTCAGGAGCGGCTCGGGGAGCCGGTCCCCGAGTGCGTCGGCGCGCTCGTCGACGGGGTGGAGGAGGCGCTGCGGCCCTGGCGCGGGCGGCCGTTGACCGTCTTCGGGCACAGCATGGGCGCCCTGGTCGGCTACGAGCTGACGCGCCGCCTGGAGCGCGCCGGCGCGGGCCCGCGCGGGCTGATCCTCTCCGGGCGCCGCTCGGCGCTCCTGCACCGCGAGGAGGACGTGCACCTGCGGGGCGACGACGCCCTGATCGGCACGTTGACCGCACTGGCAGGGACCGACGCACGACTGCTCGCCGATCCGGGGTTCCGGGAGCTGATCCTCCCGGCGCTGCGCGGCGACTACAAGGCGGTCGAGACCTACCGCCACGAGCCGGGTCCGCCGCTGCGCGCGCCCGTCAGCGTGCTGATCGGCGCGTCGGACCCGCGCGTCGGCGCCTCCGAGGCGATGGCCTGGCGCGAGCTGACCGAGGGCGCCTTCACCTTCCGCTCCTTCCCGGGCGGACACTTTTACCTCAATGACATGCGCGAGGCGGTCACGCGGGCGCTCGTAGAGGACCTGACCGTCTTCACGGCCCGTCCGACACCGGCCGGTTCACCGGGATAGCCGAAGCGCGCCGCCGGTGGCCGGATCGGGCGAGACGATCTGGGCAGCGTGGGCCGGCGTGAGTACGTTGCTCGTATGGATCAAACGGCTGGCGCTCCCAGAACCGATCACCGTGCCCTCTTGGCGGCCTCCGTCACCGTCGTGATGTGGGCCTCCGCGTTCGTCTCCATCCGCGCTTCGGCCCAGCATTTCGGGCCCGGCGCCCTGGCCCTGGGCAGGCTCCTGACCGCGTCGATCGCGCTCGGCGCGGTGCTGCTGGTCAAGCGGGTGCCGCCGCCGTCGCGAGAGGCGTGGCCGGGCATCCTCGCCTCCGGTGTGCTGTGGTTCGGGCTCTACATGGTGGCGCTGAACTGGGGCGAGCAGGGAGTCGACGCCGGCACGGCGGCGATGGTCGTCAACATCGGCCCCCTCGTCATCGCACTGCTGAGCGGATGGCTCCTCAGGGAGGGTTTCCCGTCGAAGCTGTTGGCGGGGATGGCCGTCTCCTTCGTCGGCGCGGCCGTCGTCGGGCTGTCCACGTCCAAGGGCGGCTCCTCCTCCCTCACCGGTGTGCTGCTCTGTCTGCTCGCCGCCCTCACCTACGGGGCCGGCGTGGTCTCGCAGAAGCCGGCGCTGCGGCACGCGAGTCCGCTCCAGGTGACCACGTACGGCTGCTTCGTCGGTACGGCGGTGACCCTGCCGTTCGCCGGACAACTGTTCACGCAGCTCCCCGAGGCGCCGCTGACCGCCACCCTCAACATGGTGTACCTGGGCCTCTTCCCGACCGCCCTGGCCTTCACCACCTGGACGTACGCGCTCTCGCGGACCACCGCCGGGAAGATGGGCGCGACCACCTACGCCGTGCCGGCCGTGGTGGTGCTGATCGCCTGGCTCGTCCTGGACGAGGTGCCCGGTTGGCTGACCCTGCTGGGCGGGGCGATCTGCCTCGGCGGCGTGGCGGTCTCCCGGACGCGGGGCGCGCGACCGGCCCCGGCGGTGGTCCCGGCGAAGGAGGCCGCCGACCGGCCGTGACCGGCGGCGCGTGAGGCGCCCGGGAGAGGGCGGCGGGGTGTCCCGTCGCCCTTTCTTCGGTCCAAAAATCCCCCGGAACACAGACCTTGCGGTCTGTTTTTGAGTGGCCGTCAGGTCGAATCCATGCGCCAGCTAGGGCCTTTGTGTGGCGCGGTACAGGCGGATGGCGAGTACGGGGCGGTGTTCCGTGCGAGAACCCCTGATGAAAACGGCGCAGTTGGTTTGATATTGACAAACCGTGGGGCCTGTTTTTTACTGAGGCAGGCTCATCCACGGACAGGGGAGTACGGGTGGACATCGAAGTACTTGGCACGCTGGCGGTGCGGGAGCACGGAGTCTCCATCACGCCGACCGCCCTCAAGCCGCGGCAGGTCCTGGCGCTGCTGGCCCTGCACGCCGACCAGGTCGTCCCCGTGTCGGCCCTCATCGAGGAACTGTGGGCCGGCGAACCGCCGCGCAGCGCCCGCACCACCCTCCAGACGTACGTGCTCCAGCTCCGGTCCCTGATCACCACGGCCCTCGAACGGGGCGGCGACCAGACCCGGACCGCGAAGGACGTCCTCGTCACGCTGCCCGGCGGGTACCTGCTCGACAGCAACGGCGGCACCAGCGACGTCCGCGAGTTCGACCGACTCGCGGGCCTGGGCTACCGCGCCATGGACTCCGGCGACCACCCCGGCGCGGCCCGCCTGCTGCGCGAGGCGCTGGCACTGTGGTCGGGCCCCGCGTTCGCCGACGTGGCCGGCGGCGTGCAACTGGACATGGAGTGCCGCCGCTTGGAGGAGACCCGGCTCTGCGCCCTCGACCAACGCATCGAGGCGGACCTGCGGCTCGGCCGGCACCGCGAGCTGCTCGCCGAACTCACGGTCCTCGCCAGTCGCTACCGCACCCACGAGAACCTGCACGGCCAGTTCATGCTCGCCCTGCACCGCTCCGGCCGCCGCGGCGAAGCCCTCGACGTCTACCAGCGGCTGCGCGCCACCCTCGTGCGCGAACTCGGCATCGAGCCGTCCGTGGCCCTGCGCAGGCTCCAGCGCTCGATCCTCATGGCCGGCCCGGAGGCGGCCACCGCAACCGCCGCCGCCGTGCCCGCCCCGTCCGCCGCGTCCGCGCAGAACCCCGACGAACGGCTCGTCCGCGTCGGCTGAACCCCGCCCCGGCGGGGGCTACCGGAGGGCCGGGTCGGTGCGGCCTGTCTCCCCCGTAGGTGACGAATGTGATATTTGTGCAGGTCACGGCCGGTGTGATCGTTCCAGGAAGGTGCGGTCGAGGAATTCTGGAAAGGTGCTGGACCATTCGGGGAAGCCGCCCCGGCCTTCGCTACCGTTCGATGTCCGAGACCGAAAATCGACGGAATGCGACCAGGTACGGAGGAAACCGTGAAGATTCAGGTTCTGGGTCCGTTGAGTGCCGAGGTCAACGGGGGCTCGATCGTTCCGACCGCCGGGAAACCGCGCCAGATCCTGGCGCTGCTGGCCCTGTATCCGGGACGGGTGGTCCCCGTCCCCACCCTCATGGAAGAGCTCTGGCGGACGGAACTCCCGCAGAGCGCCCTGACCACGCTCCAGACCTACATCCTCCAGCTGCGCCGGCGCCTGGGCACGGCCATGGGGCCCGGCGCGCCCGCCGGCGCCAAGGACGTCATCGCCACCCGGCACGGCGGCTACCTGCTCCAGATCGCTCCCGAGGCCGTCGACGTCCACACGTACGAGAGCCTCGTCCGCGCCGGTCAGCAGGCGTTCGACGCCGGTGACGACGGGGGCGCGGCGGCCCGGCTGCGCGAGGCGCTCGCCCTGTGGCAGGGCCCGGCGCTGGTCGACGTCCACGTGGGACCCGTCCTCGGCATCGAGGTCCTGCGGCTGGAGGAGAGCCGGCTCGTGACCCTGGAGCGGCGCATCGACGTCGACCTGCGGCTCGGCCGGCACGCCCAACTCATCGTGGAACTCACCGGGTTGATCGCCCGCCACCCGCAGCACGAGGGCCTGCACTCCCAGGCCATGGTCGCCCTCTACCGCTCCGGCCGGCAGGCCACCGCCCTGGACGTGTACCGCAGGCTGCGCACCCGGCTGGTCGAGGAGCTCGGCGTCGAACCGAGCCCGCAGCTCCAGCGCCTGCACCAGGCGATGCTGACCGTCGACCCCGCTCTCGACGTCATCGCCGGACCGCGCCGCTCCTCCACCTTCGACCTCTTCGCCGCGTAGCGGGCCGCTTCACCGCGCAGCGCCTCCCGCCTCCCCGACGCCCACCTCCCGCCTCCCCGACGCCCGCGTCCCGACGCCCGACCGAGGTTCGAGGGGCCGTCGACCGGCCCTCCGGTGCCTCCCGCGATCGTCGGAGCCCCGGGGGTCGAGAGAGGTGTGAGCCGATGTCAGGTGAGCGTGTGCGTCGCACGTCGTACGCGGTGGAGGTGGCGGCGCCCGCCGGGGTGGTCTACGCGCTGCTCGCGGACACCACCCAGTGGCCGTTGTTCATCCCGCCGAGCATCCACGTCGAACGGCTGGACTTCGACGGGACCCACGACCGCTTCGGCATGTGGGCCACCGCCGGCGGCACCGTCACGTCCTGGACCTCCCGCCGGTCCTTGGACGCCGCCGCCCGCACCATCGACTTCCGCCAAGAGCTCCCGGCACCGCCCGCCACCTCCATGGGAGGCCGCTGGGCCGTCGAGGAGCGGGGCCCCGGGCGGTGCCTGCTGACCCTCCTGCACCACTTCACCGTCGCGGACGACAACGCGGCCGACGCCGAGTGGGTCACCCGCGCCACCGATGCCAACAGCGCCGCCGAACTGGCCCGGCTCAAGGAGACCGCCGAGCGCTGGACGCGCCTGGACGACCTCCTGCTCACCTTCGAGGACTCGGTGCGCGTCCAGGGCCCCGCCGAACTCGTCTACGAGTTCCTCTACGGGGCCGCGGACTGGCCCGCCCACCTGCCCGACGTGCTGCGCGCCGACGTCCGCGAAGACCGCACCGGCGTCCAGCTCTTGAGCCTGGACACCCGCGGCGCCGACGGTCGGGTCCACACCGCCGAATCCGTGCGCGTCTGCTTCCCGCACGCCGGGCGGATCGTGTTCAAGGAGACCCGCGGCCCCTTGCCGCTGGCCGCGCACACCGGCGAATGGTCGCTGATCCCCGACGAGACCGGGCTGAACGCCGTGGCCCGCCACAGCGTCGTGCTGCGCGAGGAGGACATCGAACGATTCCTCGGCCCGGGCGTCGACGTCGCCCAGGCGCGCGACCACGTACGCCGCACCTTGGGCGCCGGGAGCACCGCCACGCTGCACCGCGCCCGCCGGTACGCGGAATCCGCGGTCCGGGTCCTCACCCCGGGCCGGTGACCGCGCCCCGGTGATTCGCCCGGCCGGGCATTCCCGCGAAGGCGGGCAACCGGCCGGTTCCACGGAGAAACAGATCCGGAATGTGCTCAGGAGGCACCACATGACCGCCACCCCGGAAAACCCGGAAAGCAACGCCGCCGGGACCGAAGGCAAGCACGCGTTCCGCGAGGCCCTGGAGCGCAAGGCGCGCATCGCCAGGGCGCGGCAGGCCGGCCAGGAAGGCCGTTCGAAGCTCAAGGGGTACAACGGACCCCAAGGGCAGAGCCGCGGGTTCCGCCGCAAGACCGGCTGAGGCCGCCCGGCACACCGCCCCGCACGCCGCCCTGCACCCGCAGGGGCTGCCGCGATCCGATTCCCGTTCGGATCGCGGCAGCCCCCTTTGCCGGCGCGCCATAAGCCCGCTCGAATACCGCCGGAGTGCCGCCGGAATGCCGCGCGGGAGCCCCGTCGCGCCCCGCCGTGCCCGCGTCCCGCGATCGTCGGACCCCTCGCCGGACCCCTCGTCAGACCACGTACGTCGCCTCGTTGCGGCCGAGCAGATAGCCGAGCTGTAATCGGTTGAGCGCCCCCAGTTCCTGCTTGATGGCCGCGATGTGCGCCTGCAGAGAGCGCTCACTGATGCCGATCCGGCGGGCGATCGCCTTGTCCGAGTAACCCTCGACGAGCAGTCTGCTGATGGACTCCCGGATGGCCGGCACCACTTCGTCGGCAGCCTTGGCGGCGTGCAGCGGGACGAACGGAAAGGGCTTGGCCCGGTCCCACGCCTTGTCGAACGTGTCGCGCAGAAATCGGATGATGGTGGGCTCGGTAATGGAAATGGCGGTCGTGCGTTCCGCGTTCGCCGGAATGAAGGCCGTGTCGTCGACGATGATGAGCCGGTCGAAGAATTCCTCCAGGGTCCTCACCTGTGCCCCGTATTCGGTGACCGTACGCACGTAGTCCTTCGTCGCCTCGTCGAAACGCGTGGTGTGCTGGTAGAGCGTGCGCATGGAAATGCCCGCCGCGATCTGCCGGCGCACGGATTCCAGCGCTTCCTTCAGTACCGCGCTCGGCCGCGCCCCGTCCGGCTGGGCGGTCAGGATGTCCCTGCGCACCGCGGCCAGCGCCTCGTTGATCGCGGAGGAGATACTGCCGAGGCCGTGCAGGTAGCGCACTCCGGGCCCGACGACCTGTTCCTGCGGACCGGCCCCGATCTCCGTGCGGGCTTCCGCGCGCGTGGCCTGCTGTGCGGCTTCCTGGGCCAGCAGGCCGAGGTGTGTTGCGAGTTCTCGCAAGAATGCCTGCGGTTCCTCCTCCGCGGGCGCACGCGGCTCCTCGGGTGCACCGCTTTGTGCAGATTTGACGTATTTAACTACGTCCACACGCCACCCCTGTCTGTCCGATATATGGGTGTTCGGGGCGCTTGAGACCCCGTGGATTCCCGCAATGCGGAAACCGGAGCCATCGTAGGTCTACCTCGGGATCTCCCGGCAGAGGAGATTTGGTCTCACCGCAGGAACGAACACCGAGAAGGCGCCCGGCGGATCACCCAGCCGCCCACCGGATTCGGACTTCCGTTTCTCGAATGACCAAAAAGCGAAAACGACCGAGGGGACTGGGGAAATGACGAAGAACCAGAGGGTTACCGGCGGGGCCGCCAGCGTTTCCGGAATCCGCGGCCGAGTGGTCCTGGCCGCCGCAGGAGCCGCCCTCGCTCTGGGAACGGCGGTCACCGGCCTCGCCCAGGGCGCCCTGTCCGACGGATCCGGCACCCACCTGCGCCTCGGCGATGTCGGCTGGAACCACACGGCCCCCCGCGTCCTCGCAGATGGCGCCGGTGACGTCGGCTGGAACAACCCGAAGCCCGGCACCACCCCCGCCCCCCAGCCCGCCAAGCCGGCTGACGTTGGCTGGAACTGATCCGCGGCCACCACCCCTCCTGCACTTCCTCCCCTCCCGCCACCGCCCGACCGGCAAAGGAATGGCTGATCTTCGTGGCTGCGTCCCCCTGGTTCCTGACCTCCGAGACCGCCCCCGGCGCCACCCCCGCCGCCGACCCCGCCGACACCCGCACCCGCGTCTACTGCTTCCCGCACGCCGGCGGCAACCCGCGCACCTTCCTCGACTGGCAGGACGGCATGGGCGACGACGCCCGGATCCTCGCCGTGTGCCCGCCTGGCCGAGGCCACCGCTTCCGCGAACCGGCCCCCGCCGGCGTCGCCGAACTCGCGGACGGCGCCGCCCTGGCCATCGCCCTCGACGCGGCCCCCGACCGGCCCTTCGTCCTCTTCGGCCACAGCTTCGGTGCGGCCCTCGCCTTCGAGGTCGCCCGCCGCCTCGACGGCGTACCCGGCCTCGCGGCCCTCGTCGCCTCCGGCTGCTCAGCCCCCTCCCTGCTCCCCACCCCGCGCGTGGTCGAGACGGCCCGACTGGAGGGCCGCCGGTTCACCGAGGCCGTCGGCTTCTTCGGCGGCCTGCCGCCCGAGGTGCTCCAGGACGAGGCGATGCAGGAACTGCTCCTGCCCCACCTCAAGGCCGACTTCACGATGGTCGCCGGGTACGAGTACCGACCCGCCCGGCCGCTGCACGTGCCGCTCACCCTGCTCAACGGCATCGACGACCCGCACGTCACCACCGCCTCCCTCGCCCCGTGGGCCCGCGAATGCCCGGGAGAACCGGCCCGCCACTGGGTCGACGGAGGCCACTTCTACTTCGAGGGCCGGCCCGACACCGTCACCGACGTACTGCGCCCGCTGGCCCGCGCCGCCCGTCGGGACGCCGCAACGCCCGCCCGTGATGAGTACGTTGAGCTGATCTGACCACCGGCCGACGCACCAGCGAGGACACCGTGAACCCCAGCACCGACGCCCGCCACCCCCGATCCCGGTACGCTCGCGGTGTCGCCTTCCGCGACCTGCACACCGGCCCCGGCCCGTTCGTCGTCCCCAACCCCTGGGACGCCGGCACCGCCCGCATCCTCGCCTCCTTCGGCTTCGCCGCCCTCGCCACCACCGGCGCCGGCCTCGCCCACAGCCTCGGCCGCCCCGACGGGGCCAACCAGGTCGGTCGCGACGAACTCCTCGCCAACGCCGCCGCGATCGTCGACGCCACCGGTCTGCCCGTCACCGCCGACCTGGAGAGCGGCTTCGGCGAGCGTCCCGAGGACATCGCCGAGACCATCCGGCTGGCCGCCGCCGCCGGTCTGGTCGGCGGCTCCATCGAGGACTCCACCGGTCGCGACGAGGACCCCGTACGGCCCCTTGCCGAAGCGGTGGAGCGCGTCGAAGCGGCCGTCGAGGCGGCAAAGGGACTCGACTTCCCCTTCACCGTCACCGCCCGCGCCGAGAACTTCTTCCAGGGGCGCCCCGACCTCGACGACACCATCCACCGCCTCCGGGCGTACGAGGCCGCCGGCGCGGACGTGCTCTACGCCCCCGCGCTGCCCGACGCCGAAGCGATCCGCGCCGTCTGCTCCGCCGTCTCCCGCCCCGTCAACGTCCTGATGGGCGGGGCGCTGAAGCTGTCCGTCGCCGACCTCGGGGCGCTCGGCGTACGCCGGATCAGCACCGGCTCGGCCCTGTCCCGCGCCGCGCTCGGCGCCCTCACCCGGGCCGCCCGCGAGATCGGCCAGTACGGCACCTTCGGCTTCGGCGCCGACGCCCTCCCGTACGCCGAGGCCAACGCCCTGCTGGCGACGCCCGCCCCGTCCGCGCCCGTCCCGACCGCCCCGTCCGACGACCGAGAGAGCGATCCGGCACCGTGAGCCTTCCTCCCGCAGCCTTACCCGCCGTCCACCTGTCAGCGCCGCGCTACGTGCTCGGCGAACAGGTGGCCGACCACACGAGCATCGGCAACCTCCAGGAACGGGCCCGCCGGTTCAAGATGGCGCCACGGGCCGAGCTGTGGGGCTGGGGCAGCGTCCGCAGGACCGCCAAGAGCCTGGACACCCTCGCCGTCGAGAGCGCCCGCGCGACCGTGGAGGCCGCGGGCGCCGACCCGGCCGGCATCGACTGCCTGATCCTGTGCTCCACCCGCTTCCCCGGCGGCCCGCGCACCCACGGCGGTTTCGTGGAGAAGGTGATGACCGGCATCGGCCTCCTCGACGCCGCCTTCATCGGCCTCACCCTCAACCGCTGCACCAACCTCCTCACGGGCATCCGCACCGCGCACGCCCTCGTCGCCGCCGGAACCCAGCGGCGGGTGCTGGTCGTCACCACCGACCGGGTCACCGACGAATCCGTCCGCATGGAGAACTTCGCCCTGTTCAGCGACGGCTCCGCCGCCTGCCTGATCTCCGCCGAACCCCTCGGCGCGGACACCTACGAGTTCATCGCCGGGGCCGCCGCCCAGGACCCCACATCCCTCGACTGGTCCCACGAGATCAGCTCGGAGCTCGCCCGCACCGTCAACGAGCGCATCCTCGACGCCGCCGGCATGAAGCTCGACGAGATAGACGGCCTGCTGCACCCCAACCTCTTCAAGCCCCTCATCACCCTCAAGGAACGCCAGGCCGGCTTCAGCCGACAGCAGCTCCACCTCGACAACATCACCCGCTTCGGCCACTGCTTCGCCGCCGACCCGCTGATCAACCTCGTGGACCGGGCCACCGCCGGAGCACTGCGCCCCGGCGGCCACTACCTGCTGGCCTCCAGCGTCCCCGGCTCCCGCGTCGGCGTCCTGCTGCGGGGGCCATCGCCCGTCACCCCGGACCGGGGGGAGAACTGAGATGACCACCGCGCCTTCCCTCGACAGCGCCCGCACCCGCCCGGCGCCCGCCTTCCCGCTCCCCGACCTGACCACCTCGCTGCCCACCGGGCCCGTCGAGGCGAGCCCGGCGGCCCTCGCAGAGGCCGAGCGGATCACCGCCGCCGCGCCCGCCGAGCTGTTCCGCCGGCTGCTCGCCGACCAGGAGAGTGAGAGCGCTCTCCTCGCCGCCCGCCTGGTCCTCACCGCCTTCCTGACGGCGGAGCCGGACGGCGAAGACGCCCCGGCCGATGCCGATGCCGATGCCGATGCCGTCGCCGACGCCGTCGCCGCCCATGTCCTGGCCGCCCGCGCCGAACTCGCCGCCGCCCTCACCCCCCTGCGAGACCACGCCGACCCCGAGATCCGCGCCGCCGTCCTGCGCCAGCGCGCCCCCCTCGCCCTGTCCGGCGGCTGCTGGCTGGACACCGTCTCGCAGGCCGCCACCCAGCCCGCCGAAATCGTCGGCCGCCTCTTCCGCCACCACTGGCTGCTCCAGGGCGAGGGCACCGCCGAGGCCGGCCAACCCGCCCGCCGCCGCCGGGCACTGGCCGCGCAGGGCGTGTACCTCCCCGAGGTGGAGGCCGCCGGCTTCCTGGACGCCGCCGGGGCCCGCCCGCTCACCGCCCTGCACGCCGCCTTCCGCGTCGCCCTCTCCCGCCTGCCCGCCTCCTTCCTCCCCGAGGTGGTCGGCGTCCACTACGCCGCCCACGCCCTCGGCGTGGACGAACTCCTGCTCGGCGGTGAGCCGATGCTGGCCGAGAGCGACGTACGGCCCCTGTTGGCCGAGTACCTCGCCTTCACCGCGCAGTCCCCGACCGGGCCCGAGGACCGCCGCCGCGCCCTGGCGGCCGTACGCCTCCTCGTCCGCCTGGAGCGCGAACACACCGCCGCCCTCACCGAACTGGCCCACTGGCAGGAAGGGCTGTCCCTGGACGACAAGGTCGCCGCGATCGTCGCCCGGCACGCCCCGCACGCCGGCCGCCAGCACCGCGCCGTCCGCCTCGGCACCCGCAAGCTCACCGACTGGCTCGATGACGAACACCTCGACGCCGCCGCCTTCGTCGCGGAGTTCCGCACCGCCCGCCAAGTGCGCCCCGCCCGCGACGGCGGCCCCTGCCGCTTCCTGAAGTCCATCAAGTTCGGCGGCCCCATGTTCGGGATCTTCGACGAGCGCGAGGCGGCCGTCTTCTCCGCCTGGACCCGCTCCATCGCCGCCGGGGAGCCCGCCGGACCCCTGTCCGGCCCCGCCGCCGCCGGGGACGACGCCGCCCGGCACTGGAGCGCGCGCCTCACCGCCGGCCGCCCCGCGGGACTCGTGGTCCGCGAGGCCGACCCGGCCCCCGACGAACGCGCCTTCTTCCACCGGCTCGTCAACTTCGAGCGCCACCCGAACGTCCTGCCCCTCGCCCGGGCCCGCGCCGAAGTCGGCCTCGCCGACGCCGAGCTGCTCTTCACACACGGCGCCGGCGGCCTGCTGACCAACGCCGAGTTCTTCGACTACACGCCGGACGCCCTGCTGGAGCGCGTCGAGCGGATCTACCGGGACAAGCTCGTGGACCCGTACGAGCCGCTCACCGAGATCCCCGACCGCGACGAGGTCGTCTTCGAGCAGTCGACGTACGCGCTCGGCAGCCTCATCGACGGCACCTGGGCCCACCGCGTCGCCAACCTGGGCCGCCGCGGCCGGCGCGGCGACGACATGCTCTTCTCCATCTACGCCGACGAGATGGGCCGCGGCGACATGGCGAAGAACCACATCACGATCATCCACAAGGTCCTCGCGAGCATGGACATGGACCTGCCGCACATCCGCCAGGACGCCTTCCTCGACCAGGGCGACCTGCCCGACCACCTGTACGGCTTCTCCGTCCACCAGGTCTGTCTCTCGCTCTTCCCCGACACCCTCTACGACGAGATCCTCGGCTACAACCTCGGCATCGAGATGTTCGGCCTCGGCGCGATGCGACTGCACGAGATCCAGAAGCTGCGCTACCACGGCCTCGACATCTCCTACGAGGAAGCGCACCTGTCGATCGACAACTTCTCGGCGGGCCACGCCCGCCAGTCCGCCGAGATCGTCATCGCCCACCTCGACGAGGTCCGCCGGGCCTCCGGCGAGGAAGCCGTCCGGCGAGCCTGGCGCCGCGTCTGGCGCGGCTACGCCTCCTTCGCCTACTTCGTCGAACACGCCCTGGTCAAACGGATGCGTTCGGCGCAGGCCGGTCCCGTCACCGCCCCGGCCACCGCCGACGACCTGGTCATCTGAGGAGCCCCTCCGTGGAACCGACGACGAGTTTCGACCCCGAGGTCCTCGACCTCCCCTTCTACGACGACGGCCACCGCCGCCTCGCCGAGACCGCCGGCACCTGGTGCGACAGCAACCGCGTCCTGTGGGAGGAAGTCCGCGCCCAGGACCCCGACACCGCCGGACGCCGGCTGGTGCGCACCCTCGGCGACGCGGGCTGGCTGGCCGCGCTCGACCCCGCCACCGGCCCCGCCGAGGACCTGCGCGCCCTGTGCCTGCGCCGCGAGGCCCTCGCCTACGCCGAGGACCTGGCCGACTTCGCGTACTCCATCCAGGCGCTCGCCGCGACCCCCCTGCTGCGCTTCGGCAACGAGGCACAACAGCGCCGCCACCTGCCGGGCATGGCCGCCGGGACGACGATCGGCGCGTTCGCCGTCTCCGAGCGGGAGGCCGGTTCGGACGTGGCCTCCGTGGGCCTGGCGGCCGTACGGGACGTGGCGGACGGCTCGTACGTCCTGAACGGGCGCAAGGCGTGGATCGCCAACGGCACCATCGCCGACCTGTTCGTCGTCATCGCCCGCACCGGCCAGGGCCCCGGAGCCCTCGGACTCTCCGCCTTCCTCGTCCCCGCCGACACCCCCGGCCTGCGGGCCGAGCGGATCGACGCGATCGCCCCCCGCTCCTTCGCCCACCTGTCCTTCGAGGACTGCCGGCTGCCCGCCGACGCCCTCCTCGGCCGGCCCGGACGGGGCTTCGTGGTCGCCGTGGACCTGCTGGAGCGTTTCCGCACCACCGTCGGCGCGGCCGCCCTCGGCTTCGGACGCCGCGCCTTCGACACCGCCCTCGCGCACACCAGGGAGCGGGCGGCGTACGGCCAGACCCTGTTCGACCTCCAGCTCGTCAAGGCCGCCCTGGCCGACATGGAGGTGCAACTGGGCGCCTCCGCGCTGCTGGTGGCGCGCGCCGCATGGGAGACCGACCGGGGCAACCGCCGCTTCGCCCGGCACTCCAACATCGCCAAGGTGCACGCCACCGAAGCCGCCCAGGGCGTGGTGGACTCCGCCGTGCAACTGCTCGGCGCGGCGGGCGTCGTCCAAGGCGGCGTCACCGAGCGGCTGTACCGGCAGATCCGGTCGCTGCGCATCTACGAGGGCACCTCGGAGGTGTTGCGGATGGCGATCGCCGGCTCCCTCGACATGCGCCGCGCACAGCGAGCGGCAGCCTGACCCGTACGTGTTCACCCCGGCAAGGAGCAGGACGTGACCAGCACCGACACCACCACCACGCCGATCGAGGCGGTCCGCCTCCCGGACCCCTACCCCTTCTACGCGACCCTGGTGGCCGAGCGCCCCTTCGCCTACGACGAGGCGCTCGGGGCCTGGGTGGCGGCCGACGCGGCGGCCGTGCGCGCGGTGCTGGGCAGCGGCGCGCTGCGGGTGCGCCCGCCGGCCGAGCCGGTGCCGGCCGGGATCGCCGGGACCGCTGCGGGCGAGGTCTTCGGCGACCTGGTGCGCATGACCGACGGCACCACGCAGGGTCGGCTCAAGACGGTGGTGGCCGAGGCCCTGGCCCGCGCCGACACCGCCCACGCGGTCGAGCTGGCCCGGGAGTTCACCCGTCAGGCCCTCGCGGCGGGCGGTGACGTCCCCTACGAGGAGCTGATGTTCGCCGTCCCCGCCCGGGTCGTCGCCTCGCTCAGCGGACTGACGGACGGCGCCGACCGGGAGGCCGCCCGCGCCATCGGCGACTTCGTCCAGTGCATCCCCGCCACCGCCACGCCCGCGCAGCAGGAGGCCGCGGCCACGGCGGCGGCCCGGCTGCGCGAGCTGCTGGCACCCGGACTCACGGCGGAGGGCGGCGGGCTCCTCGCCGAGTTGGTCCGCGCCGCCGACCGGGCGTCGTGGCCGCACCGCGCGCCGCTGCTCTCCAACGCCGTCGGGTTCCTGTCCCAGACCTACGACGCCACCGCCGGCCTGATCGGCAACACCCTGGTCGCCCTCGCCCGGGGAGCGGCCCCGGTGCGCCCGGCGGATCCGACCGGGATCGAGGCGCTGGTCCGAGAGGTGGTCCGGTACGACGCGCCGATCCAGAACACCCGCCGCTTCGCCGCCGAACCCTTCGCCCACGCCGACTCCAGGGTGGCACCGGGGCAGCAGGTGCTGGTCGTCCTCGCCGCCGCCAACCGGGACCCCGCCGTCAACCCGGACCCGCACGCGCTGCACCCCGGCCGGGTGAATCCGGCGGTCTTCACCTTCGGCGCCTCGGCCCACCGCTGCCCGGGTGAGGCGCTCGCCGTGGCACTCGCCACCGCCGTCGTCACCGAACTCCTCGCGGCAGGCTTTTCCCCGTCCACCGTCCCGCAGGCCCCGGCCTACCGCCCCCTGGCGAACGCCCGCATCCCGCTGATCTGAGCCGCGCCCGCCCGCACCCGTCACCCCATACCCGCTCCACCCCGCACCCCCGTCACACCGAGATGGCCGGGGGCCTACCACCCCCATGCCTCCTGATAGGACAAACCATAAGATGTCGGACAGTATTCACCTCTGGATGCGGCACGAGGCGCGCCCCACCGAACGTCGCGCGCCCCTCACGCCCGCCGACGCCGCCCACCTCGTCGCCCAGGGCCTGCGCATCACCGTCGAAGCCGGCGACCAGCGCGTGTTCCCCCTCGCCGACTACACCGCCGCGGGCTGCGCGAGCGCCCCCACCGACTCCTGGCACGAACAGGCCCCCGACGACGCCTACGTCCTCGGCCTCAAGGAACTCCCCGACGCCCGCACCCCGCTGCGCCACCGGCACATCTACTTCGGCCACGCCTACAAGGGCCAGGCCGGCGCGGCCGACCTGCTTGCCCGCTTCACCGCCGGCGGCGGCGCCCTCCTCGACATGGAGTACCTCACCGACGACTCCGGCCGCCGCGTCGCCGCCTTCGGCTACTGGGCCGGCTACGTCGGCGCGGCCCTCGCCGTCCTGCACCGCCGCGGGCGACTGACCGCCCCGCTGCGCCCCACGGACCGCGCCGCCCTGGACGCCCTCCTCGCCGCCCCCGCGTCCCGGGACACCACGACCACCGCCCTCGTCATCGGCGCGCTCGGCCGCAGCGGCCGCGGCGCCTGCGACGCCCTGACCACGGCCGGTCTCACCCCCACCCGCTGGGACCTGCCCGAGACCCGCGCGCTCGACCGCGCGGCACTCCTCGACCACGACCTGATGGTCAACACCGTCCTCACCACCGACCCCGTACCGCCGTTCCTCACCAAGGCCGACCTCGACGACCCGGCCCGCCGCCTGTCCCTCGTCTCCGACGTCACCTGCGACGTCACCTCCGACTGCAACGTGCTGCCCGTCTACGACCGGACCACCACCTGGGACGAGCCCGTCCGCGCCCTGCGCACCGACGCCCCCCGCCTCGACCTCATCGCCATCGACAACCTGCCCTCCCTCCTGCCCGTCGAGGCCAGTACCGCCTTCTCCGCCGAACTCGCCCCGCACCTGGCCCGCCTGGCCGAGTGGGACGGCGTGTGGTCCCGCGCCCTGCACACCTTCGAGACGGCCGTCCAGGCCCAGGAGACCCGCCATGTCCGATGACGCGATAGCCGCCTCCGGCACCGTCCACTGGATAGGCACCGGCCTGTCCACCGGCCGCTCCGGCCTCTCCCTCGTCTGCGAAAGCGCCGCCCGCGTCGTCCTGTGGGACCGCACCGAGGAGCGCGCCGCCGCCCGACTGGCGGCGCTCGGCCTCACCGGCCGCGCCGAAGTCCGCGCCCTCACCCCCTCCGCCCCGGCCGCCCTCGCGGCCGAGGCGGGCCCCGGCGACGTCATCGTCTCCATGCTCCCGGCCGCCGAACACGCCCCGCTGCTGCGCCTGGCGATCGAACGCGGCGCCCACTTCGCCTGCACCAGCTACGTCTCCCCGGAGCTCGCCGAGCTCGCCGAACTCGCCGAACCGGCCGAACGTGCCGCCGAAGCGGTTGGAGCGGCCCGTACGGTCGTCCTCACCGAGGCCGGACTCGACCCCGGCATCGACCACCTGCTGGCCCACGACCTGGTCGCACGGGGCCGCCGGGCCCTCGGCGCGATACCCGCGACCGCCGCGTTCACGTCCTACTGCGGGGGTGTCCCGGCGGTCCCCAACGCCTTCCGCTACCGCTTCAGTTGGGCCCCGTACGGCGTGCTCGCCGCCCTCGGTTCCCCGGCCCGGTACATCGAGGCCGGCGCCGAGGTGACCGTCCCCCACCCCTGGGAGGCCACCCGTACCCGGACCCTCGCGGGAGAGGACTTCGAGGTCTACCCCAACCGCGACAGCGTCCCCTTCGTCGCCCAGTACGGCATCCCCGACCACTGGAAGCTCGACGCCTTCGTCCGCGGCACCCTGCGCAACGCGGGCTGGCGCACCGCCTGGAAGGACGTCTTCGAGACCGTCGCCGCCGAGGACCCCGGCGCCGTCCGCGCCCTGGCCGCAGAACTCGCCGCCCGCCACCCCACCACCGCCGACGACCGGGACCGCGTGGTCCTCTCCGTCGCCCTGGACCTGCGCACCGCCGACGGCGCCCACTGGCACGGCTCCCACCTCCTCGACGTCACCGGGACCGCGGCCGAATCCGCGATGGCCCGCTGCGTCTCCCTGCCCGTCGCCCACGGCGTGACCCGCATCCTGGCCGGCGCCCTGCCCGCAGGCCTGGGCCGCGCCGCCGAGACGCCCGCCGAGACCGACCACTGGCTCTCCTTCCTCGCCGCCCGGGGCCTCGGCGGCACGTACACCGAAACCCACGTCCCGGCCGCCGCGGCGACCTCCCCCACAACCCCGTCAGGAGCCACGGCATGAGCCCCGCCACCCCGCCCGAAGCCTTCGTCCTCACCGGAGCGTTCCGGGTCCTCTGCCGCAACCCCCGCTACCTGGAGGAACTCGCCGCGCGCGGCCTGAAGATCCTGCTCATCACCTCCGAGAGCCACCGCGACGCCGCCGAGACGGCCCGCAAGGACCCCGACCACCCGGCGTCCCTCATCGACGAGATCGCCTACGTCGACGGCTCCCTCGACCAGGAGGGCTCGTACACCCCCGGGTTCGTCGCCCGGGCGCGCGGCTGGCGCGGCCGCTACACCGTGCGCGGCGCCTACGCGGTCGGCGAGACCCTCGTCGAACAGACCGGGCTGCTGTGCGACGCGCTGGGCGTGCCGGGCCCCGGGCTGCGCGCCACCCGCGTCTGCCGCAGCAAGTACCTCCAGCGCTGGTACCTGGAGGAGTTCGGCCCGGCCTGCCTGGTGGTGCCGCCCGGCGGTCGCGAGGACGCCGACCTGGGCGCGCTGGACTACCCCGTCGTCGTCAAGCCGGCCACCCGGCACTCCAGTTCGGGAGTGGTGGCGGTCGACGACGCGCAGGCGCTGCGCGAGCTGCTGGTGTCGTACCCGGCCCACGAGACGGTGCTGATCGAGCGGAAGGTCACCGGCCAGGAGTTCTCGGTGGAGTCCCTGGTCCAGCACGGCCGGCCCGTCTTCACCTCGGTGACCCGCAAGGAGACCACCGAGTCCGGCGCGCAGACCTTCGTGGAACTCGCCCACTCCGTCCCCAACGCGCGTACGGAGGCCGACGCGGCCCTGCTGGACGCCAACCGCCGAATGCTCGACGCGCTGGGCTTCCGCGACGGCATCGCGCACGCCGAGTGGCGCACCGGCGACGACGGGCGCCCCTACCTGATGGAGGTCGCCGCCCGCACCCCCGGCGACGGCCTCGTCGCCCTCTACCACCTCGCCACCGGGCAGCCGCTGGAGCCCGAGATCATCCGGATCGCCCTCGGCGAACCGGCCTCCTACCCGGCCCCGACCCGCTTCGCCCGCCAGGTCTACCTGGAGCACGGCACGGGCGCCCTCGCCGACGTCACCCTCGACTGGCCGGGCGTACGGCCCCTGTGGGTCGGGGAGTCCGGCATGTGGCCCGAGCTCGCGCCCGGCGCGCCGGACGACCCGGCCACGCTGCGCGCCCTGTTCGTCCTCAAGGAGGCCGGCGCGCCGCTGGGCCCGCTCGCGAGCTCCGACGACCGGGCGGTGACGTTCCTGATCGACGCGCCGACCCCGCAGGGGCTGGACGAGCTGGAGCGGCGGGTGCGCGGCGCCGTCACCGTCACCACCGACCCGGAGGCCGGCGATGAGCACTGACATCAGAGCCGCCGGGACGGACGAGGAGGCGTTGGCGGCCGACGAGGCGACGGTGGCGGCCGAGGCGGCGGCGGCCCCGCGCACCCCGGCCGGCGCTGAACGGACCGCCGTGTGGGCCACGTTCAAGGAGGCCACCCCCGCCGTCAAAACCGTACTGGCCGGGGTGCTCGTCAACCGGCTCAGCGGCTTCCTCCAGCTCTTCCTCGTCCTCTTCCTCACTGATTCCGGCCACTCCCGGGGCCGCACAGTCATCGCGCTCGGCGTCTACGGGGCGGGCGCCGTCGTCGGCTCCCTCGT
Source organism: Streptomyces sp. NPDC046557 (assembly GCF_040645975.1). Lineage (NCBI taxonomy): Bacteria > Bacillati > Actinomycetota > Actinomycetes > Kitasatosporales > Streptomycetaceae > Streptomyces > Streptomyces sp. NPDC046557. The sequence goes on from NZ_JBEYZH010000019.1 coordinate 64,606, forward strand.
AGGCGGCACCCTCGCCGACCGGCTCGGCATCCGCCACGCCACCGTTTTGTCGATGAGCAGCACGGCCGTGTTGACCGCGGCCCTGCTCTACCTGCCCGACTTCACCCTGCTGCTCGGCGCGATCGCCCTGGTCAGCCTGGGCGCCCAACTGTTCCGGCCGGCCTCGGCCACCCTGCTGGCCGACCAGACCGACGGCGACCGGCAGATCATGATCTTCGCGATGTACCGCTTCGGCCTCAACGTCGGCGCGACCGCCGCCCCACTGCTCGGCTACGCGCTCTACAACGCGGGCGGACACTCTTACACCCTGCTCTTCTGGGGCGAGGCCGTCATCGCGCTCGCCTACGCCCTGGTCGCCCGGGCCACCCTCCCCGCCAAGGTCGCGCCGCGCCCCGCGGCGGCGAAGACCCCGGCCCCCGAATCCACCGGCCCGCACGGCGGCTACGCGGCCGTCCTGCGCGACCGCCGCTACCTCCTCTTCCTGACCGCCGCCTTCTGCCACGCCGCCGTCTACACCCAGTACCTCTCCACCCTCCCGCTGTACATGAAGGACGCCGGGATGGCGCTCTTCTGGTACACCTTCGCCGTCGCGCTCAACGGCCTCATCGTGATCGCCTTCGAACTGCTGGTCACCAAGGTCTCCCAGCACTGGCCGCTGAAGATCACCGTCGGTCTGGGCTTCGCCCTCGTCGGCGCCGGGGTCGCCTGCTACGGACTGCCCATCGGCCCGGCCGCCGTCGTCATCGGCACGCTCGTCTGGTCGCTCGGCGAGATCCTCGGCGGCCCCGCCGTCTTCGCCTACCCGGCGAGCGCCGGCCCCGAGCCGCTGCGCTCGCGCTACATCGGCAGTTTCCAGTTCATGTTCGGCCTGGGCTCCGCACTCGGGCCGATGGCCGGCGCCTGGCTCTTCCTCCGCTTCGGCTCCCTCGTGTGGCCGCTGGTCGGCGCCGTCTCCCTGCTCGCCACCCTGGCCGGCCTCGTCGCCGTACGCGACCGCCGCAGCCGTACCGCCTGAGCCGTACCACCGGGCCCGTACCGCCAGATCCGTACCGCCAAATCCTTTCCCCTCCCCACCCTTACCGATTTCGAATCGAACGAGAGGTTTCGACCATGGGGCACGAGAGCTTCCGGCCCGGTGCCGCGCACTTCCGCTGCGTAGGAGTGGGCGTGGGCCCGGCCAACCTCAGCCTGGCGTCACTGCTGCACCGCCGCACGGACCTCCCCAATCTCTTCCTCGACCGCAAGGAATCCTTCAGCTGGCACGACGGCCAGCAGATACCCGGCACCACCCTCCAGGTCTCCCAGTTCAAGGACCTGGTGAGCCTCGCCGACCCCGCCAGCCCCTTCTCCTTCCTGGCCTACCTCCACGAGAAGGGCCGCGTCTACCACTTCCTCAACGCCCGTTTCGACGACGTGCCCCGGCTGGAGTTCCGCAACTACCTGGCCTGGGCCAGCCGCCGCAACGAGAACATCGCCTTCGGCGAGGACGTCCGGGAAATCGACTTCGACGACCGGCGCGGCGCCTACACCGTCCGGACCGACCGCCGCACCGTCACCGCCGACAACATCGTGGTCGGTGTCGGCAGCCGCCCCTGGGTCCCGCCGCAGGGCGCCGGGCTGCTCGGCCCCACCCAGTTCCACGTCGCCGACTACCTGAACGCCGCCCACGACCTCGGCGGCAAGCGCGTCGTCGTCATCGGCGGCGGCCAGTCCGGCGCGGAGGCGTTCCTCGACCTGATCTCCCGGCCCGGCCGACAACTGCCCCGCCGGGTCTCCTGGATCTCCCGCCGGCAGAACTACTTCCCGATCGACGACTCGCCGTTCACCAACGACTACTACATGCCCAGCCACGCCGACTACTTCTACGGACTGTCCCGCGAGCGCCGCCAATCGCTGAACTCCCGCAACATCCTGACCAGCGACGGCATCTCGGAATCCACCCTGCGCGAGATCTACCAGCGCATCTACGTCCACCGCTTCGTGGAGGGCAACGAGGACCTCGTCGCCCTCCACCCGGGCCGCGAGGTGTTCGACGTGAGCCCCGCCCCCGTCGCCGGCTGGGAAGTCACCGCCCGCCACACCGGCGAATCCGAATCGGCCGAGAAGTTCGACGCCGACGTCGTCGTCTGGGCCACCGGCTACCGGCCCGCCGCCATGGACTTCCTCGCCCCCGTCGCCCACCGCCTGGAGCGCGAGGGCGACGAACTGCGCGTCGACGAGGACTACGCCGTCCGCTGGGACGGGCCCGAGGACCGCCGGATCTTCGTCCAGAACGGGGTGCGCGGCCAGCGGGGCCTCGCCGACCCCAACCTCAGCCTCAACGCCTGGCGCAGCCGGCGCATCGCCGACCGGCTGAGCGGCGTACGCGGCGACGAGCAACTGGCGTCCTTCATCGAGTGGTCCACCAAGTCCGCGCCGCAGGAACGGTGGAGCGCCTGATGAGCGCCTCCGCCCCCGCCTCCGCCCCCGCCTCCGCCCCCGCCTCCGCCTCCGCCCCCGCCGGGGCCACCGCTCCCGCCGGGGACCGCAGCGACGTCGCCGTCGTCGGCGCCGGGATACTCGGTGTCCTCATCGCCCGCGAGATCCTCGCCCGCGACCCGGCCGCCCGCGTCACCGTCCTCGAACGCGACATGATCGGCTCCGGCGCCACCCGCCGCTCCGCCGGTCTGCACTTCCCGCGCGGCGCCACCGAGACCGTGCGCACCCTGGCCGCCGAGAGCCAGGACTTCTACGCCGACCTCCGCACCGCCCGCCCCGACCTGCCCATCCACCCCCTCCCGATGACGGTCCTCGCCCCCGAGGCCGCCGAGGAGCGGCTGCGCGAGGTCTACCTCCCCGAGGCGAAAATGCGCCGGGCCGGGGAACTCCCGCCGGCTGTCACCCCGTTGCCCGAGCACGTCGGAGCCTGGGAGGGCGACGGCTGCCAGTACGCGGACGTCCACGCCCTCACCCAGTCGCTCGCCGCCGAACTGCGGCCCCGGGTCCTCTTCCGCGAGGCCGTCGCCGTCACCGCCCTCGACACCGGCCCGGACGGCGCCCACCTGACCCTGACCGGCGGCGCCACCCTGACCGCCGGGCGCGTGGTGCTCGCGCCCGGGCCGTGGCTCGCCGAACCCGCCTGGCGCGAGCTCGTCGCCCCGCTCGGCGCCCGCGTCAAGAAGATCGTCGCCCTGCACCTCGACATCGCCCCGGGGCCGGGGGACGGGGCGATCGTCTTCCAGGACGAGGACGCCTTCCTGCTGCCCTTCCACCACCGCGGCCACTGGCTGTTCAGCTACACCTGCCGCGAGTGGGACGTCGACCCCGCCGCCGTCGACCCGGCCCTCACCGCCGACCACCTCGCCGCGGCCCGGGCCCTGCTCACCCGCTACGCCCCCGAGTTCGCCGCCCACTGCCGGGCGGGCCGCGTCTTCTGCGACGCGTACGGGCCGGACGGCCGGCCGCTGGTCACCCCGCTCACCGAGGACGGCCGGATCGTCTTCGCGGGCGCCGCCGGCGGCTCCGGCTACCGCCTCGCCCCCGCCCTCGCGGCCCGCACCGCGGACCTCCTCTCCCTGCCCGCCTCACCCCGGAAGGCCACGACATGATCATCGCCAGCTATGACGCCGACGCGCTGGAAGAGGCGTTCGGCATCGACATGAGCGGCGTCGACGGCCTGGGCACCGGAGCCGGCTGGGGCCGCGTCGCGCCCGGCCGCTCCGCCGACCGCCACCAGCACGACGAGACCGAACTGTTCGTCATCGTCTCCGGGCGCGGCGACTTCGTCCTCGACGGCGGTGAGCACCACCCCGCCGAGCCGGGGACCGTCGTCCTCTTCGAACCGTTCGAGACGCACGTCCTGGCCAACACCGGCGACACGGACCTCGTCTTCTTCACCCAGTACTGGCGCGACGGCGACCGGGCCCTGGCCTCCGCCGCGAACCCCGCCCGCAAGAGCTTCGGCGAACGCCCCGTCTTCGTCTTCTCCACCCCGCCCACCCCCAACGGCGACCTGCACCTGGGCCACCTCTCCGGCCCCTACCTGGGCGCCGACGCCTTCACCCGCTTCCAGCGCATGACCGGCGCCGAGGCGTATCACCTCACGGGCAGCGACGACTACCAGAGCTACGTCGTCGGCGCCGCCCGCAAGGACGGCCGCACCCCCGCCGAGACCGCCGCGCACTACAGCGCCGAGATCGCCGAGACCCTGCGGCTGATGGACATCCCGCTCGACCAGTACACGGTCACCGACCAGGACCCCGACTACCGCGAGGGCCTGCGGGACTTCTTCAGCCGCGTCGTGGACTCCGGCCGGATCGCCGTCACCGCCCACGACGCCCTCTACGACGCCGAAAGCGGCCGGTACCTCTACGAAGTCGACGTCAAGGGCGGCTGCCCCGGCTGCGGCGCCACCACCTCCGGCAACATCTGCGAGGAGTGCGGCGAACCCAACACCGTCGCCGACCTCACCGACCCCGTCTCCGCCGACTCCGCCGCGTCGCCCCGCCGCGCCCCCGCCGCCCGCTGGACCCTCCCGCTGCACGCATTCGCCGACGAGGTGCGCGACCACCACCGGCTCGGCCGGGTCCCCGCCCGGCTGCGTGAACTCGCCGACCGGCTCTTCCGCCGCCCCGCCCTCGACATCCCCCTCACCCACCCCTCCACCTGGGGCGTCGAACCGCAGGAGAACATCACCGAGGGTCAGGTCATCTGGGTCTGGCCGGAGATGAGCTACGGCTTCCTGCACGGCATCCAGTCACTGGGCTCCCGCCTCGGCCGCGACTGGCGGGCCGCCGACCCCGGCCGGGACTGGAAGATCGTCCACTTCTTCGGCTACGACAACAGCTTCTACCACGCGGTCCTCTACCCCGTGCTGTACCGGCTGGCCTTCCCCGGCTGGAGCCCGGACATCGACTACCACGTCAACGAGTTCTACCTGCTGGAAGGCAGCAAGTTCTCCACCAGCCGCCGGCACGCCGTCTGGGGCAAGGAGATCCTCACCCCCGACACCGTCGACTCCGTCCGCTACTTCCTCGCCGCCACCCGCCCCGAAGGCCTGCGCACCGACTTCCGGCGCGCCGCCTACGAGGCCACCCTCGACGACACCCTCATCGGCACCTGGCAGCAGTGGCTCAACGACCTCGGCGCCCGCGTCAGCAAGCACCACGGCGGCCACGCCCCCGACGCGGGGAACTGGACCCCCGAACACTCCGCGTTCCTCGCCCGGCTCGGCACCCGCCTCACCGCCGTCACCGGGGCGCTGGGCAACGACGCCTTCTCCCTCCAGCAGGCCGCCGCCGAACTCGACGGCATCGTCCGCGACACCGTCCGCTTCGCCCGCGGCGAAGGCCTCCTCGCCGACACCGAGGCATGGGCGAACGAGAACCGCACCGCCATCGCCCTCGAACTGGCCGCCGCCCGCCTCCTCGCGCACGCCGCCGTCCCCGTCATGCCCCGCTTCGCCGACAAGCTGGCCGCCGCCCTCGGCCTCGAAGCCCCGCGCACGTGGCCCCGTACCGTCGAACTCCTCGCTCCCGGCGCCGCCGTCACCCTCGCCGACGCGGTGTTCTTCCGGCCCGCGACCACCGCCCCCGCCGACCGGGCGGAGAACGCCCTCACCCCGTGGTTGACCGGGATCGTCCGTACCGCCCTGCGCCTGGAGGGGGACGAACCGATCGCCGGACGCACCCTCACCCAGCTCGCCGCCGGCTCCCTCCAGGCCGTCACCGTCCAGTACCAGATCCTCGACGCCCTCGACGTGGACCTCTCCATGGACGAACTCCTGCACGGCGGCACCCTCGACGAACTGGCCGCCGTCATCGCCGAGCGCGCCGACGACGCGGCCGTCACCGCCCTCGTGGCCGCCGCCGACACCGAGGGAGGGACCCGATGAACCACCGCCGCATCCTGCGCGAGATGGCCGAACGCGGCCTGTCCGTCACCCTCGTCGACGGTGATCTGCGCCTCCAGGGCAACCGCGACCGGATGGACCCCGAGTTCATCGCCCGGGTCAAGGACGCCAAACCCGCGCTCGTCGCCCACCTGGCCGAGGAAGCCCGGCTCGGCCCCGGCTTCCCCCTCACCCCCCTCCAGCGCAGCTACTACATCGGCCGGAGCGGCGTCTTCGAGATCGGCGACGTGGCCAGCCACGTCTTCCACGAGATCGAGGGCGTCTGGGACCTCGACCGGCTGCAAACCGCCCTCGACACCGTCATCGGCGCCCACAGCGCACTGCGCTCCCGCTTCCTCGCCGACGACCGCCAGGTCACCGAGTACGGGCACCACCAACGGCTGCCCATCGGCCGCCTCGACCTGCGCGACCGCTCCCCGCGCCGGCAGCAGACCCTGCGCGCCGAACTGCGCGAGGCACGCTCCCACCAGGTGCTGCCCGCCGACCGGGCCCCGCTGCTCAGCGTCGACGTCATCGTCCTCGCCGACGACAAGATGGTGCTCCACGTCGGCCACGACGGTCTCGTCATGGACGGGATCAGCATGTTCCTGTTCTTCCGCGCCTGGTGGCGCGCCTACCAGAGCCCCGCACCCGAAGGCACGGACGCCCCCGAGGAGTTCGCCTACGACGACTACCTCGCCACGTTGGAAGCCGCCCGCGACAAGGCCCCCGCCCGGCGCTCCCGCGCGTACTGGGCGGACCGGCTGGACGACCTCGCCCCCCACCCCGACCTTCCGCTGCGCACCAGTCCCGCCGCCCTGACCCGCTCCCGCTTCACCCAGCGCCGGGTCCGCGTCGAGCGGGAGCGGTGGACGGCCGTCAAGGAGCGGGCCGCCGCCGCCGGACTGACGCCCTCCGCCCTGCTGCTCACCGCGTACGCGGAAGCCCTCGCCACCTGGGGCGCGGGGCAGCGTTTCACCCTCACCACCACCATCGCCCACCGGCCGCCCGTCCACCCCCGCGTCTTCGAGGCCATCGGCCAGTTCTCCGACACCCTCCTGGTCGAGGCGGAAGTCGACCGGTCCCTGCCCTTCGTCGAGCGGGCCCGCGCCCTACAGGCCCGGCTGCACGCCGACATCGACCACCGCCACTTCTCCGGCATCGAGGTCATGCAGGAACTTGCCCGCCGGCGCGGCGGGGTGGCCGGAGCCCGCATGCCGTTCACCTTCAACAGCGCCATCGGACACGTCAGCAGCGAGGTCGACGGCTCGACCCTGGAGCTGTTCGGACCCGAGGTGTACTCGGTCAGCCAGACCCCCCAGGTGTGGTTGAACGCCTTCGCCATGGAGCAGCACGGAGCCGCCGTCATCCAACTCGACGGCCTCGACGAACTCTTCCCCGAAGGGCTGCTCGACGACCTCGCGCACGGCTACGGGACGCTGCTGGACGCCCTCGCCGAAGAGGCGGCCTGGCAGCGCCACAGCTTCGACCTGCTGCCGCCCGCCCAGCGCGCCCGCCGCCGCGCCGCCAACGACACGGCCGTCGCCCTGCCCGACGAGATGCTCGGCGACGCCATCGCCGCGGTCGCCGCCCGCACCCCCGACGCCCCCGCGATCCTCACCACGGACCGCGAGATCGGCTACGGCGAACTGCTGCGCCGGGCCGCCGCCGCCGCGACCTGGCTGCGCGGACACGGCGTGGGCCGCGGCGAACTCGTCGCCCTCGTCATGCGGCGCGGCCCCGAACAGATCATCGGCATCCTCGCCACCGTGCTCGCCGGCGCCGCCTACCTGCCCGTCGACGCCACCCTGCCCACCGCCCGACAGCGGTACATGCTCCGCGACGGCCGGGTGCGGTGCGTCCTGACCGACGGCGGCCCCGTCGAGGCGTGCCCGCCCGGGGAGTTCGCCGTCCTCGACCTCGCCGCCCTGCCGGACGAGCCCGACCGGCCCGCCGAGGTCCCCGCCCGGCTGCCCGGCTCCCACCCCGACGACCTCGCGTACGTCCTCTACACCTCCGGCACCACCGGCGCCCCCAAGGGCGTCATGGTGACCCACCGCAACGTCGCCAACGTCGTCGCCGACTGCCACACCCGCTTCCGGATCGGCCCGCGGGACCGCTTCTTCGCCATCAGCGCCTTCAACTTCGACCTCTCCGTCTGGGACGTCTTCGGCGCCCTGTCGGCCGGCGCGGCCCTCGTCATGCCCGACCGGGACAAGGCCGTCGACCCCGCCCACTGGCTCGACCTGTGCCGGCGGCACCGGATCAGCGTGTGGAACTCCGTCCCCGCCATCGTCGGCCTCATGCACGACCAGGCCGCCGCCGACGGCGACGTACCGCCCGCCCTGCGCCTGGTCATGATGAGCGGCGACCGGCTCCCGCCCGCCCTGCCCGCCGCGCTGCGCACCCTCAAACCCGGCCTGGAGGTGGTCTCCCTCGGCGGCCCCACCGAAACCACCATCTGGAACATCCTGCACCCCGTCCGGGAGGACGAGGACGGCACCGAGTCCATCCCGTACGGCCGCCCCAACGCCAACAACCGCGCCTACGTCCTGGACCGCGACGGCCTGGACGCACCCGACTGGGTCACCGGCGAGATCGTGGCCGCCGGCACCGGCCTGGCCCGCGGCTACTGGGGCGACGACGAACGCACCGCCGAGCGGTTCTACGAGGACCCGGTGCGCGGCGAACGCCTCTACCGCACCGGCGACCTCGGCCGGTACCTGCCGGACGGGGACATCCAGATCCTCGGCCGCTCGGACTTCCAGATCAAGGTCAACGGCTACCGGATCGAGGCGGGCGAGGTCGAGACCCGCCTCGCCGCCCTGGAAGGCGTCGCCCAGGCCGTCGTCGCCACCCGCGGCGGTTCCCTCCTCGCCCACCTGGTCGCCGAGGGCCCGCACCGCCCCGAACTCGCCGAGGTCCGTCGGGCGTTGCGCGCCGACCTGCCCGACTACATGCTGCCGGCGGCCCTGGTCTGGCACGACAGCCTGCCCCTGACCAAGAACGCCAAGGTGGACCGTACGAAGCTCGCGGCGATCGGCGCAGAAGACCCCGGCCCGGCCACGACCGCGACACCGGAGGGCTCCGCGGCCGACTCCGCCCCGACCGGCGACACGGAGAAGCTGCTGGCCGACATCTGGGCCACCGTCCTGCGCCGCACCGACGTCGGCGCCCTGGACACCCTCGTCTCCCTCGGCGGCGACTCCATCGCCGCCGCCCGCATCCTCACCGCGGCCCGCAAGCGCTTCGGAGTCACCCTCACCCTCGACCAGTTCGCCGAGATCGACACCGTCCGCGCCATGGCCGCCGTACTCACCCCACAGGAGGCCCGATGACCGCGCGCACGGCGACCCCGCCCGCGCCGGCCGCCCCCGCCGCCGCGGACGCCGTCGCCGACCGGTCCGCCGCCGGCACCGCCGACGCACGCCCGGACCCCTCACCGCTCAACCGGCTCGTCCGATCCGCCCCGACAGCCGGCGGCCGGCTCCACGCGGCCCGCCTCGACGGAACCCGTTCCGTATCCCTGCCCGAGCTGTACGCGCGCTCCGGCCGCCTCGCCCACCACCTGCGCGGCCTCGGCATCGGGCCGGGCGACCGGATCGGCATCCTCGCCGCCAACAGCGTGGAATGGGTGTTGCTCGACCTGGCGGCGCTTCGCCTGAAGGCACAGACTGCCGGCCTGGAGCCCGGCAAGTTCACGCCGTCCCGGGATCTCATGGACCGCTACGGCATCACCCTCCTGTGCACGGACCGACCGACCGACCTCCCCGGCACCCTGCGGACGGACGACGTCTGGGCCCTGACCGAACCGGGCGCCGGGCCCGACGCACCGCTGCCGCCGGTCACCTGGGGACCGGCGGACGTCACCACCATGAAGTTCACCTCCGGCAGCACCGGCGCCCCCAAGGGCCTCGGCGCCACCGCCGGCAGCATCGAAAGCTCCCTGGACGCCGTCCAGGAGATCTTCGAACACACCCCGGACGACCACCTCTTCGTCTTCCTGCCGCTCTCCCTGCTCCAGCAGCGCTACTGGGTCTACTCGGCCCTGCTGCACGGCCACGACATCACCCTCACCACCTACGAGGCCGCCTTCGCCACCCTGCGCCGGACGCGCCCCACCGTGGTCATGGGCGTCCCCGCCTTCTACGAGACGGCCCGCCGGCGGATCGAGGCCAAGGGCAGGCGCCCAGGCGCGGGCACCACCCGGCAGGTGGCCGAAGCCCTGTTCGGCGACCGGATCCGGTACCTGTGGACCGGCTCCGCACCCGCCGCGCCCGCGACGGTCCGCTTCTTCACCGAGGAGGCCGGGCTGCCCCTCTTCGAGGGCTACGGCCTCAACGAGACCTGCATCGTCACCAAGAACCACCCCGGCGCCCACCGGGCGGGCAGCGTCGGCCGGGCGGTGCGCGGCAAGGAGGTGCTGATCGGCGAGGACGGGGTGATCGGCGTCCGCAGTACCCACCCCGTCAACGACCACTACGCGTACGCCGCCCCCGGTGATTCCGAGAAGGTGTTCCTGCCCGACGGCACCGTACGCACCGGCGACATCGGCCACCTCGACGAGGACGGCTTCCTGTTCGTCCACGGCCGCGCCGACGACGTCATCGTCCTCGACAACGGCAAGAAGATCGTGGTGCGGCCCGTCGAGGAGCGGATGAAGGCCGACCCGGCGATAGCCGAATGCGTGCTGTTCAGCCCCACCCAGACCGACCTCGTCGCCGTCGTCTCCCCGGCCGCCGTGCCCGTGGACCCCGAGACCGTCACCGCCCGGCTCGCCGCCGCGAACGCCGCCGGCACCCCCGACGAACGGATCAGCCGGGTCATCGTCGCCGAGGAGCCGTTCAGCATCGCCAACGGCCTGCTGACCTCCCAGTACAAACCAAAACGCCCCGCCATCCAGCGCGCGTACGCGCACCAGTTGCTCAGCCAGGAGGCCGGAATCCATGCCTGACACCTTCACCCCCATCGAGTCGGCGGCCCGCGAACAGCTCTCCCTCGTCCTGATCCCGGAGGTCCCCGCCGAGTCCCTCGACCCCGACGCCGACCTGGCCGCCGCCTACGGCCTGACCTCCCTCAACAAGGTGCTCTTCCTCACCGAGCTGTGCGAGGACACCGGCGTCGACCTCTGCCACTTCACCGAACACGACCTCGCCGCCATGCGGACCCTGCGCGACGTGACCAGCGCCCTCGCCCGCCACCACGACGCACCGACCGGAGCCTGAACCATGACGACCACCACCGACTGGGCCGACCGCGCCGCCGCCACCCTGGAGAACGACCGGGTCCGACTGACCCCGGTCTGCGAGGCGGACCGCGAAGGCGTCCGCGCCGTCGCCATGGACCCCGACATCTGGCGCTACTTCGTCTCCGCCGTCGAGACCGACGCCGACTTCGAGACGTTCTTCGGCGCCATGCTCGCCGACCACGCCGCCGGCCGCCGCGCCGTCCACGTCATCACCGACAAGGCGACCGGCCGGATCGCGGGCAGCATGAGCTTCGGCAACATGGCCGAAGCCGACCGGCGCCTGGAGATCGGCTGGTCCTGGCTCGGCCGCGACTTCCGCGGCAAGGGCATCAACCACTGGGCGAAGGCCCTGCTCCTGGAACAGGCCTTCGACGTCCTGGAGGCCGAACGCGTCGAGTTCAAGACCGACGTCCTCAACCTCCAGGCCCGGCGCGGGCTGCGCAACATCGGCGCCACCGAGGAAGGCACCCTGCGCAGCTTCAACTACATGCCCGGAGGCCGGCGCCGCGACGCCGTCTTCTACAGCGTCCTGCGCGCCGAGTGGCCCGAGGTGCGCGCCGCCCTCGCCCGGGGCCCGAAGACGGCCGTCCCCGCATGAGCGTCACCTTCGTCGACGCCCCGGGCACCCCGCGCGAGACGGGCCGTACGCACGGTGCGGCCCTCGCCGCGCCGCTGCGGGCCTTCCTCGACGACGGCGTGGCCCGCCTCGGCCACCTCACCGACGCCCCCCTCTCGCTCGACGGGCTCCGGCCGTCGATCGCCGCCTACCGGTCGGCGGTCGCGGCCGCCCTGCCCGACCTCGCCGAGGAGGTCGCCGGGCTCGCGGAAGGGGCCCGCCTCACCGAGGACGAAGCCTGGCTGCTGCAACTGCGCCGCGAACTCATGGGCTACTCCAAGGTCCGCACCGGCGGGGACTGCACCACCTACGCCCGCACCGGGCCCGTCCCCGTCCTGGCCCAGACCGTGGACCTGAACGGCGACCTCGACACCCACATCACCGTCCTGCGCACCCCGCGCTCCCTGGTCCTCAGCTTCGCCGGACTGCTCGGCTACCTCGGCATCAACCGCGCCGGCCTCGCCGTCGGGCTGAACCTGGTGCTCGGCGGCGCGTGGGGCCCGGGGGTGCCGCCGTACCTGGCGATCCGTCACCTCCTCGACCACGCCGGGAGCGTCGGGGAAGCCCTCAAGCTCCTCGCCGACCTGCCGCTGGCCAGCTCGCGCTCCCTGATGCTGTGCGACCGCGAGCGCGCGGTGTACGTGGAACACCTGGGCGGTGAGCTACGGGTGGGGGAGGGGCCCGAGGCGGTGCACACCAACCACTTCCTGCACCCCGACTTCGCGCCGGCGGACGAGCTGAACGTCTTCGCCCGCAACTCCTCCGTACGCCGGCTGCGCGCGGCGACCGAGGGCTTGGCCGGGCTGGGGGAGAGGGCCTCGGCGGAGGACCACTTCGCGGTGTTGGCACGCCCGCCGATCCGGGTCCCCGGCCGGGGGGACATCCGCGCCGAACGTACCGTCGCGGCGGTGGTGCTCTTCCCGGACTCCGGTGAGCTGCACCTGCGCCCGGGCGACCCCGCGCTCGGCACGAGCCGGCTCTTCACCCTCTCGACCCCGTGAACCGAGGGAAGGACCAGGAGGATGGACGCATGGCTGGTCGACCTCGACCGAGTCGTCCCCACCGACATCAGCGACCCGGCCGGACCCGCGGACGCGTTGGCCGGCCTCACCGAGGACGAACTGCGGCGCGGAGCCGAGTTCGTCCACGCCCGGGCCGCCCACCGCTTCTTCCGCGCCCGGCTCACCGTCCGCAGGCTGCTGGCCGACCGGCTCGGCCTCGACCCGCACGACCTGCGCATCCACTACGACCCGGCGGGCAAGCCGTACCTGCCCGACCGGCCCGGTACGCACATCAGCTGGTCCCGCTCGGACGGCCTGCTGCTCCTGGGCGCGACGGAGACCGGGCCGGTCGGGGTGGACGTGGAACTGGTCCGCCCGGACGCCACCAACATGGACGTGCTGTCCTTCGTCTACCCGGCGGTCCCCGCCACGGCCACGCCCCGCACCTTCTTCCACGCCTGGACGCTGCTCGAAGCCGCGGTCAAGGCCACCGGGCGGGGTCTGGCGCGGGGGGCGAAGGAGGTCGACCTCGACTTCGGCCCAGGCGGCACGGTCGCCCTGCGCGGCATCACCGGCCACGGCCCCCACCGCTGGCACGGCCACACCTCCCTCCACCCGGTCCGCCCGAGCGCCCCCTCGGCGATGACCGCCTTCGTCTCCCACGACCTCCCCCCCTTCCACGTCCGCCCCTGGCCCCCGCGACGCTGACCTCACCGGCGGTCGGTGGCGCGCGGGTGCCCGGTGCCGGCGCAGACCGCTTCCGCTACGTCCGGGTGGCCGTCATCATCGCCGCCTTCACCCTCTTCACCGTCGCCCTCGTCCAGGTGTGAGCGGACCGGAACGACGACCTGCCCAGGCCGGAGGGTCGTCGGTAAGGCACCGTACGTGCAGGCGGGTCGAAGCCGGCCGGAAAGACCAGCGCCCGACCGGGGGCCGGGCTTGCACTTTGTGCAAGGGGTGGCCGCGCGCCTAGGGTGACGGCATGGCGCGCGAGGCACTGACCAAGGAACAGATCATCCGCACCGCGATCGAACTGCTCGACGAAGAGGGCCTGGAAGGCCTGAACATGCGCAGCCTCGGCAAGCGGCTCGGCACCGTGGCGACGGCCGTCTATTGGCACGTCAAGAACAAGGACGACCTCGTCCTGCTGGTCGGTGACCGGGTGTGGGGCGAGATCGAGCTGCCCGACCTCGACGCGGTCGACTGGCGTACGGCCGCCACCACGATGGCCACCAGCCTGCACGCGGTGCTCGGCCGACACCTCTGGCTGGTCCAGGCGTTCGGCTCGTACCTCTTCTACGGTCCCGCGAAGGCCCGTCACGACGACCACTGCCTCGCCGTCTACGAGGCGGCCGGTTTCACGGGCGCCGCCGCCGACCGGGCGGCGGCCGGCGTCTTCACGTACGTCCTCGGCAGTGTCCTCGGCGCCTCCGCGACCGCCACCTTGACGCGCAGGATCAGCCGCGACGGCGGCGACCCCGAGGAGGCGTTCGCGCGGGCGATGGCCAAGGCGACCGAGTCCGTCATGGAGTACCCGCGGCTGCGTGCGCGCCTGGGGACGCCGTCCGCCTCGCACGACGCCGCCGCGCACGACAGTTTCGACTTCGGTCTCCAAGCCCTGCTGAGCGGCTTGGAGGACCGGCTCCGCTGACCGATCCCCTGGCCGCCCGCTCCCTGGCCCCGGTCTCTTGAACTAAGTTCATTCACCCCTTGTGCTCCGCCGACGGCGCCGCCTACGCTTCACTTGTACTTAGTTCAAGAGATCGCAGGGGGAAGCATGTCGCAGGAGCAGCAGGAGCAGCAGGAGCAGCAAGCGAAGCAGGAGCAGTTGTCCGCGTTCGTCGCGGCGACGGCCGAGAAGTTCGGCGTACCCGGCGTATCCGTCGGCATCCTGACGGGCGGTCGGGAGATCTACGCCTCCCACGGCGTGACCCACGTCGACAACCCGCTGCCGGTCGACGAGGAAACCCTCTTCCACGTGGGATCGGTGACCAAGACCTTCACCTCGACCGCGCTGATGCGCCTGGTCGCCGAAGGCAAGGTGGAACTGGACGCCCCGGTGCGCCGTTACGTCCCCGAACTCGAACTCGCCGACGAGCGGAGCGCGGAGGCGGTCACCGTGCTGAACCTGCTCAACCACACCGCCGGTCTCGACTGGAACCTGATCGACACGGACGAGGGCAACGGCTCCCTGGCCGAGTTCGTGGCCAAGATGTCCGAACTGCCGGTGATCGCGCCGCCCGGCGCCCGCGCCTCGTACAGCCAGGCCGGCTACAACCTGGCCGGACGCGTCATCGAGAAGGTGACCGGCCTGCCCTTCGAGAAGGCAGTGGCCGCACTCGTCCTCGAACCGGTCGGGCTGACGCACACCTTCTTCGACATCGACGAGATCATGATCCGGCGGTTCGCCGTCGGCCACAACCGGGACGAGGACGGGACCTTGCGCCCCGCCCGGCCGTGGCGCGCCAACCCCAGCGGCGCCCTCGGCAACAACCCCGGCGGCGGCATCGCCACTTCCGTCGGCGACCTGTTGCGCTGGGCCCGGTTCCACCTCGGCACGGGGGACGGCGTCCTGCCCGCCCGGGCGCTGCACCGCATGCAGGAGCCGACGGTGACGCTGCGCGCGAGCACGCTCGGGGACGCCTTCGGCATCTGCTGGTTCCTGCGCGCCGTGGACGGCGTCGACACGGTCGGACACGGTGGATCGGGCAACGGCCAGTTCGCCGACCTGCTCATCGTCCCCGAGCACGACTTCGCGGTCGTCTCCCTGGCCAACGCCGGCCCCGAGGGCTACCCGTTCAACCAGTCCGTCGTCCGGTGGGCCCTGGAGCACTACCTCGGCGTGGTCGACAAGGACCCGGAACCGGTCCCGTTCGAGGAGGCGCGGGCGCGGGAGGTCGCGGGCCGGTACGAGATCGACGCCATGAACCTCGACATCGCCGTCGACGGCACCCGGCTCACCCTCGCGGCGGAGATCAAGCCGGAGATCCGCGAGGCCTCGGACGCCGACATGCCCCCGGACTACGCTCCGGCCGGGATGGGTTTCCTCCCCGGCGACGGTGACGAGTACGTCGTCACCGAGGGCGGCCTCAAGGGGCAGCGCGGCTACTTCACCCGGGACGCGCACGGCGCGATCATCGGCGTCGACCTCGCCGGCCGCCTCTTCAACCGGACCACCCCCGCGATGCCCGTCCCCTCCGGGAGCTGATCCCGCCTCACCCGTTGCCGTCGCACCCGCCTCACTCCACGGCCGCGAGCCCGTCCCCGAGCGGGCTGCGCCGGTACAGCACCTGCCGTCCCTGCCGGGCCCGGGTGACCAACCCGGCGGCGTGCAGCCCCCGCAGGTGCTGCGACACCGCGCTCGGGGCGACCCGTAGCCGGCGGGCCAGTTCCACCGTGGCCGGCGGTTCCCCCAGCAGCCGCAGCAGCCGCGCCATCGGGGCACCGAGCAGCGGTACGACCTTCTGGCGTCGGCCGCGCCCTCACCGGCCATCTCACCGCGCTGACGCGGCCCCGCAGACCCGGCCCCGGAGCCGGTGCGCCGGCTCCCAGGCGTAAGCAGGAGGCGGCCCGGAAGGTGTCGGGTGTCGCCGATGACGGCTCGTCCAGTCCCCTTCGGCCGCTTCGGATTCGCCTCGCGCACGGCAGCCGTGCCCGGTCGTCGGCCGGTCCGAACGCCATGCGACGATCGGACCCCACTTGGCGGTCGCGGTGTCCCCGCCTGGCTGTCGGTCGGATCCACCCTTTCGAGCAAGGAGCTCCACTCGCATGTCCATACCACCGCAGCCCCCGTCGTATCCGCAGCCGTACCCACCGGCAGGACCGGCAGGACCGGCAGGGCCGTACGGACAGCCGGTGCAGCCCGGACCGTACGGCGGCCCGCAGGGCGGGTGGTACGCACCACCGCCGCCGCAGAAGACCAACACGGCGGCCATCGTGGCGTTCGTCATGTCGATCGTCTGCGCGCTGCCGCTGGTTCCCCTGATCCTGGGCATCGTCGCCCTTTCCCAGATCCGCAGCCGGGGCGAGAAGGGCAAGGGCTTCGCCATCGCGGCCATCGCCATCCACGGCGCGACCATCGCGATCTACGGGATCGTCCTGGCCCTCGGACTCTCAGGGGCACTGGACGACAGCCCGGCCCCGAAGCGCGACACGGGTGGTCAGGTCACCGGCTCCGGCTCCAGCAAGGTCAACGACCTCCGCAAGGGCGACTGCTTCAACACCGACGGCGATCTGGCGCAGTACGAGGACAAGGCCGACAGCCAAGCCGCCTTCTCGGTGCGCGTCGTGCCCTGCGACCAGCCCCACGAGGGTGAGGCGTACGCCGTCTTCGACCTGGAGGACGGCCCCTACCCCGGCAAGGACAAGGTCGCCTCGACGGCCGAGGAGAAGTGCGGCGGCACCGAACTCTCGGACTACGTGGGCAAGGACGCCAAGGTCTCGGAGAAGCTGGAGGTGTACTACTACTTCCCGCAGTCCACCACCTGGATCCTCGGCGACCGCAAGGTCACCTGCTTCATGGGCGAGGCAGGCGGCAAGAGCACCGGCTCCCTCCGCGCCACCGGTTCCTGAACCGCCCGCCGCCACCGGGTGCCGGGTGCCGTGCGGCGGACCAGCGCCCGGGGCGCGAGCCACGTCGTCTCGTAGCCCGCCTCGCCCTTGCCGCCGGACTGTACGGCCGGCCCGTCGGCAGCGCTCCGCGGCGACCCCCCCTAGCGGCTCCCGAGCGCGTCGAAGGCCGTACGGAGCCGGTCCAGCAAGGCGGCGGCCGCAGGGCCGCCCGGTCCGTCCGCCCGCCAGGCGAGGGCGACCCGGGCCCGTAGCCCGGGCCGCGTCACCTCCAGCGTGCGCAGCCCCAACGCGGACGCCTCGTCGGGGGGAAGGGCCGGAACCACCGCCACGCCGAGACCGCGGGCGGCGAGCCGCGCCAGGAACCCGGGGGCGGCCGCCTCGAAGGCGATGCGGGGCCGGAACCCGGCCTGCGCGCAGGCCCGTTCGAGCACGCCACGGATGCCCGTACCGCGCGGCAGGCTGATCAACGGGCGATCGCGGAGTTCCGACAGGGCGACGACCGTGCGCCCCTCGTGCGTGAGGACGGGGTCGCCCGGGGCGACGGCGACGACCAGCGGTTCGTCGATCACGACCTGGAGGGAGATGCCCGGCGGGGGCTCCTCCTGCGCGAGCCCGATCAGCGCGATGTCGAGTTCCCCGCGCCCCAACGCGGCGAGCATGCGCTCCGACGTGTCCTCGGTCAGCGAGATCTCCACCCGGGGGTGGTCCTCGTGGAATCCGGCCAGGAGGGAGGGCAAGTCGACTTCGTGGGCGCCGGCACCCGGCACGAGCCCGATGTCGACACGGCCACGGAGCAACCCGGTGAACTCGTCCACGGTCTGCCGTACCGAGGTGACCGCGGCGAGCGCGGCCCGCGCGTACGGTAGTACGGCCTCGCCCACCTCCGTCAGGGTGACCGATCCGCCGGAGCGGTCCAACAGCGGCTGTCCGAGCTCCCGTTCCAACTGCCGTACCTGTGCGCTCACCCCCGGCTGCGCCAGATGCAAGCGGGCGGCCGCACGGGTGAAGTTGGCTTCCTCCACCACGGTGACGAAGTACCGCAGCTGCCGAATGTCCATAACCGCTCCTTCTCGTCGCGAGAAGAACAGGGTCTTGGACTTATGGCGAGGCTGTCGACACCCTTGATGACATGGGGAACACGACGCACCGGATACCGACGTCCGACATCAGATCCGCCATCGCCGCCGAACGCAGAGAACTGGCCGCCCTGTGGGACGGTCTGTCGGCCGGGGAATGGGACGCGCCGAGCCTGTGCGCGGGCTGGCGGGTACGGGAAGTCGTCGCCCACATGACGCTGGGGTTCCGGTACTCGCTCCCCGCGACGGCGTGGGAACTCGTCAAGGCCCGAGGCAGCCTCCACCGGATGACCGACCGCTGCGCCCGCAAGGACGCGGCCGCCCACTCGACCGGGGAACTCGCCTCGTTCCTGCGGGACAACGCCGACCACCCGTGGCGGCCGCCGGTCGGCGGGTTCAAGGGCGCCCTCGGCCACGACGTCGTCCACGGTCTCGACATCACGGTGGCACTGGGCCTCGACCGCCGCGTCCCCGAAGACCGCCTGCGCATCCTCCTGGAAAGCGTCGACGCCCGGACCCTCACGTTCTTCGGAGCCGACCTGGCCGACGTCGAACTCCGCGCCACCGACCTCGACTGGTCCTTCGGCAGCGGAGCGCCCCTCTCCGGCACCGCGCAGGATCTGCTCCTGCTCGCCTACGGCCGACGGCTCCCGCCGGAACGCCTCCACGGCGCACCACGCGACCGCTTCGTCGCCACGCGGGCATGACGGCGACGGGGCGTCGCCCGAACCTCCGGACCCTCCGACTCCTCAAGGGAGTCGCCCTGCTCGCCACCGGCCTCCTCGCCGGCGCGTTCGGCTACGGCGCGGCCAACCTCGTCCCGACGTTCAACGCGGTACCGCTGGGGATGCGACTGTCCTTCCACGCCGAGTTGATGAAGGCGAACGGCATCACCATGCAGGCGGCGATGGCCGTCTCCGCGCCGGCCTCCCTCGCTCTCGCCGCCCTGACCGGCGGCCGCGACCGGCTGCTCGCGGGCGCGGCGGGTCTGCTGACCCTCGGGTCCTTCCTGATCACCCGGTTCGGCAACGTGCCGATCAACGGTCGGATCAAGGAGTGGGCGCTCACTTCGGCCCCGGCCGATCACGCGGAGATCCTGCGGCGTTGGGAACTCTTCAACGACCTGCGCACGCTCACGGCTCTTGCCGCGTTCGCCCTGCTGATCGTCCTCGCGCTGCGGCAATCGCCGGCCGCCGAGGTGGCCGAGGCAGCCGGCGCGACGTGAGCGGTTCCGGGGACGGGGACGGGGCCGGTCGGGGCCGGGGCGGGAGCCGGCCGCAACGGACACCCCCGTGCCCCATTGCGACCGCCTCGGCCCGATGGCGTTCTCCAGTCAAGTAGATGTCCGCGCTTGAGGACTCGTCTCCAGTTGACTAGATGACCTCGCAGAAACATACGCGGCGGCCGACCGCACCTGTCAAGTCGGTTAGATTGTTGACGGGCCGGCCCCAGCCGGCGTCCAGTCGAGTAGACATGACACACGACACCGCGACAGTGACCGCTGAATCGGTGAGTGCCGAGGAGTGCCGCGATGGGTGAGAACAACAGCGCGGGCGAGCAGGGCCGGGGCCCCATCGCCCACCGGCTCGATCACCTGATCCGCACCCTGCATCCCAAGGACCGCGGCCCCTACACGTACCAGGAGATCGCCGACTCCATCCGCGAGCAGGCGGGGCCCGACGACCCGACCGTCTCCCACGGCACCATCCACAGCCTGCACAAGGGCAAGGTCACCAACCCGAGCGTCGACACCCTGCGCGCCCTCGGCAAGTTCTTCGGCGTGGGAGCCAAATACTTCCTCGACGACGAGGTCGCCGCCCGCACCGACGCCCGCATCAGGGAGCTCCGGGAAGGCGCCGACCGGGCCGAAGCCGGCCGCGAACTCGCCGACGCCCTGGAGGACAAGCAGGTCAAGGCCGTCGCCTTCCGGCTGAGAGGGCTGTCGGCGGCCGCGCTGCGCGGCATCACGTCCATCGTGGACGGCGCCCGCCAGGCCGAGGGCCTGCCCCGCGTCGACCGGTCACCGGACAGGTCACCGGACCGGACACCGGACCGCGTACCCGTCGTGGGCCACGACCGGCCCTCCCGCCCCTAGCCGGCCGCCGCACGTGGGCAACGCGGAGTTCGACCATGTATACGACCGTTGTGACCGGATGTCGCTCAAGTGGCGGACGGCGCACGAAGTCGGCCCGGACGACACCCGGGCCGGAATGGAACGCGATATGAGATGGCGCAGGCGACCGGCCGATCCCTGTGTCGCGATAGCGGACCGGCTGCACATACCGCACCCGTTCGACCTGTCGGCCTTCTGCGCGCACATCGCCGAACAGCGTGGACGCCCCCTGCTCCTCCTGCCCCTCGACGGTCCGCCCCAGCCGGACCTCCCCTGCGGCATCTGGCTCGGACTCGACACCGCCGACCTGGTCTTCTACGACCAGAGCGCCTCCGACCTGCTGCGCGTGCAGATCATCCTGCACGAGATATCCCACATGCTCCTCGGTCACGTCGCCCCGCAGTTCGACGTCCCCCAAGACGCCACCGCCGACGAACTCGCCTCGGCCGCCGCCCACTTCGAACGGCTGCTGGACATGACCGCCCCCGCCGTCGAGGGCCTCGACGAACACAGCATGGTGGCCAACCTCATGCGCACCGAGGCCGAACGCCTCCGGGCCACCGCGGCCGCGCCCCGGCCCGGCGACGACGAACTCGAACTGTCCGGCAGCCGCATCCTGAGCCTCCTCGGCCGCACCAAGTTCGACTCCGACCAGGAGAAGGACGCCGAGACCCTCGCCACCCTCGTCCTCGAACGCATCAGCCGCGACGAGGACCGCTCCACCTCCGACGGCGCCGCCGACGTCATCCACCGCCTGCACGACGCCTTCGCCCACCCCGCCCGCACCCACCGGAACCGATGAGCATCCTCAAGATCACCATCATGGTCATGCTGTGGGCGGTGGCGCTGTGGCGCCTGCCCTCCGCGATCCGCGTCCCCCGCCAGCGCTCCCTGTGGCTGGCCTTCACAGGCCTGGCCCTGGCGACCACCCTCGCCATGCCGCCCATCAGCGGCTTCCTGGACACCTCCACCGGCGTCAACAACATCTCGGTACCGGCCAAACACGCGGTCGGCATCGTCGCCTGCGGCGCCATCCTCGACTTCGTCTTCTCGATGGCCCGCCCCCAACTCGTCCACCGCACCCGCCTGCCGCACCTGACCCTCGCGCTGGCCGTCATGCTCCTCATGGGCGTCCTCTTCGCCCAGGTCGACCAGCCCACCCGCGTCGAGAACTTCTACGAGGCGTACGCCGGCAACCCCGCCGCCACCGCCTACCTGCTCACCTTCACCGCCTACCTGGGCCTGGCCATGGGCCTGTCCACCTGGCTCTTCCTCGCCTACGCCCGCCACGCCGGCGCCCGCTCCCTGCGCAACGGGCTGCGCATCCTCGGCATCGGCACCGCCGTCGGCGTCGTCTACGCCGGCATCCGCATCGCCGCCCTGCTCGCCCGGCTGGTCAGCGACGGGCCGCTCGCCGACGAGGAAACGATCCAGCGCACCGCCGACCTCGTCGAATACCTCGCCATCGGCCTGATCATCATCGGCAACTCCCTTCCCGCCGCGGGCGTTCTCGCCCGCACCGCCGGCGACTGGCGGGCCGGCCGGCGACTGCGGCCCCTGTGGACCTCGCTGACCGAAGCCGTCCCCGACATCACCCTCCCCACCCCCCACCGCCACGGCATCCGCGTGCACCTGCACCGCACGGTCATCGAGATACGCGACGCCAGCCTCAGCCTCATGCCCTACGTCTCCGCCGGCGTCCGCGACCGGGCCGACCGCGCCGCCGAGGAGGCCGGACTGCACGGCGAGGAACGCGAGGCCATGGCCGAAGCGCTGTGGCTGCACGCCGCCCGCGCCGCGAAACTGGCCGGCGCGGCTCCCGTCGCCGACCCCGCCCGCGGCCACGGCTCCGCCCTGGAGGACGTCGACTTCCCCGCAGAGGTCCACCGCCTCCTCCTGATCAGCGCCGCCTACCACTCGCCCACCGCAGCCACCTTCCGCACCGCGCCCGCCCCGGAGTCCCGATGACCCACACCGCACCCGTCGCCCCGCCGCAGGAGGCGGCCGCCGAATCCCGCGCCGCCCGGCTGATCACCGACGGCCTCGAACCGAAGAACTGGATCATCGCCGTCACCCTGCTGACGGGTTGGCACGCCGATCGCCTCGCCGGCGTCGGCTGGGGCCTGCTCGCCGCCCTGTTCTGCGGCGTCGTACCGATCCTGTTCATCAAGTGGGGCGAGCGCCGCGGCCACTGGGGCGATCGCCACGTCCGCCGCCGCCAGGACCGCCTGCTGGTCATCCCCGGCATCATGGCGTCCGTCGCCGCCTGCATCACCCTCATGACCACGCTCGACGCACCCCGCGAGATGATCGCCCTCATCGCCGCGATGCTGGTGACGCTGGTCGCCATCCTGGCCATCACCACGGTCTGGAAGGTCTCGGTCCACACCGCGGTCTCCTCCGGCGCCCTGGCCATGCTCGCCCTCGCCTACGGCCCCTGGGCGCTCGCCGGCTACCCCCTGGTGGCCCTGGTCGGCTGGTCGCGCGTGGAACTCCGCGACCACACCCTCGCCCAGGTCCTCGTCGGCACCGCCCTCGGCGCGGCCACCGCGGCGCCGGTCTTCGCCCTCATCCGCTGAAACCCTCGCGTCCCCTGTCACATCCCGGCACGCCGGTCCGTCAATGTGACGAACCGCCGAACAGGCCGATGCAAGGGAGCGCAGCCATGACGGACACCTCGACCACCGACACCACCGCCACGACCTCGCACACCGGGAACACCCCGCACGCCCCGATCTCGCGGATGCCGAATCCGGGGGAGTTCGTGCCCGAGCTGAGCGACGTCAGCGCGGCGCTGTTCCGGGCCACCGGCAACCGCTCGGTGCCGCGCAAAACGATGAGCCTCGTACACCTGCGGGCCGGGCAGATCGTCGGCAACACCTACCTGACGATCCTGAACACCGCCTTCCTGCGCAAGGCCGGCGAGTCGGAGGAGCGCATCACGGCCGTCTCCTCCTGGCAGGACGCCCCGTACTTCACCGACGCCGAACGCGCCGCGCTCGCCCTGGTGGAGGCCACCCTCCAGCCCGCCCCGCACGGTCGGGAACGCGTCACTGACGAGCTCTACGCCGAGGTGGCGAGGCACTACGACGAGAAGGCGCTGGCCACCCTCACCATCGCGATCGGACAGATCAACTTCTTCATCGCCCTGGCCGTCATCGGCAAGCCCCAGCCGGTCACTTCCCTCGCCGACCAGCAGTGGGACTGACCCGACCGACTGGGCGACGGGCGGCAACGGCCGGCCCCGCCCGTCGGGCGTCCGTTCCGGGACGGAACACCTAGCCCCTGAAGAAGACGACCGAACGCAGCTTCAGGCGGTCCGTGGCGGGCCGACCGTGCGGGCGCAGGGTGAAGGAGTCACCCGTGCAGTCGGGTTCGGTGAACACCGTCGCCCGCTCGCCGGTGTCGTTGTGCGGGGCGAAGGCGGGAGAGGACGAGGACGGGTCGGCCGCCTCCGGGATGGTGACGCAGACATCGCTCGCCGGGTCGTGGAGGGTGGCCGACTGCGGTGCGCCGTTCAGGCCGGTGAACTCATATCCCCCGGCCGCCGGGCGGCCACCTGAGGACACCGGAACGAAAGGTTTTTCCCCCACCCGTTAGGACTACCGACGGGCCGCGACGCCGATGCGCCGGCTCGCGCGCCATGCGCCCCGTGTTGTCGCCGCGCGTCCCGTCATGTGGGGACGACATTCCGCGTCACGTCCACCACCGGGCCGACGAGTGCGTCTACGTCATGGACGGCGTCCTCGCCATCGAATCCGACGACCGGACCCACTCGGCGCCGCGCGGGACCTTCGCCCTCCTGCCCCGAGGCGTCCCGCACGCCCTGCGCCGCGCCTCCGACCCGCCCCAGCGCGTCCTGCAAGATCTCCTCCCCGGGCGGCTGGGAGTGCTACGTCGAGGACCTGGTCGAGGCGGGCTCCGCAGTCCTGACCGGTGGCGAACCGGACCCCGCCAAGATGAACCCCCATCGCGGCCCGACACCACATCCACTACGAGGAGCGGCGTCCCTGAGGACCCGTTGTCGATGTCGGACCCATTGTCAGTGCCCGGCGTATAGCGTGCCCGGCACCGGTGGGTACGACGGGACGGGGATCTTCAACCCGGCGTACTTGTGGGAAGCCCTCGACTCCTTCGACGCTCCCCGGGTGCGCTTCGAGAGCACCGACACCTCCTCATGTCGCTACGACAACCGAGCTGACGGAGGGCTCACCAGGCGGGACGGATCGGCCCCGCCGGCGTGATCCGGCCCAGGTCGGAGACGAGCTCACCGAAGCGGGCCTCGCCCAGCGCCTCCCGCCACGGCGCGACGGCGGCCTTTGCCGCCTGATCGGCGGCGCGCGTGGCGGCCCACCCGGCCTCGGTCAGCCCCAGGAGCCGGGCGCGCGCGTCGTGCGGGTGTGGCAACCGCACGACGTACCCCTTGCGGACCAACTCCTCGACCAGTTGGGCGGCGGCCTGCTTGCTCACCCCCAAGTGCTCGGCCAAGTCGGCCGTCGTGGCGCCGCCCAGGGAGATACGGGCGAAGGCGTAGCCGTGCGCGGGCCGTAGGTCCTCGAATCCCTGCTCGGTCACACGGGTGTGGATCTCCTGCACCAACCGTCCGGAGAGTGCCAGCACGAGAGCGGAGAAGGCCAGGGCGTCGTCCATGGGCTTGACTATAACTCGTCAAGCTGCTTGTCTTTATGGACAATCAACTTGTCTATGTGAAAGTCGGGAGTCGACATGCCCTTTATCCGCGGTGACGAGGCCGTCGCGTACGAGATCCACGGCGGCCGTTTCGTCTCCTACGTCCGCCCGGGCACGGGCAGTCGGGACCTCGCCGCCTGGCGTGCGGAGATCCCGGCCGGGATGGTGGGCCCGGCCCACGTCATCAGTCACGAGGAAACGTTTTACGTCCTGTCCGGCCGCCTCCGCCTCACCATCGGCGCCGAGACGGCCGAACTCGGCGTGGGCGACGCGGCGGTGGCCCCGGCGGGCTCCGAGATCGGGGTCGCCAATGCCACCGACGAGACCGCGCACATGTGGGTCACCACCCGCGCCGGCCTCACCGCCGAACTGCCCGACGGGAGCACCATCACGCCGCCCTGGACCCACTAGGGCCGGTGTGGGAAGTGGATCTCGCCTCCGCCCCGGTCCATTTCGACCGGCCTTCCCGTGCCTGTCCGGACGAGACCGGCGGTGCGTTCGGCCCCGTCGAGTCGCCCTCGGTGGCCCGCGTCGGCACCTTCAGCTCGACAGCGGTCACCCCCGACGTCGACCCGGTGGTGCTGCACCGCTCCGCCCTCACCGTCGTCTGGTTCCCCCGTGTGCGCCGCCTCGCCGAGGGCCGGCCGCGGCGCTGAAACGTTTCGGAAAGCCCGTTCGCGGGGGCCGTCCTTGGCCGCTTGGCGGCCTTCGGTGGGCGGCTGGGCGTTCGCGCGCCCGCGGCTGGTGGTGGGGGGACCACCCCTCGCCCGGCACACCGTCAGACGACCGCAGGAGGCTTCCCGCACCACATCTGACCTGCGGTTTTCACTTCGTCGAGAGTAGACTTTCCCTCTACCGAGAGGGGATCTGATGGACCGGGACATACGCACGGTCGAAGACGCGCTGAGGCTCCTGGACGGCCTGTTCGCACCGGAGGCCGACCGCTGGACGGCGGCCGGTGGGTCGTCCTGGTGGGACGGGTTCTACGCGGACCGCTCCCGGCCCGTGCCGTTCTTCGCGGGGAAGCCGGACGAGAACCTCGTCTCGTACGTCGACCGCGGCCTCGTCACCGTGGGCCGCGCCCTCGACCTGGGCTGCGGGCCGGGACGCAACGCGCTCCACCTCGCCTCCCTGGGCTTCGAGGTGGACGCCGTCGACCTCTCCCCGACGGCCATCGCCTGGGCCGAGGACCGGGCGCGCGAGTCGGGGGCCGACGTCCGCTTCCACCGCGGTGACGCGTTCGACCTCGTCGGAACGGAACTGAACGGCCCGTACGACCTGATCTACGACTCCGGCTGCTTCCACCACCTGCCGCCGCACCGCCGCATCAGCTACCTCGACGTCCTCGACCGGACGTTGGCGCCCGGCGGTCACTTCGCCCTCGCCTGCTTCGCGGCCGGCGCGATGGGATCCGAACTCTCCGACCGCGACTTCTACCGGCAGTCCCGCCTCCACGGCGGTCTCGCCTACACCCCCGAGGCACTGCGCTGGATCTTCTCCGACCTCGAAGAGGTCGAGTCGCGCGGTATGCGGGACGAGCCGCCCGAGTCCCCCCGCTTCGGCGAAACCTTCCTCTGGACGGCTCTCTTCCGCCGCGACCACCCGGGGGCCAAAACCGACCGCGCTCCCTCAGACCGGCGGGCCCGTCCGGAGTCGTCGCACGTCGCGCACGACTGAGACCACGGTGCTGAGGAAGATCGCAAAGCCTGCCCAGGCCCACAGGACCGACGCGGTACTCGCTTCACGCCTCTGACGAGCAGCAACGCGCCGGGGAGGACGGCCGGACCGCCGCCGATTCGCCCCCACAGCCCCCACCACCGCACTTGCCACCCTCACCTCCGCGCCCGGCGCGTCGACGTGCTCGCCGACGGGCCGCCCGCCCCCGACCCGAACGGAGGCCATGAGCCGGCTGCGCCGGCATGCTCCGGCAGCGGCCGACGCCCGCCGCACCACCGTCGTCGCCGTCGAAGCAGCCGCCCGACAGGCCGAGCGGGAACCCGACGCCGTCGCACTCGCGGCGGCGTCCCGACCCCTCCTCCCGCACCAGGACGCGTCCGTACCGGGGCGCACGTGCGGGCCGGGTGCCGGGAGAGTCGGCCGGACCACCGTCCGGCTCGACGGCTCAGTTCGTGCCCGCGCCGGGGGCGCGCAGCGGGAACATGTCCGGAGGCCGGTCCGCGGCTCGGCTTCTCGGGCGCCGTCTGACGCACGCCACCGACAGCTCGCCACGCGCCGTCTCCACCCGCAGTCCGGCGGTTCCCCTGCCGCGCCGGAGACGATCCGGCGTGCACCACTCGCACCCCGGGCAGCCGAAAAGGCAACATGAACTCCTCAGCCTTGTCGAAGATCTCCTCGACGTTCGAATCCCTGACCATCCGGAACTTCCGCCTGTTCACCATCGGCCAGGTGGTCTCCGCCGCCGGGACGTGGATGATGGTCGTCGCCCAGGACTGGCTGGTGCTCTCCATGACCGCCGACTCGGCCGCGGCGCTGAGCACCGTCACGGCCCTCCAGTTCGCCCCGCTGCTGCTTACCCTCTACGGCGGACTGCTCGCCGACCGCTACGACAAACGGCGCCTGCTGCTCCTGGTCAACCTCGCCGCCGCGGTCCTCGCTCTGCTGGCGGCCGTCCTCGTCCTGACCGGGGCGGTGGCCCTGTGGCACATCTACCTCGTGGCTCTGGCGCTCGGCTGTGTCAACGCGGTGGAGATCCCGACCCGGATGTCCTTCGTCAGCGAGATGGTCGGCCCGGAACTGCTCCCCAACGCCTCCGCGCTCAGCGGTGCGTACTTCAACCTCGCGCGGATCGTCGGGCCGGCGGGCGCGGGCCTGCTGATCAGCCTGTTCGGCATCGGCCCGGTGATGCTACTGAACGCCGTCACCTTCCTCGGCACTATCGTCGCCCTGGGCAAGATGCGCCCTGGCGAGCTCCGCAGACCGCCGCCCGCGCCCGCCGGTGGGGCGCCACGGCCTGCTCGTGCCTCCGGGATCCGGGACGGCGTCCGACACGCGGTCGGCCGTGGCGACCTGCTTCCGGTCTTCGTCCTCGTCGCCGCGCTCAGCGTCTTCGGCTTCAACTTCCACCTGACCCTGCCACTCATCGCGAAAACCGTCTTCCACACCGACGCCGCCACCTTCGGCCTGTTCGCCTCGGCCATGGCGGTCGGCTCCCTCGCCGCCGCCTTCGCCACAGCGGGACGCCGTACCCGTCCCTCGGAACGTACGGTGATCGCGGCAGCCCTCGTCTTCGGTGTCGTGGAGACCGCCGTCGGCCTGGCGCCGAACGTGGCCTGGTCCATGGCCCTGCTGGCCCTCACCGGGTTCACCACGCTCTACTTCGCCCAAGCTGCCAACCACCGCATCCAGTTGGGCACCGATCCGTACTTCCGGGGCCGGGTGATGGCCCTCTACACACTGATCCTGCAGGGCTCCACGCCCCTGGGGGCAGTGCTCGTCGGTGCGCTGACCGCCCGGCTCGGGCCCCGTTCCGGCCTGTGGGCCGGTGGCCTCGCCTCCTTCGCCGCGGCGCTGGTGACCCTGCTCTGGGTGCGGATCAGGCTCACGCCGCCCCGACCGGACCGTCAGGAGACGCGGAAAACCATCCCGGAGTGTGTCCCACCCGCCACCGAGGGAGGCCGTGGGCACTGACTGGGTGAGCGCCTCGTACGCGGTTCGCCCCCATGTGGCACCGGTCCTGGCTGCCATCGAAGTCCAGCCGCTCCACATGGATGCCCGCGGGCACTCACTGAAGCGCCGTCACGTTCCTCGCTCCCGCTGGGTGCAGAGTTCGTCCGAGTCTGTTGGACGGCTCCTTGAGAACGCCTGGAGCCGGGGTGCCCACCCCGGGCTCCGGCCGGGGCGGGACGGCGGGAAAGCGACGGGTACGGGTGCCTGAATGTCGCGGTATGCGGTGTATGTCTCTCGATGTGAACTCAATTACAACTGGAGACTGGCAGGTTTTCGCCGGGGGCCCCTGAGTTCCTGCTTGCGACGCCTTACGCGGCCCACCTAATGTCAGATCAGGAGCAGGGCGGGTATCGGACAATTCCATCCCGGGATGTGAACCGCAGGGGGGTGCGGTCTCTGAATATCATGTCCCGCCGTTGCACTCACACGGCTCCGCGCCCACACCGCTCCGGATTTACCTGTAAACGAACCGAGATCGCTTCCTCCGTCTCTCCGACCGTCGTCCCGTGCCAGGCACGACCGACGTCCGGGCATCTCAGGTGTGCGCAGCGTCGCGTACGGCACTGCGGAGTTCAGGAATAGGGAGGACCACCAACGTGCTTATCGTGAATTCACCGAAAGTCTGTACGTGGCGTGCCGGAAAGTGCATCGAGGACCTGATTCCGTCCGTAGAAACGAAGCGGCGGTCCGGATCCTTGCTCGGCGCCGATCTCCCGCGGTACCGCCCGGCCGTCGAGGGTCAGCATGCGGCCGCATGCTGACCGCTCCGCGCCGCCGCGTCCCGTGCGGCGGTTGACCCAAGCGACCCAGGAATCGAGGGACACGATGCTGCAGCCTCCCGCACTCCCCTCCAAGCACACCGGCAGGGAGTGCGCCACGCTGTGCGGCCGGATCTGCGGCATGTGCCGGGACCGGCTGCGCGGGGAGCTGCGCACCCTCCTCGCCCTGTACCAGGAGAGCGACCACGCGCTCACCCCACCGCCGTCACGGATGCGCGAGCGGGTCAGCGGCAGCCGCACGGTGGGGATCGTGCTCGACGAGCGGACGATGGCGGTCCGGTTGGAGATGGCCGATGTACTCGCCTCCTGGGCGCGCCTCGTGGTGGAGGGCCGGCGCACAGCCGGCCCTCCGGAGCGCGAGGTGGGGAGCATGGTGGCGTTCCTGCGCCGCCAGGTCGAGTGGATCGCCGACCACCCGGCCGCGGTGGACTTCGACGAGGAGATCGCGACACTCCTGGGCTCCTTCGGGTCGCTGTTCGGGCCTGGGCCGGTCCAGCGCTTCCCGCTGGGGCAATGCGTACAGTCCGGCTGCAACGGGACGTTGCACGGGGTGATGCGTGAGGTCGGCGGCGCGACCCCCAGCCACGTAGCCTGCGACGCCGGCCACGCGCTGCCGCCCCGGCAGTGGCTTCAGGTCGCCGGGCGGATGCGGGCGGGTGCGAGATGAGGGACACGGCGTCGGTACGGCGGCGGACCGTGCCGACCGAGCTGGCCGCGCTGGCGATGGGGGTCACGGAGGCGACCATCCGCAAGTGGGCCAGCCGGGGGAAGATCACCCGATACGGAGGGCCGCAGCGGGCCGAGTACGACCTGGACGAGCTGTTCGCGCTGACCGGACCGGCGATGCAGGACCCATTGGCCGGGGACGGCTGATGGCCGGCCGTCGACACCACAACCATCCGAATGGGGATCCGTGCGGGGATCCCGCAGAAGAGGCTCCTGCCTGCCCGTCTTCCCGCGGGTCGGCAGGAGCCTCTTTTCCTACTGCGGCGAATCATCAACTCGGTTGTACGTCCGGGTGGTTGACCACCCGGCAAAAGAGTGTCACACTTTTCGCGGCTCCCCCATGCCCTGACAGCCGCCCTGTCGCGCATTGCGGGTCCGCCACTCCCCCTCTTTGGTTCCCCTGAAATCCGTATCCGGACATCTGTTCCGGATACGGATTTTTTTACGCCCTGACTCAAGGAAGTGTGGTCGATGTCTGTTTCTGCCTATGCCACCGTCGTCGGTGAATGGAAGGGTACGGTCACTCACGATAGTGAGGTGGACGAGTACACGGTCGTCTTCGCCGCGGACGGTTCGCTCTCGGTCGTGACGCAGAAGAGCACCGGGTCCGGCTCCTGGACCTCGGCCGGCGACGGGAACTTCGCGTTCACCATCCGCGAGGACTTCAACGTCGACGTCACCCAGATCAGCCCCAACGGCCACCACGCCGCCTACATACAGATCGACATCACCGCGCGGCGCGACGGCGACACCTTCACCGGCACCGGCAAGGCGGTCGTGCACGGCCCCGACGACGCCGTGATCTACGGGACCGACGCCGAGACCACCGCCAGCCGGGTGTCATGACGACGCTCGCCCGGGACACCGACCTGGCGGCGCTGGCCGCCGAGGTCACCCGGCTTTCCGACCTGGCCGCGCTGAGCAAGCTCAGCGAGCGCTACCTCGCCACGCTCGACGAGGGCACCTTCGACGCCGTGTGGGCCGAGTCCTTGTTCACCGAGGACGTCGAGCTCACCTTCCCCGTCGGCAGCCACCGGGGCGTCGCGGGGGTGCCGAAGTTCACCTCCCAGATCATGGAGCGGTGGGGTCGCACCCACCACCACGGCTCGGACGTCTCGGTCGAACTCGACGCGGACCGGGCCGCGATCAGCTGGAGCCTGATCGCCTCGCACGTCCACTTCGGCTCACCGCTGCCGCCGGACGCCTCCCGCTACTTCCAGTTGGGCGGCCGTTTCACGGCCTCGGCCCGACGCACCCCCGACGGCTGGCGCATCGACCGCCTGCGGCTGCGGATCGTGTGGACCACCGGCGCGGTGCCGCAGGGCGTTACCGAGGTCGACACAAAGACGCTCGACACCCGAGGAAACGACACACAAGAGGAGAACAAGGCATGAGCACCGAGCTGACCCCGGAGCAGCAGCGCGAGCTGATCGAGAAGGTCTTCCACGAGGGCCTGGACCTGGGCGACCTGTCCGCCGCCGACCGCTACCTGACCGCTGACTTCCGCAACCACGGCAGCCACGACGACTCGATGCGCGGCCCCGAGGCTTTCAAGCACACCATCCGCATCCAGCAGGCTGCCTTCTCCGAGATCAAGTACGAGATCCTCGACTTCATCTCGCAGGGCGACAAGGCCGCGATCCGCTGGGTCATGCACGGCAAGCACACCGGCCCCTTCATCGGCATCGCGCCGACCAACCTCCAGGTGCAGCACCAGGCCATCATCTGGTTCCGCTTCGAGGGCGACAAGATCGCCGAGCGCTGGGGGATCGTCGACAACTTCACGCTGTCGAAGTTCCTGCAATCCGGCGGCAAGCCGGTCGGCCCCCTCACCCCCGGTGGCCCGGGCGGGGGCAAGCCGCAGGCCGCCTGAGTCGGCCCACGCCCCGGACGGGCGCCGGCTTCTCGCCCGGCGCCCGTCCGGCCACCACGCACCCCTGGCAGATGCAGAACGGGAGGGAAACAGTGCCCATCAACAGACGTGTGGCCCGCTTCAACAAGACGGTCGCGAACCACTTCGTGGGTCCTGTGCTGAGCCGGATGCCCGGCTTCGGCAAGGTCCACCACCGCGGCCGCAAGTCGGGACGCGAGTTCGTCACCCCGGTCAAGCTCTTCCGGCGGGGCGAGGACATCGTCATCACGCTGCCGTACGGTCCCGGTTCGGACTGGGTCAAGAACGTACTGGCCGCGGGTGGTTGCGAGATCACCACGCGCGGCCGCCGCATCGAGCTCGTCAACCCGACCGTCTTCACCGACGACGGCCGGACCCGGATGCCCATGATGACCCGGCGCATCCTCGCGCGCGTCGACGCCACCCAGTTCCTCTCGCTGACCCCCGCGTCCGCCGCGGTCACAGTGAAGCGCTGAGGCGGCGTCATGTTCTCTCAGTACCAGCCCGTCCCGCAGCTCCAGCCGGTCCCCGACCTGCTCCGGGTGACGGTGATCGTCGGGTCCGTGCGGACCGGGCGGCTCGCCCCCGACGTGGCCGGATGGTTCGCGGAGCAGACCGCACGCCGCGACGACCTGGTCACCGATGTCGTGGACCTGGCGGCCATCGCGCTGCCGGACGACCTCGACCCTGACGACCCCGAGGTCGCCCGGCTGCGCCCACGGATCGCCGAGGCCGACGCGTACGTCGTGATCGTCCCGGAGTACAACCGCAGCATCCCCGGCCCGCTCAAGACGCTCATCGACACCTACCAGCCCGAGTGGCTGGCCAAGCCGGTCGGGTTCGTCGGCTACGGCCTCGGCATGGCCGGTGGTGTCCGGGCCGTGGAGCACCTGCGGCAGATCTTCGCCGAGTTCCACTCGGTGGGGATGAAGGACACCGTCACCTTCCCCAGGATCCTCGAGCACTACGACGAGGCGGGTCGGTTTCCCGTGGAGCCGGCCGGGGCCGAGGCAGCCGCCAAGCTCATGCTCGACCAGCTCACCTGGTGGGCCCGCGCGCTGCGCGATGCGAAGGCGCGGCGGCCGTACGGTTCCTGACCCGCACCCTTCCTTCCCTCACAGGAGATCCCATGGCAACGGACGCACTGCGCGATCCCTTTCCGGACCTGCTCATAGCGATCCCGGTGGTGATGCTGGCGTGCAAGGCGGGCGCACAACTGTTGCGCCGGGTCGGCCAGCCGCCGGTCGTCGGCGAGATCGTCGTCGGCATCCTGCTCGGCCCCTCCCTGCTCGGCTGGCTCTGGCCGGACGCGCAGGCATGGCTCTTTCCGACATCGGTGCTGCCGTACATAGGTGTGCTGGGCAATCTCGGTCTGGCCGCCTTCATGTTCCTGGTCGGCCTCGAACTCGACCTCGGCTCGCTGCGCGGCCACAGCAAGACCGCCGTGATGGTGAGCCAGGCGAGCATCGCACTCCCACTGGGTCTCGGCAGCCTGCTGGCGCTCGGCATGTACCGGAAGTTCGCGCCCGAGGGTGTCGACCGGCTGCCCTTCGTCCTGTTCATCGCGGTGTCGATGAGCATCACCGCCTTCCCGGTGCTGGCCCGCATCCTCACCGACCGGGGTCTGTACCGCA
The DNA here is from genome assembly GCF_040645975.1 of Streptomyces sp. NPDC046557. Lineage (NCBI taxonomy): Bacteria > Bacillati > Actinomycetota > Actinomycetes > Kitasatosporales > Streptomycetaceae > Streptomyces > Streptomyces sp. NPDC046557. Next base: position 98,507 of record NZ_JBEYZH010000019.1, read on the forward strand.
CCCGAGTGGGTGCGCTTGCGATGGCGTGCGCCGCCGTCGACGACGTGACCGCCTGGTGTCTGCTGGCCGCAGTGGTCGCCGTCTCCACCAGCGGCTCGCCGACCGAGGCGCTGACCACAGCGCTGCTCGCCGCAGGCTTCCTGCTGCTGATGCTGGTCGTGGTCAGGCCGCTGCTGGCGCGCTGGGCCGCGCGCGCGGAGCGCAAGTACAGCAACAGCGTCGTGTTGGTCGTGCTGTTCAGCGGGCTCTGCCTCGCGTCGCTGGCCACCGACGAGATCGGGGTGCACGCGCTGTTCGGCGCGTTCGTCTTCGGTGTGATCACCCCGCGCGGTCCGGAGGTGATCCGTCAGTCGGCGGACAGTTTGCGTGCGTTCACGGTTCCGGTGCTGCTGCCTCTGTTCTTCGTCACCACAGGCCTGAAGACGGACGTCTCGGTGCTGGCCGGTGACCCGACGCAGTGGCTGTGGGCGATGGCGGTGCTGGCGGTGGCGGTGCTGGCGAAGTGGGGCGGTGGTGCGGGCGCGGCTCGGCTGGCCGGCCAGTCGTGGCGCGACGCGCTGTCGATCGGCGCACTCATGAACTGCCGTGGGCTGACCGAGCTGGTGGTGCTGAACATTGGCCTGAGTCTGGGGGTCATCGGTCAAAACCTGTTCACGATCCTCGTGCTGATGGCGCTGATCACCACGGCCGTGACCTCGCCGGCACTGAGCGCGATCCGCAAGTCGCACCCGCTGGACGAGGACCACGACCTCGCCACGAACGGGTCGGCCGACGTACCGGCGCGGCAGGACCGGGTCAAGGAGCCCGCCGCAGCGGTGGCGGCCCGTTGAGCCCAACTGGCATGTCGTACACCCGCGTTCGGCGGAACGGCGGCTCGAATCAACTCGATCACATCAGGAACTGATAGTTGGTAAGTTGCTGGTTGGGCGGGTTGATAGTTAAGCGAGTTGACGATAGTCTCTGCATCACGGAGACGGTGGAGTGAGGGAGAGAGAAATGCGCGAGAACGACTTCAAGAACCTCGACATGACGATGATGTTCGCCATCCACGACGCCCTGCGGCGCGAGCTGGAGCGCATTGCCCGGATCACCGCGAAGGTGGACGAGGACCCGCGCCACGTGCTGAGCACCGCGGTCGGCTGGGAGCTGTTCAAGAAGTTCCTGACGGCCCACCACACGTCCGAGGACGTCACCGTGTGGCCCGTGATGCAGAAGGCCCTGGCCGGTCGCCCCGACGAACTCGCCCTGCTCGACGCCATGGAGGCCGAGCACGGGATCATCGACCCCCTGCTCGACGGCATCGACGCGGCGCTCGCCGACCGCGAGGGCGGCATCGAGCGCCTGGGCGGCCTGGTCGACTCGCTCTACACCGGGTTGAGCGACCACCTCAGGCACGAGGAGGCCGAAGCCCTCCAGCTCATGGACATCACGCTCTCTCAGGAGGACTGGGCGACGTTCAGCGCGGAGCAGCGCGGCAGGATCGGCAACGACTCCGCGCGCTACCTCCCGTGGCTGCTCGACGACGCCGACGCGGAGCGCGCCGCCGTCATCCTCGGCAAGATGCCCGACCCGCTGCGCAACGCGTACGAGACCGAATGGCGGGCCGCCTACGAGTCGCTCGACATCTGGGGCACCCGCAACCGGACCGTTGTCGGATGACCGGCTCCCCCCACCCCCCGTTACCCCGTATCAACACATCGGAGAAGCCCATGTCGCTGCAAGACCGAACCGAAGCCGTACGGAAGGGGTCCGCCCCTCCGGCCCCCGGTGGCAAGCTTGGCCTCGCGCTGCTGGTCATCGCAGCGGCGCAGCTCATGCTCGTGCTCGACAACACCATCGTGGCCGTCGCCCTGCCGAGCATGCAGCACTCGCTGGGTATGTCCGACGCCAACCTCGGCTGGGTCATCACCGCCTACGCCCTGGCCTTCGGCGGTCTGCTGCTGGCCGGCGGCCGCGCCGGTGACCTGTTCGGCCGCCGCAAGGTATTCCGTATCGGCCTGATCCTCTTCACCGTGGCCTCGCTGCTCGGCGGCCTCGCCGGCAGCGGCGAACTGCTGATCACGGCCCGAGTGCTCCAGGGCCTCGGCGCGGCGATCGCCGCGCCGACCGCGCTCTCCCTGCTCGCCACCACCTTCCCGGCCGGTCCCGCCCGCAACAAGGCGCTCGGCGTGTACGGCGCGATGGGCGGCCTCGGCTCGGTCGTCGGCCTGCTCCTGGGCGGCGCCCTCACCGAGTACCTGAGCTGGCGCTGGGTCATGTACGTCAACATCCCGATCGCCCTCGCCGTCCTGTTCGGCACCAGCGTGCTCGTCGAGGGCGAGCGCGACCGCGGCAAGGTCGACGTCCCCGGCGCCCTCACCGCCACCCTCGGCTTCGGTGCGCTCGTCTACGCGATCAACCGGGCCGGCTCCGAAGGGCTCGGCGACACCATCACGCTCGTGAGCCTGGCCGCCGCCGCCGTCCTGATCATCGCCTTCCTCATCATCCAGCGCACCAGCCGCGCGCCGATGGTCCCCAGCACCATCCTGGCCGACAAGAGCCGCCTCGGCGCCAACCTGATCATGTTCCTGGTCGGTGCGGGCATGCTCGCCACCTTCTACTTCCTGACCCTCTACATGCAGGTCGTCAAGGGCTACGCCCCGATGGTCACCGGTCTCGCCTACCTGCCCTTCGCCATCGGCATCGGCCTGGCCGCGGGAGGCATCGGCCCGCAGCTGCTCGCCAAGACCTCCGAGCGCTCGGTCGTCGTGGTCGGACTGCTCATCGGCGTCCTCGGCATGGTCTGGTTCAGCTTCCTGTCGCCGGGTCAGAACCCCTTCGTCACCCTGATCCCGGCCCAGCTGGTCTCCGGCCTCGGCCTCGGCTTGGTCTTCGTCACCGTCACCATCGTCAGCGTCCGCGGCGTCGCGCCGGAGGCCACCGGCATCGCCTCCGGCCTGGTCAACACCAGCCAGCAGATCGGTGGCGCCATCGGCCTCGCGGTCCTGGCGGCAGTCGCCTCGGTGGTCACCGAGAACGCCACGGGCAGCGCGCACGAGACGCTGACCAGCGGCTACTCCTACGGCTTCCTGGTCGGCGGCGCGCTCTACCTGCTCGCCCTGCTGCTCGGCCTCGGCACGCTGCCCGCCTCGGCGCCGCAGCAGCAGAACGAAGCGGAGCACGCTCCCGCCGCGCTCTGACCCCATACCCGGCCCCGTCTCCCGGTCATCCCCCGTACCGGAGGCGGGGCCGGTTCCGTACCGCACCACCCGACCAGTAAGAGGACCGGACGCAGGGAAGCAGAGGGGCAGGACATGCCGGAGCACCAGGGAAGCCGTTCGTTCGACCTGTGGGACCTGGCCGACCTGGTGACCCCCATGGCGGTACGGGTGGCCGCGACCTACCGGGTCGCCGACCACATCACCGCCGGACGCTCCACCGCCCGGGCCATAGCCGGCGCCGAGCGGCTGCACCCGGGAGCACTCGACCGGATGCTGCGCCACCTGGTCACCGTGGGCCTGCTCACCCGCAGGGGACAGTCGTACGCGCTGACCGCCCGCGGTCAGGCGTTGCGCTCCGACCATCCGGACGGGCAGCGCGCGCTGATCGACCTGAACGGGGCGATCGGCCGCGGCGACCTCGGTTTCGTGGAGCTGGCGCACGTCGTCCGCACCGGTGAAGCGGCCTATCCGATCCGCTACGGCATCCCGTACTGGGACGACCTGGCCACCGACCGCGAGCTGGCCGAGTCCTTCGACGAGGCCATGGCCGACAACGTCGCACGGGACGCGCGGGAGATCGCGTACGCCCTCGATTGGTCGGTGCTCGGCCACGTGGTGGACGTCGGCGGTGGCAACGGCGCCCTCCTGTCCCACCTGCTGACGGCCCATCCCGGGCTCGTCGGCACCGTCTTCGACCTGCCCGGCACGGTCGAGCGGGCCCGTCGGACCCTCGCGGCGGCCGGACTCGCCGCACGGTCCGACGTCGTCGCCGGCAGTTTCTTCGACGAGCTGCCCGCGGGTGCGGGCGGCTACCTGCTCTCCTCCATCCTGCACGACTGGGACGACGGCCGGGCCGTCGCGATCCTCGCGCGCTGCGCCGAGGCGGCCGGGGAGCACGGCCGGATCTTCGTCATCGAGGAGACCGGAAAGGAAGGCGAGCCCGTCAACACCGGCATGGACGTGCGGCTGCTCGCCTACGTCGGGGGGCGCGAGCGCGACCTCGCGCAGAACATCGAGTTGGCCGCCGCCGCCGGCCTGTCGGTGGCCCGGGTACGCCAGGTCTCCGGCCAGTCGGCCGCACGGTCGGTCATCGAACTCGTACCTGCCGGACCGGACCCGGACCGGCAGCGGTAGCTTCCCGGGGTCGGTGTGTGCCCGGCAGTCCGCCTCCGCGCGCCGACCTATACTCAGGACGGAGGTGCGGCTTTGCGGCCCGAACGCGAAAAGATTCAGGTTCCCGTGACGAAGACGGAAGAAGCGGCGGAAGTCCCCGGCGTTCTCCCGGGCACGCTCACGAGCTTTATCGGATACCTCCTCCGCCGTGTCTTCGCGCAGTTCTCCGCGACCGGCGACGCCGCGGACGCGGATTCCAAGGACTTTCTCGTCCTGGACGCACTGGCCGACCGGAACTGGCTTTCCCAACTCGATCTGGCCGAGCGGTTGGGCATCAACCGCACCATCATGGTGTCGGTCATCGACCGTCTGGAAGGGCGCGGCGAGGTGCTGCGCACCCGTAACCCGGACAACCGCCGCTCGTACGTCCTGTCCCTCACCGACCGGGGCCGCAGCGCCCTCGAAGCGCAGCGCCGGGCGGTCGGCGAGCGGGACACGCTCCTGACGGCCGCACTCGCCCCCGACGAGGTCGCGCGCCTGGACGAACTGCTGGCCAGGCTGCTGCCCGAGCCGGCCCGGCACCTGGTGCGGGGCACCGAGTACCTCGTGGCGCAGGCTCACTACCGCCTGCGCAGACTGGGCGACGACCGGCTGGCCGGGACGGGCCTGCGGGTGCGCCACTACGGTCCGCTGTCCGCGCTCGACGGCTTCGGTCCCTGCTCCCAGCAGCAGCTCGCCGCATTCCTGGCGATCACCGGCCCCGCTGTCTCGCAGCTGGTGGACGAGCTGGTCAAGGCCGGCCTGGTACGCCGCGGCCGGGATCCGTACGACCGGCGCAGATACGCGCTGGAACTCACCGGATCCGGACGGGAACAGCTGGCCGTGGTGGCGGGCGCGGTCGAGGAGCTGGCCGCCGAGGTGGCCGGGATGCTCGGCCCCGACGGGGACGCCGAGCTGCGGGCCCTGCTGCTGAAGCTGCTGGAGCCGGTGCCCGCGGACGCGGCGGCACTGAGTTCCTGACCGTGCCCGATCCGGCCAACCCGAGGGCAGGACAAGGGGGTTGACGCCTTCAGGAAATCCTGTCACGCTTTACCCAGCGGTTGAAACGCGCCCTTTTGCAGGCTCCTTCCCACCTTTCGCGGTGGGAAGGAGCCATTTTTTATGCAGCTTTTCTGCAGTGGACCGCAAACGACGAAGGAGATGGCTCATGGTCGCGAAGCTGACCGAATCCGCGGCGGAAGTCAAAGTGCCCAAGGAAATGACGTACGACGTCATCATTCTGGGATCGGGGCTGGCCGGCTCCGTGACCGGCACGGTCCTGGCCAAGAACGGCGCCAAGGTCCTTCTCGTCGACGCGGCCAGCCATCCACGCTACGCGATCGGCGAGTCCATGACCCCGCAGCTCGTCGAGTGGATACACATCCTCTCCGAGCGCCACGGCATACCCGAGCTGAAGAGCCTCGCCAGCGTCCAGCAGAGCACGCGGGACATCGGCCCGACCTTCGGCACGAAGGCGCACTTCGGTTTCATGAAGCACGAGGTCGGCAAGGAGCCGAACCCGCGCGAGGCCACCCAGCTGGCGCTGCCGAAGATCTTCATGCAGAACAGCCACATGTTCCGCCAGGACAGCGACGCCTTCATGTTCCACGTCGCCATCAAGTACGGCTGCACGCCGCGGCAGAACTGGCGCGCCGGCGACGTCTCCTTCGACGACGAGGGCGTGACCGTCACCGGCAAGAGCGCCGCTCCCAACGCCGTCCCCGAGGTCTACCGGGCGAAGTACCTGGTCGACGCCTCCGGTGTCCGCTCCCCCCTCGCGGACAAGTTCCAGCTGCGCGAACAGCCCGCCCGCTTCAAGCACCACTCGCGGTCGATGTTCACCCACTACGTCGGGGTGAAGCGCTTCGACGACATCAGCGGACACCCCAAGGACCTGCGGCCTCCGGCCGACTGGCACAGCGGCACGATGCACCACCTGATCGAGCGCGGCTGGTTCTGGATCATCCCCTTCGACAACCACAAGGGCTCCCGCAACCCGCTGTGCAGCGTCGGTCTCACGATCGACGAGCGGACCTACCCCAAGCCGACGGACATTTCCGCGGAGCAGGAGTTCCAGCAGTTTCTCGACAAGTATCCTGCGGTCAAGCGGCAGTTCGACGGTGCGACCCGGGTCCGCGACTGGGTCTCAACGGACCGTCTGCAGTACTCGTCGAAGAAGACGATCGGCGACCGCTGGTGCCTGATGTCGCACGCGGCCGGCTTCCTGGACCCGCTGTTCTCCCGCGGTCTGTCCAACACCTTCGAGGTGGTCGACGCGCTGACCTCGCGCCTGATCGACGCCCTGAAGGACGACGACTTCACGGCCGAGCGCTTCGAGTACGTCGAGCGCCTGGAGCAGGGCCTGCTCCAATACAACGACGAGATCGTCAACAGCTCCTTCATCGCCTTCTCCCACTTCCGCCTCTGGAACGCGGTGTTCCGGGTCTGGGGCTCCTTCATCACCCCCGGCACCATGCGGCTGACCCGTGCGCGCCTCAGGCACGTGCGCGACGGCAACCCGGTCCACTTCAAGGAGCTGGAGAAAAACGACTACCCGGGCCTGTGGTGGCCGCAGAGCGAGAAGTTCAAGATCCTTCTGGAGAGCACGGCGGAGACCTGCGAGAAGTACGAAGCGGGTGTGCTGACCGGCGACGAGGCCGCGGACATCGTCTTCAAGCTGCTCGACGAGTCACCCATCGTCAACCCGGTCTTCGGCTGGAAGGACGAGAACAAGCGGTTCATCTACCCGTCGACGGCGACCATGGCCCGCTTCCTGTACTGGGCGTCGGTCGAGGCCCCGCCGGAGATGAACAGTGTCGGCCGCGAGTTCCTGCTGGGGATTGTGAAGGCCGGTTCCAAGATCCGCAAGCTCCTCTAGGCGCACCACCGTCCAAAGCCCGACCCAGCCACGAAAGGGATGAACATGTCCGCCGCAGCGCGCTCGCTGGTCCACATGCACGAGAAACAGCCGATTGATCCGCGAAGCCTGCGCCAGGTGTGCGGCCTCTTCGCGACCGGGGTCGCGGTCATCACGACAGGAGTGGACGGTCGGCCGGAAGGGACGACCGTCAACTCCTTCACCTCGGTCTCCCTGGAACCGCCGCTCGTCCTGTTCTGCCTGCACAAGCACTCGCGGCTGCACGAGGTGCTGAAAGAGAGCGGCGGTTTCACGGTCAACTTCCTCTCCGGTCGACAGGAGAAGCTGGCGCGCTCCTTCGCCGGACGCCGGCCCGAGGGGTTCCAGAACGTGCCGCATCACTACGGGTCGACCGGCCTGCCGGTGCTGAGCGAGGGCCTCGCGTACCTGACCTGCACCACGGTCGACGTCCACGCGGGCGGCGACCACGACATCGTCGTCGGCGAGGTCGTCGAGCTCGGCGTGCCCGAGCACGGCAAGGAGCCGCTGATCTTCTTCGACGGCTCGCTGGGCGCGCTGGAGGCCGAGGCGGGCCGGTTCAGCCGGGCAGGCCGGGAGACGCGGACGCCTGTCCCGGCAGCGCGGGCGTCCTGACGTGCGCAAGGTGCTCATCGCCAACCGTGGCGAAATCGCTGTCCGCGTTGCCCGTGCCTGCCGGGATGCCGGGATCGCGAGCGTAGCCGTCTACG
>NZ_JBEYZH010000020.1:0-105946 GCF_040645975.1 Streptomyces sp. NPDC046557
TTTTTGGCACGCTGTTGAGTTCTCAAGGAACGGACGCTTCCTTCGTACTCACCCTCGCGGGTTTTCCTCCGGGCGCTTCCTTTGTTCTTCGTTTTATTCTTGCGTTTCCGACTCTATCAGACTCTTTCGTGTCCGATTCCCGGTCGAAGCGGGGTTCGCTTTCCAGTTCTTCGCTTTCGCGCTTTCCCTATTCCGGCGAGTCCGACTCTATCAGATCCTTTCGGGCCTGACTCCCGGTCAGCGGGATGTGCCGCTCGGGCTGTTGGGCCCTCGCGGCGAGTGAGACAGTAGCGGATTCCCTGCCCCCGAAGCCAATCGGCGGCTGCGTACTCGGACGCGGATTCCTCATTCGCAAATACGCATGAAAACAAGACGACACAATGCGTCGTTCGTTCGAATGTGTAGTGCGGAATGGCTGTCCGGGGACCGACCGGGGTCGGCGCTCACTTCGGACAACTCGAAGAACCTTACGGACCTGCCACAGGTGTGTCAACCCTGGCGGGCGGCGGCCCCGCCCCGCTAGCCTCTGTCCATGACTACGCACGCGCTCACGCTCAACCTTCGTTGGTGGGCCGCCTAACGGCGGCCGATCTGCACCAGAGCACGCATGCGCTCACGGCCGCCGCTTCGGCGGCCGTTTCTGTTTCTCCCCCCAGGGAGTGGCTCGGTCGCCCCACGCGGCGCCACCGACCGGTCGGCCGCACGGCCGACCGGACACTCACACGAGGAGACAGGACATGACGAGGATCTTCAGCGGGATCAAGCCGAGCGGGCACCTGACCCTGGGGAACTACCTGGGCGCCCTGCGGCAGTGGGTCGCGGTCGAAGGCGAGCCGGACGACGCGCTGTTCTGCGTGGTGGACCTGCACGCGCTGACCGTCGACCACGATCCCGCGCGCGTGCGGCGGCTCAGCAGGCAGGCGGCCACCCTGTTCCTCGCCGCCGGGTTGGACGAGCGCAGGTGCACGTTGTTCGTGCAGAGCCACGTGGACGAGCACACCCGGCTCTCGTACCTGCTGGAGTGCACCGCCACCGACGGTGAGCTGCGGCGGATGATCCAGTACAAGGAGAAGACGGCCAGGGCGCAGGCGGCCGGGGACGGGGTGCGGCTGTCGTTGCTGACGTATCCGGTGCTGATGGCCGCCGACATCCTGGCGTACGAGACGGCCGAGGTGCCGGTCGGTGAGGACCAGCGGCAGCACGTGGAGCTGGCCCGCGATCTGGCGGTCCGGTTCAACCAGCGGTACGGGCACACCTTCACCGTGCCCCGGGTGGTGCTGCCCACCGTGGCCGCGCGGGTCATGGACCTCCAGGACCCGACGTCCAAGATGGGGAAGTCGCACGAGAACGCGGCCGGGATCGTCTATCTGCTCGACGAGCCGGCGGTGATCACCAAGAAGGTGATGCGGGCGGTCACGGACAGCGGGGAGGGCGGGGTCGTCTACGACCGGGCCACCCGCCCGGGGGTGGCGAACCTGCTCGACGTCCTCGCCGCTTGTACGGGTGGCGAGCCGGGCGCGCTGGCCGCCACATACACCGGCTACGGGGCGCTCAAACGGGACGTCGCCGAGGCCGTGGTGGAGCTGCTGCGCCCGGTGCGGGAGCGCCACGCGGAGCTGGCGGCCGATCCCGGGGGCGTGGAGCGGGTGTTGCGGGCCGGGGCGGAGCGGGCCCAGGGGCTGGCGCGGCCGGTGGTGGACCGGGCGTACCGGGCCATCGGGTTGCTGGAGCCCTGAAGCGGAAACGGCGTACGGTCCCGCCCCGGGGCGGGACCGTACCGCTGTCAGCTGTTGCCGGAGGCCAGTTCGCGGCTGCGGTCGCGGGCGGCTTCCAGGGCGGCGATCAGGGCCGCGCGGACGCCGTGCTTCTCCAGCTCGACGATGGCGTTGATGGTCGTTCCGGCCGGGGAGGTGACGGCCTCGCGGAGTTTGACCGGGTGCTCGCCGCTGTCGCGGAGCATCACGGCCGCGCCGATGGCGGCCTGGACGATCAGGTCGTGGGCCTGGGCGCGGGGCAGGCCGAGGAGGATGCCGGCGTCCGTCATGGCTTCGACCAGGAAGTAGAAGTAGGCGGGGCCGGAGCCGGAGAGGGCGGTCGCGGCGTCCTGCTGGGACTCGGGGACGCGCAGGGTCTTGCCGACGCCGCCGAAGATCTCCTCGGTGTGGGCGAGGTGCGCGGCGGTGGCGTGGCTGCCGGCGGAGATGACGGACATGGCCTCGTCGACGAGGGCGGGGGTGTTCGTCATGACGCGGACGACGGGGGTGCCGGGGGCGAGCCGTTCCTCGAAGAAGGAGGTGGGGACTCCGGCGGCGCCGCTGATGACCAGCCGGTCGGCGGGGACGTGCGGGGCGAGCTCGTCGAGGAGCTTGCCCATGTCCTGCGGTTTGACGGTGAGGATGAGGGTGTCCGCGCGCTTCGCGGCCTCGGCGTTGCTGACGGCCTCGACGCCGTAGCGGTCGTGGAGTTCCGCGGCCCGTTCGGCCCGGCGGGCGGTGACGAGGAGCTTGCCGGCCGGCCAACCGCCGCGGATCATCCCGCTGAGCAGGGCCTCGCCGATCTTTCCGGTGCCGAGGACGGCGACTGTCTGGGTCATGTCCTCATCCTTGCATCCGGGCGGGGCGCCGGGCCCTGGTGTCCGCAGTGCGGTCAGGGGTGGGTCTACGGGGTGCGTCGGCGGAGGGTGGCCGCGCCGACGGCGAGGACCAGCAGGGCGCAGGCGGCGACGATGACGGCGTCGCGGACGAAGTCGGCGGTCATGTCGGTGTGGGTGAGGACCTGGGTCATGCCGTCGACGGCGTAGGACATGGGCAGCACGTCGGAGATGCCTTCGAGGACCGGGTGCATGGTGTCGCGTGCCGCGAAGAGGCCGCAGAGCAGCAGCTGGGGGAAGATCACCGCCGGCATGAACTGGACGGCCTGGAACTCGGAGGCGGCGAAGGCGGAGACGAACAGGCCGAGGGCGGTGCCGAGGAGCGCGTCGAGGAGGGCGACGAGCAGGAGCAGCCAGGGGGAGCCGACGATGTCGAGGCCGAGGAACCAGAGGGCCAGTCCGGTGGCGAGGAGCGACTGGACGACGGCGACGAGGCCGAACGCGAGGGCGTAGCCGGCGATGAGGTCGCCCTTGCCGAGGGGCATGGCCAGGAGGCGTTCGAGGGTGCCGGAGGTGCGCTCGCGGAGCGTGGCGATCGAGGTCACCAGGAACATGGTGATGAGGGGGAAGATCCCGAGGAGTGACGCTCCGATGGTGTCGAAGGTGCGGTCGTTCGCGTCGAAGACGAAGCGGAGCAGCGTCAGCATCAGTACGGGGACCAGCAGCATCAGGGCGACGGAGCGCGGGTCGTGGCGGAGCTGGCGCAGGACGCGGCCGGCGGTGGCGGTGGTGCGGGATGCGTTCATCGGGTCTGCTCCCGGGCTCGGGCGTCGGCCTCGTCTACGAGGTGCAGGAAGCCTTCTTCGACGGTGGCGCAGTGGGTGCGGGTGCGCAGGTCGTCGGGGGTGTCCTGGGCGAGGATGCGGCCCTCGCGCATCAGGAGCAGGTCGTGACAGCGCTCGGCCTCGTCCATGACGTGCGAGGAGACGAGGATCGTGGTGCCGCGGCCGGTGGTGAGGTCGTGGAAGAGGTTCCACAGGTCTCGGCGCAGGACGGGGTCGAGGCCGACGGTGGGTTCGTCGAGGACCAGCAGTTCGGGGGCGCCGAGGAGGGCGACGGCGAGGGAGACGCGGCTGCGCTGGCCTCCGGAGAGGTTGCCGGCGAGGGCGGTGGCGTGGCTGGTGAGGTCGACGTCGGTGATGGCGCGGGTGACGGCGGTGCGGCGGCGTTCGGCGGCCGCCCTGCCCGGGTCGAGGACGGCGGCGAAGTAGTCGAGGTTCTGTCGGACGGTGAGGTCGTCGTAGACGGAGGGCGCCTGGGTGACGTAGCCGATGCGGGAGCGGAGTTCGGGGTGACCGGCCGGGCGGCCGAGGACGTCGAGGGTGCCGGTGACGTGGGCCTGGGTGCCGACGACGGCCCGCATGAGGGTGGATTTGCCGCAGCCGGAGGGGCCGAGGAGGCCGGTGATGCGACCGCGCGGGACGTCGAAGGCGAGGTCGTCGAGGACGGTGCGGGGGCGGCGGCCGGTGCCGCGGCGCACGGTGAGGGCGTGGGCGTGGACGGCGGGGCCGGCCCCGTCGGGCGGTTTATTCATCATGTGATGAATAATGCTCCCGCCGGTGCCGGGGCGTCAACCGGCCGGGCGGGTGGCCGGTGGCGGACCGTGAGGGTAGGGGGGCGGGGGTTACTTCTTGCGCTTGGGTCGGCGGGCGGCCGGGTTGCCCGTACGGGTGCCGCGGCGGCGGGCGAATTCGGCGCGGGCCTGCTCGTACTCGGCGCGGGCGAGCTTCTCGCCCGGCGCTTCGGTCAGGCTGCGCAGGAAGTACGCGATGAGGGAGCCGATGAAACCGATGGCCTTGAGCCCCTTGAGGGCGGCCTCGTCGGAGGACGGCCTGGGGCGGCGGCTGAACGACTCCCAGGTCTTGACGAACGCGATGGCGCCGGCGATCGCGAAGAGGACCACGACGGAGATGCTCAGGAACGGGCCGACGTCGCCGATCTCCAGCCCCTCGTAGGCGAAGCGCAGCAGGTACGCGGCGGCGAAGGCGGAGACCAGGGACCCGACGGCGACCCCGGCGCGGCGCAGGGCGTAGCCGCCGTCGTGGTCGACCCAGGTGGTGCCGAAGAACCGGAGGCGTTCGGGGCGCGGTCCGGCGGCGGCCGGGGCCGGCTCGGCGGGGGCCGGCCCGGCGGGGGTCTGGTCTCGCTGGTCGTCGCTCACGCCGCCGATTATTCCAGCCGGAGACGCACCCGACGGGTGCGTCTCACCTGGCAGACCAGTGGGACCGCGGCAGCGGTCCGACGCGGCCCGTCAGCCGCAGCGGGTGGCGACGTACCCGTCGCTGCCCGTCTTCACGTACGCGTCCGACACGAATTCGCCGTTGCCGACGCAATCCCAGATGTCCGTGGTGCCGTAGGGGCCCGAGACCGTGGTGCCGTCGCACTGGCAGTGGATGGAGACGGAAGCGCCGAGCGGCAGGACGCGGGAGATCGAGTAGCCGGTACCCGGGCCGGTGCGGACGTTGACCTGGTAACCCGGAGCGACCGGGAACGTCGGGAAACCGGAGCCGGACAGACTCTGGATCTGGCTCGAATCGTTCTCAACGGACATGCGAAAACTCCCCCCGTGGGCGTTGCCCCGCGCAACGCGCGCGGGGCGGCAAGCCCTTGGATGGTCGCACGGGCCATCGACTAGGCTCCGGCGGGGGTGGTGAGTGGTGCATGCGCGGCGCGCGGACTACGCGGGCTTTCCCGAGTACGCCGGGCATTACCGGCTCGAATCCGTGCTCGGCTCCGGCGGTATGGGCGTCGTCCACCTGGCGACCTCCAGCTCGGGGCTGAAACTCGCCGTCAAGGTGGTGCACGCGCAGCACGCGGTGGACCCGGAGTTCCGGGCGCGTTTCCGGCAGGAGGTCGCGGCCGCGCGGCGGGTGAGCGGCGCCTTCACGGCGCCGGTGGTGGACGCGGACCCGGATGCCGAACGGCCGTGGATGGCCACCCTGTTCATCGACGCGCCGACGCTGTCGGAGCGGGTACGGGAACGTGTGCTGGACCCCGCCGAGTTGACGCGGCTCGCCGCTGGGCTGGCGGAGGCGCTGCGGGACATCCACCGGGCGGGCGTGGTGCACCGGGACCTCAAGCCCAGCAACGTGCTGATGGCCCCCGACGGGGTCCGGGTCATCGACTTCGGCATCTCGCGTCCCACCGACAGCGACCTGCGGACCGAGACGGGCAAGCTGATCGGGACGCCGCCGTTCATGGCGCCGGAGCAGTTCCAGCGACCGCGCGAGGTCGGCACGGCCGCCGACGTGTTCGCGCTGGGCGCGGTCCTGGTGCACGCGGCGACCGGGCGCGGCCCGTTCGACTCCGACAGCCACTACCTGGTCGCGTACCAGGTGGTGCACGGCGAGCCGGATCTCACGGGGTTGCCGGGGCCGCTCGTCCCGCTGGTCGCCCGCTGCCTGGCGAAGGACCCGGCCGAGCGGCCGACCGCCGACGCGCTGATCGCGCGGATGCGGGAGCTGGCCTACCCCACCGGCGAGGACACCCAGAGGTTCACCCCACAGCCGCGCCGGGTCGCCGGGGCCGCGGCCACGAAGCTCTCGGAGGCCGCCCAGTCCGCCGAGGTCGACACGCACCGGCGGGAGGCCGCTGCCGTCGAAGGTCACCCCGGCGGGGCGAACGGCAGGCGTCCGGCGCGCCGGCGGGTCCGTACGGCGTGGGCGGCCGGGGTCGTGGTGCTGCTCGCGGGCGGCGCCGTCGGCGGCTACCTCGGCTCCGCGACGGGCGAGGAGTCCCCGGGGTCGCTGACGCCGAAGCGGGCGCAGGCCGGGCCGGCGAAGGGCTTCGCGCCCTGGTCGGTGCCCCTGGGCGGCTCAGGCCCCGGAAAGCGGCTCGGGGCCTGCTCCTGGGGGGCCGCCGCGCTGTACTGCGCGGGGCAGGGGCTGGCGGCGGCCCGGCTGGACCCCGCGAACGGCTCCCTCGGCTGGACGGTGCCGGCTCAGGCTCCGCCCGGACCGGCCGCCGCCCGGGCGCCCCTGTACGCGGGCGGCCTCGTCATCGCGGCCGGGGCGGGCAGTGACGTACTCCAGGCCCTGGACCCGGCGACCGGCGCGCGGCGCTGGCAGCGGGAGCTGCCCGGCGGGTCCCAGGTGGTCGCGGAGGGAGGGTACGTCCTGACGGCGGGACCGGACGGGGACGTGACCCTGCTGGACGCGGCGACCGGCACGCGGAAGTGGGGCCGGCGGATCGGCGGGACGGGCTCGGTGTGGTGGTCCGGCCCGGACGCCTCGGGCCGGCCCGCGCTGTACGTGGCTACGCGCGACCCGGACGGCTCCAAGACGCAGGTGGCGGCGGTCGATCCGGGTGACGGGGCGGTGCGCTGGCAGCTCCGCACGGCCGGGCTCCTCCAGCCGGTCGCCACCGTGCAGGGCGGCGCGTACCTGCTGGCGAACGACGCGCAGGGCAAGACGGACGCCGTGGTCCGCGTGGACCTGGCGACGCGTGTGGTGCGGCGGGTCGGTCTGGCGGTCCCCCTGTACGAGGTGCAGGCGACGGCGGGCCCCGACGGCGTCGTGTACCTCGTGGGCTCGGCGGGCGGGCTGGCCGCGGTGGGGCCGGAGCGGGAGCGGTGGCGGTCGGAGACGGGCCTGGCGGTCGCGTCCCGGCCGGCGGTCGCCGGAGGGCGGGTCTACCTGACGGCGCCCGACGGGCGGCTGCTCGCGCTCGCGGCTTCGGACGGGCGGATGGTGGGACAGACCAAGCCGCGGATGGACGGCGGCCAGGGCACGTTCACCGCGTCCCTGCCCGCGCCCGTCGTCGCGGAGGACGCCGTGTACGCGTCCGCGCCCGACGGGTCGGTGTTCGCCGTGGACGCGGCGAACCCCGCCGGGTGGTGAGGACGCCGGCGGGGTTCGGGGGTGGAGCGGGGGCGGCCGGGGCTCAGCCCAGGCGGGACACGTCGCGGACCGCGCCCTTGTCGGCGCTGGTGGCCATCGCGGCGTAGGCGCGCAGCGCGGCGGAGACCTTTCGCTCGCGGTTCTTCGGGGCGTAGACGCCGCCCAGGGCGTCGCGGCGGGCGGCCAGTTCCTCGTCGGAGACCAGCAGCTCGATCGAGCGGTTCGGGATGTCGATGCGGATCCGGTCACCGTCCTCGACCAGGGCGATGGTGCCGCCCGAGGCGGCTTCCGGGGAGGCGTGGCCGATGGACAGGCCCGAAGTGCCGCCCGAGAAGCGGCCGTCCGTGACCAGGGCGCAGACCTTGCCGAGGCCGCGGCCCTTGAGGAAGGAGGTCGGGTAGAGCATCTCCTGCATGCCGGGGCCGCCGCGCGGGCCCTCGTAGCGGATGACGACGACGTCGCCCGCCTTGATCTCCTTGCGCAGGATCTTGTCGACGGCCTCGTCCTGCGATTCGCAGACCACGGCCGGGCCCTCGAAGGTCCAGATCGACTCGTCGACACCGGCCGTCTTGACCACACAGCCGTCGGTGGCGATGTTGCCGCGCAGGACGGCCAGTCCGCCGTCCTTGGAGTAGGCGTTTTGGACGGAGCGGATGCAGCCGCCCTCGGCGTCCAGGTCGAGGGTCTCCCACCGCTCGGACTGGGAGAAGGCGGTCGCGGAGCGCTTGCAGCCGGGGGCCGCGTGCCACAGCTCCATGGCCTCCTCGGACGCCGTGCCGGACCGGGCGTCCCACGTGGCCAGCCAGTCTTCGAGGTTCTCGGAGTGGACGCTGGTGACGTCCTTGTTGAGGAGGCCGCCGCGGTGCAGTTCGCCGAGGATGGCGGGGATGCCGCCGGCGCGGTGGATGTCCTCCATGTAGTACGTGCCGCCGGGCGCCACGTTCGGCGCGACCTTGGCGAGGCACGGGACGCGGCGCGAGACCTCGTCGATGTCGGTGAGGTCGTAGTCCAGGCCGGCCTCCTGGGCGGCGGCGAGGAGGTGCAGGATCGTGTTCGTGGAGCCGCCCATGGCGATGTCGAGGGCCATGGCGTTCTCGAACGCCTGGCGGCTCGCGATGGCGCGGGGCAGGACCGACGCGTCGTCCTGCTCGTAGTAGCGCTTGGTGATCTCCACGATCGTCCGGCCGGCGTTCTCGTACAGGGCGCGGCGGGCGGTGTGCGTGGCGAGGACGGAGCCGTTGCCGGGGAGGGCCAGACCGATGGCCTCCGCGAGGCAGTTCATCGAGTTGGCGGTGAACATGCCCGAACAGGAACCGCAGGTCGGGCAGGCGTTCTCCTCGATGCGCAGGACGTCCTCGTCCGAGACGTTCTCGTTGGAGGCGTCGACCATGGCGTCGATCAGGTCGAGCTTGCGGACGGTGCCGTCGACGAGCGTGGCCTGGCCGGCCTCCATGGGGCCGCCGGAGACGAACACGACCGGGATGTTGAGGCGCATGGCGGCCATCAACATGCCGGGGGTGATCTTGTCGCAGTTGGAGATGCAGATCAGGGCGTCCGCGCAGTGGGCCTCGACCATGTACTCGACGCTGTCCGCGATGAGGTCGCGGGAGGGCAGGGAGTACAGCATCCCGGCGTGGCCCATGGCGATGCCGTCGTCGACCGCGATCGTGTTGAACTCGCGCGGGACCGCGCCGGCGGCCAGGATGGCGTCGGAGACGATCCGACCGACGGGGGCCAGGTGGGTGTGGCCGGGGACGAACTCGGTGAAGGAGTTGGCCACCGCGATGATCGGCTTCCCGATGTCCGCGCTCGCTACGCCCGAGGCGCGCATCAGCGCGCGTGCGCCTGCCATGTTGCGGCCGTGGGTGACGGTGCGGGACCTCAGCTCGGGCATCGGGTTCACTCCCCATGAGTACGGTGGCGTTCGCACGCCGCCGCGACTGTGGATATGGCTCGGTTACGAGGCTACGCTCCTCGCCCGGGATACGGACAAGGCGTCCGGATGCCGGGACGGGCGGCTCAGTCCTCGGTCAGGTAGCGCTGCAGCGTAGGGGCTACGAGGGCCACGATGGACTCCGGATCGGCCGACGCGAGGGGCTCGACCCGGACCACGTAGCGCAGGATCGCGATGCCGATCATGTGGGAGGCGGCGAGTTCCGCGCGGAAGGTGGGGTCGGGCACGTTGAGGTCGGCCGCGACCCGCTCCAGGACTCGACGCAGGATCAGCCCGCGCAGCACCTTCGCCGCCGCCTCGTGGGTGAGCGCCGACCGGATGACGGCGAGCAGCGGCACGCGGGTGACGGGGTTCTCCCACACGCCGAGGAAGTAGCGGGCGAGCCGTTCGCCGATGCCCTCGGGGCCGCTGCCGATGATCTGCGGGACGACGAGGGCGGGCTCCAGGCTCAGCTCGATCGCGGCGGCGAAGAGGTCGTCCTTGCTGCCGAAGTAGTGGTGCACCAGCGCCGGGTCCACGCCGGCGGCCTTCGCGATGCCGCGCACGGACGTCTTGTCGTAGCCGCGCGCCGCGAACTCGGCGCGGGCGGCGACGCGGATGCGCTCCTGGGTGCCGGGGCCCTCGTCGGCTTCGTCCTGCCGGGGGCGGCCGGGGCCGCGGCGGGGGCGGGGTGCGGGTTCGGTCATGGGCGGCGGGCCGGCTTGGGCGCGTGGGCCGGGACGGCGGCGAGGTGGGCACGGGTGAAGGCGAGGGCCTCGGCGAGGTCCGCCTCGCGTTCGGCGGAGGACATCGCGCGGCGGGTGTTGACCTCGATCACCACGTGCCCGTCGAAGGAGGTGCGGGCGAGGCCGGCGAGCAGCTCGGCGCAGGGCTGGGTGCCGCGGCCGGGGACGAGGTGCTCGTCCTTGGCGGAGCCGTTGCCGTCGGCGAGGTGGATGTGGGCGAGGCGGTCGCCCATCCGGTCGACCATGGCGGCGGCGTCGGTGCGGGCGGTCGCGGTGTGCGAGAGGTCGACGGTGAAGTGGCGGTAGTCGTCCTTGGTGACGTCCCACTCGGGCGCGTACGCGAGCATCTCGCGGTCGCGGTAGCGCCAGGGGTACATGTTCTCGACGGCGAACCGGACGTCGGTCTCGTCGGCCATGCGCCAGATGCCGGTGACGAAGTCGCGGGCGTACTGGCGCTGCCAGCGGAACGGGGGGTGCACGACGACGGTGCTCGCGCCGAGCCGTTCGGCCGCCGCCCGGGCGCGGCGGAGCTTGGTCCAGGGGTCGGTGGACCACACGCGCTGCGTGATCAGGAGGCAGGGGGCGTGTATGGCGAGCACCGGGACGCCGTGCCGGTCGGAGAGGCGGCGCAGCGCGTCGATGTCCTGGCTGACCGGGTCCGTCCAGACCATCACCTCGACGCCGTCGTAGCCGAGGCGCGCGGCGATCTCGAAGGCGGTCGCCGTGGACTCCGGGTATACGGAGGCGGTGGAGAGGGCGACCTTGGGAGTCGGGGTCCGGAGTGGTTTTGCCACGGGGACAGGTTACCGATGCCGCTGCCCTGGCCGGGCGGGGCGGGGGTACGGGGGCGCGCCTCGGCCCGGCGGGCCGTGTCACGAGGGCTCTCCCCCGGTCCGGGGTCCGGGGAAGACCCGCGCCTCGCCTGCCCCCGGGGCCCGGCGGCCGGGTACGGGGCCGCGCCCCGGGGGCCCGGCGGCGAGCCGCGCCCATGCCGGGGCGGGACCCACATCGGCGAGGACCGGCCCGCCCGGGCGGGGGCACGGCCAACCCGGCTCCGCCGGGCCCCGGGCTCCGCCCGGACCCGCGCCTCAAACGCCGGCGGGGCTGAGATGGCCCCGGCGCGGACGGGGCCGCGCACGACACCGCTGCCGGGGCGCAGTCGCGAGGCCGACATCCGGCGCAGCGGGGGTGGAAGTGCCGCGCCGCAGGCGTGGGGGCGGGCTTCGCGCAGGCCGCGCCGGCAGGCCCGC
The DNA here is from genome assembly GCF_040645975.1 of Streptomyces sp. NPDC046557. Taxonomy (NCBI): domain Bacteria; kingdom Bacillati; phylum Actinomycetota; class Actinomycetes; order Kitasatosporales; family Streptomycetaceae; genus Streptomyces; species Streptomyces sp. NPDC046557. The sequence continues at coordinate 11,418 of NZ_JBEYZH010000020.1, forward strand.
CGGGTTCCGGTTCGTATCCGTGCGGCGGCCGGAGCCGTGCATGGCCCGCCCACCGCCGGGGGCTCAGGTCGGGAGGTGGTCCAAGCGGCGGAGGATGACGCCCTCTCGGAGGGCCCAGGGGCAGATTTCGAGTTCGTCCACGCCGAAGAGGTCCATCGCGCCCTCCGCCACCAGCGCCCCCGCCAGCAGCTGGTGCGCCCGGCCCTCCGAGACGCCCGGGAGGGCGGCCCGCTCGGCGGTGGTCATCGTCGCCAGGCGCGGGACCCACTCCTCCAGCGCCTTGCGCGTCAGGTCCCGCTGGACGTACAGGCCCTCCGCGGAACGGGCCGCGCCCGCGATCCGGGCCAGTTGCTTGAAGGTCTTCGACGTCGCCACCACGTGGTCCGGCGTCCCGAAGCGGCTGAACTCCCCGACGGTCCGGGCGATCTGCGCCCGCGCGTGGCGGCGCAGCGCCTTCACGTCGGCCGGCGCCGGCGGGTCGCCCGGGAGCCACGCCGAGGTGAGGCGGCCCGCGCCCAGCGGGAGGGACACCGCCGCGTCGGGTTCCTCGTCTATGCCGTACGCGATCTCCAGCGAGCCGCCGCCGATGTCCAGGACCAGCAGCTTGCCCGCCGACCAGCCGAACCAGCGCCGCACGGCGAGGAAGGTGAGCCGGGCCTCGTCGTCGCCGCTGAGGATGGGCAGGTCGATACCGGTCTCGGCGTTGACCCGGGCCAGTACCTCGTCCGCGTTCGTCGCCTCCCGCACCGCGCTCGTCGCGAACGGCAGCAGGTCCTCGCAGCCCTTGTCCTCGGCTGCCTGGACGGCGCCGCCGATCACCGACACCAGCCGCTCTATGCCCTCCGGCGTGACCGAGCCGCGCTCGTCCAGCAGCTCCGCGAGCCGCAGCTCCACCTTGTGGGAGTGCGCCGACAGCGGGCGCGCGCCGGGATGCGCGTCCACCACCAGCAGATGAACCGTGTTCGAACCCACGTCAAGGACACCGAGTCTCATAACCGGAAACGCTACTGGGCTCGTCGCGTAGGGGTGAGGTAAGGGGCGCTTAGGCTTGGGTTTGTGCCAAATACGAAGAAGGCCAACATGTCCAAGACCCCCAAGAAGCCGAAGGTCGTGGCCGACGAGAAGGGGATCGACTTCCCCCGGGCCTGGGTCGAGTTCCCCGACCCCGCAGACGACGAACAGGTCTTCCGCTGCGACCTGACCTGGCTGACCTCCCGCTGGACGTGCATCTTCGGCAGCGGCTGCCAGGGCATCCAGGCCGGTCGGGCGGCGGACGGCTGCTGCACGCTCGGCGCGCACTTCTCCGACGAGGACGACGAGAAGCGCGTCGCCGGGCACGTGGCACGCCTGACGCCGGAGCTGTGGCAGTTCCACGACGTCGGCAGCGAGTCGGGGTGGACGCAGCTGGACGACGACGGGGAGAAGCAGACGCGCCGCTGGGACGGCGCCTGCATCTTCCTGAACCGGCCCGGCTTCCCGGCCGGCGCGGGCTGCTCGCTGCACATCCTGGCGTTGAACAGCGGCCAGGAGCCGCTGGAGACCAAGCCCGACGTGTGCTGGCAGTTGCCGATCCGGCGTACGTACGACTGGATCGACCGGCCCGACGACACCCGGGTGCTCCAGGTGTCGATCGGCGAGTACGACCGGCGCGGCTGGGGCCCGGGCGGCCACGATCTGCACTGGTGGTGCACCTCGGCCACCTCCGCACACGGCGCCGGGCAGCCGGTGTACGTGTCCTACCGGCCCGAGCTGACGGAGCTGATGGGCGAGGCGGCGTACGCGGAGCTGGTGAAGCTGTGCGAGGCGCGGCTGGCGTCGCTGCTGCCGATGGCCCCGCACCCGGCGGACCCGCCCGCGGGCGGCTAGTGCCGTGACCGCGGTCCGGGTGGCCGTCCGGGTGGCCGTTACGTCGGCGAGCCCGAGGGGTCGGGGCCCGGGTCGGGGGAAACCGTTCCTTCGGGTGCCGTCGGCGTGGGCGTGGGACTCGGCGGCGTCGGGGTCGGTGTCGGATCCGGGCTGGGGGTGGGTGTCGGCGTGGGCGTGGGACTCGGCGGCGTCGGGGTGGGCGTCGGGTCCGGGGTCGCCGGCGGCGTGGGCGTCGGCGCCGGGCGACCGCGGCCCCGGATGGAGACCACCGCGCCGTCGGGGTCGATGCCGACCCGGGCCGTCCAGGCGCCCACCGGCTGGGCGTCGGTGTCGACGGTGATCCACAGGATGACCGATTCTCCCGGCGCCAAGGTGCCCGCGCTCCGGCTCGCCCGGAGCCACGGCGCGTCCGACCACAGACGCCAGTCCACCGGGGCGCCCCCGGAGGCGGTGAGGGTGAGCAGCGTGGCGCCGCCGCGGGTCTCGGCGCTGACGCCGATGTGGCTCGGGACGCCCGGACCACCGGGTTGCGGGGTGCCGGACGCGCCGGGGCTGATCACCTCGACGGAGACGTCCGGTACGTCCGCGCCCGGCGCGAAGCCGGGCTCGCCGGTGGTGTGCGCGGTGTTGCCGGCGTTCTCGTAGGCGGCGAGGGGGTGCCCGTCGACATGCGCGGGCGCGAGCTCCGATTCGCTGGCCGAGATCCGAGCGCCGCCCCCGACGGGTTCGCCGGTGTTGGGGGCACCCCGGTAGGCGGCCCACAGCGCGAGGACGGGCGCGGCGACCACGGTGGCGACCACGGTGGTGGTGACCGCCCGCGCCCGCAGCCGGTCGCGGCGGGCCGCGCGGTCCTTGGGGTCCATCGGGAAGCCGGTGCGGTCGAAGCGCGGGCCGGGCCCGCCCCGGCGGCGCCGGCCGGAGCGCAGCATCGCGGCGTGCACGGCGGTGCGAGGGGCGGGGACCAGGGGGAGGCCGGGGGTATGGACACCGCCGGAGCCGGGCCAGGGGGCCGCGGCGCCCACCCGCTCGGCGACCCGGCGGCAGCGCGGGCAGTCGTCGACGTGGCGGACGAGTTCGGCGCGCAGGGTGGTGGACAGCAGCACCTGGCCGTCGCCGGTGAGCCGGGAGACGGCCGGACAGTTGCCGGTCTCGACGACGGCGAGGGCGGCGCGGGTGCGTTCCACCTCGCAGGCGGCGCCGGTCAGCAGTTCCCGGGCGGTGGCGGCCTGGGTGCCGAGGACGGCGGCCAGTTCGGGCACGGCGAGGCGGTGGCGGACGGCGAGTTCGAGTGCCTCCCGCTGCTCGGGGGTGGTTCCGGCGGCTTCGGGCCACGCGAGGCGGGCCAGTTCGGTACGGCGGTAGGCGTTGACGTCCAAGGCCTCCGGCGCACGTTCTTCCTCGGTGTGCTCCGGCGTGCGCCGGGCGGAATGCGCCCCCTGTCGTGTGCGCCGTTCTTCGCCCAGCCGGGTGAGACAGCCCCAGCGGGCCAGGGCGTAGAGCCAGGCGCGCCGGTCCCCTTCGTCGGGGCACCGGCCGGGATACCGTTCGGCGACGGCGAGGACATCACCGAGCACGTCGGTGGCGGTGTCGTGGTCGCACAGCACCGACAGGCAGTAGGTGAACAGTCCGTCGAGGTAGGGCTCGTGCCGGAAGGGGGGCGGCTGCTCGCCCGCGGGGGCCGGTTCCGGTCCCCGGGACGGCGTGCGCCCCTGCGCCCGGTGTGCGCCGGTGCGCGCCGGGGGGTGTGGTTGGTTGCTGCTGTTCACTCGGCGACCGTAGGCGGCGGGCCGGTGACGGTCCGGAAGCCTTCAGCGGTTTTAGCCCTTACGGGTGAACAGATCGGGCTCGTGCTGACAGCTCCCCTGACGCGGTGGCCGGCCGCCGGCCCGAGGCGGTGCCGACGTCACGGCGACGTCACGGCGACGCCACGGCCGGCGGCGGTGTCGGTGGCGGCGGCTACGGTGTGCGCATGGCTGCCCGTACATCTCGTTCATCCGCCAAGGACCGGCCGTCCTACCGCTGCTCCGAGTGCGGCTGGACGACCGCGAAATGGCTCGGCCGGTGCCCCGAGTGCCAGGCGTGGGGGACCATCGAGGAGATGGGCGCGCCCGCGGTGCGGACCACCGCGGCCGGTCGCGTCTCGGCCCCTGCCGTCCCCATCGCCCAGGTCGACGGCCGCACGGCGACCGCCCGCAGCACCGGCGTGGACGAGCTGGACCGGGTGCTGGGCGGCGGGCTCGTGCCGGGGGCCGTCGTACTGCTGGCGGGCGAGCCGGGCGTCGGCAAGTCCACGCTGCTGCTGGACGTCGCGGCGAAGGCGGCCAGTGACGAGCACCGCACCTTGTACGTGACGGGCGAGGAGTCCGCGAGCCAAGTGCGGCTGCGGGCCGACCGGATCAACGCGCTCAATGACCACCTGTACCTCGCCGCCGAGACCGACCTGTCGGCCGTCCTCGGACACCTGGACGCCGTCAAGCCCTCCCTGCTGATCCTGGACTCCGTACAGACCGTAGCCTCCCCCGAGATCGACGGCGCGCCCGGCGGCATGGCGCAGGTCCGCGAGGTTGCCGGGGCGCTGATCCGGGCCTCCAAGGAACGCGGCATGTCGACCCTGCTCGTCGGCCACGTCACGAAGGACGGCGCGATCGCCGGCCCCCGGCTGCTGGAGCACCTGGTGGACGTGGTGCTGAGCTTCGAGGGCGACCGACACGCGCGGCTGCGCCTGGTGCGCGGTGTGAAGAACCGTTACGGGGCCACCGACGAGGTCGGCTGCTTCGAACTGCACGACGAGGGCATCACCGGGCTCACCGATCCGAGCGGACTGTTCCTCACGCGCCGCGCGGAGGCCGTGCCGGGTACCTGCCTGACGGTGACGCTGGAGGGCAAGCGGCCGCTGGTCGCCGAGGTGCAGGCGCTGACGGTGGACTCGCAGATCCCCTCGCCGCGCCGGACCACCTCGGGCCTGGAGACCTCGCGCGTCTCGATGATGCTGGCGGTGTTGGAGCAGCGCGGCCGGATCACGGCGCTGGGCAAGCGGGACATCTACAGCGCGACGGTCGGCGGGGTGAAGCTCACCGAGCCGGCCGCGGACCTGGCGATCGCGCTGGCGCTGGCCTCGGCGGCGAGTGACGTCCCGCTGCCGAAGAACCTCGTCGCGATCGGCGAGGTCGGCCTCGCGGGCGAGGTGCGGCGGGTGACCGGCGTCCAGCGGCGGCTCGCCGAGGCGCACCGGCTCGGGTTCACGCACGCGCTGGTGCCGGGCGATCCGGGGAAGGTGCCGGCGGGCATGAAGGTGATCGAGGTCGCGGACATGGGCGACGCGCTACGGGTCCTGCCGCGCGGGCGCTCCCGTACGCCGGCCCGGGAGCGGGCGGCCGAGTAGGGGGTGTCGGGCCGGCTCCGGCCGCTGCCCGGGACCGCCCGGGGCCCCGCCCGCACGCCCCTCCGCAAGCCCGCGGCGGCGATACGGAACAAGGCACGGCGGACGCACAGACCGCGCCGGTAGACTTTGTGCTGGTCCGCCCGGCCGTACGCAGGCGGCGCAACCCGCGACCGGAGGAGTGCAGTGGCAGCCAAGGACGGTGCAGCAGCATCCGGGAAGTCGGGCGCGAGCTCCAAGCAGGAAGCCATGATGCGTGCCTCGCTGAGCGCGGTCGCACCTGGTCAGCCCCTGCGTGACGGTCTCGAACGGATCGTCCGAGGCAACACCGGCGGCCTCATCGTCCTCGGGATGGACAAGTCCGTCGACGCGATGTGTACCGGCGGCTTCGTGCTGGACGTGGAGTTCACCGCGACCCGGCTGCGCGAGCTGTGCAAGCTCGACGGCGCCCTCATCCTCGACAAGGACCTCACCAAGATCCTTCGGGCGGGCGTGCAACTGGTCCCCGACGCGTCGATCCCGACGGAGGAGACCGGCACCCGCCACCGCACGGCGGACCGGGTCTCGAAGCAGTGCGGTTTCCCCGTCGTGTCCGTGTCCCAGTCGATGCGTCTGATCGCGCTCTACGTCGACGGCGAGCGCCGGGTCCTGGAGGAGTCCGGGGCGATCCTGTCGCGGGCGAACCAGGCGCTGGCCACGCTTGAGCGGTACAAGCTCCGGCTGGACGAGGTCGCGGGCACGCTGTCGGCGTTGGAGATCGAGGACCTGGTCACGGTGCGCGACGTGACGGCGGTCGCGCAGCGGCTGGAAATGGTTCGCCGTATTGCCACGGAAATCGCCGAATACGTGGTGGAACTCGGCACCGACGGGCGCCTGCTGTCGCTCCAGCTGGACGAGCTGACGGTCGGCATCGAGCAGGAACGGGAGCTGGTGATCCGGGACTACGTTCCGGAACCGACGGCGAAGCGTTCCCGCACGGTGGAGGAGGCGCTGCCGGCGCTGGACGCGCTGACACATCCGGAGCTGTTGGAGCTGGGGATCGTCGCGCGGGCCCTCGGGTACACGGGCTCGCCGGAGACCCTGGACTCGGCGGTGTCGCCGCGCGGCTACCGGCTGCTGGCGAAGGTGCCGCGGCTGCCGGGGGCCATCATCGAGCGGCTGGTCGAGCACTTCGGGGGCCTGCAGAAGCTGCTGGCCGCGAGCGTGGACGACCTCCAGACCGTGGACGGCGTGGGCGAGGCCCGCGCGCGCAGCGTCCGCGAGGGCCTGTCCCGTCTGGCGGAGTCCTCGATCCTCGAACGCTACGTGTAACCGTCCGGGAGGCCGGCGGACCGGCCCGGGCCGTCCCGTTCGAGACTCAGTCCTGCTTGAGGACGAACGAGGTGCGGGCGACCGGCAGGCCGGGTGCCTTGACCTCGACCACGTACGTGTCCGGGGCGGCCGACCCCGCCGGGGGCGTCTGGCACTGGTCGGGCGCGCTCGGCTTGCGGTCCCACTCCAGCGACTGCTTCGCCTCGCCCTGCGCGGGCAGCCGGTAGAAGACGTTGCCCGCGCCCGCCGGGCAGTCCGCGCCCGACCAGACCGGCTTGTTGCCACTCGCCTGAGTGATCGTCATGACGGCCTGCTTCGGGCCGAGTCCGACCTTGCAGGTGGTGCCCGACACGTTGCGGACGACCAGTTCGAGCCGGGGCTTCTCGTTCGCCTCGTACTCGTTCTTCACGCTCTTGACCTCCCACTGCACCACGCCCGGCGCGCAGGTGGGCAGTGCGGCGTCCGCGGGAACCTGGGCCGCGGCGCCGGAACCGCCGGAGCCGGAGCCGTCGCCCGAACCTCCGCCCCCCGTCTCGCCGTTCTTGCCCGCACCGGCACCCGTACCCGCACCGGCCGCCGTCCCGGCGCCGCCACCGGAACCGGAACCCGAGTCCCGGCCGCCCGGCGCCTGACTGATCGCCGGGCCGGAGCCCGAGGGACCGGGGGTGATCGTGGCGGCGGGACGCGGGCCGCCCTTGCCCTCGCCGTTCGTACTGGGCTTCCCCCCGCCGGAACTGACGGTCCATACGGCGAGGAGCGCGAGGAGCGCGGCGACGGACGCCAGCACAGCCCTCCGTCGCCAGTAGATGGAGGAGGGGAGCGGCCCGACCGGATTGCGCAGTGATCCCACGAACGGAACTTTACGAGAACCGGGAGCGCGATCAGCGCCCCACATGCCGCGCAACCGGCTTGTTTTGCCGATGATCATCCTGCCGGCCCCATCCGGCCGAATGGATCCGGCCATACGAGGAGCCGAGCCGCGTACCGTTGGTGCCTACGGTCGGTAAGCGGGGGCGGCCCGCCACGCCCGGCCGGGTACGGCCTTCGGCTCCGGGAAGACGAGCTCCGGCGTCGGGGACCGGCGCGAAGGGGGCGAAACGTGCCAGGATGCGTGTGCCATGACTGCACCCACCTTCCCCTCCTCCGACGTCTCCCACGCGCTGCACTCCCCCGTCATCGCGTGGTTCGACGAGCACGCCCGCGACCTGCCCTGGCGCCGCCCCGAGGCCGGCCCCTGGGGGGTCATGGTCAGCGAGTTCATGCTCCAGCAGACCCCGGTCAGCCGGGTCCTGCCGGTGTACGAGCAGTGGCTCGCCCGATGGCCCCGCCCCGCCGACCTCGCCGCCGAGGCCCCCGGCGAGGCCGTCCGGGCCTGGGGCCGGCTCGGCTACCCGCGCCGGGCCCTGCGCCTGCACGGCGCGGCCGTCGCGATAACGGAACGGCACGGGGGCGACGTACCTCGCGACCACGCCCAGTTGCTCGCGCTGCCCGGGATCGGCGAGTACACGGCGGCGGCGGTGGCCTCCTTCGCGTACGGGCAGCGGCACGCGGTGCTGGACACCAACGTCCGCCGCGTCTTCGCCCGCACCGCGACCGGCGTCGAGTACCCGCCGAACGCCACCACGGCCGCCGAACGGCGCCTGGCCCGGGCGCTGCTGCCCGATGACGAGGCGACCGCGGCACGCTGGGCGGCGGCCTCGATGGAACTCGGCGCGCTGGTGTGCACGGCCAAGTCCCCGGACTGCGACCGCTGTCCGGTGGCCGGGCAGTGCGCGTGGCGGCTCGCCGGGAAGCCGCCGCACGACGGCCCGCCGCGGCGGGGTCAGACGTACGCCGGAACGGACCGGCAGGTGCGCGGCCGGCTCCTCGCGGTGCTCCGGGAGGCGGTGGGACCGGTTCCGCAGTCGGTGCTCGACACCGTGTGGGAGGAACCGGTGCAGCGGGCGCGGGCGCTGGACGGGTTGGTCTCCGACGGACTGGTGGAGCCGCTCGCGCAGGGCATGTACCGGCTGCCGCGCGGCTGACGCCCGACCGGGTACACGGAGCCGCACGAAGTTGACTCTGCGGCTCCGCTTCGGCCGGGGAAACCGCAGCTCAGCGGCGTTGTTACACAATCTACGGGTGTCCGTGCGCCCACCGAAGGCTGACCCGCACAGTGCCGTGACAACGCCTCCGTACCTTCGGATCCACAAGCGGCGAATGCACGGTGGGACGGAACGGAGGCGGTCTGAGATGGCGCACGGCGAGGTACTCGAATTCGAGGAGTACGTACGCACCCGGCAGGACGCGCTGCTGCGCAGCGCCCGGCGCCTCGTCCCGGACCCCACCGACGCCCAGGACCTCCTCCAGACCGCGCTGGTGCGCACGTACGGCCGCTGGGACGGGATCGCAGACAAGGCCCTGGCCGATGCGTACCTGCGCCGCGTCATGATCAACACGCGGACCGAGTGGTGGCGGGCCCGCAAGCTGGACGAGGTCCCCACCGAGCAGCTCCCGGACGCCTCCGTCGAGGACGGCTCCGACCAGCGCGCCGACCGCGCCCTGCTGATGGACATCCTGAAGGTCCTGGCACCCAAGCAGCGCAGCGTCGTGGTGCTGCGACACTGGGAGCAGATGAGCACCGAGGAGACGGCAGCGGCGCTCGGGATGTCGACGGGAACCGTGAAGAGCACCCTGCACCGCGCACTGGCCCGCCTCCGGCAGGAGCTGGAGAGCCGGGACCTCGACATGCGCGCGCTGGAGCGCGGCGACCACACGGCGCGGTACGAGGGGCGGGAGCGGTGCGCGGCCTGAACGGCCAGGGCAGGGACGCCGGCGGCCGTAGGCCGCTGGCGCTTATGTCGGCGGGGACGGTCGTCCTCGTCGGCACCGGGCTGCTCGCCGCCGGTTGCGCGACCGGCGGCACGGGGCTGCGCGACGGCGGCCCGGCCCGCACCGAGACCGTGGCCCGCACCGGCGGGCCGGTCGGCTCGGCCGCGTCCCCGCACGCCGAGGCGTCCGCGACGGCCTCGGGCCGGCCGGCCGTGAAGGTCGACCCGGTCGCGCTGCTGAAGGCGGACCCCAAGGTGAGCGCCGAGGTCAAGCGGGACCTCAAGCCCTGCACGGGCAAGGAGTACCCCGTCGACGTCAGCTACGGGAAGGTCACCGGCAGCACGGTCGTCGACATCGTGGTCAACGTGCTGTCGTGCGCCGACGCACTGGGGCGCGGCTCGTACGTGTACCGCGCCGAGGGGACGACGTACGAGAACGTGTTCGCGGACGAGCAGCCCCCGGTCTACGCGGAGATCGACCGGGGCGACCTCGTGGTCACCAAGCCGGTGTACGGCAAGAGCGACGCGCTGTCCTACCCGTCCGGCGAGGACGTGATCACCTACCGGTGGACCGGGGACAAGTTCTCCGAGCAGGACCGCATCCACACGGACTACAGCAACGTCGACAGCGGCGGCCAGCCCGCCCCCGCCGTGTCGCCCAAGAACTGAAGCGAGGCTCCGCATGGCCGAGACCCACGTGCTGTTCGTGGAGGACGACGACGTCATCCGCGAGGCCACGACGCTGGCGCTGGAACGCGACGGCTTCGTGGTCACCGCCATGCCCGACGGCCTCGCCGGCCTGGAGTCCTTCCGGGCGGACCGCCCCGACATCGCGCTCCTCGACGTGATGGTGCCCGGCATGGACGGGGTGAGCCTGTGCCGCCGCATCCGCGACGAGTCCACCGTCCCGGTGATCATGCTGTCCGCGCGGGCCGACTCCATCGACGTCGTCCTCGGCCTGGAGGCGGGGGCCGACGACTACGTCACCAAGCCGTTCGACGGCTCCGTCCTGGTCGCCCGCATCCGCGCCGTGCTGCGCCGCTTCGGGCACGCCAACGGGCTGCACGGCGGCGGCACCGGGAACGAGGGGGAGGACTCCGGGGAGCGCGGAGTCCTGACCTTCGGCGACCTGGAAGTCGACACCGAGGGCATGGAGGTGCGCAAGGCGGGCACCCCCGTGGCACTGACCCCGACCGAGATGAGGCTGCTGCTGGAGTTCTCCTCCGCGCCCGGCACCGTACTCTCGCGCGACCGGCTGCTGGAGCGGGTCTGGGACTACGACTGGGGCGGCGACACACGTGTCGTGGATGTCCACGTCCAACGGCTGCGCACCAAGATCGGGCAGGACCGGATCGAGACGGTCCGCGGCTTCGGATACAAGCTCAAGGCATGAGACGGTCGAAGCAGTGAAGCAGTTCACCCTGCGCACCGGGATCCGCTGGAAGATCGCGTTCGCCGTCGCGGCGGTCGGCGCGCTGATCGCCGTCGCGCTGAGCCTCGTGGTGCACAGTGCCGCCCGCGTGTCGATGCTGGAGAGCGCCCGCGAGGTCCAGTTGGACCGCGTGCAGTTCATCTCCCGCAACGCCGAGGCCGGGCGCAAGCCCCCCATGGGCGCCAAGCTCAACGACCCCGACCTGCCGGCCGAGCTGCGCGAGAAGGCGCGCAGCGGGCGGCGCGGGACGTACGTCCAGGAGAACCCGAGGGGACTCCCGGAGGTGTGGGCGGCCGTACCGCTCGGCAACGGTCAGGTGGTGTCGCTGCACACCCAGTTCCGCGAGAGCGCCAACATGGTGCGCGACCTGGACCGGGCGCTGGTCGTCGGCTCGCTGTCCGTGGTGCTCGCCGGCTCCGCGCTCGGCGTGCTCATCGGCGGGCAGATCTCGCGCCGGCTGCGCAAGGCCGCGGCCGCCGCGCAGCGGGTGGCGCACGGCGATCCCGACGTACGGGTACGCGACGCGGTGGGCGGCGTCGTACGGGACGAGACGGACGACCTCGCGCGGGCGGTGGACGCCATGGCGGACACCCTCCAGCAGCGGGTGGAGGCCGAGCGGCGGGTGACCGCCGACATCGCGCACGAGCTGCGGACCCCGGTGACGGGGCTGCTGACGGCGGCGGAGCTGTTGCCTCCGGGCCGGCCGACCGAGCTCGTACGGGACCGGGCGCAGGCGATGCGCGCGCTGGTCGAGGACGTGTTGGAGGTGGCCCGGCTGGACAGTGCCTCGGAGCGGGCCGAGCTGCAGGACGTGGCGCTGGGCGAGTTCGTGACCCGGCGGGTGAAGGCGCTGATGCCGGAGGCGTCCGTGCGGGTCGTCGCGGACGAGATCGTCAGCACCGATCCGCGCCGCCTGGAGCGCATCCTGGGCAACCTGCTGGCCAACGCCGGTCGGTACGGGCAGCCGCCGGTGCAGGTCGACATCGAGGGCCGGGTCGTCCGGGTACGGGACCACGGGCCGGGCTTCCCGGAGGCGCTGCTGCGCGAGGGGCCGAGCCGGTTCCGTACGGGGTCCACGGACCGGGCCGGGGTCGGGCACGGGCTGGGCCTGACCATCGCGGAGGGCCAGGCGCGGGTCCTCGGCGCCCGGCTGACGTTCCGCAACGTGGCGGCGGCGCGGGGCGCGGCGGCGGACGAGGGCGCGGCGGCCGGGGCGGTGGCGGTGCTGTGGCTGCCGGAGCACGCGCCGACGGCGACGGGCAGTTTCCCGATCCTCCAACCGCCGCCCGGGTAACCCCGCCCGCGGCTCCTGATCGGGATCGGTTCCCGATCGGAACACGGGGGCGTTCGCTCCGCCGGGCTGATGTCTTAGCATCCGTGGAATGACCGACGGTACGAATCCCCCCAGCAGCCCGCAGCCCGAGCAGCCCGCCCCGGGGAGCGGCGGCTACGGGTTCCCGCCGGGCACTCCCGCCTCCGGCGGCTACGGCTTCCCGCCCGGCGCTCCCGGCGCTCCCGGCGCTCCCGGCGGCCACCAGGCGGCGGGCGGCTTCGGCCCGCCGCCGCAGGAGGGCGGGTACGGCTACCCGCAGCAGCCCCAGCCCGGCCCCTACCAGCAGGGCCCCTACCCGCAGGGGCAGCCCCCGCAGCAGGTCCCGCCGCAGCAGCCGCTGCCGATCCCGGCGCAGCCCTCGCAGCCCGACTGGGACGCGCTCGCGGACCGTTCGGCGACGGCGCGCCGCAAGAAGCGGCTCTGGCTGATCGTCGGCGGGGTGACCGTGGTGGCGCTGCTCGGCGCCGGAGGAACGTTCCTGCTGCTGGGCGACGGCGACGGACCGAAGAAGGGCGCCGACACTCCCCCGGCGTCCGCCTCCCCCTCGCAGAACCAGGCGCCCACCGACCTCACGCCGACCGTGCCGGGCGACCAGACGACCATCCGGGACCAGATCGGCAAGTCCAACCTCAAGATGGGGCCCGACGCCGGGGTCTTCCCCATGGACAAGCGCTACGAGGTCCGCCTCAAGGGCAACCCCAACTCGTTCGCCGAGTCCCAGCAGCGCGTCGTCGACACCACCAAGAGTTTCACCGTCTCGACCCGCGTCTGGAACCGGACCGCCACGGGGCGCCAGGTCGCCATCAGCCAGGGCAACGAGAAGTCGTTCTCCTTCGAGCTGGGCCTGGACCAGGTGAACGGCAAGCCGGCCTGGGTCTTCCGGGTGCAGACCGGCGAGCAGGGCGCCGAGAACACCACCACGGCCGTCACCGGCGTGGGCCCGAAGATGGACCAGACCTGGTCGGAGCTGACGGCGACCTACGACGCCCCCGCCAAGAAGATCACCCTGTACGTGAACGGCAAGAAGGCGGACGAGGCGTCGGTGCCCTCCGGCATCTTCCCGGCCCCCGGCCCGCTCCAGCTCGGCCGCTCCCGCCACCAGGACAACTGGACGGGCCCCTTGAGCGGCGCCCTGGACAGCCTGCGGATCTACGCCGATGCCCTGCCGCAGGACCGCATCGACGCCCTCAAGGCAGGCAAGCTGGACCCGATGGCCCGCCGGACGGCTGCCTGGCTGCTGTACTGAGCTCCCGGACCGGGGTGGGGTCCGCGGCTGCTCGCCGCTGCCCCACCCGCGGGCGGGACGGGACTCAGACGGTGATGCCGACCTTGCGCAGGAAGGCGACCGGGTTGACGGCCGAGCCGTAGTTCGGGGTCGTGCGGATCTCGAAGTGCAGGTGCGGGCCCGTGGAGTTCCCGGTGTTGCCCGAGAGGCCGATCTGCGCGCCCATGGCGACCTTCTGGCCGATCCGGACCTGTATGCGCGAGAGGTGGGCGTACTGGGAGTACGTGTTGTTCGCGTGCCGGATCACGATGGCGTTGCCGTACGCCGGGCCGTCGCCGCCGCCATTCGGGCCGGCCTTGACGACGACGCCCGCGCTCGCCGCGTGCACCGGGGTGCCGATCGGGCAGGCGAAGTCCTGGCCGGAGTGCTTGTGCGCCCACAGACCGCCGGCCTGGGCGAAGGTCGCGGAGAGCGTGTAGTGGGCGACCGGCTTGTTCCAGGTGAGCGCAGGCTTCGCGGCGGTCACGGCGGCCTGGGCCTGGGCCTGCGCCTGGGCGGCCACGAGCCCGGCGGTACCGGTGAGGGCGCTCTGGGCCTCGTCGGCGAAGGCGGCGGTCGTCCCGGCCCCGAGAGCCAGTGCCGCACCGAGACCGGTGGCGACGAGGGCGAGACGGGTACGACGGGTGCTGACGCGCTTCGCGGACATGTGGGGACCTCCGGGGCCGGGTACAGGGCAACGAGTGGCCCGCGCGCTCGGCGGTTGCCGAAGGGCCGGGCGGGACTCGCACACTTTGGTAACCCGGCGCCCCGGTCTCCCCCAAACCGCCCTTTTACTACCGAAGGCCGTAGATGCCCGGAAGAGTCCGGCGCCTGTTGACGGCCCCCTACCAGGGGGAAGCGGTGGGCAAAACGGACACTCGATCTACGAAACGTCATAGGAGGTCCGATTTGCCCTGTGCGGCTTGTCACCGCTTCAACGACGTGTACGACCGGCGTCCCGGGGCAGTGCGACACGCCCCCGCGCACGCGAAAAAGGGCGGCCCCGGGACCTTCTCGGTCCCGGGGCCGCCCTTCGTACCGCTAGGTGCGGGTCCTGCTCACGCGCCCTTGGAGAGGTCCGGGCCGGAGCCCGTCGCCTCGATCGGAGGCATGTCCGGCAGAGCCGTCTTCTCCTCGCCGCGGAAGGTGAACTTGGCGTTTTCGCCCTCACCCTCCACACCGACGACCACGATGTGACCGGGGCGCAGCTCGCCGAAGAGGATCTTCTCCGACAGCATGTCCTCGATCTCGCGCTGGATGGTCCGACGCAGCGGACGCGCACCCATGATCGGGTCGTAACCGCGCTTCGCCAGGAGCTGCTTCGCCTCACCGCTGAGCTCGATGCCCATGTCGCGGTCCTTGAGGCGCTCGTCCACCTTGGCGATCATCAGGTCGACGATCTGGATGATGTCTTCCTGCGTCAGCTGGTGGAAGACGACCGTGTCGTCGACACGGTTGAGGAACTCGGGCCGGAAGTGCTGCTTGAGCTCCTCGTTGACCTTCGCCTTCATCCGGTCGTAACCGCTCTTGGTGTCGCCCTGGGCCGCGAAGCCCAGGTTGAAGCCCTTCGAGATGTCCCGCGTACCCAGGTTGGTCGTCATGATGATGACCGTGTTCTTGAAGTCCACGACCCGGCCCTGGGAGTCGGTCAGACGACCGTCCTCCAGGATCTGGAGAAGGGAATTGAAGATATCCGGGTGCGCCTTCTCGACCTCGTCGAAGAGGACGACGGAGAACGGCTTCCGGCGGACCTTCTCGGTCAGCTGGCCGCCCTCTTCGTAGCCCACGTAGCCGGGGGGCGAACCGAAGAGACGGGAAACCGTGTGCTTCTCGCTGAACTCCGACATGTCGAGGGAGATCAGCGCGTCCTCGTCACCGAAGAGGAATTCGGCGAGCGTCTTGGAGAGCTCGGTCTTACCGACGCCCGAGGGGCCGGCGAAGATGAACGAGCCACCGGGACGCTTCGGGTCCTTCAGACCCGCGCGGGTACGGCGGATCGCCTGCGAGAGGGCCTTGATGGCGTCCTTCTGGCCGATGACGCGACGGTGGAGCTCGTCCTCCATGCGCAGGAGTCGCGAGGACTCCTCCTCGGTCAGCTTGAAGACGGGAATGCCGGTCGCGGTCGCGAGGACTTCGGCGATGAGCTCACCGTCGACCTCGGCGACGACGTCCATGTCGCCGGCCTTCCATTCCTTCTCGCGCTTGGCCTTCGCCGCCAGCAGCTGCTTCTCCGAATCACGGAGGGAGGCCGCCTTCTCGAAGTCCTGGGAGTCGATGGCCGACTCCTTGTCGCGACGCACGTTCGCGATCTTCTCGTCGAACTCGCGGAGGTCCGGCGGCGCGGTCATCCGGCGGATGCGCATCCGGGAGCCGGCCTCGTCGATCAGGTCGATCGCCTTGTCCGGCAGGAAGCGGTCCGAGATGTAGCGGTCCGCAAGGGTGGCCGCCTGCACGAGGGCCTCGTCCGTGATGGAGACGCGGTGGTGGGCCTCGTAGCGGTCGCGCAGGCCCTTGAGGATCTCGATCGTGTGGGGGAGGGAAGGCTCCGCCACCTGGATCGGCTGGAAACGGCGCTCCAGCGCCGCGTCCTTCTCGAGGTGCTTGCGGTACTCGTCCAGAGTCGTGGCACCGATGGTCTGGAGCTCACCACGGGCCAGCATGGGCTTGAGGATGCTGGCGGCATCGATCGCGCCCTCGGCGGCGCCCGCACCCACGAGGGTGTGGAGCTCGTCGATGAACAGGATGATGTCGCCGCGGGTGCGGATCTCCTTCAGCACCTTCTTGAGGCGCTCCTCGAAGTCACCGCGGTAACGGGAACCGGCGACCAGGGCGCCCAGGTCGAGGGTGTAGAGGTGCTTGTCCTTGAGGGTCTCGGGCACCTCGCCCTTGACGATGGCCTGGGCCAGGCCCTCGACGACGGCGGTCTTGCCGACGCCGGGCTCGCCGATGAGGACCGGGTTGTTCTTGGTCCGGCGGGACAGCACCTGCATGACCCGCTCGATCTCCTTCTCGCGCCCGATGACCGGGTCGAGCTTGGATTCGCGGGCAGCCTGGGTGAGGTTGCGGCCGAACTGGTCGAGGACGAGCGAGGTCGAGGGGGTCCCCTCGGCCGGGCCGCCTGCCGTGGCCGACTCCTTGCCGCCTCCGGAGTACCCGGAGAGCAACTGGATGACCTGCTGCCGGACCCTGTTCAGATCGGCGCCCAGCTTCACGAGGACCTGGGCGGCGACGCCCTCGCCCTCGCGGATCAGGCCGAGCAGGATGTGCTCGGTGCCGATGTAGTTGTGGCCGAGCTGGAGGGCCTCTCGGAGCGAAAGCTCCAGGACCTTCTTCGCCCGCGGGGTGAAGGGGATGTGGCCGGACGGGGCCTGCTGCCCCTGACCGATGATCTCCTCAACCTGCTGGCGAACAGCCTCGAGCGAAATCCCGAGGCTCTCCAGGGCCTTAGCGGCGACACCCTCACCCTCGTGGATCAAGCCCAGGAGGATGTGCTCGGTGCCGATGTAGTTGTGGTTGAGCATCCGGGCTTCTTCCTGAGCCAGGACGACAACCCGCCGCGCGCGGTCGGTGAACCTCTCGAACATCGTTTATCGCTCCTCAGAGCGGTCGGGCAGTTCGGGGTCGGTCCCCGCCCTGTCCTTCCGCATGCTAGTCCCGCGGGGCGGGACAGCTCATTCCAACTGCCGACATCCGTCCGCGGCTCACCCCCACGTCCTGTGGGAAAAACCGGCCGTAAGAGCCGACACCTGCTCCAACCCGATGGTGCGAGACGATGTTCCCGCAGGCCAGGCAGATACCCGTCACACGTGTACGCCGATGGCGAACGTAAGCCCCTCGAAGGCCGTTCACCTCACCGTGTCGCCCCTATCCACTAGGAATGTCTTACCCCCGAGGACGCGCGGTCCATGCCGATGGGCACGGTCCCCTCCGCTACGGGCGAACAGGCTTCCGTCTTCTAATGTGGGACAGGGCCCGCCGGACGTTTACGTTCCGCATTCTTCCGTACGCGGCGCGTAACCCCGGAACGAATCCGGAGTTGCTCGGGACATGGCACTCATCGCCGCACAGAACGCCCCCGGTCTCGCCGTCGTCCCGCCGCCCCGGCTCGCGCCCGAGGCCGATTCACCCGCCGCCTGGTACGCCCGTGTGCCGGGCTGGGGCGTCGTGGGCACGGCGCCCCCGCGGCTCGCCACCGGGACCGCCTTCGACGTACTGGAGCTGCCCGCCGACGCGGGGACGCGGGTGCTGCGCCGCCGGATCGCCACCGGGCCGGTGGCCGTCGAAGGCCACCGGATGCGGTTCCTGGTGGCGCCGGGAAGCGCGGAAGAGCTGGACGGGCTCCTCGACTGGCTGGAATGGCGCGGGGTGGAGCTGGACCTGACCGCGCTCGGCGCGGGTGGTCTGATCACCGCCCCGGCGCCCCCCGGGCAGCCCGCGGCGCACGACCCTCGGGGGGCCGCGGTGTGGCTGCGGCCCCCCGAGCAGGGGTGCGAGGCGTCACTGCCCGCCCTGCCCGGTCGGGGGCAGGGCGCCGGACCCGATCTCGTACGCCTCGTCGCCGCGGCGGCGACGGAGTGCCACAGGGCGCGCCTGCGGCGGCGTACGGCCCCGGCGGGGCGGCCCGGTGCCGTGGGTCAGGCCCGGTTCTCGTAGGCCTCGCGGATCTCGGCGGGGACGCGACCGCGGTCGTTGACCGTGAGGCCCTTGGCCTTCGCCCACGCGCGGATCTCGGCGGTGTCCGGGTTGCCGGACGTCGTCGCGGTGCGGCCCTTGGCGCGACCCGCGGCGGCACGGCCACCGGTGCGGCGGCCGCTCTTGGTGTAGGGCTCAAGCAGGCCGCGGAGCTTTTCAGCGTTGGCGGCGGTGAGGTCGATCTCGTAGGTCTTGCCGTCCAGAGCGAACGTCACGGTCTCGTCCGCCTCGCCACCGTCGAGGTCGTCGACAAGAAGGACCTGAACCTTCTGTGCCACCGGATTTCCTTTCATCGAAAATGCAGTACGCGGAAAGGAAACCGCTTTTGCGGGGAAAACACAAACCCCCCGGGTGAGGTTCAGGACCGCCACGGAGCGGGAAACGTGCGCGATTCGGACATAGGCCACAGGCGGGCGGGGTCCGTAAAAGCGGCCGCGGTCGAGCACCCGCCGATCGCCCCCCGATCACAGGTTCAGAAGCATCCGACTGTTGCCCAAGGTGTTCGGCTTCACTCGTTCGAGACCGAGGAACTCGGCGACACCCTCGTCATAGGAACGCAGGAGCTCCATGTAGACATCGGTCTCGACCGGAGTCTCCCCGATCTCGACGAAGCCGTGCTTCGCGAAGAAGTCCACTTCGAAGGTGAGGCAGAAAACCCGGCTCACACCGACCCGGCGCGCGGTCTCCAGCAACTTGGCCAGCACCCGATGTCCGACGCCGGCCCCCTTCAAACTGCGGTCGACCGCGAGAGTGCGTACCTCCGCGAGGTCTTCCCACATGACGTGGAGAGCGCCGCAGCCGACGACCTGGCCGTCGGAGTCGCGTTCCGCTACCCAGAACTCCTGGATGTCCTCGTAAAGGACCACGGGGGCTTTGTCGAGGAGGATCCGCTGCTGCACGTACTGGTCGAGCAGGCGGCGCAGCGCGGGAACATCTCCGGTGCGCGCGCGGCGGATGGTCACTGTTTTGGCGTCTTCGGCGGAAAGCTCTCCCATGCGGCGACGTTATCGCTCCGGAGCGGGCGGTCGCTCCCCGGTG
Source organism: Streptomyces sp. NPDC046557 (assembly GCF_040645975.1). Lineage (NCBI taxonomy): Bacteria > Bacillati > Actinomycetota > Actinomycetes > Kitasatosporales > Streptomycetaceae > Streptomyces > Streptomyces sp. NPDC046557. The sequence goes on from NZ_JBEYZH010000020.1 coordinate 30,543, forward strand.
TCCCCTTCGGCTTCCGGGACTTCCGGGGGCGCCTCGTCGTCATGACTGACGATCCGTACGGCGTCCCGGAGGGCTTCGCGCTGTTCCTGGGACATCATGCCGAAGAAGGCCACGAGGGCGGCCGCCGGGTTGTCGCTGGTCGACCACGCCTCGTTCATCAGTGCGGCCGAGTAGGCGGCGCGGGTGGAGACCGCCGTATAGCGATAGGCGCGGCCTTCGGCTTCCCGACGGACCCAGCCCTTCTGATGGAGATTGTCCATAACGGTCATGACCGTGGTGTACGCGATGGACCGTTCCTGCTGAAGGTCTTCCAGGACTTCACGAACGGTGACCGGGCGGTTCCACTGCCACACCCGTGTCATCACGGCGTCTTCGAGTTCTCCCAGGGGGCGAGGCACAACAGCACGATAGTGCGGGTTGTGGGGAATTGCCCGACTATTCGGACGACAACGCGCGACAAATGTGGGGGCCCCGACGAAGTCAGGGCCCCCAAGGGGTTCTCCGGGTCAGTTGCCGGGTCAGTTGCCGGTCTGTCGGGCCGCCTCGGCGCGGGCGAGAACGGCGTCGACCGCCGCGTCTTCCTTTGCCTTGTTGGCGCCGCCCTGGCTCTTCACGATCGTCTTGACGAGGAAGATGAAGAACACGGCCATCACGAGGGGGGGCACGATCGCGGAAACGTAGTCCATGCCCTCCAGCGTAGCCAGTGCCGCGGCCGGGACGGTGTGCCGGGTCGCGGGCCGCGGGGTCAGCCGACGGCGCGGCCGTCGGCGGGAGGCGGGGTGGGCTTGCGGCGGGGCGGGAAGACCTCGCCCGGGGTGGGGATGGGCCGCTCCGGGTGCGGGGCCGGCTTCTCGCCCGGCTCGGCGGGCTTGGTGGCGGGTTTCTCCGCGGGCCGCTCGGCGGGCTTGGGGGCGGGCCGGGGTTCCGGGCGCCGATCGGGGCGCCGTTCCTCCTCGCGACGGCCCGCCAGGGCCAGCAGCCGGGTCCGGGGCGCGGGCGTGGTGGAGAGCCGGCGGCGTACGGAGCGCTCCGCGATCGTCTGGGCCCGTTCCAGCACCGCGGCGGCGACCGGGTTGGCCCGCAGCGCCCGTAGCGCCGCGAGGTCGTCGGGGACGGGCTCGTACCCGGCGGCCAGGGCGTCCTGGAGCAGCTCCAGGTACCCGGGCAGGCTTCCCGGCAGGGCGGCTCTGTAGCGGGCCAGGTCGGCGAGGAGGAACGCTCTGAGCCGCCCCGCCTCCTGCACCGCGTCGTCCACCGACGCGGCGAGGCGCAGGCAGTCCTGGACCTCGCCGGCCGTCAGGGGGGCCGTGGAGGACTGGAGGGCGTGGGCGAGCGAACGCCTGAGCAGGTGCAGCTCAGCAGCGCTGAACGCCATGCCGCCGCGGGAACCGTAGGGCGTGGGCATGGGGCGAAGATACGCGCTAATCGGACAAAATCCCCCGATGTCGCCTTTTCCCGGCGCGCCGGGCCGGCCCGCTCAGGGTTGCGCCTTGACCGCTTCCAGGAAAGCGGCCCACGCGGCGTGGGTGGTGGCCATCACCAGGTGGGCGGGGTCGGCGCGGTCCGCGACGCGGACCAGGACGCCGGGGGCGGAGGCGACGTAGACGCATGTGTCGCCGTCGCCGCAGTAGGACGACTTCTGCCAGGTGAGCCGAGCGGTCGCGGTCATGGTGGTCTCCTCCGCCGGGGAAGGGTTCGGGTGTTTCCCGGTGGGACCGTATCCCCGCCGGCCGGCCTTTCCGGCCATTTTCGGGAAAATTCCTCGCACGACGACGCGGGGCCGGCCCCGGGAGGCGGGGCCGGACACCGGCGTCGGTGGGGTCAGTCGAAGTTCGGCGCGTTGCGCTCGTAGACCAGCCTCAGGCCGATCAGCGTCAGCCACGGCTCGTGCTCGTCGATCGCCGAGGACTCGCCGAGGACCATCGGGGCCAGCCCGCCCGTCGCGATGACGCGCACGTCGTCCGGGTCGCCGTGCGGGCCGGCCAGTTCCTTGGCCATGCGCGCGACGACGCCGTCCACCTGCCCGGCGAACCCGTAGACCACGCCCGACTGCATCGCCTCGACCGTGGACTTGCCGATCACGTTGCGCGGGCGGGCCAGCTCGATCTTGCGCAGTTGGGCGCCCCGGACACCCAACGCCTCCATCGAGATCTCGATCCCCGGGGAGATGACCCCGCCCACGTACTCGCCCTTCGTCGACACCGCGTCGAAGGTGGTCGCCGTACCGAAGTCGACCACGATGGCCGGCCCGCCGTAGAGCTCGACGGCCGCGACCGCGTTGATGATGCGGTCCGCGCCGACCTCCTTGGGGTTGTCCATCAGGATCGGCACGCCGGTCTTGATGCCGGGCTCCACCAACACCGCCGGGACGTCCCCGTAGTAGCGGCGGGTGACCTCGCGGAGCTCGTGCAGCACCGAGGGCACCGTCGAGCAGATCGCGATGCCGTGGATGCCGTCGCCCAGCTCCGTGCCGAGCATCGGGTGCGTACCCATCAGACCCTGCATCAGGACGGCCATCTCGTCGGCCGTACGGCGCGGGTCGGTCGAGATGCGCCAGTGCTCGACGATCTCGTCACCGTCGAACAGGCCCAGGACCGTTTGGGTGTTGCCCACGTCGATGGTGAGGAGCATCGGTTACACCGCCTCGCGCAGATCGAGGCCGATGTCGAGGATCGGCGACGAGTGGGTCAGCGCGCCGACCGCCAGGAAGTCCACGCCGGTCAGGGCGTAGTCGCGGGCGGTGTCCAGGGTGAGCCGGCCCGAGGACTCCAGGGTGGCGCGGCCGGCGACGAGGGCGACCGCCTCGGCCGTCTGGGCCACCGTGAAGTTGTCCAGCAGGATCAGGTCGGCGCCCGCCGCCAGGACCTCGCCGATCTGCTCCAGCGTGTCGACCTCGACCTCGATCGGGACCTCCGGGAACGCCTCGCGGACGGCGGTGAACGCCTGGGCGACGCCGCCCGCCGCGACCACGTGGTTGTCCTTGACCAGGGCCGCGTCCGAGAGGGACATGCGGTGGTTGACGCCGCCGCCGCAGCGGACCGCGTACTTCTCCAGCGCGCGCAGCCCGGGCGTGGTCTTGCGGGTGTCGCGGACCTTGGCCGTCGTGCCCTCCAGGACGTCCGCCCAGCGACGGGTGGCGGTCGCGATGCCGGACATCCGGCACAGGATGTTCAGGGCGCTGCGCTCGGCGGTCAGCAGGTCGCGCGTGCGGGCGCGTACGGAGAGCAGCACCTGGCCGGCCTTGACGGTGTCGCCGTCCTCCGCGTGCCGTTCCACCTCGAACGCCTCGGTGCACACCATCGAGAAGACGGCCTCGGCGACGCGCAGACCGGACACGACGCCGTCCTCGCGGGCGACGAAGTCGGCGACGGCCTCGGCCTCTTCGGGCACGGTGGCGACGGTGGTGACGTCGACCCCGCCGTCCAGGTCCTCGGACAGCGCCATGTGCGCGATGTCCTCGACCTCGATCGGGTCCAGGCCGGCGTCGGTCAACAGCTGGGCCAGCGCCGGGTCCAGGCCGGACTCCTCGCCGTCACCACAGGCACAGTCGTCGCCGCAGCCGCCCTCCGCCGAGTCGAGGAGGGGAAGTTCGTCGTGCCGGTTGTCGTGCTCGTGCGTGCTCACGCTGACTGCTCCATGCTGTCGGAGATGAGGGGGTGCCGTACGGACGGGAAGTCCGCGGAGTCGGTGGGGGTGACGACCAGGGCCCGCTTCTCGGTCGCGGAGAGCCGTACGACGAGGTGGCGCCGCCAGCCGGCGTCGTCGCGGTCGGGGTGGTCCTCGCGCCAGTGGCAGCCGCGGGTCTCCTCGCGCCGCCGGGCGGCGGCGACCAGGACCCGGGCCACGCACAGCAGGTTGGTGGCCTCCCAGGTGTCGACGCCCGGTTCGGCGGTCTTGCCGTGGGCCTCCAGGCCGTTCAGCGCGGCGGCGTACAGGTCTTCAAGCGCGGCGGCTGCCCCGGCGAGGGAGTCGGCGGAGCGCAGGACGCCCGCGCCGTCCGTCATGATGCGCTGGACCTCGTAGCGCGCCCCGGCGGGCTGGAGCGGGCCGGTGGAGGGGACGGGGACGACCGGGCCGCCCACGGCCGGCGGGTGGGCGACGATGTCCTCGGCGATCCGCTCGGCGAAGACCAGGCCCTCCAACAGGGAGTTGGAGGCGAGCCGGTTCGCGCCGTGCACACCAGTGCAGGCGACCTCGCCGCAGGCGTACAGGCCGGGGACGGTGGTGCGGCCGTGCAGGTCGGTACGGACGCCGCCGGACGCGTAGTGGGCGGCGGGCGCGACCGGGATGGGCTCGGTCACCGGGTCGATGCCGTGGGCGCGGCAGGCGGCGAGGATGGTGGGGAAGCGCTGCTCCCACATCCGGGCGCCGAAGTGCCGGGCGTCCAGGTACATGTGGGCGGTGCCCTGCTCCTGCATGCGGCGCATGATGCCCTTGGCGACGATGTCGCGCGGGGCGAGTTCGGCGAGTTCGTGCTGCCCCACCATGAAGCGCACCCCGTCGGCGTCGACGAGGTGTGCGCCCTCGCCGCGGACCGCCTCCGACACCAGCGGCTGCTGGCCCTCGGCGTCCGGACCCAGGAACAGCACCGTCGGGTGGAACTGCACGAACTCCAGGTCGGAGACCTCCGCGCCGGCGCGGAGGGCGAGGGCCACGCCGTCGCCGGTGGAGACGGACGGATTGGTGGTGGCGGAGAAGACTTGGCCCATGCCGCCGGTCGCGAGGATCACGGCCGGGGCGTGGACGGCGCCGACTCCGTCGTGCTGGCCCTCGCCCATGACGTGCAGGGTGACGCCGGCGGTCCGACCCTCGGCGTCCTGGAGGAGGTCCAGGACCAGCGCGTTCTCGACGGTACGGATACCGGCCGCGTGGACGGCCTCGACCAGGGCCCGGGAGATCTCGGCGCCCGTCGCGTCGCCGCCCGCGTGCGCGATGCGGCGGCGGTGGTGGCCGCCCTCGCGGGTCAGCTCGATCTCGCCCGTCTCGGCGGAGGTGTCGAAGACGGCGCCGGTCTCGATGAGGCGGCGTACGGCGTCCGGGCCCTCGGTGACGAGGAGCCGTACGGCGGCCTCGTCGCACAGGCCCGCGCCGGCCACCAGGGTGTCGTCCAGGTGCTGCTCGGGGGTGTCGCCCTCGCCGAGGGCCGCCGCGATGCCGCCCTGGGCCCAGCGGGTGGAGCCGTCGTCGAGCCGGGCCTTGGTGACCACGACCGTACGGCGGCCGGCGGCGGCGCAGCGCAGCGCCACCGTCAGGCCCGCCACGCCCGAGCCGACGACCACGACGTCGGCGTCGACGGCCCAGCCGGGGGCGGGGGCGTGCAGCCGTATGCCGGTGCCGGCGGTGCCTGTGCCTGGGGTGCTCACGTGTGTGCTCCGAACTCCAATGGGATGTTGTCGATCAGCCGGGTCGTGCCAACCTTCGCGGCGACGGCCATGACGGCCTGACCGGTGAAGTCGGGGCCGACCTCGGTGAAGTCCTGCGGGTCCACCAGCGCCAGGTAGTCCAGGGCCAGCGGCGGGTCCTGGCGGCCCGCCTCGTCCAGGACGTGCCGGGCGGCCGCCCGCACGGCGTCGGGCAGACCGGCCCCGGCGGCGGAGACCGCCACCGAGACGGCGTGCGCGTCGGCGGAGGCGCGGATCTCGCCGAGCCGGGCCAGGGCGGTGGCCCGCTGGTCGCTGGCCGGGGAGGCCACCGCGCGGGCGCGCAGCGCGGCCTGGGCGGCGAGCCGGTCGCGGCCCGCGAACAGGGCGCGGGACAGTGCCAGGGCCGTGCGGCGCTCGGCGGCGGAGAGGTAGCGGTTGCGGGAGGACAGGGCCAGGCCGTCCTCCTCGCGGACGGTGGGCACGCCCACGACGTCCACCGCGAAGTTGAGGTCGGTGACCATCCGGCGGATCAGGGCCAGTTGCTGCGCGTCCTTCTGGCCGAAGAGGGCCAGGTCCGGGCGGGTGAGGTGGAGCAGCTTGGCGACGACGGTGAGCATGCCGTCGAAGTGGCCGGGGCGGGTGGCCCCTTCGAGGCGCCCGCCCATGGGGCCGGCGCTGATCCGCACCTGCGGGTCGCCGCCGGGGTAGACCTCGTCGACGGCTGGGGCGAACACGGCGTCCGCGCCCGCCGCGCGGGCGATCGCCAGGTCGGCGTCGAGGGTGCGGGGGTAGCGGTCGAGGTCCTCGTTCGCCCCGAACTGGAGGGGATTGACGAAGACGGTGACGACGACCTGGCCGGTGGGGCCGGCCAGGTCCCGGGCCGTACGGACCAAGGTGGCGTGGCCGTCGTGCAGGGCGCCCATGGTCATGACGACGGCGCGGCGTCCGGTGCGCGGGAGGCGGTGCAGCGCGTCGGCGGTGTTCAGCAGCAGCGGGTGCTCGGTCATCGGCCGTCGCCCTCGGGGTCGTCGCGGTCGGTTTCGGGGTCGGTTTCGGGGTCGGTGCCCGGGTCGCTGCGGGGGCCGGCCGGCGGGGCGGTGTCGGTCTGGGCGAGGGCGCCGAGCAGGTCCTCGGCGAGCTCCGCCTTGAGCAGGCCGTGCGCGAGGGCACGGTCGGCGGTGGTGCGGGCCATCGCGAGGTAGCCGGGGACGGCGGCGGGGGCGTGCTTGCGCAGTTCCGCGACGTGCGCGGCGACCGTACCGGCGTCCCCGCGGGCCACGGGGCCGGTGAGGGCGGAGTCACCGGAGCGCAGGGCGTTGTCCAGGGCCGCGCCCAGGAGCGGGCCGAGCATCCGGTCGGGGTGTTCGACACCGGCCTTGCCGAGCAGTTCCATGGCCTGGGCGACCAGGGTGACCAGGTGGTTCGCGCCGAGGGCGAGGGCGGCGTGGTAGAGCGGACGGTTCTCCTCCGCGATCCACTCCGGTTCCCCGCCCATCTCGATGACCAACGCCTCGGCGGCGAGCCGCAGCTCGTCGGGGGCGGTCACGCCGAAGGAGCAGCCGGCCAGGCGCTGTACGTCGACCTCGGTACCGGTGAAGGTCATCGCGGGGTGCAGGGCCAGGGGGAGGGCGCCCGCACGGCGGGCGGGGTCCAGCACGGCGGTCCCGTAGCGCCCGGAAGTGTGGACGAGGAGCCGGCCGGGGCGGATCGCGCCGGTCTCCGCGAGGCCCTCGACGAGGGCGGGCAGGGCGTCGTCCGGGACGGTGAGGAACACCAGGTCGGCGTGTTCGAGCACCTGCTCGGCCGGTACGAGCGGCACGTCGGGCAGCATCCGGGCGGCCCGGCGGCGGGAGGCGTCGGAGACACCGGAGACGGCGACGGGGCGGTGTCCGGCCTGCTGGAGGGCGCGGGCCAGCACGGGGCCGACCCGGCCGGCGCCGACGACGCCCACGGCGAGCCGGGCAGGGCGGTCGGACGGATCCCGGGGCTCCGTCTGATGGGGTGCGTTCACGCGGGCGATGCCTTCCGTTCCAGTCCGCGGGGGGTACCGGACGATACGCCGCCATGCTAGCCCCTGGGCGTGTCGGCCGGTCCGACGGCGGCCGGGCGATGATCGGGGCATGACGGATGACGAAGACCGGACGAAGCGGCTGGTGGCGGCGTGGCGGGGGGCCGACCGGGTCCTGTCGCGGAGCCTGCTGGAGCCGACGGTGGGCGAGCTCTTGGCGGCGCTGCCGGGACTGACGGAGGCGGACCCGGACGAGGGCGTGGACGTGTACGGCGACGGGGTGGTGGCCCGGCTGGAGCGGCGCGTCGCGGAGCTGCTGGGCATGGAGGACGCGGCGTTCTTCCCGAGCGGGACGATGGCGCAGCAGGTCGCGCTGCGGTGCTGGGCGGGGCGGACCGGGAACCCGGTGGTGGCCCTGCACCCGATGAGCCACCCCGAGCTGTGGGAGGACGGCGCGCTGTCGACGGTGTCCGGGCTGCGGACGGTGTACCCGACGCGGGAGGCACGGCAGCCGACGGCGCGGGAGGTCGCGGAGCTGCCGGAACCGTTCGGCACGCTGATGCTGGAGCTGCCGCTGCGGGAGGCGGGCTTCCTGCTGCCGACGTGGGAGGAGCTCGTCGCGCTGGTGGAGACGGGGCGGGAACGGGACGCGGTGGTGCACTTCGACGGGGCGCGGCTGTGGGAGTCCACGGTGCACTTCGGGCGACCGCTGCCGGAGATCGCGGGACTGGCGGATTCGGTGTACGTGTCCCTCTACAAGTCGCTCGGGGGGCTGAGCGGGGCGGCGCTGGCGGGTCCCGCGTCGCTGGTCGCGGAGGCCAGGGTCTGGCGGCACCGGTACGGGGGCCAGATCTTCCGGCAGTTCCCGCAGGCCCTGTCGGGCCTGGCCGGGCTGGAGCGGGTACTGCCCGAGCTGCCGTCGTACGTGGCCCGGGCGCGGGTGGTGGCGGCAGCGCTGCGGGAGGGCTTCGCGGAGGCGGGGCTGCCGTGGTTCCGGGTGCATCCGGAGGTGCCGCACACGCACCAGTTCCAGGTGTGGCTGCCGTACGAGGCCGAGCGGCTCACGGAGGCGGGCCTGCGGCAGGCGGAGGAGACGGGCCGCGTCCTGTTCCGCCGGTGGTCACCCGGCGGGCCGCCGGGTGTCTCCCTGACGGAACTGGAAATCACCGCCCCGGGCCTGTCCTGGACGGCGGCGGACGTCCGCGAGGCGGTCGCGGACTTCACCTCCCGCCTCTAGGGGGTGTGGCCGGGCAGACCTTCCCGGTCACGGCCCTAGCCTCTGGCGGGGATGGGTGCGGGGCTTCCGGACCCGGTCCGGGCGTGGGTCGGCCGGACCGGGCCCGCGCCGCCTGGCCCCGCCCGGCGGGGGCCGGGCGGGCGGGGACTGCGCCGCCGCGCGAGGGCCGGCCCGGCCCGGGACCCCGCCGTGCCCACGTGCGGCGCCGCTGCCGGGGGCCGGCCCCCGGACCCCCGCGCCTCAATCGCCGGCGAGGCTGAAAATGCCCACCAGCCGACCCGGGCAGCACCCCTGCCCCCCACACGATCCGGGCCGAGCCCCACCGCAGCCCCGACGGCGATGAAGGGGCAAGGCCGGGCCCAGACCCACCACCCAGCCTCGCGGCGCTTGAGGCGCAGGCTCCGGGCCCAGCCCGACCACCCAGCCCCGCCGGCGCTTGAGGCGCGGGGCCGGGCGGAGTCCGGGGAACGGTGGAAGGGCGGGTAGGGGATCGCTCCGCGCAGCGGTCACCCGCGTCGCGTAGCCGCCGCCCGGGGGCCGGAGTCCCCGCCCCCAGCCGCCGGCGGGCGTTGCGAGTGCCCGGCGCAGCCGCGCAGCCGGCCCCCGGACCGGGCGTCCGCCCCAGTCGACCCGGGGCCGAGCCCCACCGCAGCCCCGCCGGCGATTGAGGCGCAGCCCGGGCGGTGGCCCGGTACGGCCGCCCCCGGGGCGGAGCCGCACACCGCCCCCGCCCGGGGCGGGGTGTCGCTCGGACGGACCGGTGCGGGGGACGGGGGCGAAGGCCACCGGGAGAATGGGGCGATGAGCGTCACCATCGACATCGCCGGGCTCCCCGCGGAGCGCATCCGCTTCGCGCCCTCCCCCCTCGCGGAACTCTGCATGGCCCTGCACGCTCTCTCCCAGCCCGCCCACCACCCGCACCTCGCGTCCTGGGCCACCGCCACCACCACCGCCCTCGACCCCTGCCTCGCCGACCGGCTGCTCGAAGCCGACTTCCTGTGGCGCAGCTCCTTCTCCGACATCTTCATGCCCTTCGCCGGCACCCCCGGCGGCACCGGCCTGCCCGCCGCGACCCTGGCCGAGGAACTCGACGTACTCGACCTCCTCGACGACGAGCGCTTCGTGACGGCCGCCCTCGAACACTGTTGGCTCGCGCTCTACGACGAGGGCGGCGCGCGGTCCCCCCTCAAGGACCCCGCCTCCCGCGCCAAGGTCCTGGAGGCCGCCGCCGCCCGCGGGCCGGCGCAGCTGCGGTTCTCCTTGCGGCTGCTGGACGACACCGCCGCCGTCCGCGTCTGGCTGCGCCGCCTCCTGGAAGACTGCGACGAGGCGTTCTTCGCCGAGACCTGGCAACGGATCGGCCCCCAGCAGGTCGCCGACACCCGGCACAAGACCGAGGTGCTGCGGCACAAGGGCCTGCCCGCGGTGCTCCGGGAGGTCTCGGCGGCGCTCAGCGTCGACGAGGCCGGGACCACCATCACCGCCGACAAGATGGTCAACGGCTCCACCACCGCCACGGACCCCCGCGTCGGGCCGGGTCTGGTCCTCATACCCACCAATTTCGGCCGGCCGCACCTCCTCGTGCTGCACGCCCCCGGCTGGCGCCCGGTCCTCCATTACCCCCTCGGCTCCCCCGAACCGGCCTCCGCGCCCGGCTCGGTGGAACTGCTGCGGCTCCGCATGGACGCCCTCGCGCACCCCATGCGGATGCGGTTGTGCCGCAGCCTGGCCCGGGCCCCGTACACGACGGGCGAGTTGGCGACCGTCCACGGCGTATCCGCCCCGGAGGTTTCCCGCCACCTCGCCGCGCTCAAGAAGGCCGGCCTTCTCCACACCCGCCGCCAAGGCCGTTACGCGCAGCACCAGTTGGACCTCCCGGCGGTGGCCCGCATCGGTTCCGACTTCATCGAGGGGATCCTGCGGTAACCGACCGGACGGTGACCCCGGTGACCACAGTGATCTCGGCGATCTCGGCCATGTCGGCGCTCACGGACGCCACGCCGGCCGGGAACCGACGGCGCGGACACACCGATATCCGGATTTCACAAACCGGAAGCAGTGAAAGGTCTGGCGAGAGCGACGCTTCGCTGCTTACCGTGCGTCCACCGCCCAGCCTGCTTGCCCCTGTTGTCGTGAAAGGACCTTCATGCCCTCACGCCGTATAGCCGCGGCCACCACCGCCGCCCTTGCCGCACTGGCCCTCGCCTCCCCGTTGCTGCTCGCCGGACCCGCCGCTGCCGGCAGCCCGCAGAGCGACGCCGCCCAGGGCGACGCGCTGGCGAAGAAGCTGGTCAAGGAGGCGACGGGCAAGGGCGCCGAGAACCATCTGAAGGTCTTCCAGTCGATCGCCGACTACAACAACCGCACGCGCGTGGCCGGTTCGAAGGGTCATGTGCAGTCCGCCCAGTACGTGGAAGCCGTCATGAAGGCGGCCGGGTACAAGGTCACGAAGAACGCGTTCGACTTCGTGTACGTCGAGACGATCGCCGAGACCCTGAAGGTGAAGGGCGCCGCCCCTCGTGACGTCCCGATCAAGCTGATGACGTACACCGCGAGCGGTCCGGCCGACGGCGTCACGGCGCGGCTCGCCGTGGTCCCCGTCGACGCGGACGGCACGAACGGCTGTGAGCCCGGCGACTTCGCCCCCGGCGCCTTCACCGGGCGCATCGCGCTCGTCAAGCGCGGCGGCTGCGCGTTCGCCGTCAAGCAGGCCAACGCCGCGGCGGCCGGCGCGGTCGGCGCGATCATCTACAACAACACCGAGGGCGCGCTGAACGGCACCCTCGGTACCGCCGACGCCGGCAAGGTCCCCACCGGCGGCGTCAGCCAGACGGAGGGCGAGAAGCTCGCCGCCGAGGCCGCGGCCGGACCGGTCGAGGTCACCCTGGACATCCGCGAGCTCCGCGAGAACCGCACGACGTACAACGTCATAGCCGAGACCAGCGGCGGCGACGAGAACAACACCGTCTTCCTCGGCGCGCACCTCGACTCGGTCGCGGCCGGTCCCGGCATCAACGACAACGGCTCCGGCTCGGCCGGCATCCTCCAGGTCGCACAGCGCCTCGCGAGCAGCCAGAAGCACATCAAGAACAAGGTCAAGTTCGCCTGGTGGTCGGCCGAGGAATTCGGCCTGCTCGGCTCCGAGGCGTACGTGGGCGGCCTGACGGACGCGCAGAAGAAGCAGATCCGGCTCTACCTGAACTTCGACATGATCGCCTCGCCGAACGCCGCCTACTTCGTCTACGACGGCGACGACTCGGACAAGGTCGGCTCCGGTCCCGGACCCGAGGGCTCCGCCCAGTTGGAGAAGGGCATCACCGACTTCCTCGACTCGCGGAACATCCCGCACGAGGGCTCGGACTTCACCGGCCGCTCGGACTACGGCCCCTTCATCGAGGCCGGGATCGCGTCCGGGGGCACGGACACGGGCGCCGAGGGCATCAAGACCGCCGAGCAGGCGGCCAAGTTCGGCGGCCAGGCGGGCGTGGCCTACGACGTGAACTACCACGGGAAGGGCGACACCATCGCCAACATCGACCGCAAGGCGCTCGACATCAACGTCGACGTGATCGCGAACGCGGTCGGCCACTACGCCTACGACCTGGCCCCGCTCGCGCGGCCGGTCGTCCCCGCCCCCGCGGGTGGCGGCGCGTCCGGCAGCGGCGGGGGCCTGCGCGAGGGCCACGACCACGGCGTGACGCAGTAGTCCGGCGCTCCGGCCGGGCGGCGCCAGCCGGCGTCAGCCCGGCTGCGGGGGCGGGGGCGCCCGGCCGCGCCCGGCGTCAGCGCGGCCGGAGCCCCAGTCCGTCCAGCCGGCCCAGTCCGTCCAGCCGGCCCGAGCCGTCGGCGCCGCCCGCGCCGTCCAGGCCCACCGGCTGCACCAGCCACCCGAAGTCGCCGAGGCCGCCGCGAGCGGTGAGTTCGGCCGCCTCCCCCGCCGAGGCCAGGGCGCGCACGTACCCCGCCGGGTCGCTCGACGCCAGCGCCAGTGGCGGGCGGGCGCCCGAGACGCCGAGTGCGGCCAGCGCCTCCCGTTGCGTGAGCAGCGCCGCGTCCGGTCCCGCGCAGGCGTCGAAGGCGACGTGCGCGGTGATGTCGCAGCTCCCGTCGGGGACCGGCGGGACCTCACGGCCGCCGCGGAAGCCGGTCAGGGTGCCGTACGGGGGCCGGGCCTCGCGGGTGTGCGCGTAGTCCACGGCAACCGCCAGCCCCCGGTCGAGGGTCGCGACGGCCGCCGCCCACGCCTCGTCCCGGGGGCGGCCGATCTCCGCCCGGCCCGGGCCCGGCCACCACCGGTCCAGCCAGGCGCGGTCCCGGCCCTCCAGCGGGCCGCCCGGGGTCTCCGTACCGTCCGGCGCGACCAGGACGTACCGCCCGTCCTCGGCGACGTCCAGCGGTACGTTGTCCAGCCACTCGTTGGCGAACAGCAGCCCGGTGGTCCCCTCGGGCGGCGCCGCGACCCAGCGGACACGGGGGTCCAGCCCCTCGGGCCGGCCCACGCGCTCCACGGCGTACGGCCGCACCCGCGCCGCCGTCGCCGCCGGCAGGGCGTCGAGCACCCCGGTCAGGAGCTCCCCGCGCCCTGCCCCAACGTCGACCAGGTCCAGCCCCTCCGGGCGGCCGAGGTCCTCGTCCACCGCGAGGAGGAGCCGGGCCACGGCGCCCGCGTAGAGCGGCGAGACGTGCACGGAGGTACGGAAGTGCCCGGCGGGACCGGGGCCGCGCGGGTCCACGTAGAAACCGCCCTGCCCGTACAGCGCGGCCTCCATGGCCGTCGACCACCGGACCGGTCCGATCCCATCACCCTGAGCGTTCATCCCCCACAGGCTAAGCCGACCCTCCACCTTGGGGAGTACGCCCCCTTCGTACGGATCGCCCCTGTGGTTGACTCCCGCACCTGTCTCCTTTGCCTACGCTGGGTTACGTGCAGCGCCTCTACGATTTCCTCCGCAGACACCCGACCGGGGTGGACGCCTTCTGGGCCGTCCTCCTGTGCGGGATCGCGCTGCTGGACCTGGCGTCCGCCGACCACTACAGCACCGGGAAACGGCTGCTCATCGTCCCCTCGGTGCTCGCGATGGGCGTCGTCATCGCGCTGCGCCGCAAGTGGACGCCGCAGATGTTCTGGCTGGCGGTGGGCACGGGCGTCTACCAGCTGGCCGTCGGGGTCGAGGTGCACAACGGCGACTTCGGCATGCTGGTGATCCTCTACACCGTGGCGGCCTCGGGAGAGATCTCCCGCCGGCTGTCCCGCCTAGCGTTCGCCCTCGGCCTGACCGCCTCGCCGCTGTACGCCCTGCGCTTCCACGTCGACAAGGGCGACACGAGCGACAACTTCTTCTTCACGCTCTTCGCCGTCGTCCCCTTCGCCCTGGCGTGGGTGTTGGGCGACTCCCTGCGCACGCGCCGCGCCTACTACGCGCAACTCGTCGAACGGAACCAGCGGCTGGAGAGGGAGCGCGAGGCGCAGGCCAAGGTGGCCGTCGCCGCCGAGCGCGCCCGGATCGCCCGCGAGCTGCACGACGTCGTCGCGCACAACGTCTCGGTGATGGTCGTCCAGGCGGACGGCGCCGCGTACGTCATGGACGTGGCACCGGAACAGGCCAAGGAGGCGCTCCAGACCATCTCCGGCACCGGCCGGCAGGCGCTGGCCGAGATGCGGCGGCTGCTGGGCGTGCTGCGCACCGGTGAGCCGCAGGAGTCCGAGGACTACGTGCCGCAGCCGGACGTCGAGCAGATCGAGGTCCTGGTCGAGCAGGTCCGCACGGCCGGGCTCGACGTCGACTTCGCCGTCGAGGGCGCGCCGCGGCGGCTGCCGAGCGGGGTGGAGCTGACCGCGTACCGGATCGTGCAGGAGGCGCTGACCAATACGCGCAAGCACGGCGGCCCGGAGGCGAAGGCGAGCGTGCGGCTGGTCTACTTCGACGACGGGCTCGGCCTGTTGGTCGAGGACGACGGGCGGGGCGCGGCCCACGAACTGTACGAGGACGGCGGCGCCGACGGCGCCGGGCACGGACTGATCGGCATGCGGGAGCGCATCGGTATGGTCGGGGGCACGCTGGAGGCCGGCCCGCGGCCGGGCGGCGGTTTCCGGATCAGCGCGCTCCTCCCACTCAAGAAGAGGTAAGAGGTAACTGATGTCCATCCGCGTGATGCTGGTCGACGACCAGGTGCTGCTGCGCACGGGCTTCCGGATGGTGCTCGCCGCCCAGCCGGACATGGAGGTCGTCGCCGAGGCCGGTGACGGTCTGGAGGCGCTGGAGGTGCTGCGGGCCACGAAGGTGGACGTGGTGCTGATGGACGTCCGGATGCCGAAGCTCGACGGGGTCGAGGCGACACGGCGCATCTGTGAGCCCGACGAACACCCCAAGGTGATCATCCTGACCACCTTCGACCTGGACGAGTACGCCTTCTCGGGCCTCAAGGCGGGCGCGAGCGGCTTCATGCTCAAGGACGTCCCGCCGGCGGAGCTGCTGGCCGCGATCCGCTCGGTGCACAGCGGCGACGCGGTGGTGGCGCCGAGCACGACGCGGCGACTGCTGGACCGGTTCGCGCCGATGCTGCCGACGACCTCCCAGGAGCCGCGCAACAAGGAGATCGAGCGGCTGACGGAGCGCGAGCGGGAGGTCATGCTGCTGGTGGCACAGGGCCTGTCGAACGGCGAGATCGCCGCCCGCCTGGTCCTGTCGGAGGCGACGGTGAAGACGCACGTGGGCCGCATCCTGACGAAGCTGGGCCTGCGCGACCGCGTCCAAGTGGTCGTCCTGGCCTACGAGTCCGGCCTGGTCCGCGCCGGCGGCGGCCCGACCGCCTGACCCGGGCCGGGCCGGGCCGGGTCAGGTCAGGTCAGGTCAGGTCAGGTCAGGTCAGGTCAGGTCATCCAGCGGTCCGGGCGGGATGTCGCGCGGGAGGTGCGGGAGCGGTCCGCCTGGGCGTAGAGGAGGGCGGTGGCCTCGGCGGACGGTCGGAGGCGGGCCGTCACCGTGCCGTTGGCGCCGGTGTCGACGTGGACGTCCGCGACGCCGTGGAGCCGTTTCCAGGGCCCCCGGGCAAGCCGGACGCTCTGTACCTTCGCGTGCGGGACGATCTCCGTACGCCGGCACAGGAGCCCCCGCCGGGCGGCGAAGACCTCCGCGGAGACGGCCACGCCGTAGCCCCGCCACCAGACCGGGACCACCCACCGCGCGCCGGACCGCGGGGCGCGGTCGAAGCTCAGGGCCGCCAGGTCCACGCCCGGCAGCACCCGCGCGATGACCTCGTACGCGGCGGCCCGCGCGGCCACCGGCACCAGGACGTTGTTCTTCGAGCCCGCCACCGCCAGCTCCACCCGGACCCAGCCCCGCCACCGCCACAGCAGCGGCTCGACGATCCGGACGGTCTGCACCCGACCCGGCGGTACCGTCTCGTGCGCCCGGTCCGCCAGCCCGTGGTCGAGCCGCAGCCCGTCGGGGGACTCCGCGACCGTCCAGTCGTATTCGGCGAGGAACCGGCCCGCGCTGCTGCTCCAGGCCCAGCCGAGCAACGGCAGCAGCGCGACCGCGGCCGCCCAGGGGTTGGCACTGAACCACCACACCACCACCGGTACGAGCAGCCCCCCTGCGACGGCCGCCAGCACCCCCAGGCTCAACAGCAGGGAGGCCACCAGCTCCCGCGGCCCGACCCGCAGCAGCGCGCGCTCCGGGGCCTCGCCGAGCGCGACCGCCTCGGCCGGGGCGAATCCGGCGGCCCTCGCGAGGAGTTCGGCGCGCAACGCGGCGGCGTCCCGCTCGGCCAGGTACGCCAGCTCGTCCTTGTCGTCGGCGCCGATGACGTCGATCCGCAGCTTCGCGACCCCGGCGAGCCGGGCCAGCAGCGGCCGGGTGACATCCACCGCCTGGACCCGGTCGAGCCGGATGTGGGCGGTGCGGCGGAAGAGCAGCCCGCTGCGGATGCGCAGCTCGGTGTCGGTGACCGCGTAGTGGGTGAACCACCAGCTCAGCAGGCCGTACGTACCGAAGACGAGGAGCAGCGCGACGAGCACCAGGAAGCGGAACGACACGGGCAGCTCGGTGATCCACTCCTCGGCGCGGTCGCCCTGCTGCGCGATCACACCGATGATCGCCGCGATCGGCACCCAGGCGCGCAACAGCGGGGTCAGCGGGTGCAGCCGCCGCTCGTCCGCGGGCCGGGCGCGGGCCCCCGACGCGCCGGCAGCCCCCGACAGCGGGAGCTCCACGCCCTCGACGCCTTTTCCGCCCGCCGTGCTCACAGGCCGGCCGATCGGGCCTCGCCCAGCTCCGTCAGCCGGTCGCGCAGCCGCTCGGCCTCCTCCGGCACCAGCCCGGGGATCTTCGCGTCGGTCGCCGCGGCCGCCGTGTGCAGTTGTACGGAGGCCAGCCCGAAGCGCCGCTCCAGCGGCCCCGAGGTCACCTCCACCAGCTGCATCCGTCCGTACGGGACCACGGTCTGGGCCCGCCACAGGACCCCCCGGGTGATCAGCAGGTCATCGGCCCGCTCCGCGTACCGCCAGGACCGCCAGTTCCGCCCGAGCAGCACCCAGCCCCACGCGAGCGCGCCCAGCCACACCGCGCCGCAGGCCGCCCACGCCGGGCCGACGACCAGCCCCAGTACGACCCCCGTCACCACCGCGAGGAGCAGCCCCCAGAACGCCAGCAGCAGTCGGCGGAGCCTGAGCAGGCCGCCCGGCAGTCCCACCCAGTCGGGGAGGCTCGTCTCACCCGTTGTCCCGGTTTCCATGCGCACAGCGTAGGGCTGAGACAATGCGGCCATGACGGAGACCACGGTCGGCATCGGCGGAGCGGCGGAGAGCACCGACATGGTGCTCAACATCGGGCCGCAGCACCCTTCCACGCACGGCGTGCTGCGCCTGCGCCTCGTCCTGGACGGGGAGCGCATCGTGAGCGCCGAGCCGGTGGTCGGCTACATGCACCGCGGCGCCGAGAAGCTCTTCGAGGCCCGCGACTACCGGCAGATCGTGATGCTGGCCAACCGACACGACTGGCTGTCGGCGTTCTCGAACGAGCTGGGCGTGGTCATGGCCGTCGAGCGGATGCTGGGCATGGAGGTCCCCGAGCGGGCCGTGTGGATGCGGACCCTGCTCGCCGAGCTGAACCGGGTACTGAACCACCTGATGTTCCTCGGGTCGTACCCGCTCGAACTGGGCGGAATCACCCCGATCTTCCACGCGTTCCGCGAGCGCGAGGAGCTCCAGGCCGTCATGGAGGAGATCTCCGGCGGCCGGATGCACTACATGTTCAACCGGGTCGGCGGCCTCAAGGAGGACCTGCCGGCCGGCTGGCTCGGCCGGGCCCGCGCCGCCGTCGCCGACGTCCGCACCCGCATGGACGTCTACGACAAGCTGGTCCACGGCAACGAGATCTTCCGCGGACGCACGCGCGGGGTGGGCGTGCTGTCGGCGGAGGCCGTGCACGCGTACGGGGTCTCCGGCCCGATCGCCCGCGCCTCCGGCGTCGACTTCGACCTGCGCCGCGACGAGCCGTACCTGGCCTACGGCGAGCTGCAGGACGTCCTCAAGGTGGTCACCCGCACCGAGGGCGACTGCCTGGCCCGCTTCGAGGTCCTGCTCGACCAGACGCACAACGCGCTCGACCTCGCCGAAGCCTGCCTGGACCGGATGGCGGAACTGGCGCCCGGGCCGGTCAACCAGCGCCTGCCGAAGGTGCTGAAGGCGCCCGAGGGGAGCACGTACGCCTGGACCGAGAACCCCCTCGGGATCAACGGCTACTACCTCGTCTCGAAGGGCGAGAAGACCCCGTACCGGCTCAAGCTGCGCTCGGCGTCCTTCAACAACATCCAGGCGCTGGCGGTACTGCTGCCCGGGCAGTTGGTCGCGGACATGGTGGCGATCCTCGGTTCGCTGTTCTTCGTGGTCGGCGACATCGACAAGTAGGCCGCCCGCCCCGTACCGGGCCCCCACCGGCACCGGCACCGGCCCCCGCCCGCGCCGGGCGCACCGCCGCGGACTTGACATGCGGGGCGAAAAGACCGGCGGCGCGACCGCGGGCCCGGCCTAGGGTGCCGGCATGACCTCTGGGACCTTCGCCGCGATATACGCCGACTACCTGCGCCGGCTGGGCATCACCGACCCGGGCGCCACCCCGTCCGCCGAAGTCCTGTTCGCCCTGCACCGGGCCCACGTGGAGCGCGTCCCGTTCGAGAACCTCGACATCCAGCTCGGCCGGCCGCCCGGCATCGACCCGGAGCTGTCGGTACGCCGCTTCGCCGCCGGGCGGGGCGGCTACTGCTTCCACCTCAACGGCGCGTTCGCGGCGCTCCTCGAAACCCTGGGCTACGGCGTGACGCGCCACTACGGCGGCGTGAACAAGGACCCCGCCGCGCGGAAGGTCAGCGGTGACCACCTCACGCTGACCGTGCGCGTCGAGGGCGCGGAGTACCTCGTGGACGTCGGGCTCGGCGACGGCCCCCACGAGCCGCTGCCGCTGCGGGAGGGCGCGTACGAGCAGGGCGGCATCCCCTACGCGCTGGAGCGCCCGGAGCCACCGACCGGCGAGGGCGAGGGGTGGAGCCTGCACAACCCGACCCGCCCCATGACCCGGACGAACTTCCGCTCCGCCCCGGCCGCGATGGCCGACTTCGCGCCCATGCACGCCTGGCTGTCGGCCGACGAGGATTCCCCCTTCGTCCGCACGCTCGTCCTGTGCAGGCGTGACGCCGGGGGCATCGACGTGCTCCAGGGACGGGTGCTGAGCCGCGTCGACCCGGTCGGCGGCGGGAGCAGACGGGAGTTGTCCGGCTCCGGGGAGTTCTTCGACGCCATCGCCACGGTCTTCGGGCGGAACCTGGACGACCTGACCCCGGCGGACCGCACGGCCCTGTGGTCCCGGGTGCTCCGCGCCCACGAGGCGTGGGCCGCGGCGCAGTCGGCCTGAGCCCGGTCCGGGATGCCCGGCCCGGGTGCCGGGACCGGTTGTCGGGTCCGGGTGCCGGGACCGGTTGTCGGGTCCGGGTGCCGGGACCGGTTGTCGGTGGCGGGGTGCAGACTGGGGGCATGTCCCACTCCCCCCGGCGGGCCTGTCCCGCCTGTGGCCGCGACTGCGCCGTGACGGCCGGGCGGATCGCCCGCCACGACCCGCCCGCCGGCCGGGAGCGCGGCGAGCTGGTGTCCTGCCCCGGCTCCCGCGCCCGCGTGGTGCTGGGCGCTTCCGCCCCCACCTTGGACGGCTTCACCCTGGGCCCGCACCCGGGGCAGCTTCCGTTGTTCTGACCCCACGGGCCGGGATCGGGCCGCGGGTACGTCCTACGAGATGGCGCTGCGCAGGCGGGCCACGTCGACCGGCTCGGTCTCGTCGTGGGCCGTCAGGTCGATGACCTGTCCCAGCGCCCGCTGTTCGGCGGTCGGGGCCTTGAACTCCGGTTCGGCGTCACCCTGTCCGGTGGACTCCGCCTTGTGCACCGCGAGCGCCTCCGCGCCGACGACGTCCGCGAGGTCCTCGTTCTGCACGGACTCGATCACGGCGCGGGCTTGGGCGGCGGTCTTGGTGCCGAAGAAGTCGAAGCCTCCCTCGACGCGCGAGGCCGGCCGCCGGGGCGCCGCGTACGGGGCCACCGTCGCCGCGAGCCGCCGGGCCGGAACCTGCGCTCCCGCCGCACCGGCGACACCGCCCGCAGCACCATCGGCGGCACCGCCCGCCGCACCCGCGGCCGTACGGCCGTGGGTGCCCGAGCCACCCGCGGCAGCGGCATCCCCGGACGCCCCCGCGACCCCCGAGACGCTTGACGCGCCGGAGGCACCCGACGCTGCCGCCCGCTCCTCCGCCTTGCGCACCAGCGCCGCCATCGCCGCGTTGGCCCGGGCGTAGCCGACGGCCGTGGGCGCCCCGCTGCCGTCGCGCTCCTGCGACACCGCCGGGAGTTCCTTCGGCCCGGCCGATCCCGAAGCCGCCTCGATGGCGAGCAGTCTGCGCCGCTCCAGCGCGCCGGCGCGCTCCGTCTCGGCGGTCGCGTACCGGCGCAGCAGCGCGGCGTGTTCGCCGCGCAGGCCCGCCAGTTCGACCCGCTTGGCGCGCAGCTTGGCGTCCAGCTTGGCGCGCAGCACTCGGGCCTCTTCGAGATCGGATTCGAGCTCGGCTATCCGCTCTTCCGTCTTCCACTCGTCCTTGACCCGCTCGCGAGCGAGCTCCGCCACCCGGCGACCGGCCGAGCGGTCCCAGGAGCGCATGACGACGGCGCCGGCCACGCCCGCGGCTGCCGTGAGGGCCACGAGCAGGCGCAGCGCCACCGGTTCCGCGAGTAGCCAGGCCGCGCCGGCGCCGGCCACGGATACACCGGCGACGGCAGTCGGCGTGAGCAGACGGTGCAGAGGTTCTGGATTGCGGTGGCGTCCACGGGGCATGGCCTGAAATTTACAGGGCGTAGACGCGGTGTGGGGTAGCCGCCCGGAAATCTCTTACCAGGCGGTTACCCGTCATTTCCGCATCAAACGCGTAACTGATCTTCGTAGGGCCCTACTTCTTGAGCAGACCCTTGGATTCCAGGTACGCCTTGGCGACATCGGCGGCCTTCGCGCGCTCCGCGTCCACCTTCCGGTTGAGGTCGACGAGGTCGGCCGTCGTCAGCGTCTTGGTGAGCCCGTCGAGCGCCGCCGCGACCTCCGGGGAGCCGGCGTCCTTGGCATTGACCACCGGCAGGACGTTGTCGGCGTTCTGGAGCTTCTTGTCGTCCTCCAGCAGGACCAGGCCGTAGCTGTCGAGCGTGGCGTCGGTGGTCGTGGTCAGCACGAGCTGGTCCACGCCGTCCTTGACGGCCTGCTTGGCCTGCGGGGTGCCCACGCCCTTCGGGTCAATACCGGAGACCGAAATTCCGTATGTCGTCTCCAAACCCGGCCGGCAGAAGGGTCGGACGGCGCATTCGTCACCGGCCGCGATCTTCACCTTGAGTCCGGACTTGCCGAGATCGGAAAGGGTCTTGAGGTTGTTCTTCGCGGCGAATTCCTTCGTGACCGCGAAAGCGTTCTGGTCGACCGCCGAGCCGGCCGGCAGGGCCTTGAGGCCGAGCGGGGTCGCGAGCTTCTCCAGCGCCGCCACCGTCGCCGTGGCGTCGCTCGATGCGACGGGCTTGTCCTTCGGCGCGTCCTTGCCGTTGACCTTGGCGTTCAGGAACTCCGCGAGGGTGGCCGCGTACTCCGGGACGACGTCGATCTCGCCCTTCTCCAGCGACGGTTCGTACAGCTCACGGTTGTTGACGGTGGTGACGGAGGTGGAGTAGCCCGCGTTGCGCAGGACCTGCGCGTACAGCTCCGCCAGCACGTTGGACTCGGTGAAACCGGCCGCGCCGATCACCAGCTTGCCCTTGGCGCCGCCCTCCGAGGACGACGAGGAGGAGGCCGAGCCGCCGTCCTTCGACTTCTCCAGGCTGTCGCCGCCGCAGGCGGTGAGCGATGCGGCCAGGGCGGCCGCACCCAGCACCGCGCCGAGGACGTGCAGGGACTTGCTCATGTGGGGCTCCTCCAAAGGAGTGGGGCGGACGTAAAAAATCGAAAGTCAGGGGGGGACGGCAGGGCGACGGACAGGGCTTCGGACAGCGCGGCGGCACCGGGACGGTCAGCGGGCCGCCGACGGGTGGCGCGGCAGCAGCCGGTCCGCCGCCACCAGCGCCCCCTCCACCAGCAGGGCCAGCAGCGCCACGAGCACGGCGCCCGCCACCACCTGCGCGGTGTTGTACGTGTTGAACCCGGCGGTGATGATCCGGCCCAGACCCCCCTGGCCGACCATCGCCGCGATCGTGGCGGTGGCGATGACCTGGACGGCGCCCGAACGCAGGCCCGTCATCACCAGCCCCCGCGCCAGCGGCAGTTCCACCCGTAGGAAGAGCTGGCTCCCGGACATCCCCATGCCCCGGGCCGCCTCGACCACCGAGCGGTCCACTTCGCGCATGCCCACGTAAGCGTTGGTCAGCAGCGGCGGGATCGCGAACAGCACGAGCGCGATGACGGTCGGCAGATAGCCGGCGCTGCGCAGCGGCGAGACCATGAACAGGGCCAGGACCGCGAAGACCGGGACGGCCCTTCCGACGTTGGACACGTTCACCGCGAGGGTGCCGCCCTTGCCGAGGTGCCCGAGCCACAGCCCGAGCGGCAGCGCCACCGCGCAGGCGACGCCCAACGCGACCCCGCTGACGAACACGTGCTCGCCGAGTCGGTGCCAGACGCCGTTCTCCCCGGCCCAGTTGGCGCCGTCCGTCAACCAGTCCCACGCCCCGCCCAGTACACCCATGGCTCAGGCCCCCTCGGCCGGGACGGACACCGGTACATCGGGCGCCGCCGCCTTGCGCGGCGCCCGGCCCGCCCGGGTCCACGGCGTGAGCAGCCGCTGTACGCCGAGCAGCAGCAGGTCCGCGACCAGCGCGAGCAGCACGCACAGCGCGGAGGCCGTGAGCACCTGCGCCTTGAAGGAACTGTTCACGGCGGGGGCGATGAGGTTGCCCAGCCCGCCCTTGCCCACGATGGAGCCGACGGTCGTCAGCGCCACGGTGGACACGGTGGCGATCCGCACCCCGGCCAGCAGCGCGGGCAGCGCCAACGGCAGCTCGACCTGCCACAACAGCCGCCCCGGGCCGTACCCCATCCCGCGCGCGGCTTCCCGTACCTCCTCGGGCACGGCCGCGAGCCCGGCCATCACATTGCGGACCAGGATGGTCAGCGAGTACAGCACCAGACCCGTCACCACGAGCGCCGCCGACAGCCCGAAGAACGGCAGCAGCAGCGAGAACATGGCGAGCGAGGGGATCGTGTAGAGCAGGGTGGTCAGGCCGAGGACGGGAGCCGCCCAATGGCGGCCCCGGCGGGCCAACAGCGCGAGCGGTACCGAGACCACGAGACCGATCAGCACCGAGACGGCGGTGATCCACACGTGTTGCACGGTCGCGTCGGTGAGCTCCTGGGATCGGGAGGTGACGTAGTCCCAGCAGAACCAGTCGTTGGCCACGAGGCAGTTCCGGTTGTCCACGCCGCTCACCTCCTCTCACCGGACGCATACATTTTCGATCAAGGGCCCGCCGCGTGGGGGCACGGCCGGAACCGACCATAACCCCCGGCACCGACAACGGCCGGAATCCTTCGCACTCGGGCAACACGCCCTTCACACAACTTGCCCGCCGGGTGAGGAAAGATGGCGAGGTGATCCGATTCGAGCATGTGACCAAGCGCTACCCCGACGGGACCACGGCCGTCGAGGACCTGTCCTTCGAGGTGGCGGAGGGTGAGCTGGTCACGCTGGTCGGCCCCTCCGGCTGTGGCAAGACGACCACCATGAAGATGGTCAACCGGCTCATCGAGCCGACCTCCGGCCGCATCCTGCTGGCCGGCGAGGACATCTCCGCCGCCGATCCCGTCGAACTGCGCCGCCACATCGGCTACGTCATCCAGCAGGTCGGGCTGTTCCCCCACAAGACGGTGCTGGAGAACACGGCCACCGTGCCCCAGCTCATCGGCACCCCCAAGGCCAAGGCCCGCGCCCGCGCCGCCGAGTTGCTCGAACTCGTCGGCTTGGACCCGTCGGTGTACGGCGACCGGTACCCGGAGCAGCTCTCCGGCGGCCAGCGCCAGCGCGTCGGCGTGGCCCGCGCGCTCGCCGCCGACCCGCCGGTGCTGCTGATGGACGAACCGTTCGGCGCGGTGGACCCGGTGGTGCGCGAACGCCTCCAGAACGAGTTCCTGGAGCTCCAACGCACCGTCCGCAAGACGATCCTGCTGGTCACGCACGACTTGGAGGAGGCGATCCGGCTCGGCGACCGGATCGCCGTCTACGGCACGGGCACCATCGAGCAGTTCGCCCGCCCGGCCGTGGTACTGGCGTCGCCAGCCACCGCGTACGTGGCCTCCTTCGTCGGCGCCGACCGGGGTCTGAAGCGGCTCGCGGTCACCCCCGTCGACGCGGCCGACCTCACCCCGGCGGGCGACGCCGCCCCGGCCGTCGAGGTCCCGCTCGGCGCCACGCTGCGCGAGGCGCTCGCGGCGCTGCTCCAAGAGGACTCCGGCCGGATCGGGATCAAGGACCCGGACTCCGGCGCGCTGCTCGGCGTACTGACCCCCGAGGCCGTGCACCGGGCCCTGCGCCGGGCCCGGCTCCAGGAGGCATGAGGGCCGCGAGCGGGGAAACAAAAGGAGAGTGACCGGCCGTCAGGGCCCGTCACTCTCCTGCCTTCCACCCGCCGGATTCCCGCCGGCGGCCCGACTCGTACCGCTCAGGCCTGCATCCGGCCGCTCACCCACACCAGCATCGGAGCGATCTCCCGGCGCCAGGTGTTGAAGTTGTGGCCGCCGCTGTCGAGGACGATCGAGGAGACCCGGTCCGAGCCCTTGACCAGCTTGATGAACTTCTTGGTGTCGCCCAGGTTGTCCTCGCCCTTCTCGCTGGTCGTGACGAGGAAGGACGTACCGGTCGGCTTCTTGTGCTCGACGCTGTGCAGGACGTCGGCGCGCTTCTTCAGCTTGTCGTCGCCCTTGAACAGGTCACCGGTCGTCGGGTCGTCCGCGGCCTGGTAGTACGCGGACAGGCCCACACCGACGCCGAAGGTCTGCGGGTAGTGCGCGGCGATCTTCAGCGCGCAGTAGCCGCCCGTGGAGTTCCCGATGAAGCCCATGTTCTGCGGCTTCTTGCCCACCCGGAAGGTGGACTGGATCGCCTGCGGCAGGTCCTGCCCGAAGAAGGTCTCGGTCTGCGGGCCGCCCGGGATATCCACGCACTCGGTGT
Organism: Streptomyces sp. NPDC046557; assembly: GCF_040645975.1. Classification (NCBI taxonomy): domain Bacteria; kingdom Bacillati; phylum Actinomycetota; class Actinomycetes; order Kitasatosporales; family Streptomycetaceae; genus Streptomyces; species Streptomyces sp. NPDC046557. The sequence continues at coordinate 55,881 of NZ_JBEYZH010000020.1, forward strand.
CACGCGGAGGGGCGATCGTCGGGCGCAGCATCACGAGGATCATCGGCTGCATCTTGCCCGCTTTGGCCTGCTTGAAGGCCGTTATGGGGTAGTTCAGCCCTTTGATCAGGTTTTCGGCCGTACCCGGGTAGCCCGTCAACACGATGGAGGCCGGGAAGTTCTTGTTCTTGTAGTGCGGCTGGAAGTACTCCGGCGGCAGCCACACGTACCCGGGGCTCGTTATCTTTGACTTGGGGCCGCTTATGGCAACCTTCAGGATCTGACCGGCCACCTGGGGCTTGGCGCCACCCGGCACGTCCAGGCTCTGCTTGTCGACGACCTTGATGTCCTTGCTGCTCATCGAGTGGTCGACGACCTTGCCCATGGACGTCTGCTGGCCGAACAGGTCGGCCCAGGAACCGTAGAAGAGGAAGGATTTGTTCGCTGCCAGGCCGACCGCCGAGAACAGGGCCAGCTGGGTCACCAGCAGGAGGCCGATCCGGCCGAGCATCGCGCGCCAGGTGCGGCCCGAGAGCCGTGGCCAGAACCACACCGTGGCCGCGAACAGCAGCACACCGAGGATGATGGCCAGGACCAGAACCGTATTACTGGTGAGACCCATGAGCAGTCAGTCGACTTTCTGATGGCAGGGCTGGTTTTTCTCGACGGAAGAGTGAACCCGCTGGCCCTTGATGTCGTCCTAGGGGACGCACCACACTCCGGAGGCTGTCGCGGCCTTCGGCCATATGATCTCTCGCGGAGCAACGGGAAGCGATGTCTAGCAGGATAGATGGCGATAAGTCGGGACAGGTTCCGAAGGCGGTCCGCCGAATCTTCCGCGGACCCAAGCCGGAGTCGGTGCCCGGCCTGGTAGGTACGGCCGTCATGATCGTCGGCCTTCTGGACATCGCGGCGGGCGTCTTCCCGCGATTCCGGCACAGCCGGTTCCACTCGTTCACCGAGGTGCTGCCCGGCTCCCTGGGTCCGTTCGCCGCCGCGCTGTCCATCAGCGCGGGCGTACTGATCCTGCTGCTGGCCCACGGCCTCAAGCGGCGCAAGCGGCGTGCCTGGCGGGCCGCGGTCGTCCTGTTGCCCGCGGGCGCGGTGGCGCAATTCACATACCGGCACTCCTTCATCGGCGTGGTCATCTCGGCGGTGCTGCTCGGCCTGCTGCTGCGCCACCAGAATGAATTCAAGGCGCTGCCGGACCCGCGCAGCCGCTGGAAGGCGCTGGCCAACTTCGTCCTGATGAGCGCCGGCTCCATCGGTCTCGGCCTGGTCATCGTCAACGTCCACCCGAACAAGGTCGTCGGCAACCCCGGCCTGTACGAGCAGATCACCCACGTGGTCTACGGGCTCTTCGGCTTCGAGGGCCCGGTCGCCTACGCGGGCCGCGTCTCCTGGACCGTCGGCTACTCCCTGGGCGCGCTCGGCATGCTGACCGCCGTCACCACCATCTACCTGGCCTTCCGCCCCGAGCACCCGGCCGCCCGGCTCACCGCCGACGACGAGGCCAAGCTGCGCGAGCTGCTGGCCAAGCACGGCGGCCGCGACTCTCTCGGCCACTTCGCGCTGCGCCGCGACAAGGCCGTCGTCTTCTCCCCCAGCGGCAAGGCGGCCGTCACCTACCGCGTCGTCTCCGGCGTGATGCTCGCCTCCGGCGACCCGGTCGGCGACGTCGAGGCATGGCCCGGCGCCATCGAGCGGTTCATGGAGGAGGCCAAGGCCCACTCCTGGACCCCGGCCGTCGTGGGCTGCAGCGAGACCGGCGGCGAGGTCTGGACCCGCGAGACCGGGCTCGACGCCCTGGAACTGGGTGACGAGGCGATCGTCGACGTCAAAGACTTCTCCCTCTCCGGACGCGCCATGCGCAACGTCCGCCAGATGGTGAAGCGCATCGAGCGCAACGGCTACACCACCAAGGTCCGTCGGGTCAGCGAGCTGTCCGAGGAGGAGCTGGGGCAGGTCCGCGGTGCCGCCGAGGCGTGGCGCGGCACCGACACCGAGCGCGGCTTCTCCATGGCGCTGGGCCGGGTCGGCGACCCGGGCGACGGGGATTGCTTCATCGCCACCGCGCACCGCGTGGAGGAGGGCGACACCAGTCCCTTCGGCGACCTCAAGGCCATCCTGCACTTCGTGCCTTGGGGCAAGGACGGCATGTCGCTGGAGCTGATGCGCCGTGACCGCGCCGCCGACCCCGGCATGAACGAGCTGCTGATCGTCGCCGCCCTCGGAGCCTGCCCGGGCCTCGGGATCGAGAAGGTCTCGCTGAACTTCGCGATGTTCCGAGCGGCCCTCGCCCGCGGCGAGAAGATCGGCGCGGGACCGGTGCTGCGGATGTGGCGCGGCCTGCTGGTCTTCCTGTCCCGCTGGTTCCAGATCGAGTCCCTCTACAAGTTCAACGAGAAGTTCCGGCCCCGCTGGGAGCCGCGCTTCATGGTCTACCGGCACACCCGCGACCTGCCCCGCATCGGTTTCGCCGTGATGCAGGCCGAGGGCTTCGTGACCCTGGCCTTGCCCCGGCTCTTCGAGAGCCGCCGGCGGCCCAAGCCGGTCCGCCCCTGCGCCCACACGCACGAGGGCGCGGCGGTACCCGCCCAGGCGGGCGAGCGCGAGGTCCGGGTGGCGTAGCCGGCGGGAGCGGGACGCCCGGCCCAGGGCGGCCCGCCCGCGTCGGCCACGGCCGGCGCCCACGGCCGGGGCGGCCGGGGCCCGCAGTCGGCGACCGTGGCCACGAAGGGCCGCGGCCCGACCGCGAAGGCCGCCGCGGCCCGCGAGGGCGCCGGCGGCGGGCCCGGCCGGGGCCCGTCCCGGCCACCGCCCGGCCAGGGCCCGGGCCCTACCCTTGAGCTATGAACACCAACCACGGGGCCACCGCCAGGGGCCGGGTGACGGGCCTGCCGGAGTGGGACCGCTGCGCGGTCATGGGCGTCGTGAACGTCACCCCCGACTCCTTCTCCGACGGTGGCCGCTGGTTCGACACCACCGCCGCCGTCAAGCGCGGCCTCGACCTCGTCGCCCAGGGCGCCGACCTCGTCGACGTCGGCGGCGAGTCCACCCGTCCCGGCGCCACCCGCGTCGACGCCGAGGAAGAGCTGCGCCGCGTGGTCCCCGTGGTGCGCGGCCTGGCCGCAGAGGGGGTCGTCGTCTCCGTCGACACCATGCGCGCCGAGGTCGCGGCGCGGGCCGTCGCCGCCGGCGCGCGCCTGGTCAACGACGTCAGCGGCGGACTGGCCGACCCGGGCATGATCCCGGCCGTGGCCGCCGCGGAAGTGCCGTTCGTGGTCATGCACTGGCGCGGCTTCAGCGCCGGCATGAACAGCCTCGCCGTCTACGGGGACGTCCTCGCCGAGGTCACCGCCGAACTCCGCGACCGCGTCGACGCCGTCGTCGCCGGCGGCATCGCGCCCGAGCGGCTCGTGGTCGACCCCGGCCTGGGCTTCGCGAAGAACGCCGAGCACGACCTGGCCCTCGTGGCCCACCTTCGCGAGCTGCGGGAGCTCGGCTACCCGCTGCTGGTCGCCGCCTCGCGGAAGCGTTTCCTCGGACGGGTCCTGGCCGGGGCCGACGCCGCCCCGCCGCCCGCCCGGGAACGGGACGCCGCCACGGCCGCCGTGTCCGCGATCGCCGCCCACCAGGGCGCCTGGGCGGTACGGGTCCACGAGGTACGGGCGACCGCCGACGCGGTTCGGGTGGCCCGCGCCGTGGAAGGGGCACTGTGATCCGTCAGACCGACCTGGAAGGGGCACGGTGAGCCGTACCGACATCGAGGCCGTCGAAGAGATCAACACCGCCTTCTACGAGGCCATGGAGCAGGGGGACTTCGACGCGCTGTCGGCGCTCTGGCTGGAGGACGAGATCTCTTGCGTGCACCCCGGCTGGCCGGTGCTCTCCGGGCGCGGCGAGGTGCTGCGCTCGTACGCCCTGATCATGTCCCACACGGAGTACATCCAGTTCTTCCTCACCGACACGAAGGTGGCCGTCCTCGGCGACACCGCCCTGGTCACCTGCACCGAGAACATCCTCAGCGGCGGCCCCGCCGAGGACAGCGGTGAGCTGGGCCCGCTGGTCGGTCAGCTGGTCGTCGCCACGAATGTGTTCCGACGCACATCCGAGGGCTGGCGGCTGTGGTCCCACCACGGTTCACCGGTCCTTACGGACTCCGAAGATGAGGACGAAGGGGACACCGACTGACCCCATGGGCGGGGCCGGAGGTCTATCGCGGGTAAATTCGAAGGCGGACGACGCCGACCGCACTCGGCGTAGGCCCATGGCCCCGGGAGTCCCGGGACCGGAAGCACCTACGAAACAGGAGTGATTCGCGTGGATCGTGTCGCGCTGCGCGGCCTCAAGGCTCGCGGGCACCACGGCGTCTTCCCCCGGGAACGCGAGGAGGGCCAGACCTTCATCGTCGACCTGGTGCTGCACATCGACGCCCGTCCCGCGGCGGCCGACGACGACCTGGCCAAGACCGTGCACTACGGAGTGGTGGCCGAGGAAGTCGTCGACGTGGTCCAGGGAGAGCCGGTCGACCTGATCGAGACCCTCGCCGAGCGGATCGCCCAGCAGTGCCTCAAGCACGAAGCGGTGGCGCAGGTCGAGGTCGTCGTCCACAAGCCGGACGCGCCGATCACCGTCCCGTTCGACGACGTGACCATCACGATCACCCGGAGCCGCGCATGAACAACGGACTCAACGCCCAGAGCGACCCCACCGTGCAGCCCGTTCCCGCCTCGGTGGTGGAGACGGTCGACGCGGCGGACACGACCCTGTCCAACCCGAAATGGGCCGTCATCGCGCTCGGCGCGAACCTCGGCAACCGCCTGGAGACCCTCCAGGGCGCCATCGACGCCCTCGGCGACACCCCGGGGCTGAGGGTCAAGGCCGTCTCCCCCGTCTACGAGACGGAGCCCTGGGGCGTCGCGCCCGGCTCGCAGCCCTCGTACCTCAACGCCGTCATCAGCGTGAAGACCACCCTGCCGCCTTCCTCCCTGCTGGAGCGCGGGCACGCCATCGAGGAGGCGTTCGACCGCGTCCGCGAGGAGCGCTGGGGGCCGCGCACGATCGACGTCGACATCGTGGCGTACGCCGACGAGGTCCGCGACGACCCGGTCCTCACCCTCCCGCACCCCCGGGCGCACCAGCGGGCGTTCGTGCTCGCGCCCTGGAACGACATCGACCCCGAGGCGCAGCTCTCGGGCCGCGGAGCGGTCTCCGCGCTGCTGGCCGGAATCGGCCTGAGCGGCGTCGCGCCGCGCCCGGACCTGGAACTCCACCTCCCCGAGTAGTCGTTAGCCTGTTCACTGCTGACGAAACGGCTCAGAAAGCGGGGAACGGGCACGTGAAGCAACTGAGGCCGGCGGTCCTGGCGGGCATCTTCGTGGTCGCCGGGGTGCTGTCCTGGGCGGGCGCCAGGCTGTGGAACGCGTACGGCAACCTGCCGGGCGTTCCCCTGGCCGCGCCGATCGTCCTCGCGGTGATCGCGGCGATCCTGTTCGCGACGGGGCTGTCGATGCGCACCCGCCTCAAGGCGCAGCGCGAGCGCCGCCCGGGCGCCAAGGGGGTCGAGCCCCTGATGGCGGCCCGCGCGGTCGTCTTCGCGCAGGCCAGCGCCCTGGTCGCGGCCCTGGTCGCCGGTATGTACGGCGGTGTCGGCGTGTTCCTGCTGACCGACTCCCTCGATGTCCCCGCCCGCCGCGACCAGGCGTGGTACGCGGGCGGCTCCGTCCTGGCGGGAGCGGCGGTCGTCGCGGCGGCCCTGTTCCTGGAGCACGTCCTCAAGCTCCCGGAGGACGACGACACCAACCCCCACTCCCCGGCCCGCGCCTGACGCCCGCGGCCGGCCCCGGACCGGACCGGCCGCGGGGTGGTCAGCGGGCCATGATGAGGCTCATGGCCTCGTTGCGGGTCGCGGGGTCGCGGAGCTGGCCGCGGACCGCCGAGGTGATGGTCTTCGCGCCGGGCTTGCGGACCCCGCGCATGGTCATGCACATGTGCTCGCACTCGATGACCACGATGACGCCGCGCGGCTCCAGGATCTCCATGAGGGAATCCGCGACCTGCGTCGTCAGCCGCTCCTGCACCTGCGGGCGGCGGGCGTACACGTCCACCAGGCGGGCGAGCTTCGACAGGCCGGTGATCTTGCCGTCCGCCGACGGGATGTAGCCGACGTGCGCGACGCCGTGGAAGGGCACCAGGTGGTGCTCGCAGGAGCTCATCACCTCGATGTCCTTCACCAGGACCATCTCGTCGTGGCCCAGGTCGAACGTCGTCGTCAGGACCTCCTCCGGCTTCTGCCAGAGTCCGGCGAATATCTCCTTGTACGACCGTGCCACCCGCGCCGGCGTCTCCAGCAGGCCCTCGCGGTCGGGGTCCTCACCGACCGCGATCAGCAGCTCGCGCACGGCCGCCTCGGCGCGCTTCTCGTCGAACGTGCCGATCGTGCCCTCGCCGCCGGTCAGGGTCACTGGGTCGGTCATGTCTTCCTCGTTCCTGTGTGCACAGCGCTCGCGGGCAGGTGAAAGTGCCGCGCCCCCCAGGCTAGAACCTGGGGGGCGCGGCATGCATTCCGGGGCCGGTGGGGGCCGGCCCGCTACACCGACTACTCGGTGCGGTCCTCCGGAGAGACCTCGGGGGCCTTCTCCACCGAGACCGCCGGCGAGCCGGCCGCCGAGGCGCCGTTCGCCGAGTTCGTCAGCTGGAGCTCCTTGGGAGAGAGCACCGGCGGACGGGTGGAGGGGGTGCGGCGGGCGGAACCGGTCCACGCCGGACGGGCCGGACGCTTCACGATCGTGGAGAAGATCTCCGCGATCTCCTCCTTGCCCAGCGTCTCCTTCTCCAACAGCGCGAGTACGAGGTTGTCCAGGACGTCCCGGTTCTCGACCAGGATCTCCCACGCCTCGTTGTGCGCGGTCTCGATGAGCTTCTTGACCTCTTCGTCGACCAGCGCCGCGACCTCTTCCGAGTAGTCCCGCGGGTGCGACATCTCGCGGCCCAGGAACGGCTCGGTGTTGTCGCCGCCGAACTTGATCGCGCCCAGCCGCTCGGTCATGCCGTACTGGGTGACCATGGCCCGCGCGGTGGCGGTGGCCTTCTCGATGTCGTTCGCCGCGCCCGTGGTCGGGTCGTGGAAGACCAGTTCCTCGGCCGCGCGCCCGCCCAGCATGTACGCGAGCTGGTCGAGCATCTCGTTGCGCGTGGTCGAGTACCTGTCCTCGTCGGGCAGGACCATGGTGTAACCCAGGGCCCGGCCGCGGGACAAGATAGTGATCTTGTGGACCGGGTCGGAGTTCGGGGAAGCCGCCGCGACCAGGGCGTGGCCGCCCTCGTGGTACGCGGTGATCTTCTTTTCCCGGTCCGACATGATCCGAGTCCGCTTCTGCGGGCCCGCCACGACGCGGTCGATCGCCTCGTCCAGCATGTCGTTGTCGATCAGCTTCTTGTTCGAGCGGGCCGTGAGCAGCGCGGCCTCGTTCAGAACGTTGGAGAGATCGGCACCGGTGAAGCCGGGGGTGCGGCGGGCGACGGCCGAGAGGTCGACGTCCGGCGCGACCGGCTTGCCCTTCTGGTGGACCCTGAGGATCTCCAGACGGCCCTGCATGTCCGGACGGTCGACCGCGATCTGCCGGTCGAAGCGGCCCGGGCGCAGCAGCGCCGGGTCGAGGATGTCGGGACGGTTCGTGGCGGCGATCAGGATGACGCCGCCCTTCACATCGAAGCCGTCCATCTCGACCAGCAGCTGGTTGAGGGTCTGCTCGCGCTCGTCGTGACCGCCGCCGAGGCCCGCACCGCGGTGCCGGCCGACGGCGTCGATCTCGTCGACGAAGACGATCGCCGGCGCGTTGGCCTTGGCCTGCTCGAACAGGTCGCGGACGCGCGAGGCACCGACACCGACGAACATCTCGACGAAGTCGGAACCGGAGATCGAGTAGAAGGGAACACCGGCCTCGCCCGCGACGGCACGCGCGAGCAGGGTCTTGCCGGTGCCGGGCGGGCCGTACAGCAGCACGCCCTTGGGGATCTTGGCGCCGACGGCCTGGAACTTCGCCGGCTCCTGGAGGAACTCCTTGATCTCGTGGAGCTCCTCGACGGCCTCGTCGGAGCCCGCGACATCGGCGAACGTCGTCTTCGGGGTGTCCTTGGTGATGAGCTTGGCCTTGGACTTCCCGAAGTTCATCACCCGGGAGCCGCCGCCCTGCATCTGATTCATCAGGAACAGGAAGACGACGACGATGAGGACGAACGGGAGCAGCGAGAACAGCACGCTCAGGAACGGGCTGGTCTTGTCCGGCGAGACGGTGTACCCGTCGGTGATCTGACCGGCTTCGTACTTGGTCTGGAGGTTCTGGGCGAGCTGGACGCCCTGGTCCCCGATGTAGTTGGCCTGGAACTTGGTGCCGTCGTTGTTGCCGAGCTTCTGGTCCTTCTTGAGCTCGATCTTGATCATCTGGCTGTCGCCGGTGGTGAGCTTGGCGCTCTGCACCTGGCCACTGTTGATCGCCTTGATGACCTCGCTGGTCTCCACCGACTTGTAGCCGCCGCCGGAGCCGACGACGTTCATCAACACGACCACGGCGAGGACGGCCAGCACGATCCACATGACCGGCCCACGGAAGTATCGCTTCACGTCCATCCATACGGGGCGCTAGGCACCCCGTCCCTCCTGCCCGTAGGTAAATGCTGCTGTGAGTAAAGACTGTTCTTCGGAATGTACCCCTGAATTGTCACCCGCGGCCTCGTGGGACGGCTGACAGACCCGCCTTCCCCTGGTCCAACGGCGGGAAGCGCCGCCAGGTTCCCCCGGGAGCCGCAGGTTTCCCTGAGTTCCCCGGGGGCGGGCGCGGGGTTCACCGCACGGCCCGTGCGGCCGGTCAGCCGCCGTAGACGTGCGGGGCGAGCGTGCCGACGAACGGCAGGTTGCGGTACTTCTCCGCGTAGTCCAGGCCGTAGCCGACCACGAACTCGTTCGGGATGTCGAAGCCGACCCACCGGACGTCGATGGCGACCTTCGCGGCGTCGGGCTTGCGCAGCAGCGTGACGACCTCCAGGGAGGCCGGTTCGCGCGAGCCCAGGTTCGACAGCAGCCACGACAGGGTCAGCCCGGAGTCGATGATGTCCTCGACGATCAGGACGTGCTTGCCCTTGATGTCGGTGTCCAGGTCCTTGAGGATCCGCACGACGCCGGAGGACTGGGTCCCGGCGCCGTAGGAGGACACCGCCATCCAGTCCATGGTGAGCGGGGTGGACAAGGCGCGCGCCAGGTCCGCCATCACCATCACGGCGCCCTTGAGCACACCGACGATGAGCAGGTCCTTGCCCGCGTACTCCGCGTCGATCTTCGCGGCCAGCTCCGCCAGCTTCGCGTCGATCTCTTCCTTGGTGATGAGCACCGACTGGAGGTCGTCGCCCATGTCCTTCTCGTCCACCCGCATCACTTTCGTCGTCGGCCGGGACTCCGGAGGTGGGTGCCCCCGGAGGACTCAGCCGCGTTTCAGCACCAATCAGCCCTGCCGGATGACAAGTCTGCCACCCTGCCGCTGGGCCTCGACCCTGCCGGGCAGGTTGATGGCGCCCTGACCGCGCCATCCGGTGATGAGGCGGTCCACTTCCTCGATGTGACGGGCGAAGAGCGAGCCCGCGGGGGACCCGGCGGCGACCACGGCCCGGCGCAGTACCCGGCGGCGGACGGCCGGGGGCAGGGCGTACAGCTTGGCGCACTCCAGGCGGCCGTCGTCGTCGCGTACGCGGGTCTCCGCGTCGGCGGCCCAGGCGTCCAAGGCGTCGGCGTCGTCGCGGGAGAGCTGGGCGGTACGGGCGAGCGCCTCGACCACTCCCTTGCCGAGCGCCTTCTCCAGGGCGGGCAGTCCCTCGTGGCGCAGCCGGGAGCGGGTGTAGGCGGGGTCGATGTTGTGCGGGTCGTCCCAGACGGGGAGGGACTGGACCATGCAGGCTTTGCGGGCGGTCTGCCGGTCGATCTGGAGGAACGGGCGACGGTAGCGGTGGCTGCGGCCGGGGCCGCCGGACACTTCCGCCATGCCGGAGAGCGAGCGGATGCCGGAGCCGCGGGCGAGGCCCAGCAGGACGGTTTCGGCTTGATCGTCACGCGTGTGGCCGAGCAGCACGGCGACGGCTCCGAGCCGGTCCGCCGCCTCGTCCAGGGCGGCGTAGCGGGCGTCGCGCGCGGCGGCCTCCGGGCCGCCGTCGCGGCCGACGCGCACGGCGACGGACTCCACCGGGTCCAGGCGGAGCGCGGTCATGCGGGAGACGACCTCGGCGGCGCGCAGGTCGGAGCCGACCTGGAGCCCGTGGTCGACGGTGATCCCGCCGGCCCGCAGGCCGAGCTTGGGGGCCTCGAAGGCGAGGGCGGAGGCGAGCGCCATGGAGTCGGCGCCGCCCGAGCAGGCGACGAGGACGAGCGGCGCGGCGCCGTCCGCGGCGGCGGGGGTCGCACCGGACCGGTTCCGGGGCACTGCCGTGTGACGGCCGGTGGGGCCGTGGGCGGGAGCGCCGATCGCGCTCCGGTCCCCCGGGTCGGTCAGGTCGGTCAGGTCGGTCAGGACGTCGTGGAGTACGCGGCGGACCGCCAGGCGTATCGCCGCGACCGCAGGATGGGGACCCATGTCCGGTGCCCTTCGTGGAGTTCGGATGCCTCGGAGGCGTGGGGTGGTGCGCAGGGTGTCCTCGGTCTGCCCGGTACCGCCGGGTTACCCGCGAGGGGTCCCGGGATTCCGGTTGTCACTCCTGTTGTCACTCAGAGTGCGTCGATGGTGACAGAACCGAGCCGTTCCCTGAGCATCGCACGCCCTTCCACGGCCCACGGTCCCTCGGAAGGGTGATGCTGCTTCCCCCAACGAGACAAGTTCACACCTGCCCGCCGCGGAAACGCGCCCCGCGCCGCGCCCGGGTTCACGCCCCTTCGCTCCCGTCCCGCCCCTCGCTCCCCTTGCGGTGGACGCGTGCCACCCAGTCCGCGGGCTTGGCGATCTCCGCCTTGGTGGGCAGCGTGTTCGGGGAGGTCCAGACGCGGTTGAAGCCCTCCATGCCGACCTGGCCGACGACGGCGCGTACGAACCGCTCGCCGTCGCGGTACTGGCGCATCTTGGCGTCGAGGCCCAGCACCTTGCGCAACGCGGCGTCGAGGCGGCCGGCGCCGCTGGCCCGGCGCTGCTGGAACTTCTCCCGGATCTCGGCCACCGAGGGCACCACCTCGGGGCCCACGCCGTCCATCACGAAGTCGGCGTGGCCCTCCAGCAGCGACATCACGGCGGTGAGCCGGGCCAAAACCTCCCGTTGCTCGGGGGTCTGCACGAGGTCGACCAGCGAGCGACCCTCGTCGCCCTCCTCGGAGTCGGGGCGGGCGCCGGCGAAGGACTGGGCGGCCTCGCGCAGCCGTTCCAAGATGGTCATCGGGTCCATCTCGGTGGCTCCGAGGAACGTCTGGATTTCGCCCTCCAGGTGGGCGCGCAGCCACGGGACGGCCGCGAACTGCGTACGGTGTGTCTCCTCGTGCAGGCACACCCAGAGGCGGAAATCGTGCGGGTTGACCGCCAACTCCCGCTCGACGTGCACGATGTTCGGGGCGACGAGCAGCAGCCGGCCGCCGCCCTGGGCCGAACCCGGCAGGTCGAGCGTCGCGGGCGCGAAAGTCTCGTACTGGCCGAGCACCCGGGAGGCCAGGAAGCTCAGCAGCATGCCCAGCTCGACGCCGGTGACCTTGCCGCCGACCACACCGAACACGGCGCCGCCGGGGGTGTTGCCGCGGCGCTCGTGCATCTTGCCGAGCAGCGGGCCCAACAGTTCCCGGAAACCGGCCACGTTGGCCTTGACCCAGCCGGCCCGGTCGACGACCAGGACGGGCGTGTCGTGGACGGTGGTTCCCTCGGGCAGCGCACCCATCATCCGGGTGAAGTCGCGCACGTGCCGTTCCGAGGTCCTGGCGTGCCCGCGCAGCTCCGCCACCACGGCCCGTGCCTCGTCCCTGCTGACCTCCGGGCCGGACCGGACCAGCCGGGTCGCGGTCGCCACCGCGAGGTTCCAGTCGACCATCTCCGCACCACCGATGCTCGTCATGCGTCAACCGTACGTGGACCGGCCCGCCCGCGGGATCCCCTCGACGCCGGCTACGGTGTAGCCGCCACCGTGGACGCCAGTTTGTCCAGGGCCCGCTCGGCGGTCGCGCCGTCGGGTCCGTTCGCGCTCAGGAACGCGAAGGCGACCAGCCGGCCGGAGGGGACGACGACGGTCCCGGCGAGGGAGTTCACCCCGGTCAGGGTGCCCGTCTTGGCCCTGACCAGGCCCGCGGCCTGGGAGGCGCCGGCGTTGCGGGTGCGCAGGGTGCCGGTGAACCCGGCGACGGGGAGTCCGGTGAGGACCGGCCGCAACGCGGGGCGCTGCGGGTCGGCGGCCCGGACGAGGAGGCCGGTGAGCAGGCCGCTGCTGACCTTGTCGGCGCGGTTGAGCCCGCTGCCGTCGGCGAAGCGGGCCCCGGCGGTGTCGACGCCGAGGGAGGCGAGCTTGTCGGTGACGGCCTTCTCGGCGCCCTCGAAGCTCGCGGGTTGCCCGGCGGCGAGGGCCGTGTGGCGGGCGAGGGCCTCGGCGATGTCGTTGTCGCTGTTGGTCAGCATCCGCTCGACGAGACCGCCGAGCGGGGTGGACAGGGTGGTGGCCAGTGGCTGGGCGCCCCCGGGCGCCTTGGCTCTCGCGGGGTCGGCGGTGACCTTGATGCCGCGTTCCTTCAGCAGGGCGGCGAAGGCGCGGGCGGTGTCCCGGGCGGGGTCCTTGCTCCGCTCGACGGGTCCCGAGCTGCTGTCGTCGGGCCTGCCTTCGTCGGCCATGAGGGCGGTGACGGGGGCGAGGTTGACGTTCTCGCCGATGGGGTGGCGGGCGGGACCGGTGTAGAGGGAGTCGTCGTAGCCCAGGGTCACGGAGTGGGTGCCGCCGGCCTTGAGCGCCTGGGCGGTGTCGGCGGCGAGGGCGACGAGGCTGCCGCCGGACCCCGCGGGGCTCTTCTTCTTCGCGGTGAGGGAGGGGTCGCCGCCGCCCACCAGGACGACCTGTCCGGGCCCGGCCCCGGGGACCACCGTGGTGCGGATGCGGTACTCGGGGCCGAGGGCGGCCAGCGCCGCCGAGGCGGTGGCGATCTTGACGGTGGAGGCGGGGGTCATCGCTTCGCGCGGCCCGGATTCGTACAGCACCTCGCCGGTCGCCGCGTCCACGACGGAGGCGGTGCGGAGGGTCCCCAGAGCGGGATCGGCCAACAGGGGCTCCAGCGCCTCCGCCAGTCCGCCGGAATTCGACGCTCCGGCCTCGTGGAGCGTGCCCGGACCGATCCCGGCGAGCACCCCGGGCGCGCTCGGGGCGGGCTGCGGCAGCGATCCCGCCGCGTGATCTGCGCCACCCGTGAGGCTCCAGGAGGCGGCCCTGTCCCGCTCGGCCTTACGCTGGCCGGAGTCCCACGGACCCGCGGCGCCCACCGTCACGGCCGACAGGGCGAGGCCGGCCACGGCCGACCCCGCGATGAGCTGCCACGTCTTGACCGGAGGCACCTCGGACCAGCCCCTTTCGCGATCACACATATGCGTGAGGGACACTTAACCATTGCGTCTTGCCGCGAGCATGGCACCCCACCCGGCTGGGCCGGGGCGGACGCGCACGCAGGTGAATCAACGCAGTCTCGTAGCAATGAGCTGATCATGGAGGAGCAGGACGTGGAGTTCGACGTCACCATCGAGATCCCCAAGGGTTCGCGGAACAAGTACGAGGTGGACCACGAGACCGGCCGGATCCGTCTGGACCGTCGCCTGTTCACCTCCACCAGCTACCCGGCGGACTACGGCTTCGTCGAGAACACCCTGGGCGAGGACGGCGACCCGCTGGACGCCCTGGTCATCCTGGACGAGCCGACCTTCCCGGGCTGCCTGATCAAGTGCCGGGCGATCGGCATGTTCCGCATGACCGACGAGGCGGGCGGCGACGACAAGCTGCTGTGCGTGCCGGCCTCCGACCCGCGCGTCGAGCACCTGCGCGACATCCACCACGTCTCCGAGTTCGACCGCCTGGAGATCCAGCACTTCTTCGAGGTCTACAAGGACCTGGAGCCGGGCAAGTCGGTCGAGGGCGCCAACTGGGTGGGTCGCGCCGAGGCCGAGGCCGAGATCGAGGCGTCGTACAAGCGCCTGGAGGCCCAGGGCGGCCACCACTGAGCCCTGTGCTCGGACGTGGGTGAGCGGGATCTCCCGCCGCCCCTGTGACACCGCGGGCGGTGCCCCCAGAGGGGGGTGCCGCCCGTTGTCGTGTCCGGACCAGGGGTCCGGGGGACTGCCCCTCCGGACCCGCGGGGGGTTCCGCTTTCGCCGGGGAGGAAACGATTCCGCATACTGATACCGCTGGTGATCGCTGACTGGAGGACGCGTGGCGGAAGCCGACCGGGCAGAGGACAAGAAGCCCACGTCCGACGAGGCGCACAGCGCCTTCGCCCGGCCGTCCGGGACCGGGACCGACGCGCCGGAAGAGGACCAGCCCACCTCGGAGTTCGCCTTTCCCGACGGCATGGCGGCGCAGCCCGCCGAGCCCGAAGGTTCCGCTTTCGCTCCTCCGGCCACCTACAGCGGCCGGCACTCCCCGCCCGCGTACACCCCCGGCCACGGCTTCCCCGTGGCCCGCATGCCGGAGTCCCCGTGGCAGGACCGGATGCGCACGATGCTGCGCATGCCGGTGGACGTACGGCCCGTGCCGGAGCCGGTGCAGAAGCAGAGCGAGGCCGGGCCGGCCGTGGGCCGCGTACTCGACCTCACGCTGCGCATCGGCGAGCTGCTCCTCGCGGGCGGCGAGGGGGCGGAGGACGTCGAGGCCGCCATGTTCGCGGTGGCCCGCAGCTACGGGCTGGACCGCTGCGAGCCCACGGTCACCTTCACCATGCTCTCCATCACCCACCAGCCCTCCCTGGTCGGCGACCCGGTCTCGGCGAGCCGGACCGTCCGCCGTCGCGGCACCGACTACAACCGGCTCGCGGCCGTCTTCCGGTTGGTGGACGACATCAGCGCCCACGAGATCGACGTCTCCCTGGAGGAGGCGTACCGGCGGCTCGCGGAGATCCGCCGCAACCGGCACCCCTACCCCGGCTGGATGCTCACCGCCGCCGCCGGGCTGCTCGCCGGCGCCGCGTCCACGCTCGTCGGCGGTGGGGTGCTGGTGTTCCTCGCCGCCGCGATCGGCGCGGTCCTCGGCGACCGGCTGGCGTGGCTCTGCGCGGGGCGCGGGCTGCCGGAGTTCTACCAGTTCGTGGTGGCCGCGATGCCGCCCGCCGCGATCGGGGTGGCGCTGAAGCTGGCGGACATCGACCTCCGCGCCTCCGCCGTCATCACCGGTGGGCTGTTCGCGCTGCTTCCCGGGCGGGCCCTGGTCGCGGCCGTGCAGGACGGCCTGACCGGCTACTACATCACCGCCTCCGCCCGCCTGCTGGAGGTCATGTACCTGTTCATCGGCATCATCATGGGGGTGCTGGTGGTGCTGTACGTCGGGCTCCAGCTGCACGCGAAGCCGAACCCGGACGAGGTGCTGCTGATCACGCAGCGCCCGCTGATCCAAATCGCGGCCTCGATGGTGCTGGTGTTCACCTTCGCGATCCTGCTCCAGCAGGAACGCTCCACGGTGTGGATCGTGACCTTGAACGGCGCGGTGGCCTGGGTGACGTACGGGGCCCTGCACTACGCGGGCAACATCCCGCCGGTGCCGTCCACGGCCATCGCCGCCGGCCTCGTCGGCCTGTTCGGGCAGCTCTTCTCCCGCTACCGCTTCGCCTCCGCGCTGCCGTACACGACGGCGGCCATCGGCCCGCTGCTGCCGGGCTCGGCGACGTACTACGGCCTGCTGCTGATCGCGGAGAACCGGCTCAGCGAAGGCCTCGGCTCGCTCGTGAACGCCGCGGCCATCGCCCTGGCCATCGCGATCGGCGTCAACCTGGGGTCCGAGACCTCACGGCTGTTCATGCGCATCCCCGGCGCCGCGAGCGCCGCCACCCGCCGGGCGGCGAAGCGGACCCGCGGCTTCTGAGGCCGCCGACGCCGGGCGGCCGCGCGGGGCGCACATGACGGCGCCCCGGAGGCTCGTGTCCTCCGGGGCGCCCGTACGCGGGGGGGGATCAGCGCTTGGCGTGGCGGCGGCGCTGGGCGGAGGCCGGGGGCTCGCCCGCCCTCTGGCGGCCCAACGCGGCGGGCGCCTCGGCAGCCGCGGCCTTCTTGTACTTGCGCGCCTTGAGCACCTCGAAGACCACCGGGATCACCGAGATCAGCACGATGCCGATGAAGATGGTCTCGATGTTGTTCTTGATGACGTCGAACTGGCCCAGGTTGTAGCCGAGCACGGTCACGCCCGCGCCCCAGCCGATACCGCCGATGACGTTGAACACCAGGAAGGTGCGGTACTTCATCGCGCCCGCGCCGGCCACCATCGGCGCGAACGTACGGATGATCGGGACGAAGCGGGCCAGGACGATGGCCTTGGGGCCGTGCTTGTCCATGAAGTCGTGCGCCGCGTCGAGGTTCTCCCGCTTGAAGATCCTGGAGTCGGGCCGGCTGAACAGCTTGGGGCCGAAGAACTTGCCGATCAGGTAACCCACCTGGTCACCGAGGACCGCGGCCGCCACGATCAGCGTGCAGACCAACCACAGCGGCTTGCCGATGTCACCGCTCGCGGTGAACAGGCCCGCCGTGAACAGCAGGGAGTCGCCGGGCAGGAACGCGAAGAGACCCGATTCCGCGAAGACGATGACCAGGGTGCCGATCAGGCCGAACTGCCCGATCAGATACTCCGGCGACAACCACTCAGGGGCGAGCGCAAGCGTGTACACGAGTTCCGGGCTCTCCTGGATCGGGGGATGTCCGCTGCGCGGCGCGCGCCACGGGTGGCTTCAAACACGGGCGGTTTCAAACACGGGTGGTTTCAATTATGAACGCACACCGCCCCCACCGGGTTCCAGGGACCCGGAGGGGGCGGTCGGGCTCACACGCCGGCGCCGGCGTGGGTCACACGGATCGGACCGCGTTCGCCAGGATCGCGTCCCGGAGGAACACCGCCAGCCCCGGACGGATGGCGTCGTAGTACGCCGTGAACCGCTCGTCCGCGACGTACATCTCACCGAGGCAGGTGTGCATCTCGTACGAGCAGTCGTAATGGTTCGCGGTGATGGATCCGCGGTGCTCCTCGGCCAGGTCCATGGCCGCCTCGGAGTCCGGGGCCGCACCGGACCCCAGCAGCCGGGCCAGACGCCGGTGGATGTCGTCCGCCTGGGCCTGGATCCGCCGCCAGTCCTCCTTCGTATAGGAAGCCGCCCGTCGGGCGGACTCCTTGTACGCGTCGGTGTCGCCCCACCGCTGCCGGACCTCGGCCGTGTGCTCGTCGGGGTCGAAGTCCCCGAAGACCTCGAACTTCTCCTCGGGCGTGAGGTTGATTCCCATCTGCTGCGCCTCCATGGCGTGCTCAACGGCCTTGGCCATCCGCTGGAGCCGGTCGATCCGGTCGGACAGGAGGGCGTGCTGCCGGCGCAGGTGCTCCCTCGGGTCCGAGTCCGGGTCGTCCAGCAGGACCGCGACCTCTTCGAGCGGGAAGCCGAGCTCCCGGTAGAACAGGATCCGCTGCAGCCGGTCGAGGTCGGCGTCGTCGTACCGCCGGTGCCCCGCCCCGCTGCGCCCGCTCGGACTGAGCAGGCCGATCTCGTCGTAGTGGTGCAGCGTGCGCACCGTGACTCCGGCGAAACCGGCGACCTGGCCCACGGAGTAGCCCATCGCTTCCGCTCCTCTGGTTGGGTACGCCCTTCACTGTGGGCCCTCACGCGGCGTGAGGTGCAAGTCCCGACCTCGGCGGAGGGTTACCGGGGCGTCCCGGCCTCGGCCACCAGCTCGAAGGCCGTCTTGCCGTCCAGGGACTCGCGCACGATGTCGGCGTGGCCGGCGTGCCGGGCGAACTCCTCGACCAGGTGCAGCAGCATCCAGCGCATCGACACCTTGCCGTCCTTGGGGAACCAAGGGGCGTCCGGCAGCGGGAACGTCTCGTCCAGGCTGTCGAGACCCGCGACGAAATCGGCCGTCTGCGCCGCCACGTCGTCCCAGAACGCGAGGACCTCCCCGACCGTCTCCTCCCCGACCAGCCGGAAGGAGTCGCCCCAGGTCTCCTGCGTGCGCTGCCGTTCGTTCGGCCGCTGCTGTGCCATCCGCAGCCAGTTGAGCTCGCACTCCGCCGAGTGCTTGAGCAGCCCCGACAGGGACAGTTCGCTCGCGCTCGGACGGCTCGCCGCCTGCTCCTCGGTGAGCCCGAGCACCGAGCGGCGGATGCCGCCGCGCTGGGCCTCCACGAAGGAAAGGAGCGCGCCGCGCTCATCGCCGTAGGACTCCGCGGGAACGTGCGTGACCATGCTGAACCGCCTCCGTAGGGGTGTCTCTTCCCGTCTCCTGCTGACAGGGAACACGCTACGGAGGCTTGCGGTCAGCCTCTGTCCGCAACCGGGCCGTCTTGCCGATCAGAAGGGGAAGTGCGTCCGGCCGTGCTGGACGGAGATCCACTTCTGGGTGGTGAAGGCCTCCACCGTCGCCTCGCCGTTCAGCCGGCCCAGCCCAGACGCCTTCTCGCCGCCGAAGGCCGCCAGCGGCTCGTCTCCGATGGTCGAGTCGTTGACGTGGATCATCCCGGTCTCGATCCGCTGGGCGAACCGCACGCCGCGCTCCACGTCCCGCGTGTGCACGGCGCCGCTGAGCCCGTAGGGCGTGGCGTTGGTCAGGCGCACGGCCTCGTCCTCGCCGTCGAACACGACCAGCAGCGCGACGGGCCCGAAGATCTCCTGGCCCAGCAGCGGGGAGTCCTCGGGGAGCCCGGCCAGCACCGTCGGTTCGACGAGGTTGCCGCGCGTAGAACCGCGTACGAGCGCCTGCGCGCCCTCCTCGACGGCGCGGTCCACGAGGGCGGTCAGGGCGTCGGCCTGGAAGGAGTTGATCAGGGGGCCGATGTGGGTGTCCGCGTCGTGCGGGTCGCCGGTCTTCAGGCTCCGCACCCGGGCGGTGAACTTCTCGGTGAACTCCCCGGCGACGGAGGCGTCCACGAGGATCCGGTTGGCCGCCATGCAGACCTGACCCTGGTAGACGAAGCGGCTGAAGACGGCCGCGTCCACCGCGTAGTCGAGGTCGGCGTCGTCGAGGACGACCAGGGCGCTGTTGCCGCTGAGTTCCAGGACGGTCCGCTTGAAGTGGCGGGCGGCGACGGCGCCGACGTGCCGGCCGACCCGGTCGGAGCCGGCGAAGGAGATGACCTTGGGGACGGGGTGGGTGAGGAGCGCGTCGCCTATCTCGGCGATGTCGGTGACCAGGACGTTCAGCAGTCCGGCCGGGAGCCCCGCGTCCTCGAAGATTTTGGCGATGACCCCGCCGCCGACCACCGGGGCGTTCTGGTTGGGCTTGATCACGACGGCGTTGCCGAGCGCGAGCGCCGGGGCGACCGACTTCATGGTCACCAGGAACGGGAAGTTGAAGGGGCTGATCACGGCTATGACGCCGACCGGGAGGCGCTGGACGCGGTTCTCCTTGCCCTCGACCGGGGAGGGCAGGATCCGCCCTTCGGGGCGGATGGCCAACTGGATCGCCTCGCGGATGAACTCCATCGCGAGGTGGACCTCGTACTCGGCCTTGGGACGGGTCCCGCCGAGCTCGTCGATCATGGTCTCGACGATCTCCTTGCGGCGGTCCTCGGTGATCCGCAGGGCCCGCTCCAGGACGGCGCGTCTCGCGTAGGGGCCGGTGGCCGCCCACTCGCGCTGCGCGCGTTCGGCGGCGCGGTACGCCTGGTCCACTTGGTCGACCGTGGCCGCGGTGATCGCCGCGAGCTTCTCGCCGTTGTAGGGATTGACGTCGATGATGTCCCACGAACCGGCCCCGGGCAGCCATTCGCCGTCGATGTACTGGTGGGCCAGGTCGTCGAATATGGACATGCCATCCCTTACTGCGAGCGCGCACCCGTGCGCTGCACCGGAGACCGATCGGTCGTCGTCATGCACTGATCAGACGTCATAGTACGTGCGAATCAAGACAGTTGAAGGAGACCGCGCAGGAGATCGCGGGTCTGGTCGGGGTCGGGGCAGTCCGCCTGGAGCCGCTCCATCGCCCGGGCGTACTGCGCCACTTCCTCGTCTTTGTCCAGGTAGAGCGCGCTGGTGAGCTGTTCCAGATAGACGATGTCCTGGAGGTCGGACTCGGGGAAGCGCAGCAGGGTGAACGCGCCGCTCTCGCCGGCGTGGCCGCCGAAGGAGAAGGGCATCACCTGGAGCCGGACGTTGGGGCGCTGGGACACCTCGATCAGGTGCTCCAACTGACCGCGCATCACGGCGCGGTCGCCGTAGGGACGCCGCAGCGCGGCCTCGTCGAGGACGGCGTGGAAGACGGGGGCGTTCTCGGAGACGAGGGCCTTCTGGCGCTCCAGGCGCAGCGCGACGCGGCGGTCGATCTCGGCCGGGGTGGCGCCCGGCATGCCGCGCTTGACGACGGCCTGGGCGTACGCCTCCGTCTGCAGCAGCCCGTGGACGAACTGGACCTCGTAGATACGGATGAGGGAGGCCGCGCCTTCGAGACCGACGTACGTCTGGAACCAGCCGGGCAGCACGTCGCCGTAACTGTGCCACCAGCCCGCGGCGTTGGCCTCGCGGACCAGCCCCAGGAGGGACTCCCGCTCCGCGCCGTCCGTGACTCCGTAGAGCGTCAGGAGGTCCTCGACGTCCCGGGCCTTGAAGCTCACCCTTCCCAACTCCAAGCGGCTGATCTTCGATTCTGATGCGCGGATCGAGTAGCCGGCCGCCTCACGGGTGATGCCGCGGGATTCTCGGAGTCGCCTGAGCTGTGAGCCCAGGAGGATGCGGCGCACCACGGAACCGCTGGCTTCTGCGGTCACTAGTCCTGCCCTCCCCATCGCAATGGTGTGCGCGTGGTCAGCGCTGTCGTCTGCGTGCTGCGTCGCCGGGGCCCCCGAACCCCAGGGGCCGCAGTCTGCCACCAAAACGCACCCACCCGTACTCGTTCTGTAACGGAATCCGGCGCCCCGGAAAAGAAGTCCGCCAGTATGCGTAGGAAGAAATGAGCAAGAACCATCACGGACGGGACAGGTTCGGCGCGTGCACGTGCATCTGCCCTTGCATCCGGCTTCGGCATTCGGAACGATGGTCCCCGCGCACCTGCGTGCACTTCGCGCCGGCGCCGGACCCACCCCGCAGTTCTTTCTGGCCGGAGACGCCGCTCCGTCCGCGAATCCCGGGAGTGCCTCGCATGGGGACGAATGGATCGACCATGCTCGAGCCGTTACGGCAGGGGCTGCCCCCGGTCGACCCCACGGCCGTCTCGGGGTCCGCTTCCTGCGCCCTGCCCGCCCGCTTCGAAGCGGTGCGCGGAGCGCGCTCGTTCACCCGCTCGACGCTGTCCCGGTGGGGCCTGGACCAACGCTTCGACGACGTGTCGCTGGTGGTATCCGAACTCGTCACCAACGCGTTGCGCCATGCCCTGCCCGACGACGCCCGGGCAACGCTCCCGGACCCGGACGTTCCGGTACGGCTGCACCTGATGCGGTGGAGCACCCGGCTGGTGTGCGCGGTGCGGGACCCCAGCGAGGACCGGCCCGGCGGCGCCTTCTCGCCCGAGCGGACCGACGAGAACTGCGACCTGGAGTCCGGGCGCGGGCTGTTCCTGGTGGACTCGTACAGCGACAGCTGGGGTTGGCACCCGCTGGCGGGGCGGCTGACCGGCAAGGTCGTCTGGGCGCTGTTCCTGCTGCACGACTGAGGCGCCGCCGCAGGGGAGGTCGTGACGGCGGGTGCGCGCCGCCGATGCCGACCGCACCGACCCGAACACGCCGGCCGAGCGCACCGACCGGAGCACGCCCGCCGGCCGGGACTGATCTCTGCGATCAGTCCCGGCCGGTGCACGTGCATGGCTGGATATGGCGCTGTGCCTGGTTCCGGACGATCGACGGGTCAGATGACCAGATGATCGAACTCGCCGTCCTTGACGCCCAGCAGCAGCGCCACTATCTCGGCCGGCGTGTAGATGAGCGCCGGGCCGTCCGGGAAGCGCGAGTTGCGCATCGCGACGTCGCCGCCCGGCAGTTTGGCGAACTCGACACAGGAACCTTGCGAATTGCTGTGTCTGCTTTTCTGCCAGGTCAGCCCAAACAGGGAAGTGAGTTCTGCAGCTGCCATCCCGTTGTACGCGTGGTCCACAGGAAGCCCCCGATAGTGCAGATGTCAACTGCACCGGATCATAGCTCTGTTCAAGCACTGCTGCATGGGCAGATGCACGTGCACGGAGGGTGCCGTTGTGATCACCCGTCAGCCGGACCCTGCCCCCGCACCCCCGCTGATCAGGGACGCAGCGCTTCGGAGAGCTCCTCCAGTGCCTCCAGCACGTGTCGAGCCGCCGCCCGCAGCACCCCCGACTCCTGGGCCTCCCACCCGGGATCGGCGAGGACGCCACGCACCTCCTCCCACGCCGGCATCCGCCGTTCCCGCACCGCTTTCGCGCCCGCCTCGGTGTCGGCGCGGACCGCCGCCGCCAACGCGGCCGCGCCCGGGACGGGGGCGTGGTCCCGGTCCGGGATGTGCGCCTCCAGCAGCATGACGGCCCGGCCCAGCGCGGCCAGGGCGTCCGCCGCGCCGTCGGCCGCCGCGCGGGACAGCCCCCGGTGGCGCACCGGCTCGCCCGCCGCCCGACCGAGCGCCTCCTGCCAGGCGATCCGCGCGTCCCGGGTGGCCAGCAGCGCCCGCCGGACGTCCTCGCGCCGCGCGTCGCCCGGACCGGCGTACTGGGTGAGCACCGCCTGCGCGTACCGCCCGACGGCCGCCAGCCAGTCGGCGAGGCGGGTGCGCAGCCGGGGGGTCTCCCAGGCCGGGTAGAGGGCGTACCCGGCCATCGCCAGGGCCCCGCCGACGAGGGTGAGGGTGACCCGGTCGGGCACGGTCTGGTCCCAGCGCAGCCCGCCCATGCCGAGGAGGAACACCACGTAGGCGGAGACACACGCCTGGCCCACCACGTAACCGGTGCGCATCAGCGCGTACATCAGGCCCGCACAGAGCACGGCCAGCAGTCCGGAGAGGTACATCCCCGGCTGTGCGAGCCGCACGGCGGCGGTGGCGACGGACACCCCGACGAGGGTGCCGCCGAAGCGGGCCACCGCCCGGGACCACGTCTGGGAGAAGTCGGGGCGCATCACCATCACGGAGGCCATCGGCGCCCAGTAGCCGTGCCCGAAGGGCAGCGCCCGGCCGATGGCGTAACCCGCACAGGCGACGGCCGTGACCCGCAGGGCATGCCGCAGCACCGGTGACCCGGAACGCAGCTCGGCCCGTACCGCCTTCGCCACCAGCGGCACCAGCGCGGGCAGCGTGGGCCGCAGCATCGCGGCGCCCGGGTCGGCGGTCCGGCCGGACCCGGGCTCGGCGGTCTCCAGTACGTCGTCCAGCAGCGCGGTCAGTCGGCGCGCGGCGCGCAACGGGGCGCCCCGGAGCAGGTCGCCCTGGTCCGGGGACTTCATCACGGCCAGGGAGGGCGCGGGGATCCGGACCGGCTCCCCATGCCGGATCGCCCGGGCGGCGGCGTCGAGGACCGCCCCGGCGGCGGCGAGCAGCTCGGACACCCGCTCCCGCGCCGGGCCTTCGGCAGGGGCCCCGACCACCGGGTCGGCCAGCGAGGCCAACACCGGACGGATCCGCTCCGCGAGACCCCGCGCCCCGTGCAGCTCGGCGGGCCGCCGGCGGGCCTGGCGGACGGTGACGGTGGCGGCGTCCCGCGCCTTCATCAGGGGCTGCGGGTCGAAGGAGGCGAGGGGGTCGCGGCGCAGCCGGCGGGCGTAGTCGGCCTCGGCGGCCAGCGCGTCGGCGAGGGCGTCGCGATGGGCGCCCCAGCGACGGACCGGGAACAGGACGATGAGCAGCGCCTGCACGACACCGCCGGCGGCGATCATGGCGGCGTGTCCGGCCGCCTGCGGGACGGACGTCGGCAGGGTGACGGTGACCAGCATGATCGCGACGTTGCCCGAGGCGATGATCCCGGCGGTGGGGCCGGCCGCCCACAGCATGCCCGCGGCGAAGGTCCAGACGGCGAGAAGGGCCAGGAACGCGAGGGTGTCGCGGGAGCCGACGAGGTAGCCGACGAAGGTCGACACGGCCAGGGTCAGCCCGGAGGCCAGGGCCAGTACCGGGTGCGGACGCCAGCTCTGCTGCAAAGTGGCGATGGCGGCCGTGAACGCCCCGAAGGCGGAACTGGCGGCGGCGCCCGGCCCGAGCAGGGCCAGCCCGACACCGATGACGATCGCCAGCCCGACCGCCGCGCGGACGGCGACGAGGGGCTCCAGCCGGGCCCGCTCGACCTTCATGCCGGCCCGGGCGGTGTCCTTCAGCGCCCGGAACCAGCTCATGAGAGCGAGCGTAACGGGACCGGCGCGGCCGACGGGCTCGCGGCGCGGGCGTCAGCGGGGCTGGGGGGCGGGGGCAGAGGCAGGGGGGCGGGGGCAGGGGCAGGGGGCGGGTGCAGGGGGGCGGGGGAGGCGGGGGAGGCGTCGGCTCAGCCGGGGAGGGGGTGTCGGCGCCCGGCCACGTGGGCGCGGTCGGCGGCGGCCGTGCCGTCCTCCCAGCCCGCGTGGTCGGTGGCGCCGCGCAAGCGGGTGGTCGTGGTCTTCGGGAACATCTCCTCGGCCCGGGAGGTGACGGCGACGTCGCGGGCGACGAGGGCGGGCAGGTTCGCGGGCGCCTCGGAGGCGGTGTGCTCGGCCGTCTCGGCGAGACGGTGGCCGAGCCGGCTGGCGTAGGCGAGCAGGAAGGACTGCCGGAAGGTCTTGGTGCGCTTGCGGCCGCCGGAGCGCTGCGCGGCCTCGGCGCGGGTCATCGCCGCCGTGCCCTGCACGAGCAGCGAGGTGTACAGCAGTTCCACCGCCTCCAGGTCGCTCTCGAAGCCGACCACCGTCGAGAAGAAGAAGCCGCTGTTCCACACGGCGCGGCAGCGGTTGGCGGTGGCCACCGCGTCGAGCAGGACCGCCTTGGCCTCCTCGTACGGCGGCTCGACGCCGATCCGGCAGGCGCCGGGCGTCCGGGCCGGGCCCCCGCCCCCGCCGGCGGCGGCGAGCAGGGCCTCGTCGACGGTGTGCCGGGCCATCAGCTCCTGGGCCTTCGCGCTCAGCGCCTCCGCCTCCTCCGGGTAGGTGGTGGCCTCGGCCTTGGCGAGCAGGGCACGGATCCGGCCGAGCATGCGCGGCTCGATGTGGACGTGCTCGGCGAGGTCGGTGGGATCGCCCGGGAGCGGGCCGACGGGTTCGATCGACGGCAGCCGGATCAGCAGCCGGAACACCTCCAGCACCGCCGTCGCCAGCGTGAATCGGTCCGTCTTCTCGCGCTGCGCCAGCCGGTCGCCGTAGCGGCCGTCCTGCGACCACCACACCTCGGCGTCCGTCCACCGCTCCGGCAGCCGGGCGTACCGGCGCGCCTCGGCCGCGATCAGGTCGGCGGTGATCCGCACGTGCCGCTCCTCCAGCTCCCGGCGGACCAACCGGAGGACGTCCGCCGGCCGCCAACCCCGCTCCCACGCCTGCCGTACGTACGACTCCCCCCGCGCCACCAACTCCGCCACGACCCCGCTCCAGCGGGCGCCGTCGGCGGCGAGCAACGAGGCCCCGGTATCCAGCGCGGCGTCGTCCTGGGCATAGAGAGCGGCTCCGCAGGCGCGGTCGACGATGTCTTTCACCCCTTCAGCCTGGCACGCCCCCCAACCCCCTTCCCCCCGACCCCTGCCAACCCGCCCCCGCCCCCGCCGAGGCTTGGAAACCCAGCCCCGCCGGCGATTGAGGCGCGGGGTCCGGGGCGGAGCCCCGAAAGCCCGGCGCAGCCGGGGCAGCGCTACGCCGCCGCAGCGCAGCGCCACTGTCACCCCCCGGTGGGACACTCGCACTCATGACCGCGCACACCCCCCGCTGGGCCCTCGCCGAGGACGCCGACGGCTGGTGGTACGCCGCCCCCCTGACCCCCACCAGACCCCCGCCACTGCGCGTGCGCGACCCCGCCGAGGCGGTACGCGCCGCGCCCGAGGACACCCGGTGGGTCTGGCAGTCGACCACCGCCGTCTACCCGCGCCTCCTCACCGCCGGTGTACGGGTCGAGCGGTGCTACGACGTCGAGGACGCCGAACAGCTGCTCCTCCGCCACGAGGGCCGCTTCGGCGAACCCCGCTCCGCCGCGGCCGCCTGGGCCCGACTGAGCGGGTTGCCGGTCCCGCCCGACCCCCCGACCCGCGCCGCGGAACCCGGAACGCAGGACTCCCTCTTCGATCCGCGCCCCGCCCCCGTCCCCCTGGACGCCCTCATCGCCGTCCACGCCGACCAGGCGCGACGCCACGACACCACCGCCCACCCCGACCGCACGCGCCTGCTCACCGCCGCCGAGTCCGCCGCGTTCCTCGTCGCCGCCGAGATGCACGTGGCCGGACTGCCCTGGCGGGCCGACGTACACCGGGCCCTGCTCACCGAACTGCTCGGCGAGCGCTACGCCGGCAGCGGCCAACCCCGGCGCCTCGCAGAGCTGGCCGACAAGATCTCCACCGCGTTCGGCCGCCGTGTGCACCCCGAGCTGCCCGCCGATGTCGTCAAGGCTTTCGCCGAGGCCGGAATCAGGCTCAAGTCCACCCGCCGCTGGGAGATCCAGGGCCTCGACCACCCGGCCGTGGCCCCGCTCATCGAGTTCAAGAAGCTGTACCGGATCTACACCGCGCACGGCTGGTCCTGGCTCGGGGACTGGGTCCACGACGGCCGCTTCCGGCCCGAGTTCATCCCCGGCGGCACCCTGACGGGCCGCTGGGTGACCAACGGCGGCGGCGCCCTGCAGATCCCCAAGGTGATCCGCCGGGCCGTCGTCGCCGACCCCGGCTGGCGGCTCGTCGTCGCCGACGCCGACCAGATGGAACCCCGGGTACTCGCCGCGATCTCCCGCGACCCTGCGTTCATGGAGGTGGCCGGCCGCCCGGAGGACCTCTACACCGCCATCTCCCGCCAGGGCTTCTCCGGCGACCGGGACAAGGCCAAGCTGGCCGTACTCGGCGCCGTCTACGGACAGACCTCCGGAGACGGCCTCAAGAACCTGGCCGCGCTCCGCCGCCGGTTCCCCCTCGCCGTGGCGTACGTGGACGACGCCGCGAAGGCGGGTGAGGAGGGTCGACTGGTGCGCACCTGGCTCGGCCGGACCTGCCCGCCCCCGGCCGGCTCCCCCGAGGACGACGGCGAGGCCGGCATCCCGCAGGACCGGGAGGACGGCGCCTGGACCCCCGGCTACGCCTCGACCGACACCCGCGCCCGAGGCCGCTTCACCCGCAACTTCGTCGTGCAGGGCAGCGCCGCCGACTGGGCGTTGCTGATGCTCGCCGCGCTGCGGCAGTCCCTCGCCGCCGCGGGGCTCCGGGCCGAGCTTGTCTTCTTCCAGCACGACGAGGTGATCGTGCACTGCCCCGCAGAGGAGGCCGAGGCCGTCGCACACGCCATCCGCGCCGCCGGTGATCTGGCCGGCCGCATCACCTTCGGCGACACCCCGGTCCGGTTCCCGTTCAGCACGGCCGTCGTGGAGTGCTACGCCGACGCGAAGTGAGCCCGACGGTCGTCCGGGCGGTCGCCGTCTTCCTGAGGGCTCCGCCTGTTTCACGTGAAACAGGCCTGGTTCACAGGCGGTTCGTCACGACCCGACGCGGCTCTCAGCCGAGGTCGTGGAAGTAGATGTGGTACCCCTCCCGGACGAACCCCTCCGACTCGTACAACCCCTGCGCGATGTGGTTGTCGTAGGCCGTCTCCAACTGGACGCCCGCGACCCCGGCCTCCGCCGCCCGGCGCAGCACCTCGCGCAGCAGGGCCCGGCCCGCGCCGGTACGACGGCCCGAGGGGGCCACGTACAGGTCGCTGAGGATCCACATGGGCCGCAGCAGCAGTGACGCGAAGGTCCGGTAGACCTGGGCGAAGCCGACCGTTCCGACCTCCGGGACGTCGGCCAGCAGGACCAGCGACTCGTCGCCCCGGATTCGTTCGGCGAGGAAGGCGCCCGGGGCGCCGGGGTCGTCGACCTTCACCTCGTAGAAGTCGAGGTAGCCGCGGAACAGCTCCGCGGCCACTTCGACGTCCGCCGTTCCGGCCACCCGCAACCGCACCCGCTCGTCCCCCTCGTCCCCCTCGTCCCGCTCGTCCCGCTCGTCCGTCCGTCCCACCGTCTCATCGTCCATGCGGCCCATTGTGCGGGAGGGGACTCACGGGAAGCGGTTGAGCGGAAGCGGATTCAGTGGCCGGTCACGGGCTGGGCGGGCAGGTCGAAGACGTGCTCCGGCGTCACCGTCTTGGTGATCGCCTGCCCGAACAGGGTGCTGGGCTCGGAACCCTGGTAGGTGATGTCGGTGTTGAGGAGCACCACCAGAGTGGCCTGCGGGCCGGGCAGGTAGATGGTGAGGGACTCGTAGCCGGGCAGCGAGCCGTTGTGCCCGATCCACCCTTCGACGTTGAAGATGCCGAGCCCGTAACCGGAGTCCGGGATGTTCTCCGCGTTCAGGACCTTCAACCGCTGGGCCTGGGTCTGCGGCGTCAGCAGGGTGCCGGTGGCCAGCACCTTCGCCCATGTCCTCAGGTCATCACGGTCGGAGATCATCGCCCCGGCGGCCCAACCCCAGGACGGGTTCCAGTCCGCCGCGTCCTGCGTCTTCCCGGAGGCCGTCTGGTTGGTGTAGCCCTGGGCGTGCGGGTTCGGGAACTCCGCTCCGGTGGGGAACAGGGTGTGGTGCAGCCCGGCGGGTTCGATCACGTTGTGTCGGACGTAGTCGGAGAGCTTGTCCCCGCTGACCTTCTCGATCACCAACCCGAGCAGGATCAGATTGGTGTTGCAGTAGAAGAACTGCGCTCCCGGCGCGAACATCACCGGATGCTTGAAGGAGTACGCCAGCAGCTCCTGCGGGGTGAACACCCGCCGGGGGTTGCCGGTCAGCGCCTTGTAGAAGCCGGGGTCCGCCGAGTAGTTGAACAGGCCGCTGCGCATCTCGGCGAGTTGACGCAGGGTGATCCGGTGGCCGTTGGGAACCCCGGAGACGTACTTGTCGATGGGGTCGTCGAGGCCGACCTTGCCCTCGTCGACCAGCTTCAACAGGGCGGTGACCGTGAACGTCTTCGTCTCGCTGCCGATCCTCATGTTCAGGTTCGGTCCCATCGGGGCGCCCGTCGCCTTGTCGGCCACGCCGAAGGCGCGCTCGTAGGTGCCCTTGCCGGGCGCGGAGAGGGAGACGATCACCCCAGGGACCTTGGCTTCCTTCATCACCTTCTGGACGGCCTCGTCCAACTGCCGCATCACGGCCGGGGTCAGCCGGGCGAATTCGTCGGACGCCGGGGACGCCGAGGGCGACGGCTGGGCCGTCGTACGCGTCACGGAAGCGGGGGAAGCGGGGGAGGCCGGGGAAGCAGCCGTATCCCAGGCGTATCCGGCGCTCACTCCGAGCGGTACCACCACGAGCCCCACCGCGGCCGCCCCGACCGCCGCACCGCGCCACCGTTTCGTCATGCCTGGCCTCCTACCACGAGACCCCCGAGCACCACCAACCCAACCTAGCCCGCCACCCCTGCCACGGCGACCGGAACCAGCCACCGGTTCGCGGGTCCGGCCGCGCCCGACATGGCGCAGACCATCGGTCGAACCCGCGAACGGTCGGCCGGCGAAGGGCCGTTGTGCGGCCGGCTCGAAGAAGTAGGGGCGACTCACCCCCGGCACCACAGCCAGGGACGACTACGCGCGGTGATCCCCGGTCCCACCAAGTGGATCTTCTCTTTCCGGTGCACCGATCGGATGTTAGCTTGCCCCACGCCATCACACGCCAGAGCGTCACCGGGACGGGCGGCCACGACGCTTCGTGGCCGGAAGGAGACACCAGTGGGTCATCAGGCGGCTGCCCAGCAGCTCCGTGCTGCCACACCCGAGATCATCGAGGCGTACCGGACGGCGCTGGGACGACTCGGCAGCCCACTGGTGTCCCGCGAGGACATCTGGCGGCAGTGCCGCCATCAGGCGGAGAACATCGTGTCCGAGTGCGCGCAGGCCCTGGAGGCCGGCGAGCACGCGGAGCCCCCGGGGGTCCGCGAGTACTCCCGGCTGCTCGGAGCCCACCGCGTCGTGCAGCAGGTGCCGGTGTCCGAGTCGGTGCGGGCGGCGGAGGTCCTCTGGCAGTCCATGCAGCTCGCCGTCGGGGAAGCCGTCGGCCTGGTGGAGGCCGAGCAGCGGCACACGGCGGCGCAGACGGTGAGCACCGCCTTCCGGGCCGCTGCCGGGAGCCGGCTGTACCAGGGGATCCGGGGCTATGAGGAGGCCCAGCGGCCGTCCGCCCCGGAGGCTGCTGCGCCCGATCGGGGTTCCGACGTATCGACGGACGTAACGGACGCGCAGGTCCTCGACTTGCTGACGCTGCGGGAGCGTCAGATCCTGGAGGCGGTCCGCGCGGGACTGACGAACCGGCTCATCGGCCGCCGGTTCGAGATCAGCGAGGCGACCGTCAAGCGCCATCTGCACAACGCCTACCGCAAGCTTGGCGCCGGCTCCCGGGTGCAGGCGCTGAACAAGGCGTTCCCGGGCCAGGGTTGACCGTGCGGAAGCGCAACAGGTCGCAGCGCGCCCCCGTTCACAGCACACCCGCCCCGGGCGCACTCAGCCACAACACACCCGGTCGTGGCTCACGCGCGCCCGCGGCTCACCCGGCGGAGAGCGCGGCGCCGAACGCGGCCAGCACCAGCAGGTTCGCGATGTACTGCGTCACCATGAACGCCCGGTAGGCACCGCGCCGTTGCTCGCGGTCGGCGCTCTCCCGCCGGCCGTCCCACACCACGCGGAACACGACCCACACCGCCCCGGCCGCCACGGGCGCCGTCCCCACGAGCGCGAGCGGGGCCCACACCGCGGCCGCCGCGGTGCCGGCCGCTGCGACCAGTACGGCACCCGCCACGGCCAAGACCCGCGCCGCCGCCACCCCCCGGACGACCGCCACCGTACGCCGCCCCCCGGCCGCGTCCCCGCCGACATCGCCCAGGTCCTTGACCACGGAGCCGACCAGCGCCATCCAGGCCGCCATCACGCAGCCGAACACCGCTCCGGTCGCGGTCCACCCGGAGCCGGCCGCCGCGACCCCGGCCGCGTACGAGGTCGCGCCGAGGCCGAACACCACCACCGCGCAGAGCCCGCTCGACTCCTTCGCCCGCACCGGGGAGGCCGAGTACGCCCAGCCGAGCAGCAGGAAACCCACCACCCACCCGAGCACCCCGGCCCCGGCGAGGCCCCCGAGGACCAGTGCGGCGACGGCCAGCAGGGCCGTGACCACCGCAGCGGTCCGGACCGGGAGGTCGCCCCGGGCGATCGGCCGCCGGGAGCCGTTCGCGCGGTCCTCGCGGACGTCCGTGACCCCGTTGAGCAGGTACGCGCAGGCCACGGCGCACCACCAGGCCGCCATACCGAGCACGATCCGGCCCGCGGCCTGCGGCAGCCCCGGGGCGGACACCGTCCCGACCGCGAACCGCAGCAGGAAGACGAGCTGTACCGACGGGCGTGCCTCGGCCCAGCACAGACGCGCCGTCTGTGCCGCGGTATGCCGTCGGAGCCCTGTCATACGAGCCGAGACGGGGACGCTCAGGTAAGCGGCAGAATTCATCACGGCCGCAGCCTAGGAATGGTCTCCGGCGCATCGCCATACAACCATCGGCGTACACGGAGTACACCCCCACTGAGCCCTTGGTGGCAAGGCGTTGCGGAATCCAGAATTCCTGCGACACGATGGCGATGCCGCGGAGCCCGGTGACACGAATCCGGAGGCCACGGTGGGGATATGACCGACACCCGCACCGGAATCTCTGCCTCCGCGAATGTGCCGGCGTGCGCGGTACGCCCCCGGAAATGGGCACCGACCCTCTCACCCCCCCTCATTCGAAACGGCAGGGCCCGTAGAAATGGATGCTCAGGTGGAAAGGTTGCAGCAGACCACGAAGCTGATCTCCCAGACGCAAGTCCTCGAAGGCGGAGGAGGATGGCACCGCGCCGCCTTCGACGAGATCGCATCACGGCTCGCCGGTCCGGACTTCCCCTGCGTCTTCTCCCGGAACGCGTTCCGCAAGCACCTCCTGAGGTTCGCCTTCGTGGAGAGCGCCGACAGTGAGGGCTTCCGGCACCTGGCGGACGCCCTCACCGAGTACGTCGAGCTCTCCCGCGACTGGGACGGACAGCTCGACACCGCGTATCCGCTGCTCGTGCTGTTCTCGAAGGACGCCGTCACCGCGCGCACCGTCGAGGAGTACCACGCCTTCGGCTGGCGGGTGCTGCAGGAACTGCACCACCTCGATCCCGCGCCCTGGCCGGCCGACGTAGGGCAGGACCCGGATTCCGCATCCTGGTCCATGTGCTTCAACGGAATGCCGTTGTTCTGCAACATGAGCAATCCCGCACACCGGAACCGACGCAGCAGAAATCTCGGCGAGCATTTCGCCATCGTCATCAATCCGCGGGAACGGTTCGACGCGTTCGCCGGCGAGACGCCGAGCGGCCGGAAGGTCCGTGCGAACATCCGCGACCGAATACACCGCTACGACGGAATGAAGCACTCGCCGCAATTGGGTTCCTACGGCGTCGGAGCACTCGAATGGCTCCAGTACGGACTCATCGAGGAGAACGCCGAGCGAAAGGGAATCTGCCCTTTCCTGCCCCAACCGGCTTGTGAAAACGAACAGGAGATTCTGACCAAATGATCGAGCTCATCGTGTCCCAGGGTCGGGTGGCCGACCGGGAGCCCCGGATGATCGAGGGC
The DNA here is from genome assembly GCF_040645975.1 of Streptomyces sp. NPDC046557. Taxonomy (NCBI): domain Bacteria; kingdom Bacillati; phylum Actinomycetota; class Actinomycetes; order Kitasatosporales; family Streptomycetaceae; genus Streptomyces; species Streptomyces sp. NPDC046557. Next base: position 88,709 of record NZ_JBEYZH010000020.1, read on the forward strand.
GCCGCCCGCATCGCGCGGGCCCTGGAGGAGCGCTACGGACTCACCGCCCGCTTCATCGGCGAGCCCGCGCCCCCCGCCGACGACGACTGGAGCGTCAGCCTTCCGCAGGCCCGGGAGACATTGACGGGGCTGCGCCGAGCGGTCACCGACAGCATCGCGAACGGCAGCCGGACGGTCATGATCTCCAACACCTGCTCGGCGAGCCTCGGCACCCTGCCGGTGGTGGCCGAGGAACACCCGGACGCCGTGGTGCTCTACATCGACGGACACGGCGACTTCAACACACCCGAGACGACGGGCACCGGCTACCTGGGCGGCATGGTCCTCGCCGGCGCGTGTGGACTCTGGGACAGCGGCCACGGCTCCGGCCTGCGCCCCGACCGGGCCGTCCTGGTCGGCTCCCGAGACATCGACGAGGCCGAGGCCGAGCTGATCGCGAAGCACGGCGTCCGGCTCATCCCCCCGGCGCAGACCACGGCGGAGAACATCCTGGCCGCCATCGGCGACTCCCCGGTGTGGGTGCACATCGACTGGGACGTACTCGAACCGGGACACGTGCCGGCCGACTACACGGTGCCGGACGGCCTGCTCCCCGAGCAGATCCGGGCGATCTTCGACGCGATTCCGACCGAGCAGCTCCGCGGGGTCGAACTGGCAGAGTTCAACGCCCCCTTGGACGACGAACTCAGCGCGCGGGCGGTCGAAACGATCCTCGACATGGTCGCCCCGGCCTTCGAGAAGACCCCGGCCGCGTAGGCCGTCTCCTTCGGAACGCGCACGACGGGCGCGGCCGGTCGCCGGACCCCTGCGGCCGGCCCGCCCCGTCGAACCCGCCCCGTCGAACCCGCCGCCGCCCCACCGGACCCCCACTCCACCGATCCCCGCGGACAGCACCGCGGCTCGCCTGCCAAGGAGACTCTCCGATGCCCCTCCACCACAGCATCCTCGACACCATCGGCCGCACCCCGATCGTCAGACTGAACCGCATGGCTCCCGCGCACACCACGGTCTACGTGAAGGTGGAGTCGTTCAACCCCGGCGGATCGGTGAAGGACCGCCTCGCGCTCTCCGTCGTCCTCGACGCCGAGGCGAAGGGTCTCCTCAAGCCCCGCGACACCATCGTCGAGTGCACCTCCGGGAACGTCGGGATCGCCCTGGCGATGGTGGCCGCGGCCCGCGGCTACCGGTTCGTGGCGGTGATGGGCGACACGTACTCGGCGGAACGGCGCAAGCTGATCCGCGCCTACGGCGGCAAGGTGCTCCTCTTCCCGGGCCACCTCGGCAGCAGCGGCGGCAACCGGATCGCGGACGAACTCGCGGAAAAGCACGGCTGGTTCAGGGCCAACCAGTTCGACAACCCGGCCAACCCGGCGTACCACCGCGAGACCACCGCCTCGGAAATCCTCGGCGACTTCGCGGGCAAGCGGCTCGACTACTTCGTCACCGGCTTCGGCACCAGCGGCACCCTCACCGGTGTCGGTCAGATGCTGAAGACGGCCCGCCCCGAGGTCAGGATCGTCGCCGCCGAGCCGGACAACGCCGCAGTCCTCGCCGGACAGGAGTGGAACGTCCATCGGATCCAGGGCTGGGCCCCCAACTTCGTACCGGGCGTGATGGACGCGAGCGTCATCGACGACCTGGTGACCATCGACGAGGTGGAAGGGCGCGACACCGCGCGCCGGCTCGCCGCCGAGGAAGGCATCTTCACCGGCATCTCGGCCGGCGCCACCCTGGCGACCGCGCTGCGCGTCGCGGAGACCGCGCCGGCCGGTTCCGTACTCCTCGCCATGCTCCCGGACACCGGCGAGCGCTACCTGTCCACGTTCCTCATGGAGGGGATGGTCGAGGGCTCGGACGACGAGTGGCTCGCCTCCCTGGAGACGGACACGGAGGCAGAAACGGAGACGGCCGACGACGGCGTGGCCTGACCCGGCGGACGACTCGGCATCCATCACCACGCGGCCCACCGCCACCACGCGGAACACGTCACCACGCGGCACACCATCACCTGGCAGGAACCAGATCCATGAGGGAATTCATCCCGCCCGCGGCCCGTTTCATCGCCCTCCCCAGCCCCTTCGCCATGCGGCGCGGCGGAGAACTGGCCGGCGCGCGCATCGCGTACGAGACCGTCGGACGGCTCACCCCGGAGCGCGACAACGCGGTCCTGATCCTCACCGGCCTCTCACCCGACGCCCACGCGGCCTCCCACCCGGCGGACACCGACCCCGGTTGGTGGGAGGCGATGGTGGGGCCCGGAAAGCCCGTCGACACCGATCGTTGGTACGTGATCTGCCTGAACTCGCTGGGCAGTTGCAAGGGCTCCACCGGCCCCGCCTCCCCCGACCCCACCACCGGTGAGCCGTACGGGCCCGGCTTCCCGGAGCTGTCGATGGAGGACATCGCCGACGCCGCCGCCCACGCGGTCCGCGCCCTGGGCGTCGACCGGTTGGCCTGCGTGATCGGCACCTCCATGGGTGGCATGAGTTCCCTGTCCCTGCTGGACCGCCACCCCGGCCTGGCCCGCGGTCACATCAACATCTGCGGCGCGGCGAGCGCGCTGCCGTTCTCGATAGCGATCCGTTCCCTGCAACGCGAGGCCATCCGGTGCGACCCTCACTGGAACGAAGGCCGGTACGACGACGGGAACTACCCGCAGCGCGGCATGTTCACCGCGCGCAAGCTGGGCATGATGACGTACCGGTCCGCCCTCGAATGGGACAGCCGGTTCGGCCGGGCCCGCATCGCCCCGCAGGACGGCGGGGACAACGGGGCCTACGGGGACGGCGGGGACAACCGGGACGCCGGGGACTACGGGAACGGAGATGCCCCTCTCCCCCGTGACCCCTTCGGCCACGAATTCCAGGTCGAGGACTACCTGGAGCGCCACGCCCGCCGCTTCGCGCGCCGGTTCGACCCCAACAGCTACCTCTGCCTCAGCCGCTGCATGGACCGGTTCGACCTCGGCGAGTCCCGCGGTGGCAGCACCGAGGCGGCCCTGGCCCGTATCCGTCTGGAGAAGGCGCTGGTCATCGGCGTGGAGACCGACATCCTCTTCCCCCTACGCCAACAGCGGCAGATAGCCGACGGCCTCGCCGCCGGCGGCACCGACGTCACGTTCCTGGCCATGGACTCGCCGGAAGGGCACGACGCCTTCCTGATCGACACCGCCCGTTTCGGAGCGCCCGTCGCGAAGTTCCTGACCACGCTCTAGCCGAACCGTCCGCCCCTCCCTTCCCCTTTCCCCTCCTCCCTCGCCCCTCCTCCCTCCCCTTCTCGTGCCTTGGAGACCGCATGTCCGACCCCTCCTCCAGCATCGCCCTCGTCACCGGCGCCAACCGGGGCATCGGCTTCGAGACCGCACGCCAACTCGCCTCCGCCGGCGTCCGCGTCCTCCTCGCCGGCCGCGACCGCGCGGCGATCGGCGAGGCCGCGGAGAAGCTGCGCGCCGATGGCCTCGCCGCCGAACCCCTCGTACTCGACGTCACGGACCCACCGACCATCCGGGCCGCCGCCGCGGAGGTCGAGCGCCGCCACGGTCGCCTCGACATCCTCGTCAACAACGCCGCCGTCCGGATCGAGGAGTACGGGAAGCGGCCGTCCGAGCAGCCCATGCGGCAGTGGCGCGAGACCTTCGACACGAACCTCTTCGGCGTGGTCGAGGTGACCACGGCCTTCCTCCCGCTCATCGGCAGGTCCGCGGCCGGGCGCATCGTCAACGTGTCCAGTCTGCTCGGCTCGCTGACCACCCACAGCGACCCGGACTCGTACGCGTACACCCCCATGTTCAAGTCCCTCCCGGCCTACAGCGCCTCCAAGAGCGCGGTCAACTCCTGGACCGTGCATCTGGCCTACGAACTGCGCGGGACTCCGGTCAAGGTGAACGCCGTGCACCCGGGCTACACCAAGACCGCGATGAACGACGGCGCGGGCGACCTCGACGTCACGGACGGCGCCCGGACCAGCGTGGCCATGGCCCTGCTCGACGCCGACGGCCCGAGCGGCACCTACACCCACGGCGGACGGACCGTCCCCTGGTAGCCCCGGCCGCCCCCCTTCCCCCGTGCTCCCCTCCTCCCCCCACCCGTATTGGAGTCACCCGATGGGCAACCATCTGGCCCTGGTCACCGACGAGACCAGCCTCGTCATCGACTACGACATGCCACTGCTGCTCGACGCCTGCCAAGCCGCCGGCATCCGAGCCGAGATATGTTCCTGGCGCGACCCGGACATCGCCTGGGACCGCTTCGACGCCGTCCTGCTGCGCTCCCCGTGGAGCTATGTGGAGAGCCTCAAGGAGTTCGTGGAGTGGTGCGAGTACGTCACCGACGTGACGTACCTCTTCAACCCGCTCCCGGTGGTGCGGTGGAACCTCGACAAGCACTACCTCGCCGATCTGGCCGAGGCGGGCGTCCCCGTCGTCCCCAGCGGCTTCGTGGCCCCCGGCTCCGACCCGGAGGCCGCCCTGCGCTCCTTCCTCGACCGGCACACGGAAGCCCGCGAGATCGTGGTGAAGCCCACCGTCGGCGCCTACTCCCGCGACGTGCAGCGCTTCTCCCGGTCGTCGGAGGCCGAAGCCGCCTCCTACGTCGCCAAGCTGCTCGACCAGGGTTCCCACGTCATCCTGCAGCCCTACCTGGACTCGATCGACCGGCACGGCGAGACCGACCTCATCCACTTCGGCGGCGTCTACAGCCACGCCATCCGCAAGCGCGCGCTGCTCCGGTCGGACGGCACGGTCGACGAGCCGACGCAGGACGCCCGGACCGCGCAGGACGCCGCCGAGGACGAACGCGCGGTCGCCGCGGCCGCGCTGGACGCCGCCGCCGCCCACCTTGAGCTGCGGGAACCGCTGCTCTACAGCCGCGTCGACCTCATCCGCGACGACGACGGACAGCCCCTGGTCCTCGAACTGGAGCTCTGCGAACCTTCGCTCAGCATGCCGTTCTCGGAACCCTCCGCCACCCGGTTCGCGCAGGTCATCTCCGCCCGGCTCGAAGAAATCGCCCACAACCGCAAGAACGGACAGTCATGACCGCACAACAGGGTTCCCTCACCCCCGTCACCGCACCGGCGGTCTCCAGCGGCACCGTGTTCGCCGCGCTCGGCGTGCTCAGCTTCTCCTTCAGCTTCCCCGGCACGGTGTGGGCCCTCGACGGGTTCGGACCGTGGAGCGCCATCGGCGTACGCGGCGTCCTGGCCGCCGTCATCGCGGTCACCGCACTCCTCGTCACCCGGGCTCCCCTCCCGGCGCGCCGGGACTGGCCCGCGCTCGCCGTCGTCGCGGGCGGCTGCGCGGTCGGCTTCCCGCTGCTCACGACGCTCGCGCTGCAGACCTCGTCCACCGCGAACTCGGCGGTCGTGATCGGTGCGCTGCCGATGGCCACGGCGGTGTTCTCCGCCGTCATCACCCGGCGCAGCCCTTCGAAGGTCTTCTGGGCCGCGGCCGGAGTCGGAGCCGCGACCGTCATCGTCTTCACGCTGTCGCAGAACCACGGCCGGCCGACCGTCGCGGACCTCTACCTCTTCGGCGCCCTGCTGGTCTGCGCGGCCGGCTACGCCTTCGGCGGCCGGCTCTCCGCGGCCGGCATGCCGGGCTGGCGCGTCATCGCCTGGGGCGTGGTGCTCGCCGCCCCCGTCAACATCGCCGTGTCCCTCTGGGCGCTCCCGCACGAACCCGTGCACCTCACCGCGAAGGCCCTGATCGGCATGGCCTACATCGCGGCCATCTCACAGTTCGGCGGCTTCGTCGTCTGGTACAAGGGCATGGGCCTCATCGGCGTGGCACGGGCCAGCCAGCTCCAACTGGCCCAGCCCCTGCTGACCCTGGTCTGGGCGGTCCTCCTGCTCGGTGAACACATCACCCCCGCCGTCCCCCTCACGGCCGCCGTCGTCCTCACCTGCATCGTGGTCACCCAACGCGCCCGCACGTCCTGACCCACCCGTGAACCCCGGCGGCCCCCCGCCGGCTTCACCGTCCCACCCCAAGACAAGCAAAAGCCCCAGGTCACGGCGAGCGCATCCGTCAACACGCGTTCTGCGCGGCCGACCATCGCCCCCATCGCGCCGGCATCATGAAGAGCACTTCACCACGACGGTCGACCAGACCCCGTACGCCTTGCGGTGACTTGTCCTTCGTCAGAAGCCAGACACATGCGGGAATCGAGGTACTCCGAAAAAGGCATGCGGGCAAAGCGATCATTCAGGGCAAAGTTCGCATTCCCCGACGGTGGGACCCCGTACCGCCAGCGCGGATCGAACTCATCGGGCGCCCAATCACTGATGTTGAAGGGCGGGACCGCCAGCACGAAGTCCGCTGTGAGCCCCGGCAGCAGGTCCTCCGCGAAGGTGTCGGCCCATCGATGGCCTATGCCGCTCGAAGCCATCCCATGGAGATCCACATTCATCTTCGCCAGCTGCCAGGTGCGCTGATTGATCTCCTGCCCGTACACCTGGAGCGCCTCGACGTGGTCACGCCCCCCGGTGTGCCTCTACGAACCTCCCGGCCTCGACCAGCGGTCCGTAGAACTGGAAGCGAACGCGGGACAGGATGCGCAGCCCGGTGTCAGCGGACTGTTCAGGAGCAAGACTCTCCGCCAGCGGCCGTCCCTCACGCGACGTTGCTCGATGCTTCGAAGTGAAGAAACGGCTGCCCTTCTGTCTCAGCGACAAACCAGGATCAGCAAGCCGGGTGACCGGCGAGGTTAAAGATAGGGTGGATGTCCGGTTATTCGACCGGGCCTTCCATGACCTGGCTGATGAACTCGATCGGGCCCAGGCCCATGTTCGGCACGTAGGTCTTGGCGTTGTGCTGGCCGCCCGGGATGATTCTCAGAGTGGTGTGGATCGGCCCCTTGTTGCCGTACGTGGCGATGTATTTCTGCACGTTCGGCAGGGTGTCCTTGTTGCTCTCGTTGTCACCGACCTGGAAGGCGATGTAGACGTCCAGCGCGCCCTTCTTGTCGATGAGCGCCTTGGAAAGCAGGTTGGGGTTGTTCTCGTTCTTCTCCTTGTCGTGGCCCTTCCACAGCGGGGAGTCCGGGACGATGTCCGGGCCGGAGGCGATCGCGGCCTTGAACTTGTCCGGGTACTTCAGCACGGCCTTCAGGCTGGCGAAGCCGCCGGTGGAGGAGCCCATGAAGGCCCAGCCGTCACGCGATTTGATCGTACGAAAATTCTCCTTCATCAGGTCCGGGACGTCCTCGGTCAGCCAGGTGTCCATCTTGGGCTGGCCCGGGATGTCGGACGCGTCCCAGTAGATGCCCTTGTCGTCCGGCCCCGGGTTCAACACGGGCATGGCCAGGATGAAGGGCTTGCTCTTGCCCTCGCTGTACCACTTGCTGATGCTCGGCTGGAGGCCCATTCCGGGGTCCATCCAGTAGTTGGAGGGATAGCCAGGGCCGCCGGGCAGGGCGATCATGACGGGGAAGCCGCTCTTGGCGAACTTCGGGTCGCTGTACTCCTTGGGCGCCCAGACCCAGACCTTGCCGGTGAAGCCGGACTTCTTGCCGGTCACGGTGGTGACGGCGACATGAGTGCCGTCGTCCAGGGTCTTCGCGTTCTTGAATTCGGCTGCCGGGCCCGTGGGCATCAGCATCTTCGAGGTCGCCGCCTGCTTGGCACCGTCCCCGCCGGCCTGAGGCGCGCCGAAGGTCACCGACGAGCCCTTGTCGGTGAAAGGCGGTATTTCGAAGTGGTACATCACGAGCGAAGTGATGCCCAGGAGTGCCGCCACGGTGGCACCCACGATCACCCAGCGCTTGGTCTTGGACTTCCGCCGCGGAGGCTCCTGGTCGTACTCGTGCTCGTACGGAGGCTCGTACTGCGGCTCGGCCCGGTCGTACGCGGGCTGCCCCTGAGCGGGCTGCTCGTGGGAGCGCCGCTGGTACACGGGCTGGTGGTGCAGGGTGGCCTGGTCGTCGTACGCCTGCTGGTCGTAGCGCGGCTGGTCGTACTGCGGGCGGGCCTGCTGGGCCTGCTGCCCGTACGGCGGGCGGCCGGCCTGCTGCTGGCCGTAGGACTGCTGAGGGGCCTGCTGCTGGCCGTAGGCCGGCTGGCCGTACGGCTGCGTCTGGTCCTGCGGGCGGACCTGCTGCTGGCCCTGGGGCTGCTGTCCGTACTGCTGCCGGCCCTGCTGGGGCTGGCCCTGCTGCTGTCCACCGTAGGGCGGCTGCGGCTGCTGCGGATACTGTCCTTCCGGCCGGTACGGCGGCTGATACTGCCCGTCGGGTGAGTACGACATGTGCGGTTGCTCTCCGGCTGGTTGCTGCCCCATGGGGGGTGGACTGCCCCGTCGGGGGATAGACTGCTTCCGTTCGAATGATGAACGAAAGCGCTTCGGGGTTCCGCATTTTCCCTTCTCTTGAGATCTCCCGGAGAAGGATATTGCCCATCGTCTGGTGGGCCCACGGAGTTCCCGAGCTGTTCGCCCAGTATCCCTGGCCCATGCACGTGCCTCAGGGCATGCTGCCTTCGCGCACCCCTCAGACCGACCCCCCATGCCTGGCGCCCAGCACAGCACCACCCCTCCGGGATGGCAGCAGGAGAACCGCCCAGACGACGCCACCTAGTGCCCGGGCCAAGGCCCCGGCCCAAAGATGCGCGTCTGCGCGCCCCGCGTAGGCCGGGCTCTCCCAGCCGCCCGGACACCCGGCTATCGGGGCTGCCCGGGAAAGCCGGGCTGCACAGGGTACGGACCGGCCTGGCCGCCGGGCCACCCTTGCTGAGGGTGGCCCGGATAGCCGCCCGGCGGTGCGGCTCGCCGGGGCTGTGAGAACCCCTCGGCGACCAGGGCGCACAGCACTCACAGACGGGTGCGGCTCTTCCCCGGGGAGCTTTGACCTGCGTGGTGGCTGGAGGAGATCGAGCGGCGGGAGGCTGCCGCGCGGGAACAGATCGATGAACTGCGCTCCCGGATCGAGGAGTCGACCGGGCGGCTTGCCGGGCAGGAGACAGTGTTGTCGCGGCTGGAGATCACGCGGGATGACGATGACGGAGATCCTGATCGACGACGACGGACCGGTCACGGAGCCGGCGGACGACAGTGAGACCCGTCGGGTCGGAGGCCGCCGGCCCGAACACGTCCGGCTCGGCCCGGGACGGGCGAGTCGGCGGGTCAGCCGGGGTTTGGCAGGATGTCGAGCCGGCGGATCGCGCCTGTGATCACGTCCGACGGGTCGTCGGTTATCCGGCGGCCCGTTTCTGCTTGGCGGGTCGCTCGTGGCCATGGTGAGGGCCCTGGCGGCTGCTGCCAAGCGCCCGACGTTCATGCGGTGGGCCATCGGGGTCGGTATGGGCTTCCGGCAGGGCGAGGCCCTCGGACTCCGCTGGCCCTACGTCGGCTTGGAGCAAGGGTTGTTCCACCCGGCCTGGCAGCTCAAGCGCCTCACGTGGAAGCACGGTTGCAGGGACGCACACGCCTGTGGGGGCCGACTGCACCGGTTCGAGCCGTGGCCGCCCGACTGCGGGGCCCACAAGGGCTACAAGCGCGGCTGCCCGCAGCCCTGCCCAAGACCTGCCGCCGGCACGTCAGCACCTGCCCGGAGCGGAAGGGCGGGGGACTCGCCTTCACCCGGCCCAAGACTGAAGAAGAGCCAGAACCCCGTCCCGATCCCGCCGCCCTTCCTGCCCTACCGGCTGGAGCACAAGGCGAAGCAGGACGAGCAGCGGCAGGCGGCCGGAGAACTGTGGGAGGGGTGCGGCGCCGCCTTCACCCGGCCTGACGGCCGACCGCTCGACCCGCGGGCCGACTGGGAGGAGTTCAAGGAACTGCTTGAAGAAGCCGGGATCAGCGACCGCCGCCGGCACGACGGGAGTCGCCACACAGCCGGCACCCTCCTGAACGAGTTGGGCGTGGACATGCCCACGATCACGGAGATCCTCCGGCACACCCAGATCAGCCAGACCCGGCGCTACGTCAAAGGCCGATCGGAACTCTCGCGGGAGGCAATGCGCCGCATGGGCGAGGCGTTCATGCCGGGCCCCAATCCGCCGTCTGAGACCAGAACTGAGACCGAGAGCACACGAGTAGCCCGCGCGCGTCGCCGTCGCAAGATCCGCTAAATAGCAAAACCCCCAGGTCACGGCGAGTGAGTCCTGGGGGTTCTACAGAGCCGCCTTCGGGATTCGAGCCCGAGACCTACGCATTACGAGGCCCCACAAGATCATCCCAGAACACGCCGGGCCGTACCACCGAATCCTGTTTCCCCAGGTCAGGAGGGTGCGGCCGAGCCCCCGCGTGCCGCCCAATCCGTCTGCGCGTCATCATGAAGGTCCCTACGGGGTGCATGTTCACCCATGTCGTACGGGCAAAGGCAAGAAGATCGTCCGCCCTGGCGGGCCGGGCGGACCACGCGATCACGCGCGAGATGCTCCGGCAGCACGGAGCGGCGCATCCTGACTGGTCAGCGCGAGGTCGTGCGCAGGATCTCCTCCGCCGGGGAAGGCCGGCCGCGCAAGGTGGCATCGATGCCTGCAAGGCACGAAGGGCTGTCGCGCTCGCCGTGGAACGACAGGGCCAGGAAGGAGCGACGAAGGCCCGACACGTTCGAGCCGATGGCTCCAGGCGCTGCCTGCCGGCAGCCGCGCCCGTCTCGCCGATGCGAGCCGGTCACATCAGACCCCGGCCGAGCACCCCGGCAGGCTTCCGGAGCAGCCGGGCCGTCGAGCACGAGGCGCTGGTGAATCAACTCGCGATGGCCTTCTCCATGCGCTGGCGCAGGCTCAGGGGCCGCATGTCGGTCCAGATTTCCGCGATGTACTCGAGGCACTCCTCGCGCGCGCCCTGCTTACCGACGGCCCGCCACCCGGCCGGAATCTCGCGGCCCTCCCACCAGATCGAATACTGTTCCTCGTGGTTCACAACAACCGTGTACTGCGCGTTGTCACCCATAACCATTCCCTCTGGGGTCGAAGCAACCGAATGTGGCACAGCTGGGAGAGGTCGATGTGGGCACGTCTTCGTCTGCAGACGCTCCCAGCCAGCCCACAAAAAAACTAAAAGCGCTGCCTATAAGGCATCTATATGACAACTTCGAGCCACCGGTACCGAGTCGGACGGACGCGGCCCTGCAGGGCGACGGGTCGGGCCGCACCGGCCGGCCCCCTCGTCGGCTTCATACCAGGACGGCCCCGTTGCCCACCCGGTGGGACCTGCTCCGCCGGTTGTCCAGGTGCACGAAGGTACGGTGCAGCCAGCGGTCGCGGCCGTCATAGCGGGGAGTGAACGCCGTACGCCCGTGGATGGCGACCCGGTTGTCGACGAACGCCATCTCTCCCGACTGCAGTACCAGCGAGGTAGAGACCTCCAGGAAGGCGTCCCGGAGCCGCTCCATGGCCAGCTTGGCCACGTCGTCAAGGGCGGAAGTGGCGCTGAAGTCCACCTGCACGTTGGGATCCGCCAGGTCGCCCTCGAGTACGGCGTGCACCGGAGTCGCGTCGCCTGCGTGGAACGAGGGTGGCGGCGCGGTCACGAACCGCGGTTGGTTCAACACCGCCTTGTCGTCTTCCGACAGCAGCTGCAGAGCCCTGCGAATCGAGGAAACCAGCGTGCCGGCGGTCTTCGTGTGGTCGTTGCGGAGGCACAGCAGTCCCACGTAGTCGGGCCTGTAGGGGTGAAACGCGTTCTCCACATGCAGTTCAAGCGGAACGGAACCGGCGTTGCTCTGCGAGAACTCCCGCCCGGGCACCGGAACCACGTTCTGCACCAGGGCGCCGGACTTCTCCTGCCGATAGGCGATGATCTCGCCCAGCTGCAGTCCGATCAGAGTGGCCAATGAGGACGGGGCGGCGGCGATCCGCTCCACGGATTCAGGCACGGTCGGGGTGTCGGGCAGTCGATGCTCGTCCACCGGCAGGTTTCCCAGGATGAGAATCCCGTCCTCGGCGGGGTCGTGCCGGTAGCGCCGTATCACCTCCCGCAGCCGGACCGGCAGACGGCAGGAGAGAGAGCGCGCCTCCTCAAGCCACTTCAGATCGTCTATGAGTCTCGGCTCGACCATGGCCAGGGAATCGGCCAGCAGCCCGAGTTCGGAACGCTCGGTTTCGTCGAGGTTGAGCCGCAGCGGGCCGGCAGCAATCGGCAGTGCCTGCGGCAAGTGGGTCATCGGTGTCATGCGTACTTTCCTCTCAGCGTTACTAGCTGGACATCGCCACGAGTACGCGGCGACTGCCCGTGAACGGTCGCCGCCCGTGGCCGACGAGCACGTTGTCGATCAGCAGCAGATCTCCTCGACGCCAGTCCACGTCGACTGCGGTGTCCAGCCCGCAGTCCCGGATGTGATGGACGTACTCGGCGGGGATGGGGCTTCCGTCCGCGAACGTCACGGACTGGGGCAGCTCGGCGGCAGGCAGGACCTTCGCCAGTTCGGCGGCGGTTTCGTCCCCGAGCCCTGCCGGGTGCCACTGGTCGGCCTGGTTGAACCAGACCTCCTGCCCCGTGACCGGATGGCGGGTGGTGGCCGGCCGTATCTGGGTTATCCGGAGGCCACCGTCGCGCTGCCACTCGCATTCCGCCTCGGCCGCCGAGAGGAAGGCCTCAACCTCTTCCCGGCTCTCGGCCTCGAAAGTGGCCTGCCAGCTCTTCCCCAGGCCCCGCCCGCCGTGCAGGTTCTGGCAGTACCGGACTCCGCCGGCGAAAGCCTCCCGCACCTCGTCCTTCAGGGAACTCAGCCACAGCCCGCCGTCCACCACCGGCGTAGCGCCGCCCGTCTCGGCGGCCTGGGCGCAGAAGAACAGCAGCCGTGATGGCCAACGGTGCGCGTAGGAGAGTTCGTTGTGCATGGAAATCGCATACTCGGGCGGGTACTCCGTGGAGGTGTACACGTTCCTGCCGACCTTGGTGCGCGGTGAATTCCCGTGTACATAGGCGAGCCGGTCTGGGAGCAGGGCGTCCATTACGGAGTCGAGGCCGTCCTCCGGGACATCGAAGCCCCGGAACACCACGGCCTTCGCGCGCACGAGCACCTCGTCCATGCCATTGGCCGACGAGAGGTACTCCGCGAGCCCCTCCGGGCTGGGGTCGGCGCCGGTGCTCTCCGGATCTATCTCCAGCGGCTTCCATGCCGCTCCGGCGTGCGTCATCACGGTTCCCTTCTATAAGAGGTTGAGGTCCTCAGACCGACGCGCGCCGGCGCAGCCCGCGCCGAGATGGCGCGGCACGCAGCGCTCAGTGGTGTGTCGGTGCGTCGGTGTGAGCAGGATCAGCGAGTCGTCAGGAGTGCGCTTCGCCCGCCGCACGGGATTCGGCGCGTACGACGCGGCTGCTCGCCACGGAGACCGTGAGCAGGATCAGGCCGACCGACATGCCGAGGCCGATCCAGGATGTACCCACGGCCTCCAGCAGGAAGCCACCGAGCAGGGCCCCAACGGCGTTGGCGCCGGAGGAGAGGAAGCGCGAGACGGACGACACCCGGCCCTGCAACTCGTCCGGGGTGGTGCGCATCTGGTACACCGACGCGACGACATTGAACAGCGCCCCGACGAACCAGATGCCGGCCAGGGTGGCCGCGATGGCCGCCGGGTGGCGCAGCATCACGGCAGCGGGCATCAGGACCGTCCAGGCCGCCAGGCCCATAATCGCCGTCGGGTAGAGGCCGAAGCGCCGCTGCCACGGCCTCGCGGCGAGCGCCCCGGCCACCCCGCCGATGCCTCCAACGGCGAGGATCGTACCGAGCGTCGCGGCAGAGCCACCCTCACGGTAGACCACCACCATGATGGTGACGCCGAGTACCTGAAAGACGATGTTGGTGCTCGCGAAGAGCGCGACCATGATCCGCAGGAACCGGCGCCGCCACAGCCAGACTGCGCCTTCCTTGATCTCCAGGAGCAGGGACTTCTTCTCCTGAGGTTTCGCCAGCCGGAGATCCTTCCGGATCAGCAGCAGGCAGACCAGTGCGACCCCGTTGGCGAACGCGGTGAAGACGAAGGGCAGCCAGCGGGCCAGACCGAACAGCAGTCCACTCATCGGCTGGGCGAGCAGCCCGATCGCCGCTCCGCGTGCCTCGTTCTGGGACAGCGCTGCCGGTAGTTGTTCCGCCGTGACCACCTTACGGACAGTCGCTTGTTCGGCCAGTTGGTAGAAGATCCCCAGCGCCGACTGCAGGAATGCGGACGCCATGATCACAGGGAGCAGGATCCACCCCTGGAAGGCGGCCAAGGCCACCCCGAGGACGGCCAGGATGCCGATCACATCGCAGTACACCATCGCCCGCTTGCGGTCCCAGCGGTCGATCAACGCACCCGCGGGGAGTTGCACCAGCAGACTGGGCAGGGTGGCCGCGAAGGTCACCATCCCGGTCGAGGCGGCCGAGCCCGAATCCCAGAGCACGAGCATGGGGTTGGCCACCATGCTGACCGTTGCGCCGTAGCGGGAGAGGCCTGCGCCAATCCACAACTTGGTAAAGTCTCGGTTCTTGCGCAGTGGCACGGAAGGAGCGCCGGCGGCCTCGACCACCTCCGGCGAGTCGAAGCGCTCTTCCGTCACCACGTCCGGGCCCTGAGTCTGATTCTTGCTCACGACTCGTAACTCGCCTTCGTCGACGCACCGTTGACCTGTTGTTCACGTGCGACGGCTTCATCGATCGCGCGCTGCCAGAGCGTGGCGAGCCTCGCCTGGTTGGACCACACCGTGGCGATCAGGTGCTTAACCAGTTCCCGGCCGGTGGTGGCGTTGGTGAGGACCACCGCGCCATCACCCGAGTGAATGCGCAGTCCGGACATCGCCTGGTACCCGAACGCCTGTCCGCCGTGGCCGAACTCAAGGTCCGCGCCGGTGTTGTCGATGACCGTGCTCCATCCGTAGGGACGACCTGACTGGGGAGTAAGCATCTGACGGGCGAGCGGTTCGGACACGAGTGCGTCTGAATGGCCGAGGTAGCAGTGCCTCAGTTGAACGGCGAGTTTGCCCAGGTCACCGGCTGTGCTCCACAGGCCGCCGGCTGCTGCCTCCGGATAGACGTGGTAACCCCCCTCGACCGGTTCGCCGGAGGCGTCATGAGCATGGGCGAAGGGCCGCCCCGAACTCGCGGGGAAGACCGGGTCGAAACTGCTGTCCGTCATGCCCAGCGGATCGAACACCAGATCCTGCATCACGGCGGAAAACGGCCGTTCGAACATGTCAACCAGAGCCTGTTGCAGGATGCAGTAGTTGTACGGGTTCTGCCGGAAGACCTCGCCGGGCAGGTGTTCGCGCCGTACCGCAGGGGTGCGGGCCGGCGGGCGACCGTCGAGCAGATCCAGGACGGTCGGTACCGCCTCCCCCCTGTGGAAGTCACGGGGCGGCATGTAGGGCGCCAGGCCTGCCAGGTTCGACAGCAGCAGCCGGGGCGTGACCGGTACGTCCGGGTCGCCGGGGACACGCCACGAGGTCAGGTAGCGGTTGATGTCCTCGTCGAGGTCGAGCCGCCCGTCGCCGACGAGGCGCAAGACTCCGAAGGTGGTGACGTGCTTGCTCAGCGATCCGGCCGCGAACAGGGTGTCCGGGTTTACCGGATCGCGCTGCTGCGAGCCGGTGTGACCGTATCCCTCGACCGTCGTCACTACGCCGTCACGTATCACCGCGAGCTGCGCCCCCGGGATGCCGTGTGTCGCCATCACCTCCAGCAGCGAAGAGCGTGACGGTCCCGACTCGGACCGGCGGCTCCGCCGCACCGGCCGACGGGAAGCCTCCGGGCCCAGAGGACCCTCCGGGCCGCGCGGTCCGTCAGGTTCCTCCGGCCCGCTGGGCCCCTCGTCGTCCCCGTCGAGCAGATTCGCGAGCAGGTTCAGGTGGTCGTGGGCCAGCCGTTCGACGGTCGCCGGGTCATGCAGCGCCGTGCTGTGGGTCCAGCGCAGGTAGAGCTGTGCGCCGGAGACGTGCGCGCGGATGTCCAGCAGGTGCGATCGGGGAGCGGTCGGGTCCTCCGTCACAGCAACGTGGTCGGGGACGAAGGCCAGGGGTGCCCACTCCTGCTGCGCGGGTCGCTGCTCATCCATGCTGAAGGCGAAAGCGACCGGCGAAGGGGCGAGTTCGGTCATCTCGGTGGCCAGCTGAGCGTCCGAGGTGAGGTAACGGAGCAGTCCGTATCCCGCCCCCAGATCAGGTATTGCGCGGAGCTGCTGCCCGACGCCCCGCACCAGGGACGAAAGCTTCCTGCCCTTCGGAATCCGGAGGGCCAGCGGGAAGCTCTCCGTGAGCGGACCCGCCAGCCGGCCGATGCCGGCCCCGTACCGCGGATCCGTCCGAGGATCGGCGACGAGGTCGATCTGGACCCTGTCGCCGCCCGACCACTCGGTGAGGGTGCGTCCGAGTGTGGCGAGCAGTGCCTCCTCCGCGCGTCCACCGTCCAGCAGCTCGGCGGTCAGCGCGGTGGACAGTGCCACCGTGACGGTGTTGTCCGTGGCATGGGTGAGCGCGATCTCATCGTCGACATGGTCCAGCGGCAGTTCGGCACCGGGCATCAGGTTGAGCCAGTAACCGGCCTGATCGATCACTTCGTCGGAGGACGCCTGCTGCACCAGCTGCCCGGCCCAGCTCGGCATGGCCACCGCCCCCTGGGGCAGGACCACCGGCAGATGGTTCGCCCGCTGCTCGTAAGCGGCGTTCAGGTCATCGAGCAGCATGCGCCAGGATGCGTGGTCGACGGCCACCGCACTGATCGCCAGCCAGAGCTCGTCCGGCTGCCCGTTGCCGAAGCGGAACAGCGTGGCACCGAGAACCGGCCCCTTCTCCAGGTCGAGGTCGCGATACCGGGCCTCCGCCGCACCGGCCATCACAGCGGAGCGCTCCGCCACGGGAACAGTGCTCAGGTCGATGACATTCAGCAGTCGTGCGGACTCCGCGGGGGCGATCCACGCGTGACCGCTGCCGTCATCGGAGACACGCAGCCGGAGGGCGTCGTGGTGCGAGACCAAGGCCTGCAGTGCCTGCTCCAGCGTCTCGGCCTGGGGCTGCAGTGCGAGCGCCAGGCGCACCCTTTGGGCTCCTGCCCCACCCTGTTCCAGCAGTCGAAGCTGGCGCGGCATCAGCTCCACGGACGTGCCGGTCTCTTCATCGCCGCCCGCTTCCGCGATCAGTTCGGCCAGTTCGGCCAGGCTGTTCGCCTGGTAGATCATCCACACCGCCAGCGGCAGCCCGGCCTCCCGTCCGGCGGCCAGAACCTGGACGGCGCGGATGGAGTCGCCGCCGAGGTCGAAGAAGCTGTCCTCGACGCTGAGTTCGTCGAGGCCGAGGACGTTCTGCCAGATCGCGGCGAGCTGTTC